>JBOGCH010000026.1:0-125697 GCA_051656645.1 Marinifilaceae bacterium
CGAACATAACACGAACTTGATGCGAACTTAATGCGAACTTGACAGAGAGCAAGCAGAGAGTAACCAGGGTGCAAAGAGAGCGGAACTAAAAGGGAGCTCAGAGCAAACTTAATGGAAGCCGTAATTCTTTTCACTCCATGAAGGATAGTCAAAACTTATTTTTCTACATGAACTTGCCATATAATATATAATACGTATAGGCCCACAGGTACATAACATAGTAGCAACTGTTATTTTAATGGCCAATAAGTACAAATATGTATAATATAAAACAAATAATAACAGTTGTGAATATATATTGATTAACTATATCCACCATTGTAATTTATTATCTTTGCATTGGAAAGCGAGATAAAAAACAAAACAACAACTATTTATGAAACAAATTACATTACTTATAGCAATATTTGCTTTAAGTGTTGGTGCTCTATGGGCACAAGAAGGAAAGCATGAGTTAGATAACTTTACTGTTAGTGTTCCGGCAACAGACCATAAGTCTGCTCGTTTTATTAACGAGAAAACAGTTAACGGAAAAACCTATATTCACGGACAAGGTAGCTCCTATAAGAAAAATGGAACTGCAAGTACGGGTAAAGCACTTATGCCATATGCTGAATATACTCTTTCATCAAAGGTTATGGGTGGAGATTATTCTGTAACAGTTCATTATCGTTTGGACAAAGATAAAATGCCAGACAAACCGCATATCCTTGTTGGAATGGATTTACTAGAGGCAGAGGAGCTGCAATTGGAAAAGAAACTGATTAACACGGTAAAAGCTCGTTTCAAAACAAAATTGCTACGAGGAAAAAACCATACATTAAAAATATGGTTCCCATGTGAAGGTGTTGAGGTACAAAAATTTGAAGTACGCAAACACATTATCAGTAAGAAATAATCTATCTATTTTAGATAAAAAGGGGCCTTCATCGCTACAAAAATTATGCGATGAAGGCCTTTTTATTTGCCACTCAAGGAATTACACAATTGCGAAGAAAATGTGAAAATATTAATAAAATTGCCATAATAGTTGTTATTTAAAATCGAAATTCTTATTATTGTTACATATTGTAATTAACTACATGTAACTAACGTATGAATAATTATTTGATAAACGCACAAACCGTTAAGGCAACATTGGAGGAATGTGGTATAGACTCCATTGATAATGCCTCAATTCGGGATGTGGTAAAAGTGGTGAATACGCTTGAACAAAAAACAGGCATAAAGTTTATCCGCATGGAGATGGGTGTTCCCGGTTTGCCTCCATGTGAGATTGGAAAGAAAGCCGAGATTGAGGCTATACACAATAATGCTCCACAATATTACCCAATGCTTGAGGGGACGCCTCAGTTGGCAACGGAGGCGTCGTTATTTGTAAAAAACTTTATGGATGTTGATATACTTCCAAAACATATTGTGCCTACTGTTGGATCTATGCAAGGGGCTTATGTAAGTTTTATGGCAACAACGGCTTGTAAAAAAGGTGCAGACACAGTATTATTTATTGACCCGGGATTCTCCGTACAAAAAACTCAAGTGGAGGTAATAGGTAAACCCTACGTGGCTTTTGACATTTATAATTACAGAGGTGAGAAGCTTGAAGCGAAACTACGCGAGTTTTTAGACACTGGGAGTATTGCGACTATAATATACAGCAATCCCAATAACCCTACATGGGTGTGTTTAACCGAGGAGGAGTTAGCTATTATAGGACGTTTGGCGACCGAGTATGACGTTATTGTAATTGAGGATTTAGCTTATTTTGCTATGGATTTCCGCAAGGACCTATCTCATCCGGGTGAGGCGCCTTACCAACCCTCTGTAGCGCATTATACGGATAATTATATTTTACTTATCTCTAGTTCTAAGTTATTTAATTATGCCGGACAACGTTTAGGATTACTTTGCATATCTGATAAGCTATTTGACCGGAAATATGACGGCTTGAAGGAACGTTTTGGCTCGTCGCGCTTTGGGTATACAACTATATATAAACTTATTTATACCTTAAGTTCCGGAACTGCGCACTCACCGCAATATGCCCTAGCAGCCATATTGAAGGCGGCAAACAACGGAGAGATAAATATTTTGGATGGCGTTAAGGAATATGGTCATCGGGCTAATTTAATGAAGCAGATTTATAAGGATGCCGGATTTGAGATTGTTTATAATAAGGATGGCGATGAAAACATATCGGATGGTTTTTATTTTACTATTATTCATCCTTCTATGAATGCAAACGATTTGGCTACACAATTATTACATTATGGCATATCCTCTCTCACATTGAAGAATTTTGGGAGTGAACGACAGGGACTGCGTGCATGCGTTTCTCAGGTGAGTTTACAGGATATTCCTACATTAAAAGAGCGAGTAAACAAATTCAATTTGGACATGGTAAATTAATGGAAATAACTAGTTTACATAGTAATAAAGTTATTTTTTTACAGTAAAAGTTTTTTCCAGAATTTGCATTTCTAATTTTAGATTGTAATTTTATACCCGGAATTAGTTACAGTATTTCACTAATTCCTCTGAATAATTAACAATATATAACGAAAATAACTATGGCAAAATTTCAAGGTGCAATTGTTGTAGATGTAGAACAATGCAAAGGCTGTGAGTTATGCGCGGTGTCATGCCCCACAAAAGTTATTGAGCTTAACAGCAACGTAAACGGCAAGGGCTATCATTATGCATATATGGCAAAGCCTGAAGCCTGTATTGGATGCGCAAGCTGCGGGTTGGTGTGCCCGGATTCAGTGATAACTGTTTACAAAAAAAGTATTGGATAAATAAAAAACTACCAACATGGCAGAAAAGAAACTTATGAAGGGAAACGAGGTAATTGCAGAAGCAGCTATACGTTGCGGATGTGACGGTTACTTTGGATACCCTATTACTCCACAATCTGAGGTGATGGAAACTTTAATGATTCGCAAACCTTGGGAGGAGACCGGTATGGTTGTATTGCAGGCCGAAAGTGAGATTGCTGCAATCAACATGGTATATGGTGGCGCTTCGTGCGGTAAAAAGGTAATGACCTCATCATCGAGCCCCGGTATTAGTTTAAAACAGGAAGGATTAACCTATTTAGCAGGAGCTGAATTACCTTGTTTAGTTGTAGATGTGGTACGTGGAGGCCCTGGTCTTGGTACTATCCAACCTGCACAGAGTGATTATTTTCAAGCAACTAAGGGTGGCGGACATGGAGACTATCATTTAATTGTACTTGCTCCGGCTTCTGTACAAGAGATGAATGATTTTGTTGATCTTGGTTTCGAACTTGCATTTAAATATAGAAATCCGGCCATGATATTAACAGATGGTATCATTGGTCAGATGATGGAAAAAGTAGAGTTATCGGAATTCAAACCTCGTTGGACAGATGAAGAGATTGAAAAAATCTCTGGCGATTGGGCAACAACAGGTAAGAAGAAACGTGAACGCCACGTGGCAACGTCGCTTGAGATGGAAGCTCACCGTCAGGAAGAGTTCAATCACAAATTACAACGCAAATATCAGGAGATAAGAGAAAAGGAAACTCGATTTGAGATGATTGGTTGCGAAGATGCTGAGTATATATTTGTTGCATACGGATCGTCAGCGCGTATTTGTCAAAAATCAATGGAACTTGCTCGCGAACGCGGTATAAAAGTAGGACTTCTTCGTCCTATTACATTATTCCCATTCCCTACTAAGGCTATTGCCGACATGGCAAAACAGGTTAAAGGAATACTTACAGTTGAGATGAGTGCCGGCCAAATGGTTGAGGATGTTCGTTTAGCTGTAAATGGAAAAGTTCCTGTTGAGCATTACGGACGTATGGGTGGAGTAATTCCAGATCCGGAAGAGATAATCGAAGCATTAAAAAAGTTAATCTAATTCCCTATGGCTATTGATCTTAACGAGATAATTAAAGAGGAGAACGTAGTGCTTAAGAAGAGCGCGCTCCTTATGGATAATGTGATGCACTACTGTCCGGGATGTACGCACGGGGTAATTCACAAAATTGTTGCCGAAGTAATTGAAGAAATGGGTATCCAAGACAAAACCATCGGGGTTTCTCCGGTAGGATGTTCGGTATTCGCATACAACTATATTGACATTGACTGGGTAGAAGCTGCCCACGGACGTGCTCCAGCTGTTGCAACAGGAATTTCACGTCTTGAACCAAATAAGTATGTATTTACATACCAAGGAGATGGTGACCTTGCCTCTATTGGTTGTGCAGAGATTATGCATGCATGTAACCGCGGAGAAAACATTGTGGTTATTTTTGTAAATAACGCTATTTACGGTATGACAGGTGGACAAATGGCCCCAACTACACTGTTGGGACAGGTTACTGCAACCACTCCTTACGGACGTGACGCAAAACTGAATGGTTTCCCTATGAAGATTACGGAGTTAATTGCTCAACTTGATGGGACTTGTTATGTAACACGTCAAAGCGCAGAAACTCCTGCTGCGGTACGTAAAACAAAGAAAGCAATACGTAAAGCATTTGAGAATACACGCTTAGATAAAGGAGTATCGTTTGTTGAAGTGGTTGGTACATGTAGTTCAGGATGGAAAATGACTCCTGTAGCTTCGAACCAATGGATGAAAGAAAACATGTTTCCAAAATATCCATTAGGAGACATTAAAGACCTATAATCAGAAAAAGTAACTATTATGACAGAAGAAATAATTATTGCAGGATTTGGTGGTCAAGGTGTGCTATCAATGGGTAAGATTCTTGCTTACGCAGGTATTATGCAAGACAAAGAGGTTACATGGATGCCATCATACGGACCTGAAATGCGTGGTGGTACAGCTAACGTTACTGTTATTATTAGCGATAAGCGCATTAGCTCGCCGGTGTTAACGCATTACGATACAGCAATTGTACTTAACCAACAAAGTATGGATAAATTTGAGGCTTCGGTGAAACCTGGAGGTACTCTAATCTATGATCCAAATGGTATTATCCACAAGCCAACGCGTAAGGATATTAACATTTATACTATTGAGGGTGCTCGCTTAGCTGCTGAAGGAGGCAATCCGAAAGTATTTAACATGATAATACTTGGTGCTTTCCTTAAAGTAAAACCGGTAATTATGCTTGAGAATGTGGAAAAAGGGTTGGAGAAATCGCTTCCGGCACGTCACCACAAACTTATTCCTATGAATATTACTGCGGTACAAACAGGAATGGACAACATTACAACAGTCCAAACTATTTAATACGCAGTTTACACATACAAATAAAGGAGTCCTTTACGGGACTCCTTTATTTGTATCATATAGTTTACTAATTACTTAGTTAGATACTGATCTAAAAGTTCAGCCATCTCCTCTTGTAGTATCTTAGCTTCTTCTCCGGCACGTACTGCAAAATTCTCAGTAGTATCGGCAAAAATAATTCCGCGAGATGAGTTTACAATAAGACCACAGTGCGAGTTCATGCCGTATTTGGCAACCTCTTGTAACGATCCGCCTTGTGCTCCTACACCAGGTACTAAAAGGAAATGATTTGGTACAATGTTACGGATACCTTCAAGCATCTCTGCTTTTGTTGCACCTACAACGTACATCATGTTTTGAGCATCTCCCCACTCTTGAGATTTTTCTAATACTCTTTCGTATAGTTTTACACCATCTTGTTCCATGAATTGGAAGTCAAAAGCACCTTTGTTAGATGTTAATGCCAAAAGAATAACCCACTTGTTAGGGTAAGCAGTAAATGGAGTTACTGAATCTTCGCCCATGTAAGGAGCTACAGTGATTGAGTCAAAGTTTAAGGTATCAAGGAATGCTTTTGCATACATCTCAGATGTATTTCCAATATCTCCACGTTTTGCATCAGCGATTGTAAAGATATCAGGATAATTTTCTCTGATATAATTAACCGTTTTCTCTAATGAACGCCATCCGTCTAATCCACGACTTTCATAGAAAGCAATGTTTGGTTTGTAAGCAATGGTAACATCGGCAGTTGCGTCAATAATAGCTTTATTAAATTCAAAAACCGGATCTTCGCATGCCAATAAATGTTTTGGAAGTTTCGCGATATCAGAGTCTAATCCAACACATAGGAAAGATTTCTTTTTTTGTATTTGCTCGAAAAGTTCGTTATAAGTCATACTTCTTATTATTATTTATTATCACATTAAAATCCGCTCTCTTTTAAGCGTTCCATGTTCTCTTCAATCTGTAGTTTCTCAATTACCTCATCTAAGTCGCCATCTAGTACCGCGCTTAAGTTATATAAAGTTAAGTTAATACGGTGATCAGTAACACGTCCTTGTGGGTAATTATATGTTCTAATTTTAGCAGAGCGGTCGCCTGTTGACACCATTGTTTTACGTTTGCTTGCAATGTCATCAATGTACTTTTGGTGCTCTTTATCATAGATAAACGTACGTAAGCGAGATAAAGCGCGCTCTTTATTTTTAGGCTGGTCGCGTGTTTCAGTACACTCAATCAGGATTTCCTCTACAGCTCCGGTATTAGGATTTTTCCAGTTATAACGTAAACGCACTCCGGACTCCACTTTATTAACGTTCTGTCCACCGGCACCACCGCTTCGGAAAGTATCCCATTTAATCTCACCCTCATTAATTTCCACCTCGAAAGGTTGTGCTTCCGGTAAAACTGCTACTGTGGCAGCTGAGGTATGCACACGTCCTTGCGTTTCTGTACTAGGAACACGTTGTACACGGTGCACTCCCGACTCGTACTTCATAATACCATAAACACCATTACCTGATACGCTGGCAATAATTTCTTTATAACCACCTGCAGTTCCCTCATTTACACTGGTAACTTCAAGTTTCCATCTTTTCGTTTCACAGAATTTGCTGTACATACGGAATAGATCGCCCGCAAATAAGCAAGCCTCATCTCCTCCTGTACCACCACGAATTTCAAGCATTATGTTTTTAGAGTCTTCCGGATCGGCAGGGACAAGTAACATCTTAATATCTTGTTCCATTGTAGGAATTTGATCTGTTAACTCGTTGATTTCCATTTGAGCCATTTCTCGTAGCTCTTTATCGTCCTCCATATCAAGAATCTCTCTCGATTCCTCTATACTTTTCAACGCCTTCTTATACTGATCGGCAGCTGCCACAATACTTTCCAAGTCTTTATACTCCTTGGTAAGTTTTACATAGCGCTGCATATCCTGAATAACTTCAGGGTCGGTAATAAGCTCGCCAATTTCTTTAAAACGAATGTAAAAGGTCTCTAATTTCTCTAGTAAGGAATTATCCATTATATTTAATTTTATCTATATGCGTAATTGTGGTGCAAAAATAGTGCAAAAAAGTGATACTCTAAACAGAATAAAAGCTAAAATCACGATTCTTCCCACTGTGTTACAATCCACTTTATAGTTTCTTGTACATTATAAAATCTGTAGGATGGTAATAATCGCTTTACTTTATCCGAACTATAGCATGATTTTTTATGGGCAGTACGCGCTGTCTCTGGCGTTAATTGTGGTTTGTTTCCCGTAAAACGGGATATAAAGCAAGAGGCGCCTGCCACGGCTAAGGTTATAAAACGTGGGGTATATAACCAAGGCGCTTTTATATGAAGTGCATGCGCAAACAACTTGAATATAAACTCATAGGTATAATTTCCACCATTCAATATAAAACGTTGGCCATATGCTTCTTTTTGTGCTAAACGTATCATTAATTTACATACATCGCGCACATCAACATAGCCTGTAACCCCTAACGTATAGAATGGTAATCCTTTCCGTGCTTGTTTAAAGAGTAGGGAGCTGCTTCGATCCCACATACCAGCACCCAAAATGATTGATGGATTTACAATAATAGTTTTTAGCCCCTTAGGTACGTACTCCCACACAATCTCTTCACTTTGACGTTTACTCTCTGAATATAGAGAGTGTTTGCGACCATCAATAGCGGCAGTATCTTCTGTAATCATTTCATTTTCGTCCTCGACATCGCCAAGCGCAGCAATGGAACTAACATAGATTAATGGCGTGCCATATTTATTACACAGTTCAGCAATGTTGCGAGTTCCTGTTAAATTCGTTTCACGTAATACGTTTTTATCACTTCCGTTAAATGATACTACTGCAGCACAATGATATACGGCATGAGCCCTTTCCACATTATGTTCTATTGTATTTACATCCAGTACATCGCCTTCAACCCACTTAATTCTTGGCCACAAATAGGAACCTCCGTCATATAGCATAAACACGCGTTTGCACTCCTTTACGTTACTTCCCAAGCGTTTTAATGCCACAACATCCTCTCCCATCTGCGCGAGATGATAAATAAGATGCGATCCCAACATGCCCGTAGCTCCTGTTACAAATACCATACTATTCCTTTTCTGCCCAAATAAATACAACATTCGTTGAAATATCCGGATGCAATGACAAATGTACTGGACAACTGTCCACTACTCTTTCTAAAATGGTACGTTCTTTTTCGCTATATTGTTTATTTGGCATTGTTATAACAAAATCAATGCTTCCAATACGACGTGGAGATTCGTTCATGGTTTTTGTCCCTTCAATGGTCGCTCCCGTAATATCAAAACCCGAAGTTTTTGCTTTTATTCCCATTATTGTCAGAATACATGAAGCAAGAGAAGCTACACATAAATCTGTTGGAGAGAAAGCCTCACCCTTTCCTTGGTTATCAATTGGAGCATCTGTCTCTATTACTGCTCCCGACGCCAAATGCTCGCAAGTTACGTGCAAATCGCCTTTATACTCTGCTATTAATGTTGCCATATTTTAATCTATTACTGATATTATATTTTGTAAATGTTCTAAGTGCTGTTCCTCTCCCGTAACCACTATTACGTCTATTTGCACTTCGCTTCTTATATCGTATCTACGTATATACGCGTCGGTAGCCCAACGGATATTATTTACTTTTTTAAAATCTATAAGCTCATCAAGGCGTACGCGTTTATTCTTTCTTGTCTTAACTTCTACAACTATTAATTTGTTGTAATTACCCCTTTCGCATACTATGTCTAATTCCAGATGTCCGCATCGCCAGTTTTTATGTCTAATTTTATATCCTTGCGATAAAAGATAGGATACAGCACATTCCTCGCCTGCTATACCGGTATCGTTATGTTCTGCCATAGTTTTATAAGATTTAAGTTCAAAATTACACTAATTTATTCAATTTGTACATTTGTTCCTCCTAATTTCTAAAACATCTGAAAATCAAAAGTACAACTTTGCATATTTACGTAATTTTGACTACCTTTGTGTGGTTTTTGGGAAATGCAGTTATGACGAAAAAGAAAATTTTATTTATTTCACAGGAGATTGTACCTTACTTACCAGAGTCGGAGATGGCAAATATCGGAAGATTTCTGCCGCAGGGAATTCAAGAAAAAGGTAAAGAGATCAGAACGTTTATGCCTCGCTTTGGATGTATAAACGAACGACGTAATCAACTTCATGAAGTGATACGTCTGTCAGGTATGAATCTTATCATTGATGATACAGATCACCCGCTAATTATTAAGGTTGCCTCTATACAGGCTGCCCGTATGCAGGTGTACTTTATTGACAATGAGGATTACTTTCAGCGCAAACACGTTCTTACCGATGACGAAGGAAATTTCTTCGACGACAATGACGAGCGTTCCATTTTCTTTGCGCGTGGTGTGTTTGAAACAGTGCGTAAACTACGTTGGGATCCAGATTTGATTTATTGTCAAGGATGGTTCTCTGCATTAGTGCCTTTATATTTAAAAAAGGTATATGCAGACGATCCTGTTTTTGCCAATACAAAAGTTGTTTATGCAGCACATAACGACGCTTTTGACGGAGTTTTAAATCAAAACTTCCACAATAAAGTATTAACTGAAGGAGTGATTAGTGATGATGTGAAAACAGTTATCGACTCAACACACTTAAACGTAAACAAACTTGCTTTTGAGTATTCGGACGGAGTTATTTTCAATCACCCTGATGTAGCACCCGAACTTGTTGAGTATGCAAATACTTTAAACAAACCGAATGTTGCTTATTCAAGCCCTGAGGAGTATATATCGCTATATTCAGACTTCTTTGACCAAATATTAGAGTCATAGTTATTTGAATAGTATACAATATAAAAACACTGTCCAAGTTGGGCAGTGTTTTTTTATTCTTCATATTTTATGTATGCATTATTAGTCTTAGTTAAAGGTCAAAGCCTTATGTTTTCACCTACTGTAAATGCTTTATGCGAGTGCTGCATACATTTCAACAAACTACTTACCAGCCATTATATTCATTATTTGCGTCACGGTACGCGCTATTCCCTCTGTAGTTTCACGCTTAGACATTGCTTGCATTAAAGACATTGGGCCCGAAACAATTGGAAATATCGCCTTAAAGCCTGCCTCATTAAGCAGCTGCCAATCCTCTACAATACCGGCAATTGCAACTACCGGAACATTACGTTTCTCTGCTATCCTTAGTATACCATAAGGCGCCTTACCCATCAATGTTTGTCTATCCATTTTACCCTCGCCCGTAATTACCACATCTGCATCTATAACAATTTTTTCAAACTCCATAAACTCAAGGATTGTTGCTATGCCATTTTGGTAAGTTGCTCCTAGAAGTAACATTACACTTGCACCTACCCCTCCGGCAGCTCCTGCTCCAGACAATTTATTCGGACTAACACCACAATATTCTTCCAATATTGTTGCAAAATGCTGTAGCCCGTTATCAAGTAACCCAATCATCTCATCCGAGGCACCCTTTTGTTTTGCAAAAACAAAAGCGGCACCATTCTCTCCACTTAATGGATTCTCAACATCACAAGCAACCGTGAATGTACAATGAGCAAGTGCAGGCATCACCTTATCTTGTTTTATTTCCACTATTCTCTCAAGAAATGCACCACCTGCTTCAACTTCAACGCCGGCTTCATCAAGAAAACTAAAACCCAACGCTTGTAACATTCCAACCCCGGCATCGTTGGTGGCACTACCGCCCAATGTTAGCGTAATATTCGTATAACCTTGCTCTATCGCTTGGCGAATAATTTCTCCTACACCATACGTAGACGTAATAAGCGGATTTCGTTGTTCTTCATTCAACAACGTCAAGCCTGCAGCAACTGCCAATTCAACAAATGCTCTATTTTGCTTAGGGAAACCTAAATAGCGCGCACAGATAGGTGCTCCTATTGGATTATGTACAACACAAAGATGCTCTACACATTCTGTACTCCAAGCAGCAATGGCATCCAATGTCCCTTCACCACCATCGGCAATAGCAACACCCACTACACTATCTATTTTCTCTTCCGTTTTTAGTGTGCTTTTTATGACATTCGCAATCTCTTCCGATGTCAATGATCCCTTAAACGAGTCGCACGCCACAATTATTTTCATAGCTTACCATATTAATTGGTGCGAATATATCGACTCTTCTTTGAATTTACATAATTTAATAATACTTTTGAGTATAAAATAACACCATCTTTACAAAAATATATGGAAAATAATACAACCCCTCAAGTGGTGATTATAGTGCCGTGCTACAATGAAGAGAAACGCTTGGAAAGCAAAGCGTTTACAAACTTTGTACACAACAACAGCAACTATTCCGTTTGTTTTGTAAATGATGGAAGTAAAGATAATACTTCTTCACTGCTTAAGGATTTGTGCAAGCAGTACCCCAATAAGCTAATGCTCATTGACAATAATGACAATAGAGGCAAGGCAGAGGCAATACGATGCGCAATGACACAATTGCATGACAAATACACATATATCGGTTTTTGCGACGCAGATTTGGCTACACCGCTCGAGGAATTTACTCAACTATATAATGCATGTTCCTTAGATTATCCCATAATATTTGGTTCTCGCATAAAACGTCTTGGTGCACATATTGAGCGCAATATAACTAGACACTACATTGGTCGCTGTTTTGCCACAGCAGTATCTATCGTATTTAATATTCCCGTTTATGATTCACAATGTGGAGCAAAGCTTTTTCACTGTGACTCGGTTCAGGCTCTTTTTGACAAACCATTCCAATCCACATGGCTTTTTGATGTGGAAATATTGGTAAGGACGAAACTAAAATACGGTAATTATAGTACTGTTAAGGAAATTCCGTTAAGTGAATGGAAAGAAAAAGGAGGAAGTAAAATTAATTTTAGTTACTGGTTTAAAGCGCCTTTTATATTGATGAAACTTTTTAGTCATTACAAAAGCGAGGGTTACAGACGGTGATTAGTTGTTGAGGATAATATTATGAAACGCGCATATCTTTTATTAGTAGTACTGCTTTATGTACTATTTACACACACAAGCTGCACACAACCACAAAAAATGCCGGTTGTGACAATACATACAAATTACGGAACTATAAAAGTTACTTTATACAATGAAACGCCTCTGCATAGAGATAATTTCTTGAAAATTACCCGAGATGGCGTGTTGGATAGTGTACTGTTTCATAGAGTAATTAAAAACTTTATGATTCAAGGAGGCGATCCAACATCAAAACATGCTACTGATACTGCAAAACTTGGCGATGGCGACTTAGGCTACACAGTTCCTGCAGAGTTGGTTTACCCACAACTTTATCATAAACGTGGAGCACTAGCAGCAGCAAGGGAGGGCAATGAAGTTAATCCATTACGTGCTTCCTCGGCATCGCAATTCTATATTGTTACAGGTAAAGTATTTAAAAATGACGAGTTTCTTTCCATGATTAATCGAAAAAATGCAATTTTGCATAACTCATTATTCCACCAACTCATGGAACAAAATAAGCTTCTATTCCAACAAATGGAACAAATTGGCGATACAAATGGTGTCCTAAAATTACATAGCAAAATAAAGGAACAGGCAGCCGATACGCTGTTTTTATTCCCTAAGGAACATAAACACTATTACCAAACCGTTGGCGGAACACCTCATTTAGATGGTGAATATACCGTGTTTGGGGAAGTTATTGAGGGAATGGAAGTAGTGGACTCTATACAGAATTGCGAAGTAGATAAAAACGACCGTCCTGTAAATGAGGTGCGAATTCTAAAAGTTGAAATTGAAAATTAATGAAAAAATATATTTGAGGTATGAAATTAAGTGCAGAAGCTAGACAAGAGCTACATAAAGCTCAACAAAACAAGTTAGATACATCCGTTATATATAAATATTTATCACAGCGAGCTAAACATCAGGAAATGAAAGACGCCTTACAACGTGTAGCCACGGATGCAGCACGACATTCCACTATTCTAAAAAAGTTTAGCGGTATGAAAGCAGAGCGTAAAGAGAAACCTGCTTTCCGCTTTAGAATGCTAATTCGCTTTCTTGGAGTAAAAGCAGGAATCCGTGTTATGTTGGAAACCGAGATAAAGAATACAGAAGCTTACGCTCCTGCAGCAAAACAAAATCCCGACATGAAGATTATTTACAACGATGGTAAAAAGAACGTACGTATATTACAAGATCTAATATTAAAGAAAAAGAAATAGCAAATACCCCCGATGGACTACCATCGGGGGTATTTTATTCAGCATAATCAATGAATTTATTTATTGATTAAGTATTCCGCTAACAACCAATAAACACCGTCCATTGTATATATTATTCGTTAATCCTTTCCCTTACTTTTGCCCACGCATGCGTATTAAATAAACAACTATTTCGCATAGTTGTATACATTACTCTAAAACGCGACATTGGTATAACAAAGCTTAATATATTAGCATCCACATACGGACGCACTGAAGGATCAAACAAACCTATAAAAGTCCGCTTTCCGCCACTCCTATTCTCATTGATTGCTTGAGTCACAACAACCGAACATCCCGACCCAAAAGGAGCCATAACCGCATCCTCATCATTATTATCAAAATACGCCCAAGTTGTGAGGCCCGACAAAATATCCGGAGTAGCAAAAAACAATAATCCTTCCGCCCTATCAAAGTCTATTAACTTATCCACACGCAGAAAATTAAGATACGCGCCGCTCGCACAAGGAACATCTAAGCGTTCCACGTATTCTAAAACCATATCAGGCGTTTCTTTATACCTTTCCTTTTGCGACACAAAGTTTGGAACAAAAGGAGGCATCTCCGAAAATCCGGTATAAAACTTTCCTCCTCCACAACCAATTATTTCAGCGTTTAAGCTTATAGTTTCACCATTATTTACATGTTGCAAACCTTTAAAGAAGCAACCGCCAATAAATTCTGTTTTAGCCTCTGGTACATCCGAATACCAAAATACTATTGGCAACATAGCTTTTTCTCCAAAAGCCTCGCGAAAATTTTGTATAAATTCTTGTACATTCATTTGTATACGTTGTTTATTAATAGGTTACATAGGTCACACACCCCCAACATAATAATGAGCAGAGTAAATCCCGCTCCAAAATAGTTAGAAGATGTTTGTACAATATACTGTAGTTTTTTCAATAATAAACATATCATCCTAGTTTATTGATTTAATTTCCACCGCCTTAGTACTTCTATGCGCGTTTTGTATCACATACAAAACAATATTAGAGAGAATATATTGAAGCTTATACTAAAAAACGAGACTACCCCGCATCACTGTACTAAGTCTCACAGTAATCTATTACATCGTAATTTATATCACTGTAATATAACAGATTAGGCATTATAAATAGACACGGATCTAATAATCATAATTACATTAAATATTTGCTAGAAAATGAAGGATTATTACCTTTGAATAGTACTTGAAAATAAACACGAATGAAAATACGAACTACAAATGAGCATATAACGCAGCTAGCTCCTAACCAAATCTTTGTATTTGGTAGCAACCTTGCAGGAATACATGCTGGAGGTGCAGCACGCTTAGCACATACTAAGTTTGGAGCAGAATGGGGTGTAGGCTCCGGAGCTACCGGACAATGTTACGCAATCCCAACAATGCAGGGAGGTACGGAAACAATAGCCCCCTACGTAAAGGATCTTATTGAATACGCCCAAAAGCATCCGGACAAGCAATTTCTAGTAACGGAAATTGGATGTGGCATTGCCGGCTTTACGCCTGCGCAAATAGCGCCACTGTTTAAAGAGGCTGTAAATATTGATAACATTTCACTCCCCGCTCGCTTTTGGCAGTATCTATAATCTTTAAAATGCTATATAAAAAAAGTGGATGTCATATTCGACAACCACTTCTTTTTTATTTTAACGCGTTATTAAACTCTTTCTTAATTCGGTTAAATGTTTCCTGAACGGATATTACGGCCTCTGCTCTCCATGCATTACTGCCGGCAAAGGCATATCCATGCTCCATATTACCTCTAAAAGCATTATAAAGTGCAGAAATAATACAATATGGACTCTTTTCAACATCGCACGTTTTAATACAATTAAACGGACACGATTTTGGCTGTTTCTTACCTTCACTAATTTTTTGAATAAAAGAACTAAATATAGCTCTTCCCGGCATTCCTACAGGACTTTTAATAATTCCAATATCCTCCTTCTTAGCGTCTATATAAGTTTGTTTAAACGTCTCAGAAGCATCACACTCTGTCGTAGTAACAAAACGCGTTCCCATTTGTACGCCCGATGCTCCTAGCTCCATAATGCGACGAATATCCTCGCCAGTATAAATACCTCCGGCGGCAATTACCGGAATCTTTTGGTTATATTTCTCTTCAATTTGCTTAACCTCGTTTACAACATCAGGAATAATATGTTCAAGCGAAAAATTGTCATCCTCAATTTGTTCATGCTTAAACCCTAAGTGTCCACCCGCTTTAGGACCTTCAACTACAATTGCATCTGGCAAGTAGTTATACAATGTTTTCCACTTTTCACATATTAACTTCGCCGCACGGCTAGATGATACGATAGGAACAAGCTTTGTTACGCTGTCCTCCTCAAGAAAAGATGGTAAATTTAATGGCATACCAGCACCTGCAAAGATTACATCTGCCTTTTCTGCTATTGCAGTTTTAACCAAGTCTGTAAAGTTTGAAAGCGCAACCATAATGTTAACACCTATCACACCTTTTGACTTTTCGCGTGCTTTCTTTAACTCCTCTTTTAATCCCATTAAGCTTGCCGCCATATAATCCTTAGATAAGTGTTTATACAACACGCCTAAGCCTGCAGCCGAGATTACTCCTACTCCACCCTCGTTAGCAACTGCCGATGCTAGTCCGGAAAGTGAGATTCCTACTCCCATTCCACCTTGGATGATAGGCACAGAAATGGAAAGATTCCCTATTTTCAATTTGTTCAACATGATTTCTAATACTTATTTAATAAAATAAAAACCGGATTTTCTGTATGAAAACCCGGTCCAAAAGTAGTTTAATATGCCATTTCTTATTTCTACTTTATGGTATGTAGATTAATTTATTCAGTTTAAGTATAAAAAACGTTACAATCTTATATGCATATCCTTCGCTACGCCCATAAATATGTTGAGATACTAAATTATTAATATTTATAATCGGCAATAAAATTTACGGCACGCACTCCAAGAATTAGGTAATTTTCCCTTTTATCCCTGTTAAGGGTTTCTACTAGGTATCGACTAGGTTACGACTAGGTTTCGATTAGTATGGCACCCCAATAGTAGTCGAAACCTAGTCGATACCTAGTCGTAACCTAGTCGAAACCCTTGAGAAGGGTACTACATGCACAAGCAAGTGTGAGCATGTAATTATCACTTGGCAATAATAAAAAACAGGATAGGTTATAAATAATTATTACACCACCGTTAGTTAGCTATTGGGGAAGTATCAAATACAATTTTTCTATATTAAACAGTACGATACCACCACAAGATACCGTGAGAAATTAATGCCAAAAACGGCTATATACTCGCTCTTTTATGGTGTAAAGGTGTTCTTGAAGCAGTAACGGATCAGTATAACTTTCACTGCTCATAATCCAAAGTTGGAACGATTTGCCTCCCTTTCTATATGGCAATTGCCTATACTCCTTCTCTACAATAGAGAAACCATTACGTTCATAAAACGAAATTCTACGGCTCGCCATTTCATCCTCGGCAGGTTCGGCCTCTAGTAGTACCGGCAGATAGGTTTGTGTTTTGTAATAAGCTAGAACACGTTCGCCAATTTTTCTGTTTCTCATTGCCGGGAATACGGCAAAATGCTCAATGTAATGGAATCCACCCAAATTCCACGTTATAAACAGGCCCGCCATGTCATTGTCATCATAAATAACATGAAAATCCATATCGGATTGAGAATCTATTAATTTCAATAATGTATCCTCATCACGTCTCTCAATCTCCGGAAAAGCACCGGCATATAAATCGAGTAATTGTCCTAGTCTATGGTCGGACGAGCTGTTTATTCGTTCAAAATGAATCATATAATATTATTTTATTTATTTTTTGGCACTAACCAATATAATGGTTGTTACTGCACCTAAGATAACAACTATTCCACCTATTTGCAACAATCCCAAATGTTCTCCCAAGAACGAAATACCCACAAGTACTGCCGTTACGGGTTCCATGCATCCCAATACGGCTGTTTTGGTGGAGCCAATATGCTGTACTGCCAAAACTAGCGTAAGGTCCGATACTACCGTTGGCACAATAGCTAATAGTAACAACCATCCTGCAATGTTCCAGTTGGGTATAGGTGCAATATTGCCATTTACTATGAAGGCTTGGGTCAAAAACAGTAAAGTACAAGCCAACAACACATAGAAGGTTAGTTTTAATCCATCCATTTTTTGGACGCGGGATTTATTTACACCAACAATGTATATTGCATATGTAAATACCGTTATAAGTACTAAAGCCAATCCTTTCATGGAAAGAACCCCTTCCCCCTCTCCAGATGTTAACATAAAAACACCGGCCAATGCAAGCCCAAAAGCTATGAGGATAGGAACCGATAGCCGCTCCTTAAATAAAAATACCATTAAGGCTGTAACAACAACAGGATACAGAAAATGGATGGTAGTTGCTAATCCGCTTGGTATATGTACATAGGACGACGTTAAGAATATTGCCGTTGAGCCGTAAAACAATCCAAGAAAAAACAAAGTAATCCAATCACGCCATGTTATTTTCATATCATGGCCCGTAATCCACATATATAAACCGAGAATAGCTGTTGAAAGTCCAAATCGGTACACCATTACTGACTCCAAATCCATTCCATACTTCAATACAGGCAATGCAAATAATGGTATTAATCCAAATGTTGATGACGATAAAACACCATAAATAAAACCTTTAGTTTGATTCATTGATTTAAAAAATTTTTATTTCACAAATTGGCACATTTTTGGGCAAATATAAGCACTTTTCGACCTATTGGTATGAAATTCAAAATAATAAAATACATATAAATCTTTTAAGTTTACATTTTTTTAGGTAACATTGCAACCGAAAGTGGTGCTATGTTACCTAAAAAAACGTACATAACCCACTCAATATTAACCAAATAAATTTATATGTCACTAAAAAGGAATATTCTTGACTTAAGAAAAAGGAAAGAACAGGTGCTTCTAGGTGGGGGCGAGGACGCTATTAAGAAGCAAAACGCCATGGGTAAACTTACAGCACGTGAGCGTATCGAGGCAATTGTTGATAGCGGATCTTTCCACGAATACGATATGTTTGTGGAGCATCAGGCGAAAGAATTCGGGATGGACAAAAAAGTCCTTCACGGTGATGGTGTAATTATTGGAACCGGTACAATTTATGGAGAGCCAATAGCAATATATGCACAAGACTTTACCGTTGCGGGTGGATCGTTAGGATTAATGCACGCACGTAAAATTACCAAAATCATGGACCATGCCATTAAAATGCGTATGCCAATTATTGGTATTAACGACTCGGGTGGTGCACGTATTCAGGAAGGTGTTGACTCTTTAGCCGGATATGGAGAAATCTTTTTCCGTAACACACAAGCTTCAGGAGTTATCCCTCAGCTTTCTGTTATCTTAGGTCCTTGCGCTGGTGGTGCAGTATATTCTCCGGCACTTACTGACTTTGTATTTGTAGTGGATAATATCTCTAAAATGTTTATTACCGGTCCTGAGGTTGTTAAAACCGTTTTAGGAGAGGAAGTAACAATGGAAGAGCTAGGTGGAGCACGTGTGCATAGTGAAATTAGCGGTAATGCTCATTTCTTTGCATTAACTGAAGCTGAATGTTTTGAGCAAATCAAAAAGCTTATCACATTTATACCTTGGAACAACGAGCGTAAAGCTAAACGTTTCCCTGCAAAATCGCCAAAAGCAGAATACAATATCGAAAAAATACTTCCTTCAGATCCAACACAGCCTTATGACGTACGTGACGTTATTAAAGCAGTTGCTGACGACTCTGATTTCCTTGAAGTACAACAATATTTCGCGCCAAATATCGTAGTTGGTTTTGGACGCATAGATGGAGAAACTGTAGGTTTTGTAGCTAACCAACCAATGGTACTTGCCGGAGTTCTTGATTGTGACTCTGCAGACAAAGCAGGTCGCTTTATCCGTTTCTGTGATGCATTTAATGTACCTATTGTAACGCTTGAGGATATGCCTGGATACTTACCTGGTGTTGACCAAGAGCATATGGGAGTTATCCGTCACGGTGCTAAAGTACTTTATGCATATAGCGAGGCTACAGTACCTAAAATTACTGTAATTCTTCGTAAAGCTTATGGTGGTGGTTACATTGCAATGAACTCTCGTCACCTTAAAGCTGACTTTATGTTTGCATGGCCAACTGCAGAAATTGCTGTAATGGGACCTGAAGGTGCTGCAAATATCATTTTCCGTAAGGAAATCCTATCGGCAGAAAATCCTGAAGAGATGCGTAAATTAAAAGTTGCTGAATATCGTGAGCGTTTTGCAAATCCATATGTAGCAGCTTCTAAAGGATATATTGACTCTGTTATTGAGCCTGCAGAAACTCGTACTTTACTTAAACACTGTATTGAGGTTTCAGGAAACAAAACAGTAATGACTCCTTACAAAAAACATGGTATTCCTCCATTCTAGTCAATTTATAGCATGAGCAAAAAGTTTGAAACAATACAAATTGACGGCGTTGACTATAAAACAACTATACCTACAAAATGGTTGGAACACAAAAAATGGGAAGCACCTGATGAGCGTTTAATCGTTCCACAAATTCCCGGAACTATAGTCAAAGTGCTTGTTAAAGAAGGAGATAACGTTGAAGAGGGAGATCTTCTACTTGTCCTTCAAGCCATGAAAATGGATAATAAAATTGCCGCTCCCGTACACGGAGTTATTAAAAAGGTAAATGTCAATGCAGGTGATAAAGTGGCCAAAGGTCAAATTATGATTGAAATTGAATAAACTTTTATATTACAGAGCTATTTACATTGGTAAATAGCTCTGTTTTTTTATTACATTTGTCTAATGAACGTTAATTAACTGATTAGGCACATATGAGTTTTTTTTCTGCAAAACACATAATTAAGAACTACGCAACACATAGAGCTGTTGACGATGTTTCCATTGATATTCCTAAAGGCGCAATTTATGGATTGCTAGGTCCTAACGGCGCCGGAAAGACTTCACTTATCCGTATTATAAATCAAATTACGGCACCCGATAGCGGTGAACTTATCTTTGACGGCAAACCATTAGTTCCTGCCGATATGGCAAGAATTGGTTACTTACCAGAGGAACGTGGTCTATATAAGAAAATGAAGGTAGGCGAACAAGCGGTATATTTGGCAAGACTTAAAGGACTTTCCAAACATGATGCAACTCTGCAATTGAAAGCATGGTTCCGAAAGTTTGAGATTGAGAATTGGTGGGATAAAAAGGTTGAGGAACTATCTAAGGGGATGGCACAAAAAGTACAGTTTATTACTACTGTACTGCACGAGCCTGAGATGCTGATCTTTGATGAACCTTTTAGTGGTTTTGATCCCATTAATGTGGAACTTCTTAAACGCGAAATCATTGAGTTAAGAGACAAAGGAACAACTATAATTTTCTCCACGCATAACATGGCATCGGTAGAGGAGATATGCAGTCATATTGCTCTTATCAACAAGTCTAAGAAGATTATTGAAGGACCCATAAATCAAATCCGCGAGCAATACGCCACCGATACATACAAATTACGCTGCCGCTACAATCCGGAGTTGGATGTAAAAATATTAGAGGGCTCCGAATTCGAAATTCTAGGTACACGCATAGAAGATGGCGTTAGCGAAATTACTATTCAACAAAATGAAAGTGCAAGCCAAAATCTTCTTTTAAGTAGAGCTATGAATAACATGGATATCTTATCCTATGAAAAAGTTATTCCGGGCATGAACGACATTTTTATCAAACTTGTAAAAGGAATGTAATGAACAAAACATTTATAATCATTGAGCGCGAGTTTACTACACGCGTAAAAAAGAAAAGCTTTATTATTCTTACCATCCTTGTTCCAATATTAATGGTATTGTTTTATGCATTTCTTATATGGATGATGCTTAAGGACGATACACAGGAACGTGTTATTGCCGTTATAAACGAATCGACCATTGAAAGTCCTGTGCAAGATATAAATAACACAACATTTATATCATTGGACACTACCTTTACAATGGAGGAAGCTTCTACATATTTACTACGCAGTGGAAACTATGCCGTTATGTGGATACCTACCGATATAGAACAAAAGGCCGAATTGCCTATCTATTCATTCCAACAAGTACCTATGGACTTACGGAATGCAATATCGGGACAGTTAAGGGCTAAGATTGAGGATAAAAAAAGGAAAGAGATTATAAGCATGACGGGGATTCCAGACTTGGAAAAACGTCTTGATGCAACACAAACACCTGTAACAGTCCGCACGTTACGCATTAGTGAGACTACCGGAGTTGCAAAGGAAAGCTCCTCCGAGTTTGCTTCCATTATTGGCCTTGTTGGTGGAATTGTTATATACATGTTTATATTTATGTATGCATCGCAAGTTATGAAAGGAGTTATTGAAGAGAAAAGTAACCGAATTATTGAAGTGCTTGTTTCCTCCGTTAAACCTTTTCAGTTCTTACTTGGTAAAATTATTGGTGTTGCATCAGTTGGTTTGGTTCAATTCATGATTTGGGTACTACTGGCCTTTGTAGGTATTGTTGTAATGCAAAACATCCTTATGCCAAATATCGACTTAAGCGCATTGCAGAACGCCGGTAATTTAAGTGGTATGAGCGTAGAGGGTATGAGTATGGAACAAATGCAAATGATGAGCAAAATTGCTTCATACATTGATCTTGGCTTCATTGCTAAGTTCCTTGCTTGCTTTCTGTTTTACTTCCTTGGCGGCTATTTACTTTATGCCTCTCTTTTTGCTGCAGTTGGTGCTGCTGTGGACAATGAAACGGATTCACAACAATTTATGACTCCTCTATCCATTATCCTAATTGTAGGCTTGTACATTGGAATGGCAGCAATGAAGAGTCCTGAGTCGTCTCTTGTATTTTGGAGTAGTTTATTTCCTTTTACGTCACCTATTGTTATGCTTGTGCGTATACCTTTTGGGGTGCCCGCATGGCAGATACTGGTATCTATGGGATTGTTAGTAACATTCTTTATATTTTTCACATGGATATCAGGACGCATATACCGTATCGGAATACTTATGTACGGTAAAAAAGTAAGCTGGAAAGAGCTTTGGAAATGGCTTAAATATTAAATAACTTAGAGTTTAATGTTATGAGACCACTATTAATATTTTTATCACTTGTATGCTGCTTAAATCTTTGCGCACAATCAAGAATTGAAATCTCTTTATGGGGACAAGACAGTGTCCCCTCAAATGAAATTAAGGAAAAAGAATTTATCAATCAAAGCGGACATGTTTGCAATTCACAAAATGCACGATTATATGTTTACCGCCCGGACATTGATAAGAATAAAGGCATAGCCATGGTGATATGTCCCGGAGGTGGATACTCTATTCTAGCTATAGAACATGAAGGGCATCAGTTTGCCAAGTGGTTGGCACAGGAGGGTATTACAGCAGCTGTACTCCAATATCGATTACCTAACAGACATTGTGATATTCCGCGTACAGATGCGGAAAGAGCAATGGAGGTAATGCGCGAAAAGAGTGAGGATTGGAAATTTGATCCCCATAAAATTGGCATGAGCGGATTCTCTGCTGGAGGACACTTAGCCTCCACAGTAGGGACACGTGCACAAAGTAGTAGGAAACCGGATTTCATGGTTCTGTTTTACCCTGTAATAACAATGGATAAAGAATTTACGCACATGGGCAGTAAGAGTAATTTGATTGGTGCACCGGCAGACTCATCACTTGTGTCGGCCTTTTCCAGCGAGTTAAACGTCACTCCATCTACACCACCTACATTACTTATGCTAAGTGACGATGATATGACCGTATCTCCGACAAACAGTATCCTTTTTTATACGAAACTTAAACAGCACAATGTGCCCGCATCCATACATATATTCCCACAGGGAGGACATGGTTGGGGTATGCGTCCCACCTTTATCTATCATAGGGAGTGGAAACACATTATGCTAAAATGGCTTAAGGATATGAGTATTTTAGATAAGTAGGAGTTACTTTTTATCAAACTCCTTCAACATCCCATTTGGAGCGAAAAGACTTCGCTCCACACACCACAGTGTTATTAACACAGACACAAGCGAAGAGGCAAATATGGTTATCATTAACATAACCTGATAACGTATTGCAACAGTGGGGCTACTACCTCCAAGTATCTGCCCTGTCATGGTTCCGGGTAAAGCAATAAGTCCCATCACAGCCATAGATGCTATAGTTGGATTAAAGGATTTTACCAAAGCCTCCTTAATGAAGTGCGCCAAAGCCTCTTGCTTTGTGGCCCCATTAGCGAGTAAAAACATATACAACGCGCGCTCCCTTGTTATACCGGAAATAAAGGCATTCAAGGCAATAACATTGGCAGTAAGCATATTTCCCAAAATCATTCCACTGATAGGAATAAAATAGCGAGCATCAAATAAATTTGATAAGCTCAAAACCACACCCATAAAATAGATATCGATTATTGCTATGGCAATAAAAAAAGCTATGGACATAGGTAAAAGCATATGGCGTATAGGCAATTTTACTCTTGAGATTGTTGTATATGCCGCAATGACTAGCATAATAATTACCCACAAGCAATTTATCCAAGGGTTGTTTATGGTAAATAAATACTCCAAATAAAAACCAATAAGTAATAACTGCACTGTCATACGTAATGTTGCCATTAACGTACTTTTTACAAGACCGGTCCTGTAGCGTTTAAGAAAGTAAATTGGAATTAGAATTAAAAGAAAGCCTAAGCCAAAGTTTAAGTATGGGATATCAACGTTACTCATTACCTTTTAAATAAATTACTCTATCAAAACTATTTATAAACTGCGCATCGTGAGAAACTGCGACCATTGTAACCTTCTGTTTTTTTAAAAGTGTTATTACACGCTTTACAGAATCGGCATCTAATGCAGAAGTCGGCTCGTCCAGCAATAACAATGGTTTCTTCAATAAAAGTGCTACAACAATAAGAATACGCTGACGCTCGCCACCACTTTGTTCCTTAAAGGATTTTGTCAGATAGTCCATAGATAAGCCGACCTCACTTAATAATACAGTTATTTCATCATCCGTAGGGAAAGGCTGTTTCCTATTAACCTTTAGCTGAAATAAAACTGTTATTAACTCCAACGCATTTTCATAGGGTAAATAAAACTCCTGTGGAACCCAAGCAATAACATCTCTTACATTAGTGCCGCTAGTTGTATCTACACGTTGATTATTTAGCCATATCTCTCCTTTACTTGGCGCAATAAAACCGGTAATCAAAGAGAGAAGGGATGATTTGCCGCTCCCCGATGGACCGGCAATCACCACCTTCTCTCCTATCTTTATATGCTCATTAAGAGCTTCTATGAGATTTCTACCTTCATATTGAAGGGTTATATCTTGAAATTGTATCATATTCACTAGGTTTACGATACAAATATAATACTATTCATTATAAAATTACAAGTAACGAACCTACACCTATCACAACCCACAATACTAGTCCCAATATAAGTGGACGTACGCCAACTCGTTTTATCGCTGCTAATGAGAACCCTGCACCAATTAAGAATAGAGTTACATTAAGCGCTTTTTTAGAGCATAAAGCAATTGTATCGGTCAACACATGTGGCAATGGCAAGAACGTATTGATTAGCATTGCAATGACAAAGAATAGGATAAATATTGGATAACTTATCTTGCCACCTTTTTCTCTAAAAATAAATGTAGTTAGGAAACACAATGGAATTATCCATAACGCTCTTGTCAATTTCACCATGGTAGCAATTTCTAACGCTTTTGTTCCATATGCCGCTCCTGCACCTACAACAGAACTTGTATCATGTATTGCTATTGCACTCCATAAACCAAACTGCTCTTGCGTTAAACCGAAAAACTCGCCTAGCGGAGGGAATATGAACAAAGCTATTGCGTTTAGAATAAAAATTGTTCCTAAAGAAACACTCATTTCATCATCGTCCGCTTTCAAAACCGGCCCTACAGCTGCAATAGCACTTCCGCCACAAATAGCAGTTCCGGCAGCAATTAAATATGAAGCTTTTCTATTCATCTTCATTAATTTACCCAACACTATTCCAAGTACCAAGACCGTACATACGGAAACAATGGTAAACATCATACCGTCCTTGCCTGATTGGAGGGCAGAATGTAAATTCATTCCGAAACCTAAACCGACAACTGCATATTGCAGTAACTTTTTCGATGTTTTTTTACTAAAGCTATGATATGGATTTCCTACAGAGAGTGCTAACGCCAATCCCATAAATAGGGATACTGCCGGAGATATTCCGGGCAATAAGGTTAGACACAAGCATCCTATAAAGATAATTTTTTGAGCTGAAAAAGGAATTGTTATCGTATTCTTCATCACCTTATGTTATTTATTAATATATTTTCCGATACAAAAGTAGAGCGAATAATTTATATTAACCAATTCAAAAAAGTGATACATTATAACTATTGGTTATACTAACTATGCTTCTTAGCAAACTCCATAAACACCTCTTCCATTCCGTGCACACCGCCTAATTGATGTATGAATGAGAATTGCCGTGTAGGCACAAAGTTCTCTATATCAATAATTTTAAGTTTTCCTTCTACAATTTCTCGCGCTATAGCGCGCACGGACACTATTCCTATAGCGTTAACCTCGGGTAAGAATCGTTTTATCGCTTCCGTACTTCCCAATTGCATCATTATATTAAGATCCTTAAGTTTTAAATTATGCTGTTGTAGACATTGCTCAAATATCTCAAGCGTTCCAGAACCTTGCTCTCTAATTACGAGTGGAATATTAACTATTTGTTCTAGGCTTATCTCCTCCATATCGGCATAATCGCTGTTTGGTGCAGTTACGGCAACAAGCTCATCTTCTAAAAAAGGAATGTAATGTAAGTTATTATGGTGCAATTTACCCTCAACCATTCCCAAAGATAGCTTCCCATCACTTACCCACTGTTCAATTTCTTCGCTATTACCATTTCGCACATTTAGACGTATATCAGGATATCTCGAAATAAACTTGGCCAATAATTCTGGCAACAAATACTGAGCAATAGTTGTGCTGGCGCCAATGGAAAGCTCTCCGGTAAAATTATTGGACAATAAATTCATCTCGTATGAGAGCTGTTTGTAGCGCTTTATTAATTGTTCGGCATGCTGCAATAACAACTCCCCCGACCGGGTTAACTTAATTTGGCTACCTCGACGTTCAAAAAGCGATGTTCTATACTCCTCCTCCAGTTGATGGATATGTTTACTAATCGCAGGCTGAGTAATGTGCAAGGTCTTAGACGCCTTCGTAAAACTCAACTGAGTTGCAACTTCATAAAATACTTTTAATCTAAAATCCATAACTTGCTTTATTTATCATTTTACCTATCACAAATATACAAAACTATAATTTTATTGTTAGCTTTATACAAAACATTAAACCTATATGACCTAATGTACGTAAATCACATACAAATTTTTTAAGACTGCATTATGAGAAACTTTCATTATACCCTCGTTATCATCCTCTTTACCGTGATTGGTTGTAAAGGCAAACAAAATAATCAGGAAGCAACAATTGCACGTCCTGTACAAGTTATGTATGCACAAACTATGGGAACTGTAAACAAAACCTACGTAGGTAGTGTTCAAGCCACTCAATTCAGTGAACTCGCGTTCAAAGTTTCAGGGCAACTCATTACACTTAATGTCGATGCGGGACAAACCGTTAAGAAGGGACAACTTATTGCTTCCATCGATCCGTATGACTTTAATTTAAAAGTTAACACAGCACAAGCGCAGTACATTGCTGCAAAACAAATTTATGAACGTACTCAA
Source organism: Marinifilaceae bacterium (assembly GCA_051656645.1). Classification (GTDB taxonomy): domain Bacteria; phylum Bacteroidota; class Bacteroidia; order Bacteroidales; family Marinifilaceae; genus JBOGCH01. The sequence continues at coordinate 27,403 of JBOGCH010000026.1, forward strand.
AATCTATATAATGCTAATGCTGTAGCAAAACAGAACCTCGAGAGCGCTCAGGCAGATTACATACAAGCAACATCTGCTCTTAATTTTGCCAAGAATACTCTTAGCAACACTAAACTATTAGCACCTTTTGACGGTTTTATTGAAAACAAGTACGTTGAGAATCATGAAGTAATTCAAGTGGGCCAAAAGATAGTAAAACTTGTCAATCCGGAATCTGTGGAAATCAGATTTATCTTACCAGAGAGTAGCATAATGATTATGGATCTCCCTAAAACTATATACGTGGAGTTTGAAACCATAAAAGGAAAATTATTCCTTGCCGACATCAAAGAAAATATTTATGCTTCGGACGGTAGCGGTATTCCTGTTACGCTAAAAGTTACTGATGCCGAATTTAATAAATACCGCAAAGATGTGTTCACTGGCTTCTCATGTAAAGTATACATTAAAATAGACAATAATATTAGCGACAGTTTTATTGTCCCTACCTCTTCAATTATAACCCAAGATGGCAAACAATACATATGGATTGTTGACAAATCAACACTTAAGGTGCATAAACAAGAGGTTAATGCAAAAATATATGCCACTCATTCCGTTGTTCAATCAGGTCTGCATAGTAACGACATCATTGTCACTGCTGGCGGTCAAGAACTTAAAGACAATCAGGTGGTGTCTATACTAAAACAAAATTAAGCACGATACGATATAAAAAGAAAAGAGAGATAAGGTCAAATGACTTTATCTCTCTTTTCTTTTTATATCGTATCGTTATTTGCCTTCTTTTAAGTCGGCCACTATCTGTTTAGCAAAACGCATAGAGGTACCAACCTTACCTAACCGTTGGCGAACTTCGCCATAATTCCTTATCATTTTCTCACGGATACGCTCATGATGCACTATTTTAGTAAGCTCCTCTAATAAATTATGCTCATTCAACTTATGCATTAATAGTTCTTTAACCACCTCTTGCCCCATAATTAGGTTTACTAAGGAGATATAATCCACCTTCACAAAAGTTTTAAACAAGTAGTAACTTAATGCACCACCCTCACCGGCATAACATACCACTTGCGGCGTACCTATAAGTGCCGTTTCTAACGTTGCAGTACCTGAAGTTACCAAAGCCGCATGGGCATGATAAATAAGTCTATAGGTCTGTCCGTATATTATCTTAACATCATAACCGGCAATAAACGGAGCATAATCCTCATCGCTCATAGAAGGAGCTCCCGCTATTACAAACTGATAATCTTGAAAATGTTGCACCATCTCCAGCATCTTAGGTAACACATGCTTCAATTCCTGCGCACGGCTACCTGCCACCAACGCTATAATGGGTTTATCGGCCAAATTGTTCTCCTGTAAAAATACGTCTCGTCCTTCATGTCTGTAATCATGCGCTGCCACAGCATCTACCAACGGATTTCCACAATAAGTCACATCGTAGTTGTAATTTTTGTAGAACGACTCCTCAAACGGAAAAATTACATACATTTTATCTACATAACGCTTAATCTGTTTTACACGTCCCGTATTCCAGGCCCAAATCTTCGGCGATATATAGTAATATACCTTAATACCTTTTGCCTTCGCAAATTTTGCAATTCGCAAATTAAAACCCGCATAATCCACTAAGATCACAACGTCAGGTTTCCATTGTAAAATGTCGTTACAACACTCTTCAATATTACGTTTAATGGTTCCCAAATTGCGTAATACAGTCACAAATCCCATTATTGCCGTTTCCTTATAATGACGCACTAACTGACAGCCTGCATCTTTCATCTTATCGCCTCCCCAACCACGCACTTGCGCTGTAGGATCCTCAATAAAAAGATTCTTTATTAAATTTGATGCATGTAAATCGCCCGATGCTTCGCCGGCAATAACGTAATATTTCATAGCTCTGTAGTTTTTATATTGTATCACAATCATTCATCCTCCATACAACGCACAAAGAATAAACTGCAATGGTCGCGCAATGAAACTCATTGACTCCTTAATCTTCAACCAATATCGTGCCAAAAATACACATTTATAACTCATTTCCCCTTAATTAAGTTTATTTTCCTCTCTTTGCATTACAGATATAAAACTTTTTACTACTTTCATCTTTATAAACGTTATATAGAAATTCAAAATTAAACTGAACATTACTACACTCAATGATCGAAAAAAGAGTTACAATAGAGGATGTTAATCCCGTTGAATTTTATGGTGTTCAAAATGCCAAATTCAACTTACTTAAGGATTTCTTCCCTAAATTAAAATTAGTGGGACGCGGTGATGAGATTCTTATTCAAGGAGACGAAGCCGACATAAACCGTTTTACAGAGAAATTCAACCAGCTCCTTGAGCATTATCATAAATACAATATGCTCACTGTGGCCAACATGAAACGAATATTGTTGGAGGATGCCACATTGATGGACCCTGAGAATGTTGGCGATGTTATCCTATTTGGCAATAACGGCCGTATGATCAAGGCGCGTACTCCTAATCAGGAGAAGATGGTTAATCACGCCAAAAACAACGACTTAATTTTTGCCACCGGTCCTGCCGGATCCGGGAAAACATACATGGCCATTGCACTAGCCGTAAAAGCATTAAAAAACAAAGAGGTAAAACGTATCATTCTTAGCCGTCCTGCGGTGGAGGCTGGAGAAAATCTAGGATTCTTGCCGGGAGATATGAAAGAGAAAATCGATCCCTATTTGCAACCGCTTTATGATGCTCTTGCCGATATGTTGCCGCCCAAAAAACTTGAGGAATACATGGAAAGCAACATCATCCAAATTGCACCTCTAGCTTTTATGCGTGGACGTACGCTTAACGATGCGTTTGTCATTCTGGACGAAGCCCAAAACACCACACGCAATCAGCTTAAAATGTTTCTTACCCGTATGGGTATCAGCGCCAAGTTTATAGTTACGGGGGACATGAGCCAAATAGACCTTCCTAAAAAGAAGGATTCCGGACTTGCCCATGCATTTAATATACTTAAAGGAATAAAAGGAGTAGCTTTCGTAGAATTCAACACCAAGGACATAGTACGTCACCGCTTGGTTAAGGATATTGTACGCGCTTATGATAAGGATAAAGAGGAGTAAATAACTAACTAAAAAATTACACAAACAGTAAAGTTCTTACTTATCTTTTATTATTTTTGTAGCACAAGCTACCTAAGCATTAAAGCTAAATAATCACACTTTTATATATCACTTAATAAGTAAATTATGAATGCTATCGTAAAATCAGATTTTCATTTTCCTGAGCAAAAAAATCTTTATGTAGGTAAAGTTAGAGACGTTTATAACATCAATGACAAATTCCTTGTTATGTTAGTTTCTGACCGTATCTCTGCTTTCGATGTTGTTTTGCCTGAGGGAATTCCTTACAAAGGACAAGTGTTAAATCAGATTGCCGAGATTTTTCTTGATGCCACTCAAGACATCGTACCTAACTGGAAAATTGCAACGCCAGATCCTATGGTAACAATCGGACACCTATGCGAACCGTTTAAAGTTGAAATGGTTATACGTGGTTATCTAACCGGACACGCTTGGAGAGAATACAAAGCTGGAAAACGCTCACTTTGTGGTGTAGAACTTCCTGAAGGAATGGTTGAGAATCAAAAATTCCCTACTCCTATCATCACTCCAACAACAAAAGCTATGGAAGGACATGACGAGGATATCTCAAGAGAAGAGATTATTGCGTCAGGTGTTGTAAGTAAAGAGGATTACGAAGCATTAGAAAAATATACACAAGCATTATTTGCACGTGGAACAGAGATTGCAGCTAAACGTGGATTAATTCTTGTTGACACGAAATATGAGTTTGGTAAAAAAGATGGTAAAATCTATCTAATCGACGAAATTCATACTCCCGATTCATCTCGTTACTTCTATGCAGAAGGTTACGAAGAGCGCCTTGCTAAAGGAGAAAAACAAAAACAACTTTCTAAAGAGTTTGTTCGCGAATGGTTAATGGAAAATGGTTTCCAAGGTAAAGATGGGCAACAAATCCCTGAAATGACTCCTCAAGTTGTTGAAGGTATCACTGAGCGTTACATTGAGTTATTTGAAAACATCACTGGACAAAAGTTTGTTAAAGCCGAAGGTACTGACATTCTAAAACGTATCGAAGAAAACGTTACTACAGCAATTAAAGAACTAGTTTAATTTGTTGTATAACACCATATAAGCGGAGATGTCAATGGCATTTCCGCTTTTTTTGTTTTAAATATCCCAGTGTTACATAAGTGCTTTATATCATAACAACAATACCTCTCGTCACACACAGTATAACTCACTAGGGAATATAAATGATAGTGACTATTAAAAGCACATTAATAGCGTTATAAAGTGAGACGCTCGGAAAATTTGAGTAGTCGTATCTATGCGAAACTAGAATTAAATATTTATAATCATTATTAGCTCATAAATTGTAAGCAAAAGAAGCTTTTCACGTATTAGTAATACATAATTGAGTGAATAAGTAATTTACAAACTGATTAATAATTAACGCAATGAAAAAGTTTCTCGTATTTATGTTTAGCATCCTGCTATTTCAGGTAACCACAGCTAAAGCAGATAATGACAAGGTAATTAAAGCAGAACAGCTTCCGGCAGCTGCACAAACATTCATAAAAAAGTATTTCCCTAAAGCTGAAATCATGCTTGTTAAATCCGAAACATCACTTACCGGAACGCAGTATGAGGTAACTTTTACCAACGGAGACAACATTGATTTCGACAAAACCGGACAATGGACTGAGATTGAATGTAAAAAAGAGGGCGTGCCTACAGCAATCATTCCACAACAAATTAGTACGCTTATAAGCAAAAGATTCCCAAAAACCTTTGTTACTCGTATTGAAAGAGATAAAAAGGGATATGATATTGAATTATCGAATCAAATGGAACTTGAGTTCGATAAAAACTTTAACCTTATAAGTGTGGATGACTAATAACCAAATTCACAGCACAAATAAAAGGAGAGATGTACACATTCTCTCCTTTTATTATACCCAAATGTGAATTTAACAATTCCGCATACAATAAAACAAGTATGAACCATAATACCAAAAGCTATGAAGAGGTATGCTATTCTTATATTACTGGTAGGAGCTTTTTTCTCATGCGTTCGTGATGCCACAACCATACAATCAGTATCCATTATACCTAAACCCTTAACTTCCATAGAGGGAAGCGGCACCTTCAAACTATCCAAAACAACTCCCATTGTTCTTACAAATGCCACAGATAATATGCGTGCATCCTATACCATATTTAATAGATGGCTTAGCAGAACTTTCGGAACTACATTGGAAATAATACATGGGCCGGCACAACAAGGCGCTATAAATATAACTGTTGAAGATGCCCTTGCTCCCGAGGAATATACACTGGACATTAACCGTAAACAAATTAACATAACATCGGGATCGCCTAAGGGAGTATCATACGCCCTTCAAACACTACGTCAGTTATTACCTCCATCGGCCGAACAACCTACCAGCACTGTAGTAACCGCCTATAAAATTCCCGCAGTTACTATATACGATTGTCCTCGTTATCCTTATCGAGGTGTAAAACTCAATGTGGCCCGCCATTTTTATCCTGTGGAGGAGTTAAAAACCTACATCGACATCATGGCGTTGTACAAACTGGATTTATTACATCTTCACCTTACAGGAAATCAGGGATGGAGAATAGAAATAAAGAAATACCCTAAACTCATGACTATTGGTAGTCGTCATCCACGATCTTATCCCGTTTCGGAGGATTATACATTCAAAACAGGCGAGGGTTTCTACACACAGGAGCAAATAAAGGACATAGTCAAATATGCTGCAGACAGATATATAACCGTTATTCCAGAGATTGAATTTCCTAATCATGCGTTGGCGGCTCTTGCCTCCTACCCTGAGCTTGGTTGTCAAAACAACTATCAAGTTGCTACCACCTGGGATAATGACGATGTTCCATTCTGTGCAGGTAATGAACAGGTCTACGAATTTCTACATGATATTTGCAACGAAATTATGCCTCTATTCCCATCACGTTTCATGGTTATAGACAACAAGCCATTTAACACAGAACATTGGCAAACATGCAGAAAATGTCAAAACTGTATGACAAGAGAGAATTTTACTGATACACAACAGCTTCATAACTATTTCAAAGCACGAATAAAGGATCATATCAATAATTATGGCAAAGAAGTTATAGCCTTAAATAGCGACTGTGAGGATACTATCACAGAACAACCGTCAGTTATGTCCATCAATTATCAGCCAACCGGTGGAAAAATATTTATGCGCGATAATATTAACCACATCCCCAATAGTATTGGCGAAATGATTGGATTAAATGAATTTGCTGACAATATTCATAAATACTCTGGGACAGAATCCCTGTACAACGTAGAACCAACAGATGGACTTACAGAGAGAGAATCCCGATACCTAATTGGTATTCAAGGTAATTTATGGACAACAGCAAATGTCAATGACGAACGCATACAATACATGACACTACCCGGAGTAGCCGCATTAGCCGAGATTGCATGGGTACCTAGGGGCGAACGTAACTATAACGATTTTACACAACGTACATCTGCAATGACCGAAAGATACAAGGCACTAGGTTACAACTACGCCACCATTATTACTGAAAAGAAATAAATATAAAACATCAGCGCCGCGCAAATCTATGCGCGGCGCTGATGTTTTATATTAATGCTCAAAACGTTCCTCATCACTTTGAATAACCTTCTCAACCGTAATTTGTTCACGCCCCATAAAGGCAGAAGCTCTGTGTGGACAATCCCTCAACAAACAATAACCACACTGTGCAGTTTTGCAAGGATCTGAGTGAATAGAAACTTGTACTCTATTATTAAAATGTGCATTAAGCACCTCCTTCAGTTCATCGCATGAAACATGTCCTTCACGTATAGTATAATACCAAGGTAAAGTTAAATCGCAATCTATAAATAAACTATTCCCGTATTTTAGTATTTTGGTGTTATGTATATCAATCCACTCCTCTTTTCTATCCTTTTCAACAACCTCAACCATCTCTTTCATAAGTTTCATGTCCGCCCTGTCTAACAAGTTAGCTAGGGTTGTTCTAAGAATATGAACACCTGTATATAAAATTATGGAACCAAAGGTTAGTGCCAACGCACTATCAATCCACGCAATGCGTGTAAAATAAAGCACAAGTAAACCGGCAACCAAACCAATGGTGGAATAGGTGTCGGACTGTAGATGTTTACCACCGGCAATTAAAGCAATAGAGTTATACTTTTTCCCCACACGGATACTGTACCATCCCATAACGTAGTTCATGGCACCTGCCACTGCCACCACTATAATACCTATATCCAACTTCTCAATCGTAGAAGGCACAAAAAGCCTATGTACACCTTCATAAATAATAATGATACCGGCAATAATAATCATTAATCCCTCCAGTGAAGCAGATACCGACTCAATCTTCCCATGGCCAAACGGATGCTCCCTATCACGCGGTTTTGCTCCCCATCGCAAACTGAGCAAACTAATTAACCCTGCTGTTACGTTTACAATGCTCTCCATGGCATCTGTAAAAATACCAACCGAGTTTGTTATAAAAAAAGCTATAAACTTACCCACCAATATGGCAACCGACAAAAAGAATATATTACGTTGCACCTTAATTTTTATCTGCTCCTCAGCTAATATCATTATGCTTATGTATTAAATTATCCTCATAAAAAAAAGAGAGATATGTTCTCTCTTCACTTTTCCTTTAAAATATATTCTATTGAGGCAAACTCATTGCCACATCATATTCAATGTATTCACTATCCGGAGCAATAATATAACCACATTTTTGCACCGGTTTTGAAAGTAAATCAGACACCTTTTCCATGGAAGGCTGAATTGACATATTATTTACTACCGGATTGGATACGTACTCCTCCATCGGATCATAAAACGTTATTACCAACGCAACGGCTACACCTAATAATATAACTGTCATAAAGGCAAATCTAAACATACGTTGCAATACGCCGTACTTCCCGGTTCGCACAGTAGCATTCTCTGTTACCTTTGCCTGTCCGGATGTTACACTTTGCGGCTCAACTGTTTTAACACGCTTAGCCTGCAACTGTTCCATACCAATTGATTCACTGCTAAAGTTTCTGCGTTCCGGTTGGAATACTATATTAAACTTCCTGTCTGTAGTAAATTCTCCTAACTGACCAAAACGGATACGCTGACGCTGATTTAAACGAATTTTGATTTCTTCTACAAAAAGCGATACTTTGATCTGTGCCTTTTTATAGTCGCAACCTTCCTTCGTAGCAATCCAGTCAATTAACAAACCATCATTATGTTTAATGTTACTATTAAACACAACATATTTGGCGGGAGGTGAAATTATCCCCGTCTTTTCATCAAATGAAGCACTTGAATGATTGCATACAAAAGCCCCAAAATCAGGAACTATGACACAGTCATACAAATAAAGCAAATCCGATATGTAGTCAATTACCTTATACATACTACAAATATATTAAAATTTTTCATCAAAATCCAAATTTTCCTTAGCTATAAAGATCTTGCTTCACCTACTTTTACGCACATGACACCTGAATTGTTGTTACAAATGGAGTGTTAAATCCGCATAAATCTGTAACCTCTATATAAATGTATTATTTTAAATGGTGTACCATAAAACACTCTCCATTGCAACAAACCGCACACCACAACTGATTAACACTTTTCTCTCTACAGCTTTCCTCCACATTCTTCGTCATACATTGCCTCACAAAACCCCTATTATCACATCTGTTTTAAAGTTATTCAACCTCCCAATCTCTCAAATCCCGGCAACACCCTCTCCTCACTATCTATACCCCATCTATATCCTATCTATATCCCATCTATATCGCTTAGGGGATATAGATAGAGTATTTGCACAACAACTTTGCCATAAATTTTATGTAGACGGGATTACTCCTACTTTAATTATAAATACAAAATGGACCGTGATTTATTCAGTTGTATTATAACAAAAATTGAGCATTTACTATGTGATATCACTCCTCAAAATGCATTTCATTGGATAACTCATATACACTGCAGCGTGTAGTTGCCACTATAATTAACTTACCCTCAAGTAATTCATCTATGATAAATTTTATCTATTTATGTATAGATTTTTAAAATTTATTTATACATTGCCAAATGTGTGCGAAAGGATATTGTTGTGCGCAAAATGAAATATAAAATTTAAAATATACATAATTAAGATATCTATGAAAGGATTGAAAATTGTGGTACTTGCTAAACAGGTACCGGACACAAGGAATGTGGGAAAGGACGCGATGAAAGCGGACGGAACCGTAAATCGAGCGGCTTTGCCTGCTATCTTTAACCCTGAGGACTTAAATGCACTAGAACAAGCTTTACGCATTAAAGACAAAATTGAGGGTACAACCGTACATATTTTAACCATGGGACCAGGGCGCGCGGCCGAAATTATTCGCGAGTCAATGTATCGTGGAGCCGATGGAGGTTATTTACTTTCAGACCGTGCATTTGCCGGTTCGGATACATTAGCAACAAGTTACGCACTATCTCGTGCATTAAAAAATATTGAGGTAGATATGATTATTTGCGGACGTCAAGCTATTGATGGTGATACTGCTCAAGTAGGTCCACAGGTAGCTGAGAAACTTGGTTTCCCACAAGTAACATACGCTGAAGAGATTATTAAATGCGATGAGAAAGAGGTTACCGTGAAACGTCGTTTAGAACGTGGTATCGAGGTGGTAAGTTGCCCAATGCCATGCGTTGTTACCGTTAACGGGTCGGCAGCACCATGTCGTCCAAGAAATGCTAAGAGATTATTGAAATACAAATACGCTAAAGCACCACAAGAAATGCAAGATGCTGACGAGGATTATTTATCGTTGGTAAATGAGCGTCCTTATCTTCGTATCAACGAGTGGAGCGTAAACGATATAGAATGTAGTGCGGAAGAACTTGGGCTTGTTGGTTCGCCAACAAAAGTAAAACACATTGAGAGTGTGGTTTTCCAAGCTAAAGAGTCCAAAGTAATTGAGCCGGTAGATGGAGCTATTGACGAAATGATGAAAGAGTTAATAGTGAACCATACAATCGGGTAGTTGTATTACTAATTTTTTTTAATCAGAACAGAATGAACAGCGTATTTGTATATTGCGAAATAGAAGAGGGTGTTGTTGCTGACGTAAGTTTAGAGCTACTTACCAAAGGACGTACTCTAGCAACAGAATTAGGCGTTAAGTTAGAAGCTATTGTTTTAGGCGCTAAACTTGACGGTGTAGAAAAACAGATTTTCCCTTATGGTGTAGATACATTATGGATTGCAGACGATGCTCGTTTAGCACCATATACAACCCTACCACATACAGAGGTATTAGTTAACCTATTTAAAGAGGAAAAACCACAAATTGCATTGATGGGAGCAACATCCATTGGTCGTGATTTAGGACCTCGTGTATCATCGGCACTACATAGCGGATTGACAGCTGACTGTACGTCACTTGAAATTGGCCAGTACGAGGATAAAAAGAACAATAAAGTATATGAAAACTTACTTTACCAAATACGTCCAGCATTTGGAGGTAACATTGTAGCTACCATTGTAAATCCTGATTGTCGCCCACAAATGGCAACAGTACGCGAGGGTGTGATGCGTAAAGAAATAAACAATCCTAACCACGTTGGCGAGGTTAAGAAGCTAGACGTTGATAAATATATTGATCCATCGGCATTCGTTGTGAAAGTGATTGAGCGCCACATGGAGAAATCGAAAATCAACATTAAAGGAGCTCCAATCGTTGTTGCCGGAGGTTACGGTGTAGGTAGCAAAGAGAACTTTGAACTATTGCATGAACTGGCACAAGTACTTGGCGGAGAGGTTGGCGCATCGCGTGCAGCTGTGGATGCTGGCTACTGCGAACATGAACGTCAAATTGGACAAACCGGAACCACTGTACGCCCTAAATTATATATCGCATGCGGTATCTCAGGACAAATTCAGCATACAGCCGGGATGGAAGAATCGGCAATGGTAATTGCGATTAATACCGACATTAACGCGCCAATGAACAAATTCGCCGATTATGTAATTACAGGCGACTTAAATGTAGTAATTCCGAAAATGATTAAATACTACAAGAAAAACAGTAAATAATCGGTAAACACAGAACGACAATGGGAAACTTTTATACAGATAATAATGATATTAAATTCCATTTGGGTCACCCATTAATGGAAAAAATTGTAGCACTAAAAGAGCACAACTACTCTGAGTGCCAAGAATTCGAAGATGCACCTCGCGATTATGAGGATGCTTTTGACAGCTACGATAAAGTATTGGAAATTGTAGGTGAAATTTGCGCGGACGTTATTGCCGAAAATGCAGCTGATGTGGACTGCGAAGGACCACACGTGATTGACGGACATGTTCAATACGCAAAAGGAACCGAAGAAAATATTAAACAAATTACACAAGCCGGATTAAGCGGTATTTCACTTCCTCGCAAGTACAATGGGTTAAACTTCCCTATTGTTCCTTACATCATGGCTGCTGAAATAGTGGCTCGCGCAGATGCTGGTTTCTGTAACATTTGGGGACTACAGGACTGTGCGGAAACTATCCATGAGTTTGCGAACGAAGAACAAAAAATGCGTTACTTGACTCGTGTGTGCGCCGGAGAAACTTGCGCAATGGACTTAACTGAACCGGATGCCGGATCGGATTTACAGTCTGTACAATTAAAAGCGCGCTACAACGAAGAGGATGGCAAATGGTATTTGAACGGTGTAAAACGTTTCATCACCAATGGAGATGGTCATATCTCTCTAGTGCTTGCACGCTCTGAAGCAGGAACAAACGACGGACGCGGATTGTCTATGTTTATTTATGACCGTGCAGACAATGCAGTAACAGTGCGTCGTATTGAGAATAAATTGGGTATTAAAGGATCGCCTACTTGCGAACTTGTATTTACCAATGCTCCTGCCGAACTTGTTGGTGAGCGTAAAATGGGATTGATTAAATACGTAATGGCATTAATGAACGGTGCACGTTTAGGTATTGGAGCACAATCGGTAGGTATTGCAGAGGCTGCATACCGCGAAGGTTTAAAATATGCCAATGAGCGTAAACAGTTTGGTAAGGCTATTATTGAATTCCCTGCTGTGTACGAAATGTTAGCTAACATGGAAGCAAAACTACATGGTATCCGCTCTGTTCTTTATGAAACAGCTCGTTTTGTAGATATGTACAAAAGCTATTACCATATCTCAGCTGAACGTACTCTTGACAAAGAAGAGCGTAATGAGATGAAGTATTTCCAAAAGCTTGCTGATATCTATACTCCGCTACAAAAATTATTTGCAAGTGAGTTTGTTAATGAAATTACATATGACTCATTACAAATTCATGGTGGATCAGGGTATATGAAGGATTATCCTATTGAGCGTTTAGCACGTGACGCACGTATTACAAATATCTACGAAGGAACATCGCAACTACAAGTTGTTGCTGCAATTCGTGGTGTAACTACAGGTGCCTATTTAAAACACATTCGCGAAGTGTATGAAACAGCTGAGGTTGCACCTGAGTACAATGGATTACGTGCACGCTTAAAAGCTATGGCCGATAAGCTAGAGGAAGCTACTGCAATTGTTAATGCAGCAAACAATCCGGAATATGTTGACTTCCATGCACGTCGTTTGGTTGAATTGGCAGGATATACTATTATCAGTCACCTATTAATTCTTGACTCACAACGCGAGGCTAAGTTCGAAAAATCGGCTCGTCTATTTGTCAACTACGCTGAGGCGAAAGTTGCCGCTCATTATGAGTTTATTAAAGGTTTTGATTTTGAAGAGATGGGATATTACAAAAAGTAATTAACCACAATCAATATGTAGAAATGAGGGATGTCAAATGGCATTCCTCTTTTTTTATGGATATGTATAACTTTTAAACAATGTATAAACGTATATAATATTATTAATTAAATACGTTTATGCGTCTAATATTACTAATTGCTATTACCATTAGTTTTTTACGCTGTTCAATTGAAGAAACTATTGAACGTAAGGACGTGTGTCAATTTTACATTTACACTCCCACTATTGACGTAGTAACAAAGAACTCATCATCTGTCCTAGAACAGGCCACCTTTACTTGCTGTATTTACAACGGCGAGTATCAACTAAATCAAGATTATTATATTGGAAATGACAAAATAACACCATGTACGACCGACAAATCTGGTAATTTGATTGTGTTAGAGGAAAAGAACATTTACATATCAAGAGGTGAATATTCTGCACTCGCCTTCTCTCCCGCATTTAATATTAATACAGAAGGGAGGATTGCTCTTGAAATGGGATATGACTTTATGGTTAGTCCGCCGGATAGTATTTCTATCACAGGTGCAGGGACTAGCTATGTATGGACTCCCCCCGCATTACAGCGAAAATGTTCGCGGCTAGATGTCGTGATTCATGATTTTACTGCAAACCAAAAAAGCGTGATGGCTATAAGTTTATCCGGAATGGCAAAAGAGGCCATTTACGACATTATGACAAACACTTACACATACGGCACCACAAAAGGCATTATTGAATATAACGCACCACCCATAAACCAGACAATCCCGCACTGTATATTGCCAGAGGATAGTAAAAACTGGATACTGCAACTGCATCTACTTGGTAATGGGGAAAGCAGACTACTAGAACGGGAGATTACAATGCCACACATTGAGATAGGAAAAATATATACATTGACTGTAAACATAAAACCCGATAGAGAATTTCTAACCATTGATCTTGAATTACATGCCAAAACATGGGATAATTACGAATGGGAAGACAACTGTGGTACATCGGGGACATTGTTATGGACGGAGAAATGGCAAGTTTATGAGTGGAGTGAAGTTATTAAGTAAACAAAACAACGTGAATTGGCATGAAAACAAATACCTTTCTATTATTTCTAATTCTGATATGGGCTTGCTCCTCGCATGATGATTATATCCAAGAGAGCGGCGTTACATTTAAACTCGCTGTGCCCACACCACTGAGCGGTACTGGCGCAGAAACGAATGAGAATGCAATTGAATCTCTGCTTGTTGTACAATTTACGGCACAAGGGGAATACATTCGGAAAGATGTTATTAATGACATAAATCAAGGAAATATTAAACAAATTCGCATAGACAGCATAACAAAGAATGAATCCATTATTATTTACTTCATTGCCAATATTCCCGAAGTAAATCAAAATATTGATAAACAAACCACACTCTCTTGCTTGGAGGGTTTATCCTTAACATGGACGGATAACTTTATGAACGGCATGCCTATGGTTGCATACTTTGAAGGTAAAGTAACAGATGGCACGCCATTGCCAGAGGTGATACTTAAACGCCTGGTGAGTAAAATAGACTTTAGTGTTACGAATGAAATACCGCACTTGCTTGAATTGATCTCCATGAGAATAGAGCAAATACCTCCTCTATTCCATTTGGGGCTGCATAATTTAGCACCATTTCCACATTACAATGAAGCGGATGGACAATGTAAAATAATTGACATCCGAAATGGTATTCAGTGGACTGGATATTTGCCTGAAAATAGAAGAGGAAAAGGTTCGGCAACTGAGTCATATTGCAAGACTATACTAACAGCTCCTATCAATGAGGGCAATCGATGCACCCGTATCATTGTTTCAGGAAACTATACACCTACTGCTGGTGATATAACCATCCCAATAGATTTTACTTTTTTCCCCGGAGCCAATGCTACAGATGACTATAACTTAAATATAAACTCTCTATACAAGATGCGGATAAACATTAAAGGAGTGGATAATTGGGATTGTAGAATAAGTTATATCAATGGAAGTACGACACTCGTTAGCGAGCAGGATACCGTTAAACAGGACATTCCATTTTAATTCGTAATATATAGACTATTTATAAATCAAGACGAAAGGACAATATGAAGCACATCTACCTATATCTGCTACTTAGTTCATTTCTTTGCGGATGCCAAAGTTCCATCTCCGGTTTGGAGCACCCCACACATCTTACTGAAGCACAAATTACAGCTGTGTTTAAACCTCAACAGGGAAATACAACGACACGGACCTACAACATGGACGATATTTTGCTAAATAATTGGGTATTTCAAATTGAAGGCGAAGCTGTTATACACAGTCAACGTTTGCCAGATAAATTGAGAAGTGGAGTCAGTATGTACTTACCATTACAAGTAAGTAATAGTTGCGATATCTATGTTATTGGCAACATTGGAGAGGCAGAGGAGATCTTAGCTGCCATCAGCAATCGCGACCAACTAATTAATCTACGTAATGCAACGGCGACGACAAACGCTGTATTTGTAGCAACACTGCTTAATGTAAAAGTAACTGATAGTGGAGTCATAGAAAAAGCTGCAGAACGTGTTAGGGACATTATATTTTACCGCAATTATGCCGAGGTAGCAATAACAGTACACTGTAATAAAGCCAACACATTTATAAAGGACATTAGCCTAATCAATGTAGCAAAGGAAAGTTTTTATATTGGAACAGATGTTCTAGAAAAGCAAGCAATAATTGATACATGCGTGCAACCTCACGCCTTTACAAACGGGCAATATATATGGCAAATGCCTCCTAACCGACAAGGAAATAACAATGCAATTACAGAAATAGAGAATAGATATTCACTTACAGCACCTTCTGAACAATGTACGTTTATACGATTGGAAATTGGCGAAGAGAATAAAACTACGGCCTATGCATATGTCATATACTTGGGGAATGGTAATGTTACGAATTTTGATGTGGAAGCAAATTACAGATACAATTATGACATTATTATTGACAATACTGACGAAATAATACTGTCCGACAATAGGATTACACCCATTGACGGATTAATTGATTTAAACCGCAATAATCAATACGCTAACTGTTATGTATGCCGCCCGGGTTTAAGCTATTGTTTTAATGCTACAATAAGAGGAAATGGCTCAAAAGATTACGGAATTACGGATTATTTCAACGGAAAAAATGATCCCATACTAACTTCTGAGATAGAACGTGTGGACATACTTTGGGAATCGGATCCCGATGGATCGCCAAACAGCTACGACATCATTGACGGACAGCCAATAATAAAAGACAATATCATCACCTTTAAAACGGGTAATATTGAAGGGAATGCTGTAATCACAATATCTGATAAAAGTAATATACTATGGTCATGGCACATATGGGTAACAAGACAAAATACAGAACGGGTAACACCGCATGGCTACATGACCATGAATATAGGTGCCACGCAAGACATATCGGGCAATTGCCATGCCGCCAAAGTAGGAATGCTTTACCAATGGGGAAGAAAGGATCCGTTCAGAGCCTTAAAGGATGACGGCACCCACAATAATGAAATTGGGGATGGAACCACACACATGGACGTTTTATACGAAGCCGGAACAAATAGTGACAGAGCAAACATGACTAGGGCATTACGTTATCCAGGATCAATAATGGTTTCCGAGGCCTACGGTTGGTTCTCAACAAGCACACTATCATCCTACCTGTGGGGAGGCAATGCAAACAACTATAATAAAACCGCATTTGATCCATGCCCCATTGGCTGGAAAGTACCCCAATCTACAACTCTCCTCACCTACTCCATTACCAACTCTGGAATTTTATGTACAAACGATAACAATAACTATTTACCGCACTTTAATCCGATAAACTACACAAAACGCGGAGTTAAACCTGCATATATCCAATACATAGATAATAGCTACCTATATTGGAGCATTTCATACACCACTAAGCAGATTTTTGCATTTCCCGACGAAACCAAAGAATTATTGCATCCCGGCACTGCCCGTGCAGTGCGCTGTATCCGAGACAATTAGCAAACAACATTCAAAAACAGTGAAAAAATATATCATTTTTCTGCCCAAAATGCTTGCAGCGAGTAAAAAAAGCACTATATTTGCACACGCAAAGGAGAGATGGCAGAGTGGTCGAATGCGGCGGTCTTGAAAACCGTTGTACTGCAAGGTACCGGGGGTTCGAATCCCTCTCTCTCCGCTGAAAATAAAAATGAACCCAAAAAACCCTTGTAAACTAATTGTTTACAAGGGTTTTTCTTTGCTCCACCGAGAGAATCGAACCCTCGAACCATTATTAGAGATAACTCACTAATTAACAACGCAATACATTATTACCGCCACGATTTTTCCATCTAGATTGCCACTATTTTAGCCTGTTTTTATTCAATTTCTGTGACCAATTCGTGGCATTTTTAGCCCTCTTTTTTGCCACGATTAACTTTGTAAAATCATCAAAAAACAGGGTTATGAAACAGGCATTTTCAGTTCTTTTTTTCATCAAAAAAGGTAAGCAAATCAGTAGCGGAAAACATCACTCCATCTATGGAAGAATTACCATTAATGGAAGTTCAACAGAGTTCGCTACCAGAGTTAAATGTAAAAATCCGGATTGGGATATTACAGCGTATAAAATCAAGGGCAAATCAAAAGCAGCTAAACGATTAAACTTGTCATTAGATGGCATTAGGACTTGAATACAGCTTACACTGAATTTTGGACAGTGCCTTGTTAAATAAATATCTATATTATTAAAATTGACTATTCAGATTTTGTTCTTACATATTTATTAATCATTTCAGGATCTTGCATCAAAGGGCGAGCCAAACCAAGATAACCAATATTTGTTTCATTAATCATCTTTTTCATCTCATCAAAATCTCTATTTCCACCCGTTACAATTACAGGAGCTGAAATCTGATCTGCGACTTTTGAAGCGATCTCTTTGTAATATGCTCTGTTTCCTCGTCCACTCCAGAAATCACCACTTATCTCAATAGCATCAATACCTCTTTTGTCAAGCTCTTGGCATATATATAGACAGTCCTCATGTGTAATACCACCTTCAAAACTATCCTCACTGTGAATTTTTATCCATATTGGGAAATCATTTCCAACTGCCTTTCTAATAGCCTCATAAACCTCTACGGTTAGGCGATATCTATTTTCTCGGCTTCCTCCATACTCATCAGTGCGTCTATTGTAATATGATGTTGCAGACTGGTGTAGAAGATAGCCATGTGAAGCGTGTATCTCAATACCATCAAAACCGGATTTCTTAGCTCTTACGGCCGCTTGAGCAAACTTATTAATTAAATCTTTAATTTCCTCTACTGTCATTTCCTTGGGCATAATACCTGTTTTCAGATTTGCTACAGCACTCATTCCAAACACAGTATGCAAGCGTTCATCCTTTATCATATGGTTATTAGATCCCACTTGAACTAATTGCATTAAGAAATTAGCTCCATTTTGCTTAACTAGCTTAGTTAGCTCAGAGTATTGAGGAATAAATTTATCATCGTAGATTGCAAATATATCCATCTCCTTTTCCTTTTCATCGATTACAGTATATCCCGATAATATAGTGCCTACACCACCTTTAGCTAAGTTTACATACAATTCTGTTGTTTTCTCTTTATTGAAAAAGCCGTGACTAGTTTTATCACCTATTGAAGCACGAATAAATCTATTTTTTAGATTAAGACCTCCTATTTGAGTCTTATCAAGTAATGTTTTCATATCTTTATTGGTATTAATTTGTGAATTAGTTGATTCACTCTTTTCATTATTTAATGCAATCTTAAAGGATAAGACGAGTAAGCATAGCGCTAAAATCACATTTAGTATTTTCGAACTGTTCATATCATTTCAATTTATTTAGTTTGTTGAGTATACTTTAATAGAGACCCTGTTGGACACACAAAACGGCAGTAAGGACGTTGTATAAAACAGGATAGTATGGCAAAAATAATCGCCCCTATTATTATGGGCAGTGATGCTTGGGTAAACAAAAACGCAGAGAATAATTCATAATCAAGAGCTTTGAAACTTATTTCTGTTAACATTACTCCCATAATTATAAACCATAAACTCTCTCTAAAATAATAGAGATATTTGACTTGCTTCTGACTCAATTTTATCTTATAAGAAATTCTTTTTCCAAGTAATTCCTGACATGATCCCATTGGACATACCCACGTACAATAGTGACTTTTTTTTCCAAATAAAGGATAGATAAAGGCGGATATCAGTAGGAACACAGGAATTATTGAAAGCCATATATTAAGTCCGTTTGAGAAGAAATTAACAAGTAAGGAGAGAGAGATAAAGCTACCACTCCAAAAACCAAGAACAGCCATATTCAGAAATAACTGAATAGTTCTATATTTCCCGTTTTTATAAAATATGGGTAGAGTCATAGCTGCTATAATCACAACTAAAACGGCCCAAAATCTAATATCTTTCCATTTAAATTTAGTTGTACTATTTACAGATGTGCTATTCGTTGCATACTGTAAAGCTCTGTTTACACTCTCTATAATAGCCGAAGATGATAGTGTTGCACCAGTTGTTGCATCAATATCCTTGTTGATTGCCTCACCAAGTGTTAATCCATTCCAAGCCGTTAATAAACCATTGTTTATTACAGAAGCCAAGAAGTCTGGCGATTCAGAATTCTGTTGAACCTCAATCTTCTCAATTATATTATCTTTTATAAATATGTGCAATGGAATATTACCTGCATATCCAAATATATCTTTGGCAATATTATGAGTCGATATTACATTATATCCATCATCTGTTGACCATTTGTCTTTTTTCTCTTTCTGCTCTTTGACAAACAACTCATCTACTGAGTGATTGAATACCCGTCCATCTTTGTTTATAGCAATTGTTAATAAAAGTAAGATGCAAGTGATGAGTTGAAGGAACTGTTTAAGTAAATTCATATCTTCATTTTTTATAATTTACTTGCAAAGTAAAGTACTAACAGCTACTTTTGCAAGTACTTACGATGTCGTTATATAGTTACTTAAAAGTGTATTTTATGGAAAATCAGTGTAATAAGAATCAATATTTTTTTAAAGGAGAGATTTTTTTCTGTTCATTAGAGTTAGCCATTAATGTTATAGGCGGAAAATGGAAGTCTTTAATATTATATCATCTTCAATGCAAATCAAGACGTTCATGTGAATTACAGCAGCTCATAAATGGAATATCAAACAAAATGTTTACACAAGCAGTGAGAGATCTAGAGCGTGATGGATTAGTTAAGAGAACTGTTTTCCCTGTAGTTCCACCAAAAGTAGAATACGAATTGACTGAACTAGGACAATCAGTTATACCAATGATTAATAGTCTCGCTGTATGGGGGCGATCAATCGGTGAATTATATAAGAAAGAAGAGTGAGCCTTGAATAGACAATATTTTGTTCTATAGTGTTAGTTATTTCTTTGCCTGTTGCCTGCATTTGTTAAATCTCGAATTTATAACAACATCTTATTTTCTCTACTCGCTATTATGGCAATTTAAGAGGTGTTAATTCATTTAACATAACAAGTAAGCATATGATATATTTGTATATACCGACATATAAGGTAATTGATTATGGCCTTTTTAATTATTATTCCGAAATTCAATAGGAGTATAACCTGTTTTGTTCTTAAATAACCGACTGAAGTATTGAGGATATTCAAATCCTAGTGAGTAAGCAATCTCGTTTACAGATAATTTGGTTGTAAGTAATAGGCCTTTAGCTTTGGAAATCAAAGCTTCATGGATATGTTGTTGAGTATTTTGCCCTGTTAAATTTCTAAGCAAATCACTAAGATAGTGAGGAGACATTGTTAGCTCCGAGGCTATCTCCCCCGCTGTTATCAAACCCTCTCTACCTCTCTCAATATGACTTTTTAAAATAGTCTGAAAACGTGTTACTACGTCAGACTCTACACTATTGCGAGTTTGGAATTGGCGAGTATAAAAACGCTCTGAATAACTCAATAAAGTCTCCAACTGAGAAACAATAATATCTTGACTATGGCTGTCAATGCTATGTCTGTACTCTTGTTCTATATTCTCTAAGATAGTAACAATCATATCTCGCTCTGAGTCAGACATATGAAGAGCTTCGAAAATATCATACGAAAAGAACTTCAGTCGATCAATCTTTGTCGAGAGTGGATATTTGCGTATAAAGTCGGGATGAAAAGCCAACAGCCAACCCCAGCCACTCGGATTTTCCGGACTATCACCCCAAGTGTGTATCTGTCCCGGAGCATAGAAGTTTATCAGCCCTTTTTTGAAATCATAATTACGCCAACCATAAGTTGCATTACAATTAATGCCATCTTTAATGGTTATTGCATATAAGTTTAGCTGTATAGGTTTATCAGCAGAAATATACTTTTTCAGTTCCGACATACGGACAATACTAAACAGAGGGTGCTTCGATGCAGTTCCTCCGATCCACTCGGTGTACTCCTCAATGGTATCTATCCTGATTATATCTTTTGTCTTCATTATATGCAAATATACTATTTTTTAGCCGATGTATAATCTTTTATATTATAGGGTTTTGCCTTATCAATCGCCATATCTGATTATTTGTATCCATTTTAGGCATCAGAACAACCTCTGCATTATTGGTGTTAGAGATGACTGTTAGATATAAGTCAGTATCTTTTAGTCTAATTGAATATGTTTTATCTATTTTGGGCAAAAATTCCCAATATTGTAAACTACTTCCACCTAAGGTTTGTTGTTGTAGTGCAGTGTTTGGGACTGGTTGCGTTTCTGGCTGGAAACTCTTTTGAGTATATAGATTTTTCAAAAGAAAAGTGTTGTCTGAGACTTCTATCATCTGCCATGTCATACACTCCCAATTGTGATGCGAGTAGACAACAAGTTGTGCGCCATTGTCAATTTTAGCGTTATATATTCGTAAATCTCTATCAAAGGCAACATTTTGAATGGCATAGCTATTCTCAAATCCTCTTTTCTTCATGATGTCTTTATATATTCGTGGGGCGAACAGTATAATTGCAATAACGATTATACCGATTAATGTAAACATTGCTATTTTCATAAATACTTATTTGATATTTTCTCACAATAGTTCCAAACAATCTGTTCATTTTGCACCGAATAATATTTATCGCTTGGCTTCTCTTCGCCTTTGAGTCCATAATATTTGCCTGTAACATACTCTAATTCAGGAGAGGTAGCAGTATAGATGCTACTTGCCGCACCTTCTGCTGTGCTTTTCATCATTGGTCGCCACAAATAATAGATAATTTTAGTACCTAATGATTTGGTGGACTCTCGCCCAAGACTTGACATTGCAGAAGCAGGATGTACAGTATTGAATGTTATATTGTTTATGTTCTCTTGTTTCATGAGTTTTACAAAGTGACGCATAATCCAAATTACATACAATTTAGATAGTCCGTATGCCTTAGGCATAGAGTAATGTTCCTTTAGTTCTATATCATCGAGGTATGGCTTACCGCCCATCTTATGTGCTGCCGATGATACGGTAACAACTCTTGCCGATTTACTCTTTGTTAATAAATCTAGCAAGAGTGTTGTAAGAAAGTAGGGAGCAAAGAGATTTATCATCATCGTCTTTTCGTGTCCTTCGTTTGTAATCTCTCTTTTACCAGTGAATTGTGCTCCAGCATTGTTTATTAACACATCTAAGTGGTTGTACTTTTGCTTTATACTCTCAGAAAATGTTTTGATTTGCGCAAAAGATAAAAAGTCGGCAATATAGTAATCTATATTTTCATTACTCGATTCTCTTTTAATCTCTTCGTATGCTTGTTTGGTTTTTTGGGGATTACGCCCATGAATGATGATCTGGTGTCCCTGTTTTGCAAGTGCTTTTGCAGTCTCTTTACCAATACCATCAGATGCTCCGGTTATTAATATTGTTTTGCATTTCATATCTATTCATATTTTCGTTTAAATTATAGTGCAAAGGTAGTGTGATGAGCAATGACGGCAACTAAACGAAATGAATAATGTTGTATACAAAAGCAACAGCGTTTAGTGCTTGGTGCAAGTCTATATATAAATATAGCTTACACCAAGCATAATAGCTTGAGTATTAAGCTCTTATATATCAAAATTAATAGATATATTTGAACCTGAAATAAATGTAGTCACACGAGTGCCAAAGCCTGCCAAATTGAGGTATTCAAAATTTGGGACTAATTCGTATCAAGGCTATTTTGCTTATAGTAAACATATTGATTTATAGAAACATAAGAATATCGGTTCACGGACCTCTCTCTCCGCTGAATTAGCGGGAAGTCCTGTAAGTTTACACTTACAGGACTTTTTTTATTTAATACAACAAGAGACTACTGTACAACTAAGGTGATTCTACTTTTCATTATTTAGACCATTCACGCACCCGACACAACAACACGTAACTAGATTATTATTTTCTTGCGCAGACTGGCATAGCACAAGAATACCTATTCACTCAGTAACTGCTCTTTTCTGTCTACGCACTGAATATATTTTACCTAAGTAACCACGCAAGGAGGTTTCACCTCTCTAAGATTCGAGATTCCTCATTGTGTGCCAGGTGCCAAAGTTTGTGACACCGTAGCCATAAGAGCTCCACTATGAGATTTTAAAACATTTACCATAGCAACACCAGGTAAGCTTGCCGCCCGCACTTTTGCCACTGTTAAACCAAACTTACTTATCCAATAATATGACTAAGCCATATTCTTTTGGGGCATAAAAATATGAGAGATGAACAGAATTCAATAGACTGTGTTCCCCAAAGACTTACGATTACTCAAAGGATATTGCCGAGCTACTGCCTGATAGATTGAAAATCTCAGGGCTAATTTGTAAAACATCAAATCATTGACATCATCATGATTGTAAACTATCCACGAGATTTGATTTCGTCATTGCTTTTAACTTGAAATTAAAATAATAATAACATACAGGTATCCAGAATAAACTAACAAATGTTCCTATAATAGTTCCAACAAATAGAGTAATAATAAACGGATATTGAATCTGAGTTCCAATACTATCACCAAATAACATTGGAATAAGCGACATTATCGTAGTAAGCGAGGTCATTAAAATGGGTCGCAATCGACGTATGCCAGCAATATGTATTGCGTCCATCAACCCATAACCACTACGTTCCAAGGTCACAATAGTATTAATTTTCAATATTGAATCATTAATAACAATTCCACACATTACAACTATCCCTATCATTGATAATAAGTTAACACTAACACCAAGAATAAAGAGTACAATCAAAGTAAATGCTATATCAATAGGCAGTTCCAATAAAATAATAAATGGGATCTTTAAAGACTCAAACTGACTGGCTAGAATAAAATACAGCAGTAAAATTGAAAGCACTACAATACCTACTAACCGCATAATAGCATCCTTCCCTTGAAGGACACGTCCTAATAGGTGCATATCAATATTCTGCCTTCTAGCTACTTCGTTAATATTTTTAATACTTTGCTCAACGGGAGCATCATTCACATTTATGTATAAGACTCTGCCTGCTCCACCTTTCATTCCATATATTTCCTTAAAATCATGTTGTCTCGAGAGAGAAATAAATACAGAAAGAGGATATGATGCACCGCCATTTCCTTTTACTGTACTTTTTTGCAATATATTCATGAACGCTTTTTCTTCATAGGCCATTACTATTGGTAAATACTGATTCCCTGTATTTAATTTATCAACGGATAATTTACCAATTTTAGTTTCTAATTCTTTAGCTATGTCACTTTGCGTAACGCCATAGAGTAACATTCTCTCCATGTTAAGATTAAGGATGATCCGCATAGTAGACGCAGGTAAACCAATAGCAATTGAAGGATTCTCTTTTTGTAGCACTTCGGTAAACTCTTTACATTCTGTATAAGATAATAAATTCCTATCACCCACCTTGCCGACGTGAGCAATCAAGTCATATTTCATTGGAGCAAAAAGTTGTTCAAACGGATTTTTTACTCGGCGCCTCTCAATTACGGCCATCGGATAAGATTGCTTTATACAATACTCTAAGGAATCAAGAACTTGCTCTAATATATGACTATCCTTGCACTTAAGATAGAATTCTGCTTCATTACCCCTTTGTGTATAATCATCCTGCAACAAGTACTGTTTCTCGCCCACACAACAATTTATTACCGATGATAAAGGCATAAATTGTTCAAGAAAAATGTCACATCGTCTATTATTCTCGTCTAAATTAATTGGCTCATTCCAGTCGACAAATAGGAAACCATCGCTCATTTTTACAATAGGCATATACTCTACCTTAAGGTATTGAGATATTAAACCACCTAGCATAAGTATGATAAGTGATATGGTCATCAATAATCTTCTATATGGAAACACTTTATTAAAGACACGTTCATAATAGTATTCAGGATTCTTCCATGAAATACGGCGAATAAAATTATTAAACCTACTTTCATGTACATTCCTTAATAATAAGTGAAAGATTACTGGAACAACAGTTATGGAAACAAAGAAGGATACAAAAAGCCCTATGGAAACAGCCATAGCTTGTTCATAAAAAAGAGCTCCTGCCATGTCCCCAATAAAAATTAATGGAAGAAATACTGCACATGTAGTTAATACTGATGAGAGCAAAGGACGTGTCATTTCAAGAGTTCCAAAATTACAGGCATCAAATATTGTCCCGCCTCTACTTCTATGCTGATTGATATTGTCTATAACTATAATAGAATTATCCACCATCATTCCTGCACCTAGAATCAATCCTGACAAGGAGATTATGTTTATACTAATATTCAGTACGTATAGAAACAACATTACAACAATCATCGATAATGGGATTGAGATAGCAATAATCAATGGCGATCTTACATCTTTAAGAAAGAATACCATAATAATAATAGCCAAAATAACTCCTATAATAAGACTTTGTTGTAAGCTTGATATGGAGTATTCTAGCAATTGCGATTGGTCTCGGACAATTTGAAGCTTAATCTCTGGATAATCATCTGAAAAAGTCTTTAGAACACTACTGACTCTCTTTTTCAATTTTTCCAAACGCACGTCTGGATGTTTTATAATTGCTAAAGATACGCTCTCTCCTTTTTCCGTTACGTATAAACCTATTTTATTCCTTGGCACATAGGTTACATCTGCTAAATCCTTTATTTTGAATAGTCTGTTATTAATAACAAGAGAAAGATCCTCTACTTCCTCTTTACTATTTAGTTGACTGTCTAAACGTACTTCATATTTATAATGTCCATCATGTATTGATAAGGATCCATGTATCGAGTTTTGCGAATTTATTGCAGTAATTAAAGAATTGTGAGATATTCCTAGTGTTTCTAATAGTGCCACTTTGGGAAGCAATAGTACCTCATGTGCATATAAACCATGTACATCAACCATTGATATTTCCGACAACTGTTCTAATCGTTTTACTAAAACATTACTCACAAGATTGCCAAACTCATAGAACGTAGTATTTGCATCCGTGCCCCCATCAATATCATCCACAACAGCGTTAATATATAAAACCGGGACATCTGATGTGGAGGCCTTTAGTATATTGGGGCGGGCAAAATTAGTTCCTAAATTGCCCATAACCTTATCTACTCGCTGATTTACTTCAAGAAAAGCGTAATCTACAGTATTTCCTAGTTTAAAGCTTAAACGTACTTCACCTTTACCATCCTCAGAGGTTGTCGACATATCATCTAGACCATGAATCTGTCTTAAAGCATTTCTAAGTGGGGTTGTTACTAAATTCTCTATCTGATCTGCCGATAATTGGCTATAAGAATATAATATTGAAATCTTCGGAATCTCAATAGCAGGCATTAACGATATTGGCAACTTTAGTGCTGCAACAACACCTAATATCAAAATAGCAAATAGGGTTGTTAATACAGAAATCGGACGCTGTAATAAATATTTTATCATACAATATTTTATTTTGTAATATGGATGTTTACTTTTTTCTCAATATACCACGTTGTAAATAATATTTAATACGCTTAACATAACTCACAAAATCTATTTCCTCAACATTGACATCATCCCACTTCCAGAATAGAGGAAATACAAAAAATAATGCTATCAATGAGAATATCAAACCTGTGATAATGCTACTAATTAATGAATTCCAAAATGGTGAATGATTATTAATAAGAAAAGGTATAAAACCAAGAATAGTTGAAGTTATGGTTAATAATATCGGAATTATCTTAGCCTGGAAAGCATGTAAATAAATATCTATACCGCATTTCTTCTTTTTCCGTACTAGAATATTGTATTCATTTACTATATACAAAGTTGCATTTACGGAGATTCCACTAATCAATATAAATGCAATTAAACCCCCATCATTAAATTGTAACCTGAATATCCAGAAGCTTAAAAACATTCCAATATAGGAAACAGGAATTACTGAGATAACAGATAAAGCTTGTTTCCATGAATTTAGTAGAATAGCTGAGATAATTAGAATGATAGTTATTACCAAAAGAATATACAACACTCGTTGATCAATCGTACCTATTTTTTTCCAACCATATGAATTAAAATTTCTCTTTTCGCCTATACTAAATCCTAAAGGCAATGATTCCTCAATATCACCCAAAACTTTATCTTGTATATCCTGTCGCTGAGAGGATTCACCCTTGAATTTATAATATATCTTTATTTTATACTCTTGATTTTCCTTTTGGATAACTTCCGAAGTCAATACTGAATTCAAAGTACCTAAATCCATAATCTTGGCTTGGCCTCCGTCAAGCGCAGATATCGAGGTATTATTGAACTTCCAGAAATTTACCGTATTAGCATTAGTCGGTTCTATATTTATATCTGTAATTACATCTAGATGCTCTAATTGTAATTTACTATCATTCATTCCATTTAGACTCTGGAGAGTCTGTGTTAATTGACTGGGAGTTATTTGATAAAAGGCTAATTTATGCTTATTCGGTATAAATTGATGAATACTAGATCGTGAATCAAGGAAAGAGCTAGCAATAGAAACATTTGTAACTCGTTTATATTGTTGTAAGCGATGCGCTATCTTTTCCGCTTGCTCTTTAATCAATCTATAATTATATCCACGCAAAACAATCTCTGATTTATTTCCATTTTCTAAGATCTTATTATCCTTCTCAATGCCTGGGCTCGCTGATACATGACAATATACATTGCCTATTTGATTCGCTAAGTAGAATAGCTCATCACATAAAGTCAGTACATTACTAGTACTTACATATGATTCTTTAAGACTAATTTTAAGAGTCGCTTGATTAGCTGAGGAAATTGTAGTTTTATAAATATCAACACACGTCTGTGTCGATAAGAACTTCTCCAATTGTAACATAGCCTCATTCATATGTCGAATAGGAGCATTATGTGGTATCTCAAGAGTTACCGAAATCTCCCCATTATTTAGGCTAACAATTTTCTCTTTATCCTTACGCTGATAAACGCTACGTCCAAATAAGCCCAAAGAACCACATAAATAGGTCTTAAAGAACATCCTACCTTGCTTAACATAATCTAAATCCATAAAAGCATTATAGGCGGAGGAAACTGTATATTGCTTACTTCGTTGTGGCACAGACAATTTATCTGGGATAATATTAATCGGTATACCGAACATAATTATCAAAGAAATAAAAACAATTATACGCCACCTATACATCGAAATAATCAAATGTTTATAATACCATGATAAGTTTATAACTTTTCTCAAGTTTTTAAGAGATGAACGCTTCCGTATATACTGTTGTCCTGTATTTTCTAGCAAAGCGGGAATCAAAAAGAGCGCAACCAAAAGAGAAACGGCTAAATTGATAATCACGGCATACATAAAATCTCTCATGAGCATCATCTCCCTGTTATCTATGCTTAATGTAACAAGAAGAGCACTTATTGTTGTTAATGTAGCTGCAAAGATTGAGATAAAGATTTTTTTATTCCAATTATATCTATAATGATCATTCATTAAGATAATGTTATCTACTAAAATCCCAAAGGATATGTTTATCCCAGCAAGCGTATAAAGATTCACATTAAGCCCTATACAATAGTAAAAGAATATAGCAATGAATATATTTGCACACAAACTTAAGAATATATATATCAATTGTCTTACATCTCTATCCACAATATAGACAAATAGTAACAAAAGGATAATCGTCCATAATGTTTTAAATAATATCTGGTAAATCTCATTCTTCATTACCAAACTATTATCTTGGATAAGCTGCACTCTATATCCAGATTGAGCCATCTGCATCAGCTCAGAAATAATTCTCTTCACATTATTTCCAACTATAACACTATTGGACTCAGGCGATACATATATGTTCATTGTTAATACATCTGCACCATTTACACGAGAGTATTCTTTTTTCTCTGCCTCTATTATGCTAGTCTTAACAACATCTCCTATTCTAATAATACGTTTATTTATCTGCTTTATCGGAAGTTTTAGAATATCATCAGGTTCCTTTATATCACTAACATTTAAGTAAGAATATACAAAATGAGTGGCTGAATGTTCAGTAACTTTGCCTATAGCTTTCCAATATTTATGTCGATTAATTGTATTTGTTATATCAGAAGGTTCTAACTCTAATAACCTAAGTTGATCCAAATTGTAAGAATAATGGTATTGTCGCGGATATAATCCCTTTATCTCAATATTATTCACTCCTTCGACTATATCTATCTCTTTTACAAGATAATCCTCAATATATTTTTTTACCTCATATGGATCTCCTATTCCCGATAATTCATATTCTAACAATATTCTCTGTTCCGAATAGTCGGTATTATTACTAATATTGCTATTAGAAGTACTAATCTCGTCTATCACTAATTGGTGAGGTAATTTATCACGCATAGAGCGGATTAATGAAGATATATATAATTTAGTTGCATCAACATCGACATTTTGTTTAAAAAGCATCTCAATCTTTCCCCTACCGACACTAGACTCTGATTGAATGTTTGTTAAACCATTTACGGTGGATAGTACTCCTTCCAACTTAGAAGTCACCTCATATTCTATCAGTTCCGATGACACACCTCTCCATGAATATGAAACTGTAAACTGAGGCATTGGGATTGTTGGCTGCAATTGTAGCGAAATGTGAGGTAACATCCCTATTCCCAGTAAGGTAAAAACAACAAAAATACAAATAATTGTATATGACGATAATTTAAACATATTATTCGTTTGGTATCACATTCACTCTGCTATCATGGGAAAGTGATAAATTATTATCATATATTACTTCATCTCCTTCTTTTATTCCAGTCTCTATACATACTAATTCATTATTCTCTAACCCGGTCGTTACATACTTCCATTCAGCCTTACCGTTATTATGAATAAAAACGACTTTCCTACCTTGTCGAGGAAGAATAGCCAATCGGGGCACTTGAATGGCTTGTGTTAGAGTTTCTCTAACAACAATATTGACATTCATGCCATCCATCAATAGTCGATCCTTATTATTTGCAGATGCCATTACTTTTAGCATGCCATTGTTATCAATACGAGGATTAATGTGTTTTATTATTCCATAAACATGCAATTCGGGATTTGAATATGGTATAATCTCTACTTCACTTCCCTTCTTAATATTCTTAAGTTCAGTTTCCAAAACACTAAATTCTATATCCATATCACTATCGTCGAGAATTGTACAAACACTCCCACCTAAAGATGACAAATTGTACTGTTTCGCTTCCATGTCTGCAATTATTCCACTAAAAGGAGCTCTAACTTCTGCATCACGAAGTTCTTGTCTAGCTATCTCCAAGTCCCTTTTAGAACGCGTGAGATTGCTTTGCATCTTCATATAAAAAAAACGTTTTTCAGGGAGATGAATTGTATCATCTATTGTCTTTAAACCCTCACTATACAATAAATTCATCAATTCCAGTTCTGCTTTTGTCATTGCTTCTTCTTGCAAGGCTAAAGTTTGCTTAAGTTTCGTATTATCGACAACAGCTATTACCTCTCCTTTTGATATCCAATCACCATTATTCTTACGAATTTCAGTAATTATATCACTTACTTTAAATGCTACAGCTACTTTTTTGCTAGCAAATACCTTTCCATTACAAAAAAGTTCATACTGAAAATCTTCTTCTTTTGCCTTAATAACTTTTACTTTGGGAATATCAGCTACAAATGTGACATTCATACCCATCTCCCCAGCATTCTCTTTTGCTGAGAAGTTTCCTTTGCAGGAAAAGAGTAATAAGACACATGAGATCAATAGAAAACGTAGATTGTTCATTATAACTAAATTTAATAAGACTAAAAAGGAATGCTGTTATAATTCACACAAGTACATCCTTTTGCATTGATAACATCTCCTATTTCTGAGCTAGAAATCAATATTGAACTTAAATAATACGACTGTTGGATTTTGTTCTTCTGGGAGATTCTCGAATCGCGCTATCACGTCAGAATCATATCTATCGCTAGAACCCAATGCTTGCTTTATCGTATTATAATCATATACTCCAACTATGGCGTCATCATATACATCATAGAAATAAGAAAATTGTAGATAACTGAATATTCTTCTATTCTTTCCAGATTTCAAATCTGAAACATTTACACAACGCTTAGTATGCTTATTATATAAAACTGCCTCGTTATATTGAACCATACGTATAAATAAGAAATCGTTTGTCTCGTAGACATCTTTAAGCCCAAGGTTTTCATCAGGAAATATTCTTGGTAGTTCCCCAAAAATAATTTTTTCTTTATTGTCAATGTTTAAAGAATTGAATTTCTCCATATCAACAGGTGGATTCTTCGATTTGATAATGTATCTAGGAATTAGAGTACCATTAGAGAAATTATATATTGTATCACTTAATGGATGCGTAACTCTTAAGTTATTGTCAAATTCATATATCCCTCTCGTCACAATCGGGTGTGAATTGCTAAATCGATTATTAGATACCGGATGCAAATGTTCTACAGCCATATTCCTTTTAGTATCGCACACTGTTATATGATATAAAAAGCCATTATTTTGATTATTAGATGCTATTAACTTTCCTTTGTGATATACAAGATTCCCAGGATATTCAAAAAGCGCCGTTCTCCTACCCTCGTTCCAATGTTGCAATGATAGACTATTAAGGAATTCTCCGTCATAATTAAAGTATAGTATCTTTTCATAATCCACTATACCTATTCTTTTATCTTCTTTATCAATAAAGGATGCATAGACAGCAAAATACTCTTCAGGGCCACGTCCTCGTTGCCCAATTTTATTAACAAACATTCCGGATGTATCGAAAAGAAAAACATCATTGTCTATATCAACAATTAATAATCGATTATCGAATATTTTTAAATCCATAATCGTACTAACTAGGCATTCTTCATTCGTTTCCAATTGGATATAACGTATCTCTCCTACCATATCAGAGATACTAAGTGAGCTAGAAGGAATCTGATTGTTAAAATCTATAGTTTCAACTTTCTCGTTATTTGCGACTTGATCAGAACAAGAAATGAGCACACACCCAATTATTGTAATGTTAATTAATATTCTTCGTAGTTCCATATTTAATCTTCGTATAATTTTATAAGTAATGTTACTGTTAATCTATTGTATTTAATACATATATGTATTGGAAAAGACATAAGGCATAAAGAAACGAAAGAAGCTTTCAATGATCCAATCTATCTGCATTAGACAAAACACCAAACCCATGACATTAAGATTCAAACAAATAATCTTTTTTGCAGCAAGATTAATATCTCCAAGATGTCTAATTCCTAGAAGTCAATATTAAGCTTAAATAATACGACTGTTGGATTTTGTTCTTCTGGGCGATTCTCGAATCGCGCTATCACGTCAGAGTCATATCCGTCCTTAGAGTCCAATGCTTGCTTTATCGTATCATAATCATATACTCCTACTAAGGCATCATCGTATAAATCATAAAAATACGAAAGATCTAAATAATTAAAAATTCTTCTATTCTTTCCGAATTTCAAATGTGAGATATTTATACTACGTTTAGTATGTTTATTATACAAAACTGCTTCACTAAATTGAAGCATACGTATAAATAAGAAATCATTTGTTTCGTATACATCTTTAATCCCCAAATTTTCTTTAGGAAATATACCTGGAAGTTGCACAAAAGTCAATTCGTCTTTATTGTCAATGTTTAAAGAATTGAATTTCTCCATATCAACAGATGGATACTTAGATTTGACGATATATCTTGGCATTAGAGCACCATCAGAGAAATTATATATCGTATCATTTAATGGATGAGTAACTCTTAGATTATTGTTAAATTCATATATTCCTCTTGATATAATTGACATTGAAAAGAAAAAGCGATTATTCGATACTGGATGTAAATGTTCTACAGCCATATTCCTTTTAATATCACATACTGTTATATAATGTGAAAAACGGTCACTAAGATTATTAGCGGCAATTAACTTACCGTCATGATATACTAGATTCCCTGGGTATTCAAACAGACCCGATTTCCTTCCTTCATCCCTATGCCTTAAAGATTGACTATTCAAAAATTCTCCATTATAATTGAAGAATAGAATCTTTTCATGATCCACAATACCAATCCTTTTATTGTCATTGTCAATAAAAGAACCAAACACTGCAAAAAACTCTTCTGGACCACGCCCTTGTTGTCCTATTTTATTAACAAACATTCCGGATGTATCGAAAAGAAAAACATCATGATCCATATCAACAATAAGTATTCGATTATCGAATATTTTGACGTCTGAGATCTTACCTACTAGACACTCTTCATTCGTTTCTAATTGGATATAACGTATCTCCTCTACCATATCAGACATATGAAGTGTTTCAGAATGTATCTGATTTGTTAAATC
This sequence comes from Marinifilaceae bacterium, assembly GCA_051656645.1. Lineage (GTDB taxonomy): Bacteria > Bacteroidota > Bacteroidia > Bacteroidales > Marinifilaceae > JBOGCH01. Next base: position 61,345 of record JBOGCH010000026.1, read on the forward strand.
AATAATCTCAACATTCTCTTTGTTTGATATTCGATCTGAGCAAGACATGAGCACACACCCAATTATTGTAATGTCAATTAATACTCTTCGTAGTTCCATATTAGTATATTTTTATAAGTAGAATTGCAATTAATGTATTGTATGTAACTCATACAGATTATTTGAAACAGGAAAAAGCTATTCGTATAACTTTTAGACAAAAGTATATACATTTATTTACACTTACAAGTACTAGTTTTCATTTATTTTGACATTTAAACAATAAAGACGTATATCGTTTATATAATAGATTTATTAAACTTGGATTATCCAGATATTCTTACTCTCACATAAATATTTTACTCAAGACAATTCACATTTTAAATATCAGCTCATTTAATCTGTCTTGCATTCCCATATTGCTTTTATTATTGAGGCACCATTATCACTTGTCATCGTTTCGCCTCACTTATATATGATATCAATATAATATCACTAACAACAGCACCTTTTTATCCTGATATATTTCTAATTCTCCAAAAGTATTGAAAAGAGAAATATCATGATCTTAACTGACAATAGACATGCTATTATTGAGAATCTTTACATTAGTTTCCAACTAATTTGGAGCACCGCTTTAGTTTCTAAAAAAATAGACATTCCTCACTGTTACATCAAGCTCAGTAAATTATCTGAATGAATCTGATTCGATATTAAATATGTTAAATTGGATCAATTCTGTATTTATAGTGGAATGTAACGGGATTATTGCTATACCTTTTTATTCTGTAGCCAATATCAATATCTGAAAGAGGTGTACATACTTTAATTTCTATGCTATGCCTCACAGACATCTCGCCCAATCTTTTAAGGACACAAAAAAAGCAGCGAACCGTAGTTCGCTGCTCTTGCACGGGAGGAGGGGCTCGAACCCCCGACACCTGGTTTTGGAGACCAGTGCTCTACCAACTGAGCTACTCCCGTTTCTTGATTGCGTTGCAAAGTAAGCGCTTTTTCCCGTATTGTGCAAGCTTTCGCGTAAGTTTTTTTCATCTTTTTTTCTCATGTTTTCACATTCAACTCACTGTCAAATGCTTACATTTGAAAAATTTTTAATTTATTTTGCAACAACACCGCCTCCAATTACAAATTCTCCGTCATAAATGGCAATTGGCTGTCCGGGAGCAACAGCCCAAGCCGGATTAGAAAGCTCAATATGTAGCTTTTCACCGCTCATATCTACCTTTACATAGCCTTCGGGGTTTAGTCCAAGGCCTCGCACCTTTACTTGTAGGTGGTCATTATTTAAGTCAGCAGGCGATACAATGTGAACATTCCCCACCGTGATATGACGCTCCATTAGGGCATTTTTTACGTCCACAATAATTTCATTACACTCAACGTTGATTTGTGCAACATACAATGCTCCATCCGTAGCAACAGGAATGCCCTGCTTTTGCCCAATGGTATAATTTAATATTCCGCTATGTTGACCAATGATTTCTCCGTTACGACGACGTATTACGCCCGGCACACCTATATTGTCCGTGTTTGCATATCTACGAATAAAATCACGATAGTTTTCGCCTCTTAGAAAACATATTCCCATACTTTCCGGCTGCTTGGCAATTTCAATAAAACCACGCTCCTGAGCCATTTGTTTCACTTCCTGCTTATGTAGACCTCCAAGGGGCGTTAATGAACGTTGTAGAAGCGCTTGCGGCACTCCCCATAGAAAATAGGATTGATCCTTATTTGGATCCACTCCTTTACGTATATACCAATGTCCTCCGCGTTCTTCAATTCGCACATAGTGTCCGGTAGCAATTTGTAATATACCCAACTCATTTGCAGCAAGCGCAAGGAGTTTCCATTTTATTACGTTGTTACATATAGAACACGGGTTAGGCGTACAGCCGTTTAGATAGCCTTGTACAAATTGGCTCACTATTTCGGTTTTAAACAGCTCGCGAGCTTCGTAAGTAACAATTTCTATCCCCAATTGCTGTCTTATCTTACTTAGTTTATCATTATCCGTATCTCCCCACAATTCAAGATGCACTCCTATTACTTCATATCCCTGCTCTTGTAGCAAGCGTGTTGCCATAAAACTGTCCACGCCGCCACTTATTCCTACCACTATCTGTTTTTTCTGCATATGAATTATTATTTAAAGAAAAGATAAGCCATTCCTATTGCCGCTATAATGCCGGCAGCATCGGCAATCAGTCCACATGAAACTGCATAACGAGTACGTCTTATATTTACCGCGCCAAAATATACTGCAATGATATATAATGTTGTATCCGTAACCCCCTGCACTGACGATGCTAAACGCCCGGCAAATGAGTCCGCTCCATGCTGATTCATTGTGTCTATCATAAGTCCGCGCGCCCCACTTCCGCTTAACGGTTTCATTAACGCCGTTGGTAAGGCGTCCACAAAATCCGTATTAGCCCCAAAAGCACTCACCACATATCTTACGCCATTCATCAATAAATCCATCGCTCCCGAAGCTCTAAACACCCCAACAGCAACAAGAATTGCTATTAAATATGGAATAATTTTAATTGCAACGGAGAAACCGTCCTTAGCACCCTCAATGAAGGCCTCGTATACATTTATTTTATTATAAAAAGCCATCCCAATAAATCCCACCATAATGGAAAATAACAGCGCATTGGCAGTAATTCCGGAATAGTGAGCTATTTGTTCCTGTGGAAGACCGCTGAGATACCAAATTAAAAACACTATCAACGCCGTTAAGCCGCCTAAATAGGCCATCACTACCCTATTAAATAAATTAAGGCGCTGATAAGCTGCAACAGCAATTAAACCCGCTATGGTCGAGAAATAGGTGGCTAACAATATGGGGATAAAAATATCCGTCGGATCGGCTGCACCACATTGAGCCCTGTACACCATGATTGAAACCGGCACAATGGTTAGTCCCGATGTATTTAATACCAAAAACATGATTTGAGCATCCGAAGCCTCATCCTGACACGCATTTTCTTCATGCATCTGTTTCATTGCTCGAAGCCCTATTGGCGTTGCCGCATTGTCCAAACCAAGCATATTGGCCGACAAATTCATCATTATTGAACCATACGCCGGACTATCCGCTTTTAACGACGGAAATAAGCGTCTAAAAAAGGGATTAATGGCCTTTGCCAACACATTCACAGCTCCCCCCAACTCACCAATTTTCAAAATTCCCATCCACAACGTAAGCATACCTGTTAAGCCCAACGCAATTTCAAAGCCGGTTTTTGACATATTAAAAGTTGATGTCACCATATCGGCAAATACAGTAGCTTCGCCAAATACAACCGTGCGATAAAGCGCGACAACAAAAGCACACAAAAAGAAAAATATCCAGATATAATTAAGTACCATCTTTATTCTGTTCAAAAAACAGAGGGAACCAATTTCTATCAGTTCCCTCCGTATATTTATACGTTAATAATCTATTTTAAGGGATTAGGTACGCAACACCACACGCAATCCCTCAGCGTTATTATAACGAAAGCGCGTTTCTTAGTTTAAATTACCCGCGTTGTTTGGCTGCTTGTAACGTATTTTGCAATAACGACACAATTGTCATAATTCCCACTCCACCAGGAACAGGTGTAATATATGAGCATAAAGGAGCAACCTCGTCAAACTTAACATCGCCAACCAAACGGAATCCCGATTTTGTTTCTGTCGATGGAATACGGTGAATACCAACGTCAACAACAACGGCACCCTCTTTTACCATTTCCTTGGTAACAAATTGCGGCTGCCCCAATGCAACTATTAAGATATCCGCTTGGCGCGTATACTCTTCTAAGTTAGCCGTACGGCTGTGGCAAATAGTTACCGTGCAGTTTGCATGCTTATCCTTACGTGACATAAGTACCGCCATAGGCGTACCTACAATGTTACTGCGTCCAAGTACAACACAATGTTTGCCTTCGGTTTTTATATCGTAACGTTTTAGTAACTCAACAATTCCGGCCGGTGTAGCAGGCAAGAACGTAGGTAAACCTACAACCATTTTGCCAACATTCATAGGATGGAAACCATCTACATCTTTATCAGGGTCAATAGCCATTAATACACGCTCTTCCGAGATATGTCTAGGAAGAGGCAATTGAACTATAAACCCGTCTATATCGTCATCGTTATTTAAACGGTGAATCAATTCTAACAATTGGTCCTCTGTAGTCTCCTCACCAAGGGCGAATTCAGTACTTTTAAATCCCACCTCTTTACATGAACGTACTTTACTGGACACATACGTTTCGCTAGCCGGATCATTACCCACAATTACTGCCGCCAAATGAGGTATCTTCTCACCTGCAGCTTTTATACGCGTAACCTCCTGCGCAATCTCCTCCTTTATTTGAGAGGCTATTTTTTTTCCATCAATTAATTCCATGCTTAATTATTGTTTAGTGAGTAATTATAAACAAAGAAGGTTACGCCTCCCGTTATGGGCGGAGTAACCTTACTCTATAATTTTTATCGTTTCATTCCGGGCATTCGTTTCATAAACTTACCACCGCCCGAAAGCATTTTCATCATTTTTTTCGACTCTTCGAACTGTTTCAACAAACGGTTCACATCCTGTACGGTTGTTCCGCTACCGTCTGCAATACGTTTACGGCGAGTACCGTTAATTAATAGCGGATTTGTACGCTCCTCTGGCGTCATGGAGTAAATAATAGCTTCAACGCCTTTAAATGCGTCATCGTCAATATCCACGTCCTTAAGCGCTTTTCCAACACCTGGGATCATTGAAGCAAGCTCCTTAATGTTACCCATTTTTTTAATTTGCTGTATTTGCGATAAGAAGTCATTAAAATCAAACTGATTTTTCGTAATCTTCTTTTGTAGCTTTTTAGCTTCCTCTGCATCAAATTGCTCTTGCGCACGTTCTACAAGCGATACAATATCACCCATACCCAAAATACGGTCAGCCATACGTTCAGGATAGAAAGCGTCTAACGCGTCAAGTTTCTCACCTGTTCCAACAAATTTAATAGGCTTTTCAACTACTGTACGGATAGATAACGCAGCACCACCACGTGTATCACCATCAAGTTTTGTTAAAACTACTCCGTCAAAGTTTAAGCGCTCGTTAAATTCTTTTGCTGTATTAACGGCATCCTGTCCTGTCATTGAGTCAACAACAAACAAGGTTTCAGTTGGGTGAATAGCATTTTTAATGGCTGCAATCTCTTGCATCATTTGCTCATCCACTGCTAAACGTCCGGCAGTATCCACAATAACAACATCGTTACCGTTGGTTTTAGCTTGTTTTATAGCATCCTCGGCAATTTTTACCGGGTTATTTGTTGTTAAGTCAGAGTATACCGGAACACCTATTTGCTCACCAAGCACTTTTAACTGCTCAATAGCGGCAGGACGATAAACGTCACAAGCAACAAGTAAAGGATTCTTTCCTTTTTTTGTTTTAAGCAAGTTTGCAAATTTTCCGGAAAAAGTTGTTTTACCCGAACCTTGTAATCCGGACATTAGGATAATTGCAGGGCTTCCTTTTAAATTAACCTCAACATTACTTCCTCCCATTAATTCAACCAACTCATCGTGAACAATTTTCACCATCATTTGGCCCGGCTTAACAGCAGTAAGTACATTCATACCCATTGCTTTGTCTTTTACTCTTTTCGTAAAATCCTTCGCAATTTTATAGTTAACATCGGCATCCAAAAGCGAGCGACGTACTTCCTTCATGGTTTCCGCTACGTTCAACTCAGTAATCTGTCCCTGTCCCTTTAATATCTTAAACGAGCGTTCAAGCTTCTCCGATAAATTCTCAAACATAGTAATTCGATATATTTTTATTTATTTGTTTTATTATTATGGTGTTTTCACAACACATGCCCGGCAAAATTAATAAATTATTGTACACAACAATAATCTATCCCCACTCATTTTTAGCCTATTTGTTGAACTAAACGTTACGTTTGCCAATATTTTTAAGCACAATGAAAGTTTTATCGATAAGCGCATTATCCACAACCACCGTAAACTCATTGGTTGAGGAAATAACCTCTGTTAAGTTTATACCCTCCCAAGACAACTCCTTCATAATGCTATAATAAAAACCAGCCTGCATACTATTTCCTTTAGGCAACTTAAGTGTTACGGAAGACAGGCTTGACTGTTTATACAAACACGTCTCATTTTTGAAATACTCGTCTATCACAGGAATCATAGCATCACTAATAACAAGGTTGGTTTCAAACACACCTTGCACCATGGTATAAAATACTTCATCATTTCTCACCAACTGTTTTAGAACTTCAATGTGACAATCCAACAATGTAGGCGAATTTTTAAAGGTATAATCGCATAAATTACTACGTAATATAATATCGCCCATATTACTCAATAACTTATTTAATTGGACTTGCTCTCGCACTTGCAAATATGGAGCCAATCTATTAAGTGCCATTACAATAGCTCCCGTATTTACACTTTTTCCCAAAGCTTGCTCTACATCCGCTTGCAATTGACGTGCTAATGAAGAAACATTAATAATGCCTGCAGCCAACGACTCGGACAAATAAGGACGATGCTTTACTATATCCTCTACAATATGTGAAATGCTTACCATAGTATTCAATACTTTTTGTTAAATTCTAAACAAAGATATCTCATTTTTATCAAACAACAAAATCAAATAACACAAAATGTATTTTTACTGCAAAATAAATAAACACAAAAAAAAGAGTCAGCATTTATTCCGACTCTCCTTTTATATCAAAAAAATGTTTCTAGTAATGTGGGATCATGCTACGAGCTCTATCAAGAATCGTTGCATCATCCAATTCAACTACGCCACCATCGGGGCCTTGTTCAAAGTGATAACCTACAGATGTACCTTCATCGTAATCATCGCCACCAAAATAGTTTCTAACTGTTTCTACATCAAGATGTAAGTCATCTGCTATTTTTTGCATACTGCCATCAGGGAGCATGTCCTTGATTCGTCTTAATTCATTAAATGTAATCATTGTAGCCATATCGCAAATATTTTTAGTAGTTATTCGATGTAATAAATTTATGACAATATTTTGTGATAGACAAGAGCAAATACCCATTATATTTCTCTATTTCACAAAAATATAACAATCTCTTCACGTCATTGAGAATTTGCTTTTCGCACATGGATATACTTAGATTTTTTATTTATTTATGTTTACATTATTTTAGTCAAAACCTCCTCCAAATAACTTCAATTCACTCCCATAGTCACCCTCTACCCTCTCTCCAACCACACTCTGCTCTCGCTCTGTTTACTCTCTGGTTGCTCCCTGGTTGCACGCTGTTAAATCCGCATTAAGTTCGTATCAAGTTCGTGTTAACTTCGTGTCTATAGATACGAACATGACACGAACTTGATACGAACTTAATGCGAAGTTGATAGGGAGCAACCAGAGAGTAAACAGAGCGAGAGCAGAGAGAGGCTCAAAGCCGGTTATTATGCTCATTTAACGAGAATGCGAGGTAACACCTATTGCACTTATAACACCGATTATAAACACAACCTAGTAAATAGACCGCAGAAACTTGAATTTATTAAACATTATAATTATTTTTACGTTTAGACAAACTTAATTACACATTAACATGACAGACTTTACTACACAACAAAATAAAATAACTGTTTTTTGCGAAAACAACGATAAATCCTACAAAGTTCCCGGAGGTACAACACTTTTAGAGCTAAAAAAGCTAGCACTACCCGATGATACACATAACATTGTTGGCGCGCTTATTAATAACCAGACAGAGGATTTGTTTTATGCCTTTTACAAACCCAAAAGCGTTAAGTTTATTGACATTAAGTCACTCGATGGGATGAGCATTTATAAGCGCTCGTTGATATTTCTTTTATACACAGCCGTTAAACAACTTTATCCACGACAACACTTAAGTGTTGAGTATTTTATATCGAATGGTACATTTTGCCGCATAGGCAATTCGCATAGCCCCATAAAGCAAGACGTTATTGACAACATTAAACAACGCATGCAAGAGCTTGTTGCAGCAAATTTATGGATTACAAAGAATGAAATATTGACTGTGGATGCCGTTAAGCGTTTCAATAGAGATGGACTAAAGGACAAGGGGGATTTGCTGCTTACACGCGGCAAGTTGTATACATCTGTTTATAAACTGGACGGCGTTAGCGATTACTATTACGGTACACTTGCGCCTTGCACTGGTTGCTTAAGTAGGTTTGACTTAATTCCGTATAGAGACGGTATGTTGCTGTGTCCACCGGATCCGTCCAATACCGAAGGACTAATGCCGGTTATTCCGCAAGATAAATTATTTAACGTATTCCGTGAGCATAAGGAATGGGGCAAAATTTTAAACGTTCAGAATATTGGCGATTTAAACAGAATGATTGAGCATCAGGAAATTGGCACAGTTATAAAGGTTAGCGAAGCGTTACATGAGAAGAAAATATCGCAAATTGCCGATATGATAAAAAAACAGCATCGCAAACTGAAAATTATTATGATTGCCGGTCCTTCCTCGTCGGGGAAAACCACATTTGGAAAACGTCTAAGCATACAACTTCTTGTTAATGGTATTACGCCTATTAACTTATCGCTTGATAATTATTTTGTCAACCGCGAACATACCCCTAAGGATGAGTTTGGAGAGTACGATTTTGAAGCCATTGGCGCATTGGACTTAGAAACTTTTTCCAAGGATATGAATCGTTTATTAAACGGAGAAGAAATTGAAATCCCTAAATTCTCATTTGAAACAGGTCAACGTTTCTATGATGGGGAAATGCTACAAATTGAGAACAACAATGTTATTATTGTTGAAGGTATACATGGTTTAAATCCGGCACTGACCGAATTACTGCCACAAGATAAATTATTTAAAATTTTTATTTCAGCACTGACCTCCATAAGTATTGACAAACACAATATTATTTCCCCATCGGATAACAGACTAATTCGCAGATTAGTTCGTGATGCAAAATACCGTAATTACTCGGCAGTGGAGACAATTAAGCGTTGGGATAGTGTCCTTTTAGGGGAACATAGAAATATTATTCCTTATCAGGAGGAAGCAGATGTTATGTTTAATACTGCATTAATATATGAGCTAGGCGTACTAAAACAGTATGCCGAACCGCTTCTAAATGAGGTACTCTCATTTTACCCGGAGCACTCAAAAGCGCAGAAATTGTTAAAATTTTTCTCTTATTTTAAAACCATTCCTACTAGAGAAATACCTCCAACTTCCTTACTCAGAGAGTTTTTGGGAGGTAGTTCATTTAAATATTGAGAATTTCAAAATAAATATAGTAATTTTTAGCAAAAAAGCGTTTTTTAATTTTATATTTGCACTGTGATTGGGGAAACCCTCTATTATAAAGGCTTTATTGAGCAAACTTCTCATACATAGAACACTTTGTTTGGGAGGAGAACAAATAAAAAATAAAAAATAGCCTCATTCCTTTAATGTTATAGGAAAAAATATTTATATTTGCCGACCGAAAAAACAGAGCCGGAAGATAATCAATAGTAATAATATATAAATATTTTTTGAAATGACAAAAGCGGATATTGTTAACGAGATATCGAAAACAACAGGAGTGGAAAAGGTTGCAGTTCAGGCTACAGTTGAAGCATTTATGGAGGCAATAAAGAAGTCGGTTAAAGATGGTGAGAATGTATACCTGAGAGGTTTCGGTAGTTTCGTTGTTAAGAAACGTGCAGAGAAAACAGCTAGAAACATCTCTAAAAATGTCACTATTAAAATACCTGAGCACTTTATTCCATCATTCAAGCCATCAAAAAGCTTTGTATCGGAAGTAAAAGATAACGTTGTAAAAAAATAAAAAAGGAGGACATCATGCCAAGCGGAAAAAAAAGAAAAAGACATAAAATGGCGACACATAAGCGTAAAAAAAGACTTAGAAAAAATCGTCACAAGAAAAAATAAGCATAGCTTATAATGCAAATAGCCCCGAAACATATGTTTCGGGGCTATTTGCATTATAAGCTATTATGACTACTTTTATCTCGAGACATTTATTTACATTTATTAGCTATGAAAAAGGTATTTTTTATTTTATCGAGCATAGGAGTATGCACTTCCATAAGTACACATGCCAAAAAACATCAAAAACCGAATGTCATATTTATTTATGCTGACGATTTAGGCAAAGGCATGATATCTGGCTATGGACAAAAACACTTCACCACACCCAACATTGACCGATTAATTAAGCAAGGTACTCAATTTGAGAATGCTTACGGATGCATGTTATCTGCTCCTGCACGGGCATCTCTACTTACGGGATATCATGACTGCCAAAACAATAAATGGAAAATTAGCGGTGCGGGACATTATGTGGTTGACTATGCCGATACAGGAAGAATTGCTCAAAGAGAAAGTACAATAAACAATAACGACATAAACTTAGCGACTCAAGACCTATATTTACCACAAGTATTTAAACAAGCCGGTTACACCACCGGACAAATTGGCAAACTTGAATGGGGATTTACAGCTACACGTTCACAAATGCGTAATCATGGTTGGGATTATTGGTATGGTTATTTAGATCATGTAAGATGCCACGGATTTTATCCTCCGTTTTTATTTGAGAATAATGATATTGTTGAAATAAGTGGCAACACCCACAAAAATTGTGGAAAGAGTATAGAACAAGAGACTGCCGCAACGTTGGCAGAACGTAGAGATAGAAATGGTAAAGAGGTCTATTCTCAAGATTTATTCTTGGATAAGATTATTGAATTTATTAGGACCAACAAAAACAATCCTTTTTTTCTATTCCATCCCACACAACTACCCCACGGCCCAGTTGCAATTCCTGCAATACACCCCGAGATAGCGAAAAATAAGGAGCTAACTCCCATTGAAAAAGAATATGCATCAATGGTTAAACTACTTGATGAGCATATTGGTATTATTATTACAGAATTGGAACGACTTGGTTTAGCAAATAACACTGTTATTGTTTTTAGCGCAGACAATGGTCATGAAATATACTATTCCCAACGCGACAGATGCGAGAAACCGTATCGTAATTTGATGAATGGAAAACACTTTAACGATTTTGATAACAAATACAACAGCAACTGTGGTGGGGATATTTTTAACGGCAATGCCGGTTTCTCCGGCTTAAAGCGAAGCAATTTAGAGGGTGGTATTCACGTTCCGCTTATATTTTACTGCGAAAAAATAATTCCTAAAGGACAATGTATCAATGATGTTGTTTCAAATTATGATTTTCTGCCCACTATGGCACAGTGGTTAAATATTGAGCTACAGCAACAAAAATCAGGAGAATCCTATTTGCAACCTCTGCTAAAAGGGAAAACATTAAATAAAAACAGATACGTCGTGGTAGGCTCTAACAACGGCCCCGCTATAATTAGAAACGATGGATGGAAATTACGTCAATACAGAAATAAAAATAAGTGGGAACTATTTTATCTCCCCACCGATCCTAGCGAGCAAACAAACCTCATAGAAAAGGAGCCGGACATTTTCAACATCCTCAAAAAACAACTCTTAGAGGAGTGTGATAACAACTTTGAAAATGGTATAAATAGAGCAGGTTAACATTTCTATAACAAGAGTTACCCGTAATTTTAAATTTAATTATAGTTATAGCTCTGGATGTTACGCTTCTGAGAAGGAAACTATTTTGTAAATAAACCAAAGTTTAGCTATCTTTGGTACGTCAAATTATCAATTTAGGGTAATTGGGCTCCAATTATAGAGCACACGTTTGTAATCACCCTAAAGACAGAGTTATAATTAAAGTATAAGCCGCACAAACAGGTTTATTTACAAGATATAAAATCAGAGAAGAGTGAGTAGTGAATTAGTTATTGACGTAAAAGCAGATGAGATTGTTTTAGCACTATTGCGAAACAAGAAATTAGTGGAGCTCACTAAAGAGAAACAAAGTGTTCAGTATGCCGTTGGCGATATATATTTGGGCAAAGTAAAGAAAATAATGCCTGGATTGAATGCTGCGTTTGTAAATGTTGGCTATGGTAAGGATGCTTTTTTACATTACTTGGATTTAAGTCCACAATTTAACTCATTAAATAGTTACATTAAGCAATGTATTGCCCGCAAAGGCTTACCACTTGCTAAATTTAAATTAGAACCAGAGATTGAGAAAGATGGTAAAATTGCCGATATTCTTACTCAAGGTCAATGGGTAGCGGTGCAGGTTGCAAAAGAACCTATTTCGACAAAAGGACCTCGATTAACGTCCGAGTTGAGTATTGCAGGTCGCAATTTGGTACTAATGCCTTTCTCGGACAAAGTTTCGGTGTCGCAAAAAATACGATCGGCCGACGAACGTAAACGCCTAAAAAGAGAAATAGAAGCTATTTGTCCTAAAAATTACGGAGTAATTGTAAGAACTGTAGCAGAAGGAAAACCTGTGGAACAGTTTGAGCAAGAGCTAAAAGAACTGGTTAACAGATTTGAAACGGCGTTTAAAGATTTACGCAATATTGAACCTCCAAAATTAATTTTAGGAGAAATAAATAGAACCAGTGCACTCCTTAGAGACATTCTTAACTCATCGTTTGAGAACATATATGTTAATGACATGTCGTTAAGCAAAGAGATTAAGAATTATATTAGTGGAATTGCTCCCGAGAAGGAAAACATTGTGAAATACGTTTCGTCTGAGATACCAATCCTTGACCATTTTGGAGTTGACAAACAAATAAAATCATCGCTAGGCAAAACAGTATCCTTTAAAAACGGTGCTTACTTGATTATTGAGCATACTGAAGCATTCCATGTTATTGATGTTAACAGTGGTAACAGAACTAAACTGGGCGATGACCAAGAGAGTAATGCGCTTGAGGTGAATTTAGCAGCTGCCGAGGAGGTTGCACGCCAGTTACAACTACGCGATATGGGTGGTATTATTGTTATTGACTTTATTGATATGCAATCTGCCGAGAACAGAATGAAGCTTTTTGAACGCATGAAAGCTTGCATGGAAATTGATAGAGCAAAACATACCATTTTACCGTTAAGTAAATTTGGTTTAATGCAAATAACGCGTCAGCGTGTACGCCCTGTAATGGCTGTTGAGACCGTCGAGGAATGCCCAGTTTGTCACGGCAGTGGAAAAGCAGAACCCGCAATCTTGGTGGTTGACAAAATCCAAGAACAAATTGAATATCTTGTCCAAACACAAGGCATAAAAAACATAACCTTGCGCGTTCATCCGTTTGTAGGCTCATATTTACGTAACGGAATCATTTCTCAACGCCTTAAATGGATATTAAAATACAAGATATCGCTAAGAGTGCTAGATATCCCATCATACTATATCTACGAGTACCATTTCTACAACCGCTTTGGGCGCGAAATAGTGGAACAATAGATATATTAAAAAAAATTGAAAAGACCATAAGCTTGTTTAATTATATGTTAAACTCATTTTAGGGCTGATTGACAACAAAAAATAATCCTATTTTTGTCTACGTTATATAATTTTTCGTGGAGAGAATCAACCTATTTTTTAATAATATGGTCTTAGACCTTAACTTGAATTAATTTATGAAGAGAGGATTATTTACTTTTTTATGTACCCTGTTTGTAGGTATTTTCACGGTGTGTGCGCAAGTGGAAAACCCAACAACATGGTCATTCTCTAAGAAAGACCTTGGGAACAACGAGTATGAGTTAACCCTTAAGGCAGATATCCAAACCGGATGGCACGTGTACTCAATGTTCACACCAGAAGGTGGACCTATGGCCACAACGTTGACTATTGATGAAGTTGGAAAAGGAATCGAGTTTTTAGACAAGGCAAATGAAAACAACCCTGTTAAACATTTCGATGATGTATTTGGTGTTGACGTGCTTTATTTTGAGAATCAGTACGTAATTAAGCAACGTGTTAAGGTTACAGATCCTGCTGTTGCAAGCGTAAATGGAACTATTGACTTCCAAGTTTGTAGAGAAGGACAATGTGTAATGTTTGATCAAGCATTTACTATTAACTTAAATAACGGAGCCACAGTTGCTCAGTTGACTGAAACTGGTGGAACTACAACTGAAGAAGCCGGAGACTCTCTTTTAATGTTTTTTTGGTTAGCATTTGTTGCTGGTTTAGCGGCAGTTATTATGCCATGTGTATTCCCAATGATTCCTATGACGGTATCATTCTTTATGCACGGTGATAGCAATAAAGCTAAAGCAAAAGCAAAAGCATTATTCTTTGCATTCTCAATTGTAACAATTTATACAGCGCTTGGTCTTATTATCTCAATGGTATTAGGTGCTGACTTTATTAACTGGTTAAGTACTAACTGGCTTCCTAACGTATTCTTCTTTATCATTTTCATGGTATTTGCGGCATCGTTCTTCGGAGCATTTGAGATTGTACTTCCAGCATGGATTGTAAATAAATCGGACGCGCAAGCTGATAAAGGTGGATATGTTGGAGCATTCTTCATGGCATTTACACTTGTATTAGTATCATTCTCATGTACTGCCCCTATTGTTGGTACTGTACTTGTTGAGGCTGCTCGTGGATCAATTCTTCGTCCTATTATCGGTATGTTAGGATTCTCTATCGCGGTAGCTCTACCATTTGGATTCTTTGCATTCTTCCCATCAAAATTAAACGCACTTCCTAAATCGGGAGGTTGGTTAAACTCGGTGAAAGTTGTATTAGGATTTATTGAAATTGCATTAGGATTTAAATTCTTAATGGTTGCAGACCAAACTTACCACTGGGGATTACTTGACCGTGAAGTTTACATTGCAATTTGGATTGTAGTATTCTCTTTAATGGGATTATATTTAATGGGTAAAATTCGTTTTGCTCATGATAGCGAAGTAAAACATTGGAGTGTGCCTCGTTTAGGTTTCGTTATCGCTACATTCTCATTTGTAGTTTACTTAATTCCGGGAATGTTTGGAGCGCCTTTAAAAGCCCTTGCAGGTTATTTCCCACCACAAGAGACTATCGATTTTGATATCAACCGTATTGTCCGCGAAAGCACAAAAGAAATTATTGCTAATGGCGGTGGCGGATCTGGTAAAGTAAGAAAAACAGCTAGCGAGCCAGCTAAATATTCAGATTTCTTACATTTAGCTCACGGTATAGATGGATACTTTGATTACGAACAAGCGCTTAAAATAGCACAAGAGGAGAATAAACCATTATTCATTGACTTTACCGGTCACGGATGTGTAAACTGTCGCGAAATGGAACAAACAGTTTGGGCAGATCCTCGCGTAATGGATATGTTGAAAAACGAATATGTTGTAGTTGCTCTTTATGTTGATGATAAATTTACATTACCGGAAGCAGAACAATATGTATCGGATTACGACGGCAAGAAAAAGAAAACGTTAGGTAAAAAGAATGCCGATTTCCAAATCAGCAAATTCAGCTCTAACGCACAACCTAATTATATCCTATTAAACAGCACAGGTGGAACAGATACAGATTTAACAAAACATGTACTTGCACCAGCTCGTGGACATAACTTAGACAAAGATGCTTTCTATCAGTTCTTAAAGAATGGTCTTGAAGAATATAGAAAACGTAACAACTAGTATTCGCATTGGTTAGAATATATAAAAAGCAGAGAGTCTCAATTAAAATTGAGACTCTCTGCTTTTTTATTTCACTCCCAGTAACTGTATATCGAAAATCAGTGTAGAATAGGGCTTAATTATACCGGATCCTTTTGTTCCGTAACCTAAGTAATAGGGTAAATAAATACGCCAATGAGCACCTTCTTGCATTAACAATAGAGCTTCTTGCCATCCTTCAATTAAATCTCTCAATCGAAATTGCTGCGGCATTCGGTCTTTAAAAGTATCATCGAAGACTGTACCATCAATCAATGTTCCTTTGTATCGCACACGGATAGTGCTTTTAGGATTAGGTCGTCGGCCACTCCCTGGGGTGATTACCTCATATTGGCTACCATTATCTAACTCAACAACTTCATCCCTTTTCGCATTTTCTTCCAGAAAACGCATACATTCTTCCTTGTATGCTTTGTATTTTAAACTCATATCCATTAATTTTATTCCCGACAAAGATATGTAAAATGATTAAGATGTTATTCCTGTATAAAGAATTGACCTTATCATATTTACACGTTTAACAATGTGCAAAAACAATTTATGAAATTTATTATTCCCCTCCTTTTCTTATTTCTCTATGCTTGTGGCAATAGCGAACCCGCTCAAAAATATTCATATTTCCGAAATTACTCGAGAAACTTTAACGACTTAAATCCAAAACACTTGGATATTGCCAAGAGACAAGGAGTTTCGCCTGTCTCATCGGCTCAGGAAGCTGCTTTGGTACTCCGAGAAATAAACTCCTGCTCAAAATATGAGATAGATAAACTAACGCACTCTATCCCCTATTTGACTAAGGATTCGGAAAAAGTACTTGCACAAATAGGCAATAACTTTCAAGATTCACTTGCAGCAAAAGGATTAACCAAATATAAAGTCATTGTTACAAGTGTGCTACGGACACAGGAGTCTGTAGCAAAACTACGAAACAAAAATATAAATGCTAGTAACAACTCAGCGCATCTTTACGGAACAACCTTTGACATTGCGTATACACGTTTTATAAAAACTGGTTGGGGAGATGACGTAAAACCCGAATTGCTAAAGAGTATGCTTGCCGATGTTTTGTTTGACTTGCGCAAAAAAGGTGGCTGTTTTGTAAAATATGAATACAAGCAGGGCTGTTTTCACATTACTGCAAGAGAAGTTGTCCGCTAAGAAGAGCTAAATATAGATAATGTGACGCGCTTAGTTCTCAAAATATTAAAACTTTAGCTATCTTTGCAACCGCAAATAAGAGAACGACAATAATAACAATTAGATAAATCATTTTTATGGGATTACAATGTGGTATTGTTGGCTTACCAAATGTGGGTAAATCAACGTTATTCAACTGTTTAAGTAACGCTAAGGCGCAATCAGCAAACTTCCCGTTTTGTACCATTGAGCCTAACGTAGGAGTAATTACTGTGCCGGACGCACGTTTAAATAAACTTATTGAAATTGTACGTCCACAAAATGTGGTACCTGCAGTTGTAGAGATTGTAGATATAGCGGGGCTTGTAAAAGGTGCTAGTAAAGGAGAAGGATTAGGAAATAAATTCCTTTCAAATATACGCGAAACTGATGCTATTATTCACGTATTACGTTGTTTTGACGACAATAACATCGTTCACGTTGAAGGTGGTGTTGACCCTGTTCGCGACAAAGAGGTAATCGATATTGAGCTTCAACTTAAAGACCTTGAAACGGTAGAAAACCGTTTACAAAAGGAAGAGAAGAAAGCTAAAACTGGTGGCGATCCTTATGCTAAAAAATTAGTAGAGGTTTTAAATCTTTACCGTGTAGCACTTGAACAAGGTAAATCGGCACGCGCAGTAGAGTTGGACGAGTCTCAACTAGAAGTAGCAAAAGATTTGCAATTACTTACAAACAAACCTATTCTTTATGTTTGTAATGTTGACGAAGGTTCTGTTGTTAATGGAAACAAATACGTAGATGCAGTTATTGAAGCTGTAAAAAACGAGGATGCAGAAGTTGTTATCATTGGAGCAGGTATTGAGGCAGAAATTGCAGAACTTGAAACATTTGAAGAAAAACAGATGTTCCTAGACGATTTAGGACTTGAAGAAGCAGGTGTAAACAAGCTTATCCGTAAAGCATACAATCTACTTAATCTTCAAACATACTTCACTGCCGGAGTAAAAGAGGTACGCGCTTGGACTTTCAAAAAAGGAATGAAAGCACCACAAACAGCTGGTATCATCCACACCGACTTTGAAAAAGGATTTATCCGTGCTGAGGTTATCAAATTTGAGGATTTCGTTGAGCTAGGATCTGAGGCAAAATGTAAGGAAGCCGGAAAAATGAGCGTAGAAGGAAAAGAATATGTTGTTCAAGATGGCGACATGATGAATTTCCGTTTCAACGTATAATATATAAAAAAACGCTGCTTAAATAAGCAGCGTTTTTTTATTCTTCATATTAGGCATAAAGCCCAACCCACCAATATATCAGTGTTGCAAAAGCAGCTCCAGCAAGCGGAGCAATAACAGGCACCCAACTGTATCCCCAATCACTACCGCCTTTACCGGCAATTGGCAATATTTGGTGCATTATTCTTGGTCCCAAATCCCTAGCAGGATTAATTGCATAACCGGTAGTTCCGCCTAAGGATAAACCAATAACCCATACAATAAATGCTACCGGAATAGCTCCAAGGGATCCTAAACCGATAGGCACCTCTGTCGATGTACTTGCATCTACAAATGAGCCTCCAGCAATGTAATAAACACCAAACATAAGTACAAACGTACCTATTAACTCACAGAAAAAGTTACGTGGTATATTACGTATTGCCGGTCCTGTACAGAAAATAGCCAACTTTGCACCTGGATCATCACTAATCGCAAAATGATCATGGTAAAACATCCAAACTAGAAGTGCTCCTAACATGGCTCCTGCCAATTGTGCAACAATGTAAGGAATTACGTCACACCATGGAAACATTCCAGAAATAGCAAAACCAAATGTAATGGCAGGATTTAAGTGCGCTCCGCTATACGGACCTGCAACAACTACACCAACAAAAACGGCAAGCGCCCATGCTGTTGCAATGGATATTATTCCGCCACCATTTCCTTTGGTGCCTTTTAGTAACATATTTGCTACAACGCCGTCACCTAATAGAATAAGCAACATTGTTCCTATTAATTCAGCTACAAACGGTGTCATATTATGAACGTTTTTTAGTTTCTAATATCTCATTCTCTTTTTCCTCTTCCTCATCAACCCAGTGTCTAGCACGCTCAACAGCTTTATGCCAGCCTTTTAGCAATTGTTTCACATGCATTGCACTATCCTCTGGTTCAAATACTCGGTCAATACTCCACTGATTTTGGAGTTCATCCGTACTCTTCCAATAACCTACAGCCAATCCGGCCAAATAGGCTGCACCAAGCGCAGTGGTTTCCAGTACTTTTGGACGTATAACGCGAATTCCGCATATATTACTCTGAAACTGCACCAAGAAGTTATTAGCAACAGCTCCACCGTCAATACGCAAATCTTGCGGTTTCTTTTTAACGTCTTGCTCCATTGCATTCAATACATCATATACTTGGAAACATATACCTTCAATAGCAGCACGTACAATATGAGACGGCGTGGTTCCGCGCGTTAATCCAAGAATAGCTCCGCGCGCATATTGATCCCAATAAGGTGCACCCATTCCTGTTAAGGCAGGAACAAAAACAACTCCTCCCGAATCCGGAACAGAGGTTGCCATAGGCTCACTATCGGCCGAGTTTGCCAATAACTTTATACCATCTCTTAGCCATTGAATAACAGCTCCTCCAACAAATACACTACCCTCAAGCGCATAGGTAACTTTTCCATTTACCTTCCATGCAACTGTCGATAATAAGTTATTTTTAGATGTTATAATTTCATTCCCAGTATTCATTACCATAAAACATCCCGTTCCATAGGTTGTTTTTGTCATCCCAGGGTCCAAACATAACTGTCCAAACAGAGCAGCTTGCTGGTCACCTGCAACACCGGAAATTGGAATCTTAGATGAGAAAAGCGTAGTAGTTGTTTCACTATATACTTCACTACTTGCTTTTACCTCCGGCAACATAGAACGAGGAATGTCAAAAAGCTCAAGCAATTCATCATCCCACTTCATGTCTCGAATGTTAAACAGCATAGTCCGTGATGCGTTACTCACATCTGTTGCATGGCACTTTCCTTTGGTAAACTTCCATATAAGCCAACTGTCAACTGTTCCAAAGCATAGTTCGCCTTTATTGGCACGCTCACGCGCACCCGGAACATTATCCAAAATCCACTTAATCTTAGTTGCCGAAAAGTATGCATCCAATATCAAACCCGTTTTTTCACGGATTTTATCGGCCAATCCTTTTTCTTTTAACTCATCGCAATATTCGGCTGTACGTCTGTCTTGCCACACAATTGCTCGATATATTGGTAGAGACGTATGTCTATCCCATACAATAGTTGTTTCACGCTGATTCGTAATACCAATACATGCAATATCGGCACCCGTAATATCAGCTTTTGCTATTGCTTCCGCCGCCACAGACGATTGCGTATACCAAATTTCATTGGGGTCATGTTCCACCCATCCTGCCTGAGGAAAATGTTGTTCAGTAGCTTTTTGAGATACAGCTATAATATTACCTGTATGATTAAAAAGAATTGCTCTAGAGGAGGTTGTTCCTTGATCAAGCGCTAAAACATATTTATTTGTCTCACTCATAATGCTTGTAAACGTTTAAGAATTACACATAGTATAAATATAACTTAAACATTTACGCAATTATCTACAAAGTGTTTCTAAAGTATAGGCTTTTATCCTCTACTAAGAGGATAAAAAAAGAACTAATCCTTACGGACTAGTTCTTGTATAATTCTTCCTTCTCCGGAATCTTGATTAAATATTCTTTCTTGGACTTATTTCTCAGTTTATCCGATCGTAACCAAGGATTAAAGCGTTTCAGTGTCTTATAGCTTATTCCATGTTGCGTGGCAAATTCCGTTAAGTTATCAATAGAATGATTCACCTTTACTAACTTTACTTTTTCCTCCTTATAAGTTCTGTTTACATTAAAGTTATACAACGTAGGTTGCTCCATTATTGCTTTTAAGGCTACAATTCTATAAATATATCTATTGGTCTCCTCCGCAAATAATATATCATAGAAGCTACTCTGTTTCTGGCTCTGCATTTGTCTACTCACACGGCCCATCCCACCATTATAAGCGGCTGCAGCCAACGTCCATGAACCAAATTTCTTATATGCCGCTTTTAAATACTTTGCAGCAGCACGTGTAGAGGCTTCCACACTATAGCGCTCATCAACTTCATCGCCAACTTCAAGATCGTACTCCTTGCCTGTTGCTTTTAGAAATTGCCACACGCCAACTGCGCCGGCATAAGAAACGGCCAAGGGATTCAACTGACTCTCTATCACCGCCAGGTATTTGAAATCGTCCGGCACTCCCTCCTCTTTCAATATAGGCTCTATTATATTAAACATACGGGGAGAGTTTTTCAAAAGCTGTATGGTGTGCGAATGAAGATAGGTGTTAACAATTAACTCCTTCTTAAGCGCCTCATAAACATCAACTCTATGCAAAGGCATAACTTCGCCGGCCAGATTAGTTGTTTCAGGCACATATACCTCCGAACTACCATTGATATCAAAATTTACATCCTCCACTACCGATTCCGGTTGGGCCACCATTAACTGATGCCACATATACCCCACTGCACCTGCACTACTCAGCGAAATAATTACAGATAGTGCTACTATAATTTTTAATCCCCTCATATCTTTTCTCCTTTCTAAATAACTTTTTTTCCCCATGGATACAATCGCATGAATAATACAGACAAAATAGTCATTGTCACTCCATACACCGCCTCACTTGCCCAAACCACAGCAACAGTTGCCTGCAAATAATTTGCAAAAAACCATATTGCACCTGTATAGGCCACCAAAACAAAGAATTCCACTATTAATGCCTGCAGTGTATTGCCCGTACCTGAAATTGCTTCAAAATAAATCATTGCCGCAACCATACTCACAACACCCGCGCAAAGCACATACAATGCAGGTACACCTGCTGTAAGCAAAGCAACATCGTTGGTATAAATAGACAACACCTCATGCGGAAATAATAAAGCACCTCCCACAAGTGGCACAATAGTTGCAAAACTTAATGTGGTTATACGCCTTAATGTTGGTAATACTTCCGTTTGGCGTCCTGCACCAATCAAACGGCTCACCAAGGTGTTTGCGGTTGCTCCAAAAGCAAATACCGAAATTCCCAGTAGCATATACACGCTTCTAATTACACCCGATACCGCAATTGGTATTTCACCCAAATGTTCCACAAACATGAAAAATAGAAACCAAGTCCCAAACGAAAATAGTTTCTGTAACATGGTTGGAAAAGCAAGCTTAAAGATTGCGCTTATTAGCCACCCTTCAAATTTATGAAATGCCAACATAGAGTACCGTTTCAACGGTAAAAACATTAAAGTATAGCCAATAAAGAACACCAATGCACTAACCTCTGCTATTACTGAAGCTAGGGCTGCACCACCTATTCCCATTTCTGGAAATCCGTAATGTCCAAAAATCAACAAATAGTCCAAAGCAATATTCACTACAGCCATCACAATGGTTGAGTATGTAATCACTTTAGTTGTTGATAAGCCTATATAGAAATATCTAAACAGATAATTAAAGCAAACAAAAATAATACCCCAATGCCTAAAGTGCATATACTCCAACGCACCGGCCAATATATTTGGCGACTTTATCACAGCTTCCAAAACGGGTGCTGTAGTAAAGTGTAGAATTGAAAATAATGCTGCCGATAATAGTGCTACAACCAGTACCCCATGGTGAAAAATAACACCAATTCGTTCTAATTTACCCTCACCCAAACGACGCGCTATTATAATTTGTACACCAATAGCAAATCCCCAAGCTAAAGTTCCATAAATAAAATAATAAATCCCGGCCATCATGGATGCGCCAAGAGCTACAGCACTTACACGACCTAAAAACGCCGTATCCGTTAATGCAATTAACGTTTGTGCTAAATTTCCAAAAATAATAGGGTATGCTATGGCTAATATTTCTCCTCTGCGTACACTACTCCTTACACCACTCATATCTTAATTCTTAAAATGCCTCTGTCATATTCATATAAAACAACCACTTCTCACCTTGTCCTTTACCTATATCAAACCTGAAGTTCTTTCGCGGCTGTAACTGTATTCTTAACCCCACACCGTAATTATACTTATAGGTATTCCAATCCACAATAGGCTTGGTTCCCAATGTCCCGGTTCCAACCCAAGCCACTGCGCCAAATTTTGACCAAAATGCACCACGGTCATAATCCTCTTGGCTTCCAAACATATGTCTATATTCCACAATAGCATAAGCCATTGTTTTATCTCTGTATTTTCCCCATATAAATCCGCGCAAATCATTTGGCGACCCAAACATTGGTAACGACGTGTAAGGAACATCACCTACACTCATTTGGGACTTGGCAGTCCACGCTAATGTACTACGACGATTAAATACCTGTTCAAATTGTCTATACTCCAACTCAAACATTCCAAAGTTATTTTTACTTCCAAATGCTTTAGAGTAAGCCGTGGCCATACCACTTACAAACAATCCGGTAAATGGCGTAGCTACATCGTCACGCGTATCATACTGAACCATACCACCAATACCCACATCCATATACTTATTACCAAACTTCTGATAGTAGGCATCCTCCTTCATCCATTCGTTTATCTTATAGGACCTGTTGTAATTTATATCAAATAAACCACCAACATAGAAATGAGGCTTTATTTCCCACACAAAACGTGGAAACAATTGGAAATTCTCTTTATGGAATTTCGTTGTTGAATCGCTTTGATAGTTTGCATCAATTTGTTTAAAACCTACCCCAAAAAAGTTGGTCGGCTCATTCCTATAGCCATAACGGGTATAAATTCTAAATTTGTTTTCATTAAAGAACAATGCACCCGCACCGGCAACTACAAATGTCCCGTTTATAGAAACATTAAAACCAAATGGCAAAAACGAACGTTGACTGATACTATCGTTCTTATTTAATTTAAAAGTCATTAACATAGCTCCCCCTATTCCGGCCGATGCCTCTGGAGTGTATGACGGTCCGCCCAATATGGACATCCAAACCTTTTTATGAGCCCGGATGGAGTCTCGACGCATTTGACGCTCAAATTGGCGTTGTTGTGACTCAGTTAATTTAACAGGAATAGAATCTTGCGCGAAAGCCGAAAAAGCCAAAAGCCCCATCAGCAGGAGTAGAAACATTTTTTTCATTTGATCTCATTTTTATGTAAACGCCGGATGTTGTATAAATCCGGTATTAGGCTCAGCATTTTCCATGCCAAGTTCTTCTCAAATATCGTGACAAAAATACACTAAAGAATTGATTCTTCAACATATAATTGCTCTAATTTAACACCTCTATTTACGTCCATTACACCATTGAATGTTATATACATACCGCATAAATTGCATTAACTAGCCCTTTGTATCAGTATATCTATTACTATATCTTATTTCAATTTCTAAGTTGAGACGCTAGTTGACATTCCAATATATATTTTTAAAAACTGTATCTTAGAACAAGAAAAAACTATAAATTTGTTTATTCAAAGATGAAATAGCAAATCAACAAATAATAAATATCATTATGAGTATCGAGGAACAAGTAAATAACGGCATTAAAGATGCCATGAAAGCAAAAGATAAAGTAACGCTTGAAACATTACGTAATGTAAAAAAAGTAATTATTGAAGCAAAAACTAAACCGGGTGCGGCAGATACAGTTACTGATGAAGAATGTATCAAGATTATCCAAAAACTTGCTAAACAGGGAAAAGACTCTGCTTCTATCTTCACTACTCAAGGACGCGAGGATTTAGCAAGCGATGAATTGGCGCAAGTAGCCGTTTTAGAAACTTTTTTACCTAAACAACTTTCTGAAGCTGAATTAACTGAAGCGTTAAAATCAATTATTGCTGAGTTAGGTGCCGAAGGTCCAAAGGATATGGGTAAAGTTATGGGTGCAGCCACAAAGCAACTTGCCGGTATTGCAGATGGTAAAGCTATCTCTGCGAAAGTAAAAGAACTTCTTGGATAAGTACTCCCGTATTTCTAATACAAAGCAACATGCCCAATAACCAATGCGTTATTGGGCATGTTGCTTTATATTATATCAGATATTTGCAATGTCCGGGCCTCATTGAACCACTTGGCAGAGTGCTTTCCGCTAAGCCTTTTCTCAACTCCCTCTCCTCGCTATCTATATCCCATCTATATCCTATCTATACCCCAACTATATCCTTCCATTATCCCCAAGGAGATATAGAAAGGGGAAAAGAAAAACTATGATACGCTATTTTTGCCTTTAGGCGGATATGAAACAAATAACTAATTACTGTAAAGTAAAAAGGATTATTCAATGTACAGCATGAGAGAATTTCATGCATTTAATAAATGATTAGCTCTATATAATAAACAGTCCGGATTGGATAGTACTCCAACCCGGACTGTTTATTATATAGATGTAATATTACAATTTACTCATAATTGCTTCCTGAGCAGCTTTAAGTGCGTTGTTAATACCCTCCGGATTAGAACCTCCAGCAGTTGCAAAGAATGGCTGACCGCCACCGCCGCCTTTAATTTCTTTAGCGGCTTCGCGCACAAGTTGTCCGGCATTTAATCCGTACTCTTCGATTAAATTATTGCTAATCATTATGGTTAAGTTTGGCTTCTCGGCTACTACTCCACCAACTACAAGAATAAGATTTTCAATTTCACCGCGCAATTGGAATGCAATGTCTTTTACATTAGCTGCAGAGATAGGAGCATTTTTAATAAGGATATTTATTCCGTTATGATTAATTAGCTCTTTCTTCCACTCCTCTTTGATTAACTTCAATCCATCTTGCTCAAATTTTTCAATCTGTTTTTGTAAATCGTCATTTTCACTGATTAGTGACTGAACGCTTTCAAATACATTTCGATTTGATTTAAACAGTTGTTCCAAATCCTTTAGTAAGCGGAATGTACGTGTTACGTACTCCTCTGCTTTATCGGCAGTAATTGCTTCAATACGACGAACTCCTGCCGATACTGAACTTTCAGATAATATTTTGAAAAATCCTATTTGTCCCGTAGCGTCAACGTGAGTACCTCCACAAAGCTCAACTGAATCGCCATATTTAATTACACGAACAGTATCGCCATATTTTTCGCCAAACATAGCAATAGCACCCATTTCATTTGCTTGCGTCATTGGAATACATCTGTGTTCATCTAATGCAATATTAGCACGAATCATTCGGTTTACAATTGCTGCAGCTTCCGCAAGTTCCTCGTCGGTAACTTTTTGGAAATGGGCAAAGTCAAAACGAAGATATTCGTCACTAACAAATGAACCTTTTTGCTCCACATGTGTTCCTAATACATGACGTAATGCATGATCAAGTAAGTGTGTTGCTGTGTGGTTATTTGCAGACAAGCGACGTTTAACATCATCAACGTTAGCTGTAAATTGTCCTTCAATATTTAAAGGTAATTCCTTTACTATATGAATTGTTAAACCGTTTTCTTTTTGTGTATCTATTACGTTAACCGTTTCGTTGGCATTAGATAATGTACCACGATCGCCAATCTGTCCACCCGACTCACCGTAGAAAGGAGTTTGATTTAGCACCAATTGGTACATGGTTTTCCCTTTGCTTGAAACACGACGGTAACGCACAATGTGCGCTTCACATTGTAATGTATCATATCCAACAAACTGTTGTTCTACATCCTTTTGAAGTTCAACCCAGTCATCAGTATCAACTACTGAAGCCGAACGCGAACGCTCTTTTTGAGCCTCCATTGCGCGTTGAAACTCCTCGTGATTAACCGATAGGTTGTTTTCTTTAAGGATAAGTTCAGTTAAGTCCAATGGGAATCCGTAAGTATCATAAAGTTCAAATGCAACATCGCCCGAAACTACAGTTTCATTTTTGTCATTCGCTGTTGCCATGATACGGTTTAGAAGCTTAATTCCTTTTTCCAATGTACGTAGGAATGAGTTTTCTTCTTCAAGAATAACTTTTTCAATCATTCCCTCTTGTGCTTTAAGCTCCGGATAGTGACTACCCATTACTTGTATTAATGTTGGAACAAGTTTATATATGAAAGCCTCTTTTTGATCAAGATATGTGTATGCATAACGCACAGCACGACGAAGAATTCGGCGAATTACGTATCCTGCTTTTACGTTTGATGGCATTTGTCCGTCAGTAATAGAGAACGAAATGGTACGCAAGTGGTCGGCAATTACGCGCATTGCAACATCGCTACCACGGTCTTTTCCATAAGGAATTCCGCTTAATTCTGATATTTTATTGATGATTGGAGTAAATACATCCGTATCATAGTTAGATGTTTTACCTTGTACCGCCATACATAGACGCTCAAATCCCATTCCGGTATCTACGTGACAATTTGGTAAATTCTCAAGAGATCCGTCGGCTTTACGGTTAAACTGCATGAATACAAGATTCCAAATTTCAATAACAAGAGGATTGTCTTGATTTACTAAGTCACGTCCCGGGATTTGCGCACGCTCATCGTCCGATCGTAAGTCAATGTGTAACTCAGAACATGGTCCACAAGGTCCCATATCGCCCATTTCCCAGAAGTTATCTTTTTTATTTCCAAGTAATATTCTCTCCTCTGGTAAGTATTTTAACCACATTGTTTTTGCCTCGGTATCCATGTCCAGATTGTCATCCTTGCTACCTTCAAAAACTGTGGCATATAAACGATTTTGATCCAATTTCATTACTTCGGTCAGGAATTCCCATGCATAAGCAATGGCATCCTCTTTAAAATAATCGCCAAATGACCAGTTACCCAACATTTCGAACATAGTGTGGTGATATGTGTCATGGCCCACCTCCTCTAAGTCGTTATGTTTTCCGGAAACGCGAAGACATTTTTGAGAATTGGCGACTCTCTTATTCTTGGCTATAACGTTCCCTAAAATGATATCTTTAAATTGATTCATTCCGGCATTTGTAAACATCAATGTCGGATCGTCTTTTACTACCATTGGAGCCGAAGGAACAATAGTGTGTTGTTTTTGTTCGAAAAACTCCAAGAATTTCTGTCTAATTTCCGCTGATTGCATAATATGTAAATTTGATGTTGATTTTCACTTTATTAGGCTGTCCTATTTTGGCACCCTATTTGTTGTAAGGTTGCAAAATTACATTTTTTCTTTAACTTTGCATTGCAACATAATTATTTTTAATAGTATAAAATGGCTAAAACAGGATATAAATATAATAGGGAGACATTATCCTATGATAAAATAGAGATTTCCTGGCAAGACCGATTGCGGAAATTTATTAAGCGAGTTATATCGACACTGTGCCTTTCCACTATCATTTTTATGTTAGTATTTACGTTTATTGATTCGCCAAAGGAGAAGATGCTGCGCAGGGAGAAGGAGGAAATATTGGCTCAATATAATATCTTAAACAGCGAGATGGAGCGACTTAATGCCGTACTAACGGATTTGGAGCGCAGAGATGATAATATTTATCGCGTTGTTTTTGAATCAGATCCTATTGATGTAAATATTCGCCGTGCAGGTACTGGTGGTGCCAATAAATACGAGGCGCTTAAAAACATGGATAATGCGGAGATGATAATAACTACAAGTAGAAAGTTGGACCAACTTTCTAAGGCTATGTATATTCAAAGTAAGAGCTATGACGAAATTGAGAGCTTGGCTAAAAATAAGATTGATATGGCCGCTTCAATTCCTGCCATACTTCCACTAGCATTGGCCGACGAGAAGGTGCGAATCTCATCCGCGTATGGCTTCCGTATGCATCCATTCTACAAAACAGTAAAAATGCACTATGGTATGGACTTTTCAGGTCCAATTGGTACACCAATCTATGCCACGGGTAACGGACGAGTAAAAACCGCAGAGAAATCAAAAGGATACGGTTTGTGTATTGAAATTGACCATGGGTACAGCTACTCAACATTATACGCTCACCTTGACAAATACATTGTAAAGAAAGGACAACGAGTAAAAAGAGGTGATATTATTGGATATTTAGGTAATACCGGTATGTCCTTTGGTCCACACTTACATTATGAGGTTAGACGTAGTAATGTTCCACAAAATCCAATTAATTTCTATTTCAACGATCTTACACCGGATGAATATGATAGATTGGTACAAATTGCGAACAACACAGGTCAATCTATGGATTAATTACATAAATAATTACTACAGATGAATAAAGAAGATGATTCATTAAAGGTATATTACTCCATTGGGGAAGTGGCGGATATGTTTGGAGTGAACGCGTCTTTGATACGCTTTTGGGAAAAAGAGTTTGACATTATTAAACCTTTCAAGAATAAGAAAGGAAATAGAATGTTCACTAAACAGGATGTAAATAATTTTCATCTTATATACAATCTTGTGAAAGAGCAAGGAATGACCCTTAAGGGGGCTAAAGCGCGTCTTAACGCAAATCCGGCACAAACGGAAATAACTTTTGAGGTTATTAAGCGTTTAAAGGGAATAAAAGAGGAGCTACTGTCCATTAAACAGGAATTAATTTAAACAACATTCTATGCTTTTACAGGAAATAACCGATGTAATTGAAGCTTTTGCCCCACTAAATTTACAGGCGGATTACGACAACGCGGGGTTGCTGTACGGCGATCCTTTTCAAGAAATTGACTCAGCTTTACTTACTATTGATGTAACAGAAGCTGTTGTTGACGAAGCCATAAGTAATGGGAACAATATGATTATTTCCCATCATCCGCTTTCTTTGCGAGGTTTTAAACGCATTACACCACAGGATGACTCGAGTAGAGCATTGGTTAAAGCTATTCAACACAACATTGCTATCTACTCTGCGCACACGAATATTGATTCTGTACAAAGTGGTGTGAGCGGGAAAATGGCAGAAAAAATTGGATTGGAGAGTTTTGATATTTTAGCTCCTCACAAACCTATGGCAGAACACGGCTATGGTGTTATTGGCAATTTGCCGGAACCGGTTGAAGCATTTGAATTCTTATCCGATTTAAAGGAGATATTCATGCTTCCTGTACTACGTCACACGGCGATTGAAGTGGGCGAAGTTCGAAGAATTGCATTGTGCGGAGGTTCGGGCTCATCTCTAATTAAAGATGCCATAGCTAATGGTGCCGATATTTTTATAACGGGCGATATTAAGTATCATGACTTTTTTATGGCAGAAAATCGCATAATTTTAGCCGACATTGGACATTATGAGAGTGAACAGTTCACAAAAGAGATTTTTTATGAGCTTCTTACAAAAAAATTACCTAAATTTGCCGTTCAGTTTTCTACGGTTAAAACAAATCCGATAAATTATTTATAATATATGGCAACAAACGATAAAGAAACACCAAACGAGTTGACAGTTGAGGAAAAATTGCAGCATCTATATGAATTACAACGTATTGATACTGAAGTTGACAAGATTCAAACACTACGTGGTGAACTTCCACTTGAGGTTCAGGACTTGGAAGATGAGATAGCCGGACTTGAAACACGTCTTGAGAATTTACGTGCGGACATTAAAGAGGCAGATGCAAGTGTATCGACAAAAAAGCAAGAAATTAAGAAAGCTGAAGAGTTAATTAAGAAATATACGGAGCAATTAGACAATGTTCGTAACAACCGTGAGTACGACGCATTGACTAAAGAAATCGAATTTCAAAAGTTAGAGATTGAGCTTCAACAAAAACGTATTCGCGAAGCACAAAAAACAAAAGCGGACAAGGAATTAAACCTTGAAATCTCAACTAAACAATACGATGAGAAAAACGCTGACTTAGCTGCTAAGAAAGCGGAGCTTGATGATATTGTTGCAGAAACTCGTAAAGAGGAAGAAGCATTAATGGCTAAATCGGAATATCTTTCTAAAAATATCGAGGAGCGTTTATTAACTGCATATAAGCGTATTCGCTCAAATGCACGTAACGGACTTGCAGTTGCAACTGTAGACCGTGACGCTTGTGGAGGATGTTTTAACCATATTCCACCACAGAGACAATTAGATATTCGTTCTCGTAAAAAGATTATTGTCTGTGAATATTGCGGTCGTATCCTTATTGACAAATATATTTGCGACTATGATGGTAGCGTACAACGAGCAGACCTTGAAAATGCTCTTCAGTCTCAAAAGAAAAAAGGCCGTAGAGTTAAAAAATCAGAGGAATAAAATAACAAAAGGCTGTTCGTACGGACAGCCTTTTACTATAATTAAAAATCAATAATTAATCATTTATACTAAAAGTGAGTATGATTTCAACAACGTACAATCCAAAAAGTAGCGAAGAGAAATGGTATAAGTATTGGATGGAGAACAAGTTTTTCCATTCACAAGTAGATAAAAGCAAAGAAGCTTATTGCGTCGTCATTCCGCCACCTAACGTCACCGGAGTGCTTCACATGGGTCACATGCTTAATAATACCATTCAGGATGTACTTGTCCGTCGTGCTCGCTTACAAGGTAAAAATGCTTGTTGGGTACCGGGAACAGACCATGCATCTATCGCAACCGAAGCAAAGGTTGTAAATAAATTAAAAGAAGAGGGAGTTAATAAAACAGATTTAACTCGCGAAGAGTTTCTTAAACATGCATGGGAGTGGACAGAGAAACATGGTGGTATTATTTTAGAGCAGTTAAAACGCTTAGGAGCATCATGTGACTGGGATCGCACTTGTTTCACAATGGACGAAGTTCGTTCGGAAAGTGTAATTAAGGTTTTTGTTGACCTTTACAACAAGGGATTGATTTACAAAGGTATTCGTATGGTTAACTGGGATCCGGCTGCATTGACTGCTGTCTCGGATGAAGAGGTTATCCATAAAGAAGAGCAAAGTAAATTGTACTATGTTCGTTACAAAATTGTTGGCGAAGAAGAGTACATTACAATTGCAACAACACGTCCTGAAACTATTTTAGGAGATAGCGCAATTTGTGTTAATCCGAACGATGAACGTTTCAAGAAATTTGAAGGAAAGAAATGTTACGTTCCATTAATCAATCGTGAAATTCCTATTATTCAAGATGAATATGTAGACATGGAATTTGGTACAGGAGCATTAAAGATTACTCCTGCCCATGATGTTAATGACTACGAAATAGGTTACAAGCACAATCTTGAAACTTACGATATATTTAACGATAATGGTACTCTAAGTGAGGCAGCACAACTTTTTGTTGGCATGGACCGCTTTGCAGTACGCGAATTTATTGTTCCTGAATTAGAAAAAGCTGGCAACATGGTTAAAATTGAGGACTACACAAATAAGGTGGGATACTCAGAACGTACCAATGTTGTTATTGAGCCTAAGCTGTCTATGCAGTGGTTCCTTAAAATGGAGCAGATCTCTAAACCGGCACTTGATGCTGTAATGAATGACGAGATTGTACTTACTCCTGCTAAATATAAGAACACATATCGCCACTGGATGGAGAATGTTAAGGACTGGTGTATTAGCCGCCAATTGTGGTGGGGACATCAAATCCCTGTATATTACCTTCCAAACAGCAATGACTATGTTGTAGCTGCTACTGTAGAAGAAGCAGTTGCTTTAGTTAAAGAAAAATTTGGCAAAGAGGTGAAAGCTGAGGAGCTACGTCAGGATGAAGACTGTTTAGATACTTGGTTCTCATCATGGTTATGGCCTATTGCTGTATTTGATGGTATTAACAATCCTGAAAACGAAGAAATAAAGTATTATTACCCTACTAACGATTTAGTTTCGGGACCAGATATCTTATTCTTCTGGATTGCACGTATGATTATTGCAGGTTACGAATATCGTGAAGAGAAACCATTTAAGAATGTTTACTTAACAGGTATTGTTCGCGATAAATTAGGACGTAAGATGTCTAAATCGCTAGGAAACTCTCCTGATCCGCTTGACTTAATTGATGAGTATGGTGCTGACGGAGTCCGTGTAGGTATGTTATTATGCTCTCCTGCCGGAGGTGACTTGTTATTTGACAACAGCTTACCGGAACAAGGACGTAACTTCACTACTAAGATGTGGAATGCATTCCGTTTGGTTAAATCATGGGAAGTTGCAGACATCGAGCAACCGCAACACTCTAAGTTAGCAATTGAATGGTTTGAAAATCAGTTGGCAAAAACTGTTGAAACACTAAATACTCAGTTTGATCAATACCGTATCTCTGAGGCTTTAATGACTGTTTACACTGAGTTTAAGGACGAGTTCTCTTCATGGTTACTTGAAATTATTAAACCAGGATACCAACAGCCTATTGATGCTGTCACTTACAATAAGGTAATTGGCATTTTTGAGCAATTACTACAATTGCTACATCCATTTATGCCATTTATTACAGAGGAAATATGGCAAGAACTTAAAGAGCGCAAAGAAGGTGAGAGTATCATGGTTAGCGTTATGCCGGTTGCAACCCCATATAATACTGAATTGCTAGGTCAAATTGAAAAAGCAAAAGAAGTTATTGTAGGTATCCGTAACATCAGAAAAGCTAATAACGTGGCATTTAAAGACACATTAGCGTTACAAGTTAAATGCAATGAGCGTTATCCGGAAATTGCTGCTCCTATTATTGCAAAAATGGGAAATATGGATTCAATCACAGTTGTTGAAGATGCGCCTAAAGGTGCTTGGAGCTTCATTGCTGATACTGTTGAGTACTATATTCCAGCTGTTGGAGATGTTAATACCGAAGAGGTTATTGCAAAACTTGAAGAAGAGCTTAAATACACCATTGGATTCTTGAAATCAGTTATGGGTAAATTAAACAACGAAAAGTTTGTTAGCGGTGCTCCTGAACAGGTTGTTGCAAACGAACGTAAGAAACAAGCTGATGCTGAAGCAAAAATGAGAGCTATTGAGACTCAATTAATGGAGTTACGATAACATCTTTATCAAATATAAAAAAACGTGTTAGGCTAGCCTAACACGTTTTTTTATATAGTAATTAGAAAGGATAACCTATTGCTAAATTAAATACTAAACCTTTCCAGAAGTTTGGAATGTTATAATATCCCTTGTTGGTTGTTTTATACGGAGCATGAATTGGAACACCTAAGTCCAAGCGTAGAATGATGAATGTTAAATCATAACGTAGCCCAGCCCCTGTACCCAATGCCAAATCCTTTAGGAACGTTTTAGCTCTAAATTCTCCTCCCGGACGTAAGGGATCCTCACGAAGTAACCAAATATTACCGGCATCAACAAATGTAGCACCATATAGCTTATTATAAATCTTAAAGCGGTATTCAATATTAGCTTCAATCTTAATATCTCCGGTCTGATCCAAATAGGATGTTGATGTCTCCTTTATGGGTCTATAACTACCCGGACCAATGGAGCGTATCTGAAAAGCGCGAATACTGTTTGCTCCACCAATATAAAATTGCTCACTATATGGCATTACTTTCGTATTTCCGTATGCAAAACCTATACCTCCCATCACTCTCGTTGCAATAACATTCTTATCATCTATCGTAGCATTTCCTATAAGTTCCGTTGTTCCTTTTAAGAATTGGGAATAAATATTTCCAAAAATCTCCTTCCCCGGTCCCTTATTCCCCGCTAACTCTTGAATACCGGCCATGATGTTTCCGGCCTGTGCTATCATCGTTTGCCAAAACAGTCTGTTTGGTTTCTTATAAGTCACAGGCCTGTCGTAAGTATAAGTGTAGGACATAGAAGGTATGAACTGATTTTTAAAACTTTGTTTAATGGCTGGATTAGCATTTATTGTTGAGTCGAACTTCTCTGAGGTTCGTAGCAAATGATTATAAGTGAGCTTAAAGGGCACAATTTTATGACTGCTCTTATTGTTATAAGAGAACTCATACGTTGAATTTCCCCAAAAAGCTATCATCCTAAAATAGCTATGTCTATTTAAGAAATCAGTACCAATCTGATAATTGGTTTGTTGAAACCCAAAACGTTTACCTTTTAAAAAGCCTGGACCCAATATTCGTGGTACTGACAAGTTCATATTTAAACCTAATTCATAGGAATTCACAAGGCCATTATATTGATAACCTCGGTGCCCTCCCACTTGCCACTCATACGAACCGTTTACCTTAATTGAGAAATTCTCAGCTCTTTTAAAAATATTCTTATTGCTTATACTTAGCGTAACTCCCGGCCCTAATAAGTTATTGGACTTCGACGCAACATCTAACTCAACTTGTAATTCGCGTGGTAAGGTAAAGTTGGCATCTATACGCACACTTAACAAATCAGGCCGCAGCGTATCGGGAGCAGTAATCATCATGTTGGCATAAGTAAACATATTTAATTGTACAAGCGCCGATTGTGTTTGTTGCTGTAATGTAGCATTAAATAGTTGTCCGGGTAGCATCTTCATTGAACGCCAAATTACTTGGCTCTTAAGAATCTCTGGTTTTCCATAAATCAATACAACGCTATCACGTAATAAAACGGTATCTCTCACACTGTTCTCCCTATCGTCGTGTAAAACCACCGAAACATCGTTTATCTTACATCGTGTCAATGCCAATTGTGGAATACCTTTTTTCAACACTGCAAGCATCTGTACTTCCCCTGGTTTTACTATTGAATCCGCCAAGAACTCCATATATTCCCCTTGAAAGTAATAATAACCGCTATCGCGCAAGGCATTCGTTATAGATTGTCTTTCCGCCTCTATTCCGTAAATATTGTACTGATGGCCAGGAACTATCTCACCATCCTTTATCACTTCGTCAACAATTGATGCCATCTCCTTACTCCAACCCTTTGTACCAATCGAACCATAGGTCAACGGCTTAGTCAAAACAATATCATAACTTATCTTTACTTTCTTCGGATTCTTCCTCTCTACCAATTTATAACTGCATTGAGCATCAAACACCCCATAGTATTGAGCTACACTCTCAACCATTTTTGTGCGTAACTCCGGCTGCACATCACGTAACAGAATAGGCTCCTTCGCTAGCTTTTTGTACAGCCACCATTTAAACCCCTTTTCTTTTTTTATATCCCAGTTATATACCCATAATCCTATTGGAAAAGGACTTCTTATAGAAGGAGCAAATAATGGGTTATTAGGTGCTACAGAAACAGGCGCTTTCAAAGCACTTTTTTCCTGTGGCGCCAATTTTGTTTTCTTAGGAACATGCATCTCTATTTTTTTCACACCCACATAGAGTTGCTCACCTTCGGGCAACTTCTTAGTAGTGGAACAAGAGGATAAAAGCATTATCACAATAAGGATAATACCACAAATAATATTATATTTCTTTAGTAATCTCATTTATCTTCATTCGCTTTTTTCACAGTGCGTATAAACAGTGTACGCCAAGAACGGAATTGTTTCCGCCACACAATACCGGCACCAGTCTCTGTAATATCTCCTTCAAGTACACTTAAAAAGTTTGTGTGTCTAAATACCTTCAAATAGAAATTCGGATTGCGTTTCATCCTATACTCAACATCTACATCGTCAATTAAATTCTCTTCCACACTGTTGGTACTTGGGTCTGAGTCTGTACTTATCTTGCCGCCCACTTTAACCATTACCCTATCATTAAAAAACTGCTTCGAAAATTGATAGGAATAATCCGTCCGTGTAGAACCTTGGCCGGAGGCTGAATATTGATCATAACTATCCACCCCAAAGGTCAAGTCCGCATGTTTAAATAATTTCCTACTCCACTGATTTAGCTCGCCTTCAACAAAGTTATATAAACTGTTCGCCCCAGCTTGCCCGGTTTTCACAGCCCCGGGACCACTATAGGATCCGTAAACTAATAAATTCATTGCCTGTTTACTTCGCTCCTCTGCCGAGAATGTTGCTATCTGATTTTGTAAATCCATATCATCAGGCGCGCTAATATCAAATGTTATTGCCGGGTTTTGTAATGAACTCGTAATCTTTATAATTGCATCAAACATAACCAACCTAGACGCTTGCCCATCCTGCTGTACATTGGCTTTCACAGCCTCCGTAGCAGTGATATTCAACCGCGGATTCATTGCACTTCCCAGCCATTCCACAAAACTGCCACTCTGTATTTTAAAAGCCTTTGTGCCCACTACCGGGATACTATATCTTACATTACCGCTTGTAACTGTATACTTTCCATAAAGAGTTATACCCTCTGCCGGTGTTATTGAAAATATCAAGTTTCCTCCACCAACAATCAACACCTGATTATCACTACCACCAGGCAACTCTACTGAGAACTGTACATTAGGTGCAATTCCTACAAAAAGCTTTAAGTTAAAATTACTACCTGTATACTGTAACGTGTTCGACAAATAAATATTCTGTAACGTATCTGCAAATTCAACAAATTGCACCAATCCCGAGGCTTTATTCACAACTTGCTGCTGAGCAGACTTACTTACCCTATAGTTCAACGAGCTTCCGGACAATATTGCAACATCTCCCATCATTTTTAATGATCGTACATCCCCTCTTAACGTTGCACTTATATTACTATACGCCTTGCCATATATCATTACAGAGTCACTCTTCGCCACATTCACAAGCTCAAAGTTCTTTGCATTTACATCTAAGCTTGCCGTAACTCTATTCAGATTGCG
Organism: Marinifilaceae bacterium; assembly: GCA_051656645.1. Lineage (GTDB taxonomy): Bacteria > Bacteroidota > Bacteroidia > Bacteroidales > Marinifilaceae > JBOGCH01. Next base: position 98,704 of record JBOGCH010000026.1, read on the forward strand.
CATATTAAACCATCCGTTAAGCGCCATAAAACTTTTATTTGGAGCCAAAAGACGGAAATCATTAAAACTTATTTCGCTATTCTTTATTGGAATTACATCATTTGAAATTGTAAACGTTGTTCCTACCATACTCACAAGCACCTTACCAGCATCTATGCGCAACTCTCCATTTATACGCGGCGCTTGAAACGTATTCGTTAGGTGTATATTGCCATTTAATGCACCTTGAAGTTTCATCAAATCTGGTTCTACAAATGCATTAATAACCCTTAAAGGCAATGCGTTAACATCTACTTTTAAATCCACATTGGAGCTTGCGTCATTCGTCATTAAAACTCCACTTACAATTGGTTGTACCAAAGAGTCCAAATTCACTGCAAAGTTTACACTCCTCACTCCTGCCGACTCAACTTGGTAGGACATCCCCAACTTCAAATCACCCACTAAGTAGTTATTATAACTTAAACTATCTAATACAACATCTCCCGAAACTCCCGTATGTTTTATAGAGTTATAGACTATGATATTACTATTTAAAATACCACCAATCTGTGGTAAAAATGGAAATGGTGCTGTAATATTCTGTAAATACAAATTCTTCACATCAATATGTAAGGCATCATTATCCTCCACATCATTATGCTGAGAATACATATAAAGCAACTTACTACCACAACTCATGCGCAAATCCGCAAGCATTACCTTATTCTTTCCTAAGGTAAAGTAGTTATTCGCATTCACTTTCCATGGTTGCTTTGCCAATATTAGCCCATTGGTATCAAGTGAAATAGTCATACTTGTTGTCAATAAGTTCAACTTTAATCCAATATTATAATCTACTGTTCCGCCTGTTATCCATTGTTTCAAATTAGCTGTAACAGTTTGGCCTTCTATAGCACCCGCAACCTTAATCCGGTAAAATTTTTTTACCCCCGCCTTGCGTTTAGCAACACTTACATCATATTGCAAGTTGTCCGCAGCTCTATGTATGGTTGCGGTCAGTGTATCCAAATTAACAGACCTAAGCACCAAACTATTTATATTTGCAACCAGGTCCATATGCTCACCTCCCGAGCTAAATTGCATATTAAACTTAGTAAAACCCATACCAAGCGTAGATAATAAACCGTTCACTCCATTACGTGGTCCTGCTTGAATATCCACTTGCAACTCAGGCATTGCGTTCAAAACGGGATCAACATCCAAACTGTCAGCCTTAAACTGCTCCTTGGCTAACGCTATACTTTTTTGTAATTCACCAATAACAGTCCTCATGCTTTCTAGCGATGCAATTCGCAGCAACATATCACCTGTTTTCCCAATAATCGACGTACCTGCAGGCGATGACTCACCATCCAAATAGATAGGTAAAAAAGCTTGCTTTTCTTGCTCATAAGGTGTCACGGACAAACTGTCCAATGCCAATGTTAACTGCTGCACATTTTTAGACCACATTCCCTTAACACTAATATCTCCTGTCCACGATGAATTTACATCACTCAAATTCATTTCATATGGATTTAGATAGTTTACCGTTAAAGTACTTCCCATCCGTATACTGTCACTAATAATTGTAGCATCACTGCGTAACAATAACTTTAAAGCTTTTGAATCCGAATGTACCGTAGCCGTTATATGATTTCCTTTACAATTCGCCTCTACCGTTACATCCCCATAATCATAATTATTATATTCAAGTGCTTTTATCCTACAATCAACAATACCTTCAAAACCTGGAAACTTAAAATTCTTTCCAGACACATGCAATACACCGGTTAGTGCCCCTATTTGCTCATTCCCAATCAATGCCCCTACATTAAGGCCATCCGTGCGTAAAGCAACATTATAACTTAATTCCGATAGGTTAAACATCCCATTCAGTTCCAATGCACCACCTGTGCCTGTTACATCACAATTTAATCCGGCAACACCTTTATTCGCTGTTAGCGTTGCCTTCATATCCATCTTCTCCGGCAGAATAACCTTATTATTTAATAACTTATTCAATATATCGTTACTATACAACTTACCATCAATCTCCAACTTACCGTTCATCTTTGGTAACTCCGTATAGTTTTGCATTTTACCTTTAACATCTAGATAAAAGTTACCAGGCATCTCCAACGACAACTCCTTCACCTCCACAACACTTTTATCTATTCCCATATGCGCATCTATTGAGATGGACTTATCTATAAACGCATCGCTTATCCCATTCACAAATGGTGACAAATCCTTAACGCCAACATATCCAACAATGTCCGCTGTCACCATTCCATTTTTATATATACCCGAAATAGACGACGGAGCATAAACATCTATATCCAACAATGAGTACAGTGTCGCAATATGCATGTCATTCACGCTAATCTTATTCTCTCTAAAATCTATAGCTCCTCTCATGGACGTAACCTCTACGCCATGTCGTTGCTTTAATTCCAACATCATGATGCGTGCTGCAATCTCTATTCCTCTATCCCATACACTATCAGCTTTGAGGTTTATGTCGTAAAAGTCCAATAACGAATTACTTTCTCCGGGCATCTCCATATTAAAATAGCCATTTACCATGTTAATATGGTTTAATTTCACCATCCACTGCCCTTGCACAGTGTCATTCTGTGTGCCACTTGTTCCTGGTGTAGTTCCCGGCTCGTTCGTTTCTGTACTTAGCATGTCAATTCCGCATCCTCCGTCCAACAAATAAATACTGTCCATCTCCACCAACTGACCACCAATATCCACCATCCCATGCTCCACCTGTAAGGTCTTTACTCCCACCGTTAACGCCATTTGCTTATTTAAATCCATATCATAAGCAAATTCGTTTACCGATAGTTTCTCTATATTAAAAGCCCAATCAAATGCATTCGCCTTCGTCGTAGTATCTTGTCCGGAATTCGCATTATTTATTAATAACGTCATTCCCCCACCGTCTAATTGTATCTCTCCAACATCCACCCGCTTAGAGCCGGGATGCCACACAGCCTTATTCAGGAATAACTCCCCTGCATTAATACGCATATCCATGACACTATCATTCTTAAAGTTTACATGTGTACCTTCAACATATAAACTTGTAATCTCCACGCGCCTTTCAAATATCGGTTTCAAGGGTATAACTAAATCCAAACGCTTAAGCGACACCAACATATCGTTATCTGTCATCTTCAAAAAAACATTATCCGTATGTAGAGTCAATGGAAAATGCAATCGGAAGTTATCCACCTGCAATTCCATGCCTTTTCCTGCCATCATCTTCTCCACTCGGTTAATAGCAAAGCGTTGTACCGGAGGCATGTATAGCAACAAAACAACAAGCATCACCACACCCACTAGTGCGATGATACAAGTAAAAAGTATCCTAAAAAAACGCCTCATAAAATGCTCAATATTTCCTTTTGCTTTGTTATCCTGTATTTCTCGTGTTTGTATACGGAGAGTCCTTACTTTTTATTACGTAAATACATGCAAATAAGTCATTAAATATAACTAAAAACTACAAGTTATATTTAGAAATATTCACTAAAATAACAACATAAATCAAAAATACTTTTATCTTCGTGCCCGTAAGGTTCTGAGACAATCCATCCCGATTGTCAGATTAAAAGGGAATGCCGTGTAAATCGGCAACAGTTCCCGCTGCTGTAAGTTCCGCGTATACCAATACGCTTCTTGCTACAAACCACTGGTTTTCAACAACCGGGAAGGAAACAAGAAACAAAGTGAATAAGTCAGAAGACCTGCCTTGCTAAAGTTTATAACTGAAGATATCTGCGGTGAACGGATTAACAGTTAAGCAAGGCACTCCTATGGAATCCCGGCTTTATACTGCTATCTATTTTTTTTCACAACAATATCATTCGGTTCATAAGTAGACAATTTTTATATCACATACTATGAACAAAATGATTATCCCTCTGTGCGTTGCTTTAACGCTATTGGCATGCAACAACGAGCATGCCACCGATGAAAACATCTTACCGGAGCAAGAACATTTCCCGGTACAGTGCTCTATTGAAAACATTAAAGCAAGAGAACTATTTAAATGGAATGAAACACGCTCTTTTATTTTGAGAACCGAACACGTATCCAACCATCGTCTCTCAGTGCCGGAACTTTGGACCTCATCTATAAAGAATGACACGCTAATTATTACTGCACCAAAATCAAACTCCGAGACGGACATTTATCTCACATCCATTGGCATTCAAGGCGATAGTATTACAACAACGCTTCACGTCTTTGCTTCAGATAACAACAATGCCAACAACGGACTAGACAATTGGGGAAATGCCAACCCTTTTTAAAATCCATTTATAAAAATAACGCACTCAAAACATGAAACAAATTAAATACATAGCACTTGCGCTACTCTCCCTCATTCTATCATCGTGTCATGATGACATTGACAACATTAATAATATTCCTCAAGCGGAAAACCAACAACACTATTCTCCTATCAGAATTAATATAACCGCGTCAACTCAACAAACTAAAACAACCATCGATTCAGACTATAATAGTTTATGGTGTCAAGAAGATATTATAGGTATATTTTCACCCGAAGCCTATTATGAGTGGCAATTATTCGGTTCCGGAGACTTTAAATACACAAATCCAGCCTCCAACATTGCTTTCGCACTCCAGAATGGAGCAAACAGCGTCTTTGCCGACTTCTGTATCTCCGCAACGCATAATGACGATGTTAAAACCTATACAGGTAATTTTGCATGGAACACGCAAAAGGAAATACATAACTTCTATGCATACCATCCATACTCAGAAGCCGCCAAAGCGGCCACAAAACACACCCATGTTCCTTTCACGCTCCCAGGAGCACAAAAGCAGGATAAAGCAGACAATGCTGACTTCATGGGACAGTTTGATTTAATGTATGCAACAAAGACATTCAATACCCACCCTCTCGTTACCGACAAGGAACAAGCAGACGTTACACTCGACTTCCAATTCCGTCACCTTTTATCATGGGTGGAATACACCGTAATAAACTCCACGTCAACACCCATAACCTTATCTAAACTTACCTTGGAGAGCGGCGATTACATCCTTGCCGGCGATTTCACACTAAACCTTGAAAATGGTACTCTTACAGGAGCACAAACCATAGATCCTATGGGCAATCCCATAACAGGAAGCCGTTTCAATCGTATAGAGACCGAACTATTAGAAAGCGCAACACTAGCCATTGGCGATAGTTGCAAGGTGTATATGATGATAAACCCGTGCAATCTGACAACAGACGATAACACCATTACCGTAGAAACAACATCGGGCATTCAACAATATCCGGCAAACGTAAACCTAGAATCCGGGAAAAGATACACCAAACGTATTGAACTAACAAAAACGGAAAATCCATTCACTCTTTACACCATTACATTTGACGATTTCGATACGGATTTTCTCGCAGGTCCATCCTCTTACGGAGAAAACCTTTACGATGGAACCTATTATGAAATTTACGATGCTAAAAACTGGCTCCGATTTGGCTTAAATACATACTATGGAGAAAACGACTTCTACAACGGAGGTTTTGCCATATCGCAATGGAATGATACTATCACCCCCGACTATATAAACCAATGTAGTGTATTTAGTAAAGATCATATCACCGGTAAAGGAGGCTTTCAAGGTTCCTCCACTTTTGCCATTGGCCAAGGTAGTACCAATACTTATGGTGGGAAAGAAGCGGAACTCTACTTTATGGAACATGCCACGCTTTCTCAAGAAGCCGTCATTGATCATGCATATTTCACTAATACCACCTACGCTGCCCTATCAATGCTACATGGCGATAGTTACGTAGGTTCTCCATACACTCTCAACGATTGGATGCGATGGGTTGTAACTGGCTATGATATAAATGGCAATGAAACAGGAAAAGTAACATTTTATCTAGCAGATTTTCGTACCTCACAATCAGAGGGTGTGGTAACACACTGGAAACGGGTATCTCTTAGTTCTCTCGGCAAAGTAAACAAAATAACCTTTACTCCCGAGAGTACACGCAAAAATGCCTACGGCATACTTACACCTACATACTTTGCTATGGATAATCTAACCGTTCGCATGGAATAACAACACGCATTTCTTTGCAAGCACATATAATTGTAACCACTAAAGCGGTTGACTAATAATAGTCAACCGCTTTATTTATATTAAACATGATAAGTTAAATCATCCATGCCACTATTGTAGCACAGCGCTTACAGAATTGAGCAACTACTAAATTACCCCTTTTCATTAAACCCTAATCACATTTACATACATACAGCTTTAACTTCTATTTTACACCATAAAGGTAATATTGCCAAACAAACAATTGCTTAAACGAAATATAATTCTTACTTTTGTTATACAAACGAAAGTATTTGCTTCGTTATAATAAAAAAAGCTCTATTGTGCGATATTGAATTTTACACTTTACAAAAGTTATATTCACCAATCACCAATATAAGCTTCAACTAGATTTATGCCTAAATGATGGCATCAGTCATACACATTGTTTAGATAGAAGTTTTATTATCTTGCGATTATATTGTTAGTAAAGGATGTCCAAAAATTAAATTGGACATCCTTTTTTTATTTATCGTAAAACTTACTATTTACCTGATAATAATACATTCGCTCCCATTTTCCCAAATGCATTTGCAGCCAAAGGACTATCTCCAGTAACCAATTTTCTATCCGTGTGGCATGCGCCAGATATGTTATGATTTAAAATATCTACACCCAACGCTCTCAGTTTTTCTCCATAGAACCATGGCAAATCGCCAGGCACGTAGCCAATAGACGGTAGTTGTTTATCAATCTCATCAGGGAATGAAATAATCTTATATCCTTTATATGGATAATTTTCGGGCTTTTCATTAACTGCACCTGCCAACAAACCGGCCGGACCATGGCATAATGCCATGAGGTATTTATCCTCTTTTAATACCCAATGTATAATTTCCTTTAAATCAGTATTTGAAGGCAAGCCAATCAGTGCCCCATGGCCACCGGGTATATACACTGCAACATATTCAACATCCGTTTTCATTTTGTGAGCCACGAAAGCATGTAAACTTTTAGGCGCCTCCAACTGATGCTTATATTTCGCAACAATTCCTTTAACAGCCTCATCCTCTGCAGGCATTGCCCACATCTCCAATTGTACTGGACGTCCGGTAGGTGTATATATTTCAGCTTCAAAACCTGCCGCCTCAAAATGAAGTAAAGGCACAAAGGTTTCTACCGGGTGATTGCCCGTTGAAAATTTCTTGCCGTTTGCCATAGTTAAATACTTCTCCTCCGTGCATACCACTAAAATCTTTTTGTTCTTATCGTGATTTGCATTTTCATAAACCGTAAAATCATAGTCCGTTTTAGCAGGTACAAACTGAGAACGTGAATAGAGTGATGGTTCATAACCTACACCGTCAAATACAGGATCTTTACTTAATTCTTGTGCCATAATTGGAGTCATTTAAAATTATGTTTAAGGTATATATAACTTCTGTCTATAAGCAAAACTTAGTAATATATAAACCATTAAGGTTTTGATAAAACCATTTTAAATACGTCATATATAAGAGCAAAGTTTATCACAAAAATCACATTTAATAAAAATGTAACCTAAAATAAAGTCGCAATCGCCTTTAATCCGCTCAAGGGTATCGACTAGGTTACGGCAAGGTTTCGACTAGGTTTCGACTACTATTGTGGTATCATACTAGTCGAAACCTTGCCGTAACCTAGTCGAAACCTTGTCGAAACACATAAGAGGGAGCAACCTAGCTACAACCAGCTTTGAACATAAATCAACATTTCGTATGTAATAAAACACGTTGCCTCCTGTACTATAATTACTACACCATAATGAGCGCAGAGGATGTGAAGGAGTACTTTCAAAATTCCACTCTCGCCTCATCACAAAAAGAGATCATTGACAACCTAAATGCACGGGATAATGATGTCATTGTTCGCTATAAGTTTAAGCAATAGTATTAAATTCTATGTTCAATACAAGTAGCCAATTTTACATGCATAGAGCCCAACACATGTAACAGTTAAGAATAGTCCAATTACAACATAATCATTAACAAAAAATAAAGCACTAACCACATATATTTACACCCTACCCTCAGCAAAATATACTTATGCAACACTATTTACACAACTAAAACAAACTTTCTAAAATGTTGATAACGTTATTCTGATTTGTTGGTTTGTTATGAGGATATATCTGATTAAAATCATTACTTTTGCCACCTTATGAGTTGTTACACAACTTATAGGATAAGGTTTTAAAAAATTAGTATTCCAATTATCAAAATGACGACATTACTTACACTTGCAATAAAAGCAGCTCTAGACGGAGGCGAGGCTATTTTGTCCATATACAACGATCCGAAGATGGATTTTCAGGTAGAAAAAAAGAGTGACAATTCGCCATTAACAATTGCGGATAAAGCCGCGAATAAGGTTATTGTTGAATTATTGCAACAAAGTAACTTGCCCATTTTGAGCGAAGAGAGTGTACAAGCGGACTACTCGGAGAGAAAGCATTGGAACCGTTTGTGGATTGTTGATCCGCTAGACGGAACAAAGGAGTTTATTAAGCGTAACGGGGAATTTACCGTTAATATTGCGCTAGTAGATAATCATGTTCCGGTAATGGGTGTTATCTATGTGCCCGTGAAGCGTATGCTCTATTTTGGCGATCTGTTACAAGGCGCATATTGTGTCACGAATATCGACGCTACTGGATTTACCGATTTAAAAACACTTCTTACTCGTGCTAAACGCATGCCACTCCATGAGGCAGGCAATGTGGCACGTGTGGTTGCATCCCGTTCCCACAATAGTCCGGAGACGCAAGCATATATAGACAAGATAAAAGAAGAGCGTGGGAATGTTGAGATTGTTTCCATGGGTAGCTCCTTAAAAATTTGCCTTGTCGCAGAAGGTAGCGCTGACGTATATCCGCGCTTTGCTCCTACCATGGAGTGGGATACTGCGGCAGGCCATGCCATTGTAAAAGCTACAGGCAAGGAAATTTACTTAACGGATGAGAAAACTCCTTTGCGTTACAATAGAGAACATTTACTAAATCCGTGGTTTATTGTAAAATAAAATGTGTGTGCAGTTTTATATTTAGATTATGACAGCAAATAATATATATCCAATTTTTGACAAAATGTTACAACGCCACGATAGAGAAGAGTTGTTAAAACAACGTGGCGTGATGGTGTGGTTTACAGGTCTTTCCGGTTCGGGAAAGAGTACATTAGCATTAGCGCTTGAACGCGAGTTACACAAACGCGGTATTTTGAGTCGCGTGTTAGATGGTGACAATATCCGTAGTGGAATCAACAACAATTTAGGTTTTAGCCAAGAGGATAGAAAAGAGAACATTCGTCGTATTGCCGAAGTTTCTAAACTATTCGTAGACTGCGGAATTGTTACAATAGCAGCTTTTATTAGCCCTACGGTGGAGATACGTGAAATGGCACGTAACATTATCGGCAAGGAGGACTTTCTTGAAGTGTTTGTTTCAACTCCTATTGAGGAGTGCGAGCGTCGCGATGTGAAAGGATTATACGCTAAAGCACGTAAAGGCGAAATTAAGGATTTTACCGGTATTTCATCGCCATTTGAGGCTCCGGACGATGCATTCCTATGCATTGATACTTCTGTACGTCCGCTTGAAGAATCAGTAAATATACTATTGACAGCTATTTTAGAGAAAATTAAGTTTGCGTAAAAATATTACTCAAGAAATATAAACCGTTTATTTAAACGTGAATGGTTTAACCAAATTACAATTCTATGTCTGAATATAAATTAAGTCATTTAAAAGAACTTGAGGCCGAGTCTATTCACATTATCCGTGAAGTAGTGGCAGAGTTCGAGAATCCCGTGATGTTATACTCTATCGGTAAGGATTCATCTGTTATGGTGCGCTTGGCAGAGAAAGCCTTCGCTCCGGGAAAAGTTCCTTTTCCATTAATGCACATTGACTCTAAATGGAAGTTCCAAGAGATGATTGAGTTTCGCGATCGTTATGCAAAAGAGCACAACTGGGACTTAATTGTTGAACACAATGAAACAGCGTTTGCTGAAGGTGTTGGTCCTTTTACTCATGGAAGTAAAGTACATACGGACTTAATGAAAACTCAAGCGCTTTTAGCAGCACTTGACAAGCATAAATTTGATGCAGCCTTTGGAGGCGCTCGTCGCGACGAGGAGAAATCGCGCGCAAAGGAACGTATTTATTCTTTCCGTGACCGTTTCCATCAATGGGATCCAAAAAATCAACGTCCTGAGCTATGGAACATATACAACTCAAAAGTACATAAAGGAGAGTCTATCCGTGTATTCCCGTTATCAAACTGGACAGAATTAGACATATGGCAATACATACGTATGGAGAAAATTCCTATTGTCCCTCTATACTTTGCCAAAGAACGCCCTATTGTGAATATGGACGGTAACCTTATTATGGCCGATGATGAGCGCATGCCTCAAGAGTTAAGAGACAAAGCAGAAATGCAAATGGTGCGTTTCCGTACATTGGGCTGTTACCCGCTAACGGGAGCTGTAGAGTCCGAAGCGGACACTATTGAAGAGATTGTGGAAGAGATGATGACTACAACAAAATCTGAGCGTACCACACGCGTTATTGACTTTGACCAAGACGCAAGTATGGAACAAAAGAAACGCGAAGGATATTTCTAAACACAGATATACATTTGATAATGAGCGAGAACAAATTAAATATAGCCGAATTTCTTGACAAAGACGAGAAAAAGGACCTTTTACGCCTATTGACAGCCGGATCAGTGGATGATGGTAAATCAACACTTATTGGACGTTTATTATTTGACAGTAAGAAACTTTACGAGGACCAGTTAGACGCATTAGAACGCGACACCAAACGTTTTGGAAACGCGGGAGAGAACATTGACTATGCACTACTTTTAGATGGTTTAAAAGCCGAGCGCGAGCAAGGTATTACCATTGATGTGGCTTATCGTTATTTCTCTACTAACAGCCGTAAGTTTATCATTGCCGACACTCCGGGACACGAGCAATATACGCGTAATATGATTACCGGTGGTTCTACAGCCAACTTAGCAATTATTTTGGTTGACGCGCGCACAGGGGTAATCACACAAACACGCCGCCACACCTACCTTGTATCGCTGCTTGGAATTAAACACATAGTTTTAGCGGTTAACAAAATGGACCTTGTGGACTATAGTGAAGCTCGTTTCAACGAGATTGTTGAGGAGTACCGTAAGTTTGCCTCATCCTTAAATATTCCGGACATTAAATGTATCCCACTTTCAGCATTGAAAGGTGACAACGTTGTTGAGCACTCGGATAACATGCCTTGGTACAAAGAGGAACCGTTATTAACATACTTGGAAACTGTACCTATCGATAAGGATAGAGATTTTGACGATTTCCGCTTCCCTGTTCAATACGTATTACGTCCTAATTTGGACTTCCGCGGCTTTAGTGGAAATATTGCTTCGGGTATTATCCGTAAAGGTGATGAGATTATGGCATTACCATCGGGTAAACGCTCTCATGTTAAGGAAATTTGGGGTACTGACGGAGAACAGGATTTTGCATTCCCTCCGCAAGCTGTAACCATCACATTAACGGATGAGATTGATATTTCGCGTGGTGAAATGATTGTTAAGCCTGACAATCAACCAACCGTGGATAGAAACTTTGAAGCAATGTTGGTATGGATGGACGAGAATAAAATGAATGCCGAACAGCCTTTCTTTATTAAACATACCACAAATCTGACACGCGTTAAGATTGACCAAATAAAATATAAAGTGGATGTCAACACAATGGAGCAGTCTGCATGTGACGCGATGTCGTTGAATGAGATTGCACGCGTAGTATTCACTAGCAACAAACCTTTATTCTTTGATGCATACGCTAAGAACAAAAGTTGCGGATCGTTTATCCTTATTGACCCAATAACTAACAACACCAGTGCGGTGGGTATGATTATTGGACGTGTGGATCGCAATTTAATGAACACACAGCTTACAGAGGAGGAACGCGCAGCTGTTGCTAACGGACAATCCATTGTAACCACTGCAATGCGCGAACAACTATACCAACAAAAAGGAGCAATTTACGCAATTACCGGAGCACGCAGCGCAGAGTTCGGGGCACTATTGGAGCGTAGTTTATTTGAGATTGGTAAGTTTGTTGTAGTTATTGACGGTAACGAGCTTGCTAATGCCAATCAGATTGCTGCTACATTAAAACAACAAGGCTTAATTGTTATTCTATCAAATGCTACATCGACCGAAGCAAATACAGTTGTTGTGGACGATGCAAGATACATGGAGCAAGTGGACGAAATTATAAATACAATACAATAATGGGATTACTGGAATTTCAGAAATTACCGATTAATACGCTAGTAGGCGCGGATTGGAATACCTTTAAAAAGGTTACTGAGGGGAAGCAGATCGATGCTCCGTATAAAGGGAAATATCAGTTAACCAAATTAGTGTGTCGTATTGTCTCTAGCATTAATGGCATTGAGAATAATAAATACAATAAACTGCTTAAAGATACTGAAATTGCCAATGACCCTGTTTTTATTCTGGGACACTGGCGCAGTGGGACTACATTTGTTCATAATGTATTAGCACACGATAAGCGTTTTGGTTATACCACAACCTATCAAACCGTATTTCCACATGTAATGCTTTTTGGACAAGGGATGTTTAAAAAAACAATGGCATGGTTAATGCCAGACAAACGCCCCACGGACAACATGGAGTTAAATGTGGATTTACCACAAGAGGAAGAGTTTGCATTATCCAACATGATGCCTTACAATTTCTATAACTTCTGGTTTTTTCCAAAACACACGTTGGAGTATTGTGATAAATATTTAATATTTAAAACAGCATCAAACGAAGAGAAAAAAACTTTCCAAGAAGAGTTTAAACGAATGATAAAGGTAGCGCTGTGGAATACGGGAGGTGAACAGTTTTTATCTAAAAACCCTCCGCACACCGGACGAGTTAAAGAGATTTTGGAAATATTTCCAAATGCAAAGTTCATTTACCTAATGCGTAATCCATACACGGTATTTGAATCTACCCGTAGTTTCTTTACAAACACTATCCAGCCCCTAAAGCTACAGGACATTAGCAATGAGGAGCTAGAGAGTAATATCCTTGAGGTATACAAGCGTTTGTACCACACTTACGAGGAGGAGAAGCATTTAATCCCCGAAGGAAACCTTATTGAGCTTAAATTTGAGGACTTTGAACAGGATGCTTTGGGAATGACTAAAAGGATTTACGAAACCTTGTCACTTCCGGGATTCGCGGATGCTGAGCCGGCAATTACTAAATACCTGGACAAAAAGAAAGGGTATAAAAAGAATGCCTATCAATATGAGCCACGTACTGTGGAACTCGTGGAGAGAGAATGGGACTTCGCGTTGGAGCAATGGGATTATAAGTTATAATACTATACCATAATGAGCGGCAGATGAACACCATCTGCCGCTTTTTAATAAAGCTACAATTATTTATAAAACTATTCCAGTTCGTCCAGAATCTTCTTTACATCATTGGGTAGTAGACGTCCATACACCTTCTCACCAATAGTAACTACAGGAGCAAGTCCGCAAGCCCCTACACAGCGTAAACAGTCCAAAGAGTATTTACCATCATCCGTGGTTTCGCCTACTTCAATCCCTATTTGCCGTTTTATCTCCTCAAGTACCTTTTCCGCTCCACGTACATAACAAGCTGTACCCATACAAATGGAGATGGGATATTTTCCTTTAGGTGTCATTGTAAAGAAGGAGTAAAAAGTTACAACACCATAAACCTCAGACACAGGTATCTCCAACTCGCGCGCAACAACACGTTGTACGCTCTCTGGCAAATAACCAAATTGGTGCTGCAATTCGTGTAAGATGTTTATCAACTCTCCGGCATCATAATCATGCCGTTTACAACAATCTTTTATTTTTCTTTCTATATGTGCCGGGAGCCGTTCGCCCACCGACACCTCTTTAAGTGTACGTATATCCATTAGTTTTGGTCTTTAGCGTAGTAATGCGTATGTAACAAGTGATGTGCCTCATGCCCCAATGGTTTCCCCAAATGACAAGCATAAAGATCCTGTATATATGGATTTTGATGCGATTTACGCAATGTTTTATTCCTATCCTCACTATACAGTGCATCGGCTCGTGCTTTAAGCACGTCAATATCGCCATGGTGAAAAGGTTGTCCACCTCCACCTATGCATCCTCCTGGACAGGCCATAACCTCAATGGCATGATACTCGCTCTTACCGGCGCGGATTTCATTCATCAATTTGCGCGCATTTCCCAATCCATAAGCAACCCCAATGTTTAGTTTAATGCCGTTCACCGTAACGTTTGCTTTCCTTATGCCTTCCCATCCTCGTACAGCTTCAAACTCCACTTTCTCCAAGGTATCGCCCGTGATGTTCTCATAAACGGTGCGAAGCGCTGCTTCCATTACCCCACCTGTAGCTCCAAAAATCACACTAGCTCCTGTTGAGTCGCCATAAGGGCGGTCAAACTCTTCATTTTCCAATAGCTGAAAATCAATATTCATTCGCTTAATAAGCTCGGCCAATTCGCGAGTAGAGATTGAATAATCAACATCCGGGTTGCCATCCTTTTGAAACTCCGGGCGTGCGCACTCATACTTCTTGGCTAGACACGGCATTATGGATACAACAACCAAATCCTTCCTATCAATGCCAATTTTCTTTGCCCAAATATTCTTTGCAACCGATCCAAACATCTGCTGCGGCGAACGTGCCGTAGATGGATAATCCAATAAATCGGGGAAGTAATATTCAAAGAAATTCACCCATGCCGGACAACAGGATGTAATAATGGGGATAGCCACTTTCTTATCGCCTTTTAAGTGGCGAGTAAGTCTATCCTGTAACTCCGCACCTTCTTCCATGATGGTTAAATCGGCGGCAAAATCAGTATCGAATACCTTATCGGCTCCTAGTCTTTTAAGCGCAGCAACCATTTTCCCGGTCACTAAAGTTCCCGCTTTCAAACCAAACTCTTCACCCAATGCTGCACGCACGGCCGGTGCCGTTTGTATGATTACCGTTTTTGTTGGATTATTTAAATCCTCTAGTAACCTATCCGTATCGTTCTTTTCAATCAATGCACCAACCGGACACACTGCCACACATTGTCCGCAATAGGTACACTCGGATTGAGCTAGATCTCTCTCAAACGCCGGAGAGATAATAGAGCTAAAACCTCGGTGCGCGGCAGCTAAAGCACCAACGCTTTGCAACTTATTACATACACTTTCACAACGACGACAGAAAATACATTTATCCATATTACGAACTATAGACAGTGTTTTTTCATGCTTATGAAAAGAAAACGCTCCTCCATTATACGGCATTTCCCGTATTCCCAAACGTACTGCAAGATCTTGTAACTCACAGTCGCCGGATTTTGGACAGGTTAAACAGTCATTTGTATGGTCGGATAATATCAATTCCACCACCGTTCTGCGAGCATTAAGCACACGCGGCGATGCGGTAAGTATTTCCATTCCCTCCGTACACTCTGTAGCGCACGCGGGAGCTAAATTGCGTCTTCCGGCCACCTCTACAACACATACACGACAAGAAGCCGGTTTGTTTTTTACACAAGTCCCCTTTAAATCAATATGACAAAGGGTTGGGATATCTATTCCCGTTGAAAGTGCCGCATCAAGGATTGTGGTTCCTGCAGGGACCTGTACCAAGCGGCAATCTATATATACTGTAATCATGTAAACTTTCGGATTAGGGATTAACGAATAGTAATGGCTTTAAACTTACAACGCGCATAGCACACGCCGCATTTTATACACTTATCCGGAATAATAGTGTGCGGTTTCTTCAACTCGCCCACAATGGCATCCACCGGACAGCCTTTTACGCAAAGCGTACATCCAACACACAAGTCCGGATTAATGTAATAGGAATAAAGCGATTTACAGCGTCCGGCCGGACACTTCTTATCACGCACATGCGCCAAATACTCATCGTAGAAATTGTCTAACGTGGAGAGTACTGGATTGGGCGATGTTTGTCCCAATCCGCACAGCGCTGTATCCTTTATTACATGTCCCAGATTACGCATTTTTTCTAAATCGGCCTCTGTTCCACGTCCTTCTGTAATTCTATCCAATATCTCATATAAACGGCGATTACCTACACGACAAGGGATACATTTACCACAGGACTCCTCCACCGTAAAATCCAAATAGAAACGAGACACTGATACCATACAATCATCCTCATCCATCACAATCATACCACCGGATCCCATCATAGAGCCAGCTGCCAAAAGATTATCAAAATCAATGGGTGTATCAAGGTGTTTCTCCGTTAAGCATCCACCCGACGGACCACCTGTTTGTACTGCTTTGAATTTCTTCCCATTTTTTATTCCGCCGCCTATCTCGAAAATCACCTCACGCAAGGTTGTGCCCATGGGAACCTCAATAAGTCCCACGTTATTTATTTTACCTGCCAATGCAAATACCTTGGTTCCTTTTGAACGCTCAGTACCTATTGATGCATACCAATCAGCTCCCCTGTTTATTATAGCAGGTATATTGGCCAATGTCTCAACGTTGTTTACATTGGTAGGAAATCCCTTATAACCTTTCTCTGCCGGGAAGGGTGGTTTAAGTGTAGGCTCTCCTCGCTTCCCTTCCATGGAGTGTATCAATGCGGTTTCTTCTCCACACACAAACGCTCCGGCTCCATAGCGTATCTCAATATCGAAGGAAAAAGTTGTACCTAGAATATTATTACCTAGCAGGCCATGTAAACGCGCCTGCTCCATAGCTATTTTTAAGCGGTCAATTGCTAACGGATATTCCGCACGGATATAAACCAACCCCTTGTTGGCCCCTATACTGTATCCGCAAATAGCCATGGCTTCTATTACCGAATGCGGATCGCCCTCCATAATGGAGCGGTCCATAAAAGCACCGGGATCACCCTCATCGGCATTACAAACCACATATTTTGTGGCATTATCCTGCTTAGCGGTAAGTTCCCATTTTAAGCCGGTGGGAAAGCCGCCGCCTCCCCTGCCTCTTAGTCCGGAATGTTTCACCTCTTTAACAACCGCATCCGGAGTTAAATCAATTAAACAATGCGCCAAAGCGGAATATCCATCCGTAGCAAAATACTCCTCAATATTTTCGGGATCAATGTACCCACAGTTACGCAATGCTATACGCATTTGCTTTCTATAAAAATCAATGTGCTTGGAATCGCTAATAATTTCTTTTTTTTGCGGATCCACATAAAGTAAACGTTTTACGCGCTCACCTTTAAGAATATGCACACGGAGAATTTCATCAACATCCTCGGGTTTTACATGTACATAAAATGTATTGTCCGGAATAACCTTAACAATTGGGCCTTTTTCACAAAAGCCAAAACATCCGGTAGCTAATACCTTAACTTTATGCGTTAATCCCAGTTTTTGTATTCCTTCTTGAAAACGCTCTACAATAAGTCCGCCCTCTGAGGCTTTGCAACCGGTACCGCCACACACCAAAAGCTCTATCCCCTCACTTCCCTTCTCCACACCCGCAGCAACATCTGTGGTAACCGTATTACTTGTTTCTCGCAATTTGAGTTGCAGCTTTGCCTTTTCTTGCAGATGCCGTAACTCCTGAATGGAACAAATTTTAGTCATAAGTGAATTATTTGTCTTTTACGGACGTTCAAAACTCTTTTGTCGCAAACATCTCGTTAATCAATTAATAATCTGTTGTTTAATTTTAGTAATAGTTTGCACAAAATACAAAAAAATACAAACTTCAAAACATTAACAGTAATTTATTTACTCCAAATACTTAAAATTTATAAGCTACTATGACCATATATTTATATTTCGATTATAAATCCTACATTTTAACATAATTCAATTTAATAATCCATATACTTCATCTTCCCCTTTCAACAAATTTCAGGCAACACACAGCCTGCCCACTAGCCTCGCCCTCCTCGCTCTCTGATTGCCCCCTGGTTACTCTCTATCAAGTTCGTATTAAGTTCGTATCAACTTCGTGTTATATTCGTATCTATAGACACGAACTTAATACGAACTTGATACGAACCTAATGCCTATTTAATAGAGCGAGAGCAGAGGGCAACCAGGGAGCAACCAGGGAGCAACTAGGGAGCAACTAGGGTGTGGCTAGCATGGAGAGGTGTATGGATAGAGTAGAACCAAGAAATGAGCATCCTAACTGTTAGCCAGCGTAAGAACACTATAGTTTATACAGCTTGTGACATTGGAGAAGTAATTGGAGTTTAGATATAGTCATGTCATAATCTCTTGTATATAACGCATTTCAATATACATTATTATAGAGTAGCGGCGTTTATATAAGAAAAACGAATAAAAAATATTTCGGGAAGCTAAACCTTGACATTGAAAAAGATGTATATTAGCATTTACAAACATTTATTAAAATATTATTTATGAATAGAGTATTTATTGCAATTGTAAGTCTTTTTGTTCTCGTTTCTTGTGGAACAAATAAAGGGACAGATGCATCGTTATTAGAGGCTAACACTTGGAAACTACTGAGTATACAAGGCACTACAAACGATAATTTCACAATGGATGACAGTTTTACCATAAACTTCTCAGGCAAGGATTCCATTTACAATGGCAAAGGCGCATGTAATCGTTTCTTTGGTAAATTTGAATTAAAAGGGAAAAACGACATTACAATACATCCGGGAGGATCGACCATGATGGCATGTCCGGGAATGGAAATGGAACAACAATTTTTTAGTGTATTGGAAAAAGCAAACCGATATACAATAAAAGACAGTGTATTAGCACTGTATAATAAACAGGAAGAGCTTGCCACATTTAAAGTCTACACTAATATTTCCGACGGACACAATGCCGAAAATGCATTGGACTACAAAGGTACTTATACAGGGATGTTTCCCGATCCATTGTTTCTAGGTAAGAATGTTACGCTAGTTTTAGCGGATGATAATCAATTTTCCTTATCCATGGAAAGTACTGATAAAAATCAAGATATAAATTTGATTATAAAAGGGTTGTATACAGTTAAGGGCAATATACTTACACTTAACTATACCGGTGAGACATTACTCTACAAAGTTGGGGAGAATAAATTAATTAAACTTGACTCAAATGGAGAACCTCTTCAAGGCGAACAGGCAAGTAAGTATATCTTAACAAAGCAATAAACACAAAACGTACCACAAGTTGTTACCATACATAAAACATCATCAATTTTCATTGCGAAATTCAGTATTCGTAGAATGAAAATTGATGATGTTTTATGTATGGTCTTGGTACGATTATGGATTGTGCAGTAAATCTACCACTTGATCTGTCATAACCTCTAATGGTTGCATACCATCTACCCAATGTATTTTCATGCCGTCGCGCTCCATTTTTCTAAACCACGTCATTTGGCGTTTAGCGAATTGATGGATGGCAACATTTAATCCGTCAAACATTTCTTGGTAAGTGAGCTGCTTAGTAAGGTAAAGTGTTACGTACTTGTACTCCAAACCATAGTAAATAAGATCCTCGGCGGAGACTCCCTTACGTAATAATCCGTCAACCTCCTCAATCATACCTTCTTTAAGGCGTGCGTGCAAACGCTTAGTTATACGTTCTCGTCTCACTTCTCGACTAACGTCTACACCAATAATTAGCGAATTAATGGTTGGAAAAGTAGGTTCATCCTCTGGATGGGCCATATAATACTCCTCAATTTCAATGGCGCGAATGGCACGCTTAACCGTATCAACTTCGGTGGTATTGTGTAGCTTTTTATAAGTTTCAAGTTTAGCGGCAAGCTCCGGCAGTGAACAGTTTGCCAACGCTTCTCTAAGTTGCGGATTCTCCGGCACCGGAAGCAGTTTGTATCCTTTTAGTACAGATTCAACATATAAGCCGCTACCACCACAAAGTACAGGAAATACTTTTCTCTCATTACAATCCTCCCATACCTTTATAAAATCCTGCTGATATTGGAATAGGTTATATTTCTCACCTGCCTCCACAATGTCAATTAAATGAGATGGTATAGTATGCCCATTTACAGTATACTCCTCCAAATCCTTCCCAGTACCTAAGTCCATTCCACGATACACCTGTCGTGAATCGCCACTAATTATTTCTCCATGTAAACGGTTGGCCACACTTACGGCCAATGATGTTTTTCCACTCGCAGTGGGACCAACAATTGCTAAAAGATTAAACATTGTTAAAGATTTTACGTATAACCAATACAAAAGTAGTAAAAAGAATTTGCTTGCGGCAGATACTACTGCGTATATTAACTATTTATATAATGAATATTAAACCTTAAATACAATGAAAAGGTCAGCGCATACGTCACAATTATTAAAATGGTGGTTATTTACCGTCATTGCCCTTTTTATGGAAAACAGTGTAATGGCTCAAGCGGCTATCCCTAAGAAGCAACGTATTGTTATTGACAATATGATGAAGGAGGGCGCGTATAACGAAGCTCTTAACTCTGTGCGTGAATTAATGCCAATGTACCCCGATAATGCAGAGATTGAAATGCTTGCCGGGATGTGTTACAGTAATTTATCGGCCTATAAGGATTTAGCAATTACTACTTTTAAAAAAGCATTGACGCTAAACCCGGACGAGAATTTAAAAATTGAGATTCTCAATAACTTAGCCAATACGCAAATGAATGTTGGATTGTATAAGGACGCAATTGATACGTACAACCAGTTACAAGAGCTTGTGCCAGCCACTTTTATTGAGTTTAAGAAACAAATTAGACAAAAAATTGTTCAATGCGATAATCTGATAAAAGGCGTAGCACCCACAGCTGCACCAATATTAGCCGATAACCAAGCAGCAGCACCAAAGAAAGAAGCAACAGAAACTACGGCAGAGGTGAAACCGACTGCTACAGCGCCTGACACGGTTAAGAAAGCACCAATTAATACTACATCCAATGCATTACCTCAGGATGCTGTGAAGATTATTAAGGATACTGATGTGCCGGCAAATGTAGATTATATTTATACAATCCAGATATGCGCATTGAGCTTACCTGCTGCAAAAAATAGATTTAAAGAAAAAAATAATATTAAATTTATGAAGGATGGAAATATTTATAAGTATTTTTATTCACAATATAATACTATTGATGAAGCGCGCGATTCGCTCCCTAAAGTACAAAGTAAATATCCGGGAGCTTATATTACACGCTACAACAAGCAGGATGAAGCTAAAATTAGTAGATACAATAATTAAATAATCGATAAAAAACAATATGATGAAAGACGACAAAATTGAGCTTCGTGCTCTTGAACCAGAGGACTTAGAATACCTTTATCAATGGGAAAACGATATGGATTTGTGGGATGTTAGTGACACCTTGACACCATTTTCTCATTTTACATTAAAGAAATACATTGAGAATTCGCACAGAGACATTTATAGTATGAAGCAACTACGCCTAATGATGGTAGATGCGGAAAATAAACGCCCTGTAGGACTTGTTGATTTATTTGATTTTGACCCGTATCATCTTCGCGCAGGCCTAGGCATTATGGTTCATGGAATGGACAATCGTGGCAAAGGATACGCTTCGTCAGCTATTCAATTAATGTTGGGCTATTGTTTTGAGACATTAGGACTTAACCAAGTTTACAGTAGTGTACCTAGTTGTAATGTTGCCAGCTTGAATTTGTTTGAAAAGAATGGATTTACACAAACAGGACATCGTAAACAATGGCTAAAAAGAGGAAATGAGTGGGAGGATGTAATTTATTTCCAACACTTAGCGGAAACTTGGAATAGTTAATACTATGTTATAAAACGAGGTTATTTGCTTTAAGCAGATAACCTCGTTTCTTATGTTTTAAACGGCTGCAGGCTCTAACCGTATAAAATGACCAACTGGGCCATTTCTACTCCGCTAGCATGTTAGTTACTCTGCTAGATGTTACTAGGGTTCCAAACTCATCCTCTATGCGTACGTCCACTACTTGGCTTCGTTTTCCATTATGTAAAAAGGTTGCTTTAGCCGTTACATAACTACCACGCGCTTGCTTTATGTGATTGCCATTAACCTCTATACCAAACAGTTTCCATCGTTTCTCATCCGGAAGAGTTATTGCTCCTAGTGCTCCTCCCATGGTCTCTGCCAAGGCTAAGTTTGCGCCTCCATGCAGACATCCGTCGGGGCGACAGGTACGATGGTCTATTGGCATAGTTGCTATTAAAAAATCACTCCCACATGCTGTAAATTGTATACCTAAATGCGAAACTAACGTATTACTACATAGTTTATTTAATTGCTCTAAAACGTTATTCATACAACCTAATTTAATAGTTTATGATACTAATATACTTAATTATGGTGAATTGACACAAAATATTATAGGTATCTCTCTATTTTTAATTGTATGCAACATTTTTCAGCCGTTTTGGATATTACTTTTGTATTCTGAAAACAAAAAAAAGAGAATATGGCACAGAAAAGAGATGGATTTGGATCGAAATTTGGTGCGATAGCGGCACTTGCCGGATCGGCCGTAGGGCTTGGAAATATTTGGAAATTTCCGTATGAAGCCGGAAATAATGGAGGCGGTGCTTTTTTGCTTATTTATATCGCTTTTATTTTTCTTTTGGGAGTACCCTTAATGCTTTCTGAGTTTGCATTGGGACGCGCTACGCAACATAACGTATTTGGCGCTTTTAAGATATTAGCACCTAAAACCAAGTGGTATCTATTCAGTATCCTAGCAATTGCGGCATCGGTTGCCATAATGGCGTTTTACGGAACTATCTCCGGTTGGACATTGGAGTACGTATGGGTGTCATTAAACGATGGCTTTGCCGGTAAAAACGAGCAGGAATTAGCTAGTATGTTTAATAACTTCATTGCCGATCCGTATAGAGCTGTTGCATGGCAATTGGGATTCCTTGTTCTGTCGGCACTCATTGTTATTGGTGGTATTAAGAATGGTATTGAACGTTCGACAAAGATTATGATGCCTGTTTTATTTTTAATAATAGTTTTATTAGGTATACGCGCTTGTACTTTACCTGGTGCAATGGAAGGAATTAAATTCCTATTTGTTCCGGATTTTAGCGCCATAACAGGACAAAGTGTGTTGAGTGCAATGGGACAGGTGTTCTTCTCGTTATCTCTTGGTTCGGGAGTATTGATGACATATGCATCATACGTATCCAAAAAAGGTAATCTACCGGGAATGTCTATGCAGGTAATTGCAGCCGACACGGGAATTGCCATCTTAGCAGGTATTGCTATTTTACCGGCAGTATTCTCCTTTGGTATTGACCCAACTTCCGGTCCAGGATTGGTATTTATGACATTGCCTCGTATTTTCCAGAGCTTACCGTTTGGACAACTATGGGCTGTATGTTTCTTTATATTGCTAACATTTGCCGCATTAACGTCGGCAATCTCAATGATAGAGGTTATTGTTGCTTATCTTGTTGAAGAAAGACAAATGAGTCGTGCAAAATCAACGGCCTTAACCGTAGGTGTTATTGCTGTTCTTAGTGTACTGTGTACATTATCATTTGGTGTATTAAAAGATTGTACAGTTGCCGGGTTAACTTTCTTTGATATGTTTGATTACCTGAGCTCAAAGATTATCCTTCCATTAGGAGCTATCCTATTGTGTTACTTTACCGGATGGTACTGGGATAGAAAAGCACTATATGCAGAGCTGACTAATAACAATACAATACGTTTACGTTTCTTCAAAACCTACGTATTTATTCTTAGATATATTGCTCCTGCACTGATTACTGTAATTTTTATTAGCTCATTCTAAGAGCATGAATTCAATATAAAAGGAGGCTGTCCGGATGGGGTAGCCTCCTTTTGTTGTTTCTATAGAGCGTACTTATTATTACATAGAAAAACAATATTTGACTTTTACGACAATCAATTATACCTTTGCTTCATAATAAAAAAATAAAGTATACTATGAGCATAAAAGGAACTGAAACAGAAAAGAATTTGCTGAAAGCATTTGCAGGAGAATCGCAAGCAAGAAACCGTTATACATTTTTTGCAAGCGTTGCAAAGAAAGAAGGATTTGAACAAATTGCGGCAATATTTACGGAAACTGCCGACCAAGAAAAGGAACATGCCAAGAAGTTTTTTAAATACTTGGAAGGTGGCATGGTGGAGATTACAGCATCGTTCCCTGCCGGAATTATTAGCACTACTGCCGAAAACCTGAAAGCGGCTGCCGAAGGTGAATATGAGGAATGGGATGAACTTTACCCACATTTCGCGAATGTTGCAGATGCAGAAGGTTTTCCACAAATTGCGAGAACATTTAGACTTATTGCAACTGTTGAGGCAGAACACGAAAAAAGATACAGAACACTTTACGAGCGTGTAGTGAATGGAAGTGTGTTTAAACGCGATGAAACTATTAGTTGGCAATGTAGAAACTGTGGCTACGTGCATGAAAGCAATGAGGCTCCTAACGAGTGCCCTGCTTGCGCACATCCGCAGGCATATTTTGAACCCAAAAAGACTTTATAGTAAAAAGTGTCACTCCTTACCGCGGAGTGACACTTTTTGATTAATACACAATTACTGTACTGTCCGTTAGCGGTTTCTTACCACCAGTGGTGACAAATATTGTATTTTCTCCTTTAGAAATTGGTATGTTATCCCAACGGGCAATAGCATAATTGTCCGGCGTAACTTTTCCCATACTTTTTCCATTAACAAATAGCTCAACCTGTTTAGCATTACTAAACACCATAAAATTCTGATTGGCTCTCGTCCTTTTACTATTTCGCTTCTCTGCCAAGTAAACCATGGGTTCACTGTTCCAATTTGCTTTATAGAAATAGAATGCGTCCTTTCTTATTTTACGGTCAAAAGTGACTAAACCTTTGTCATTAATTCCCGGACGATCGCCTTCCGTGCGATGGGCGGCACCAAAATCGAACATGTTCCACACAAATGATCCCCAAACAAATGGACGCTGCTCAATTACTTTCCAGTTCTCAATATGATACCATGTTTGCCAGTTTTCCGGATGCCACCAAGAGGTAGGACTCGTTTTGGTTAGTGTGTCCTGTTGGTGGTATACGCTTGCTCCCGCGCCATATTCGCTAATACCTATACACATTTTTGGGTTGCGCTTATGCGTTGCATCAAGAAAGTCTCCAAGGTTTTTAGGCATACCGCCATACCAACCGTCATATCTGTTCCATGCGATAAGGTCTGTCAGATAGTTTAATGCACCCCCTTGATTACTAGCAGCAGTTGTAGGACGTGTTGCATCCTCCTCATGCGCCAATGTAACAAGTTCTTTTATGTATTCAACAGGGTTATCTCCCTGTTCCTTTAACTCATTAAAAATTCCCCAAAAACAGATGGATGGATGATTGTAATGCTGACGAATAAGTTCCTTTAGCTGTTCTTTACCATTAGCATGAAAAGATGGCTGATTGACATATCCTTTATCATCATATCCACCCGGCCCAATAAAAGGAATCTCCGCCCATGTTACCATTCCGTAACTATCCATTAAATCATAGACTGCAGTTGCCTGCGGATAATGAGCCAAACGAACGGCGTTTACACCCATTTCCTTCATTAGGTCCACGTCCTCTTTATGATGCTCAAAGTGCAGGGCATTACCACGTTCTGCTCTGTCCTGATGTCTGCAAACACCTTTTAAACGGAGCGGCTGTCCATTCAATATAAATCCTTTATCTGGGTCTACGCTAAAATAACGCAAGCCAAGGGGTTGAGTAATCTTATCAATCGATTGACCCTTTGATAATAAATCCACGTCAACGCTATACATAAATGGATCCTTAGCGCCATTCCATAAGCGCGGATTCTTTATTTTAAGATTGAGGTTCTCTACCTGATTAGCATTACCATTTAAGACTATCTCGCGCTCCGTTTCGGCAATGACCTTATCCCCATCCTTAACCGTTACTCTACACAAAACATCCTGCTTTGGGCTAATTGTATTTAAAACAATGCGCGCCTCTACAGTTGCCTCTTTTTCGGTTACCTCTTGTTGTACCAAATATACTCCCGGCGAAGCATAGTCTATAGGCGAGATACAAGTATTATTAGTTACAAGTAAATGAACATCTCTATAAATACCTCCATAGAAATTAAAATCACCAACCAAGGGCATTATATCCAGTTGCTCTCCGTTATTTACACGTACGGCAAGCGTATTGTTTTCTCCGTATTTGACTACATCGGTGATTTCAAATACAAAAGCACCGTATCCGCCACGATGTTCTCCTAAGTGCTTCCCATTAATAAATACATTAGCAACGTTGTTTACACCATCAAATTTAAGAAACAATCGATTGCCTTTAAGGGCAGCATCTATCGGCAAGCTACGTGTGTAATTACCTATACCGCGTTTATAGTCCCACTGTCCGGCTAACGCGTCTTGTGCATTCCATGTGTGTGGAATATCGACAATCCGATCACTACCCTTTTGTACCTGGTGAGAAAAGCGGAACTTCCACCCATCATTGAGTAAATGTTGTCTACGTTGAGCATGCAACCCGATATTGCAAAACATCAACAGTAATAATAGTACTCCTTTGTTCATATTTATATGTTTAAATGATAATTGTTTACAAGCACATCATGTCATAAACACAAAGAAACAATATTTAAACCACAAATTAAACATACTACATGCATATTTAATCATAATAGCTAATAAAAAAGAGGCTGTCTAACAATAAAATGTTAGATGGCCTCTTTTTCTTTAGTATTTCCATAAATATCTATTCTAAAATCAGTTTATGCGGCCATACTTTGGATTTCATGTTTCTGTGAGCGTCTATTTATCAATAATATG
>JBOGCH010000027.1:0-1788 GCA_051656645.1 Marinifilaceae bacterium
ACAAAAACCGTGCAATCAAAGACCCTCCGGTCCCCATTGCACGGTTTTTTATATTCCCTCAGCCTAATTCTCCCCCTAAAAATACAATAATTGGCTTTTTATTTCATAATACCATTTTAACTTCATATGTTTGAAATTAAAAGCAAGAGTATGCAAAATCGGATCTTGAACTAGCTATAAACAGATGCCCGGATACGATAAAGAATTGCATACCCTTTTCAGCCAAACCACCGATTGCATCAAGAATGTAATCATGATCTAAGCACTTCAAATCAACACAAGCAGCAAATATATTTAATGATATGAAAAATGTAGCGGCAGCAATATTCATCCAAGACAACACTGTTCTTATAGCACGGAGAGCAAGCAAAGAAGCTCTTGCAGGATACTGGGAATTTCCTGGAGGTAAGCAAGAAGAGGGAGAATCTATTTTTGAGTGTCTCGAACGTGAAATATTTGAGGAATTCAACGTTAAATGTAACGCGAAAAATATATATTCAGAAAGCATTTATACTTATGAAAAAGGAGCAATAAATCTCATTGCAATACAAGCAGAACTACTAGATTCTGCTATCGAGCTAAGTGTTCATGATAGTTATAAATGGGTCAAATTCGATGATCTGATCCACTATAACTTTGCTCCTGCAGATATACCAATAACACAAAAACTAATACTCGATTATGGAAAAAATATTTAAGCTAAATTAGAAACGTTACCTAATCCCCTCTATAACCAACAAAGGACAAACCAGTAGAATCGATCCAATTCCTACCAGTTTGTCCTTGTTTTATGTAATACTTTCCAGGATGTCTTATTTCCTTATCATTGCTTTCAATTCTTCAGGAGAGTAAACAGGAGGACGTTTGTTAAGCATAGCGTGACAATTAGGACAAACCGGTATTAAATCACATAAGAGATTTATCGTCGATCGTTTAGCTTTTTGACTCAATTCCTCAAAATGATGAGTATGAATAAAATCAGTTCCGATATCACCATACACCTCTTTGAAATTAAAACCACAAATCCGGCATGTGTTGCTCTAAGTTTATCCAAACGCATCTCACGAGCAAGCTTATTTCGCTCAAAACGTCTTGAAATCACACTTATAGCGCCTCCTCAAAAGATTTCTCAGCCTCTTCCAAGGGAGCAATAGAACCTCTTCATAAGTTCGGTTAAGTACATATGCTATCCGTCCCAATATATGAATAAGGTGGATAGAGTGCACCTCCATAAAGTTACCAGGAGAATTTTATTTTTGATAATCAATCAATTTTTCACTATTAAATTAATCAAATAAATTGAATCCACCTTGTTACATAGGCCCTTATATCATGTGAGAAACTTTAGTTATTCTAATATTAGATTCCTTTTCACATAGTGGCAAAAAGGAATCTATTTAATCTATTATATAACTAAAAGTTTATTAGTCTTTTTATATAGTTTTGCAGGTATTGGTCTACATAGTTTCCAGGTAAAGTTAATCGGCTTAGAGCCATTATGCTCTACATATTCAACTGGACCAAGGTAGACGTAAGAGTCAGTTGCTCCTAATATACTATCTTTCTTACTCTCTCTAACGAACAGAAGTATTTTGTGATCTTCTTTGCGCTGATTGATATAGCGTAAACCTGTAGGAGAAGTGTCTGTGGTTGTGCTCTGACTTTGCCAATGGAATAACTCTTCATTAATCGAATAGTCGTGATACATCGTTGTTGGTGAGTATTCTTTCTCCGATTTATTAAGAGTTACAAAAAACAGATCTATCTTTTTGTCTTGTATATACTTTG
>JBOGCH010000028.1:0-60966 GCA_051656645.1 Marinifilaceae bacterium
TTTCATTCAGCTTTCATTCAGGTTTCATTCAGGTTTGGCATGCCAAACCTGAATGAAACCTGAATGAAAGCTGAATGAAACCTGAATGAGATGTAGACCGTATGTAAACAAATAGTGTAAATAATATTGCAACTATGTAAATAAATATTTATTTTCATAAAACTAACTACCTAATTTTAACTGAAATGGCGATAATAGAAACACCGATAGAAAAAATATCGGGGAAAATTCAAAACGTAGTCTACTACAACCGAGAAGGCGTACAAATAGCGCGGAGCAAACCCGCCGTGAAGTACTACAAACAAACCGATGCACAGTTACGCGCCCGTTGTAGGTTTGTGCTCTTGTCACAGCTTGGACGTATGTTCAATGCTGCCCTTGTTAAAGGATTCTGTGTGCGTGAGAAAGGACAATCCTTCCGTACACAATTTGTAAAAACCAACGGGAAATGTCTCGATAGCAACGTTATAAATCCTTCCTTAATACCTTGGCATAACCTAAGTTTATCGCAAGGAAATATGACCCCACCGCTTATAAGTGCTATTGCAAACAGAGCCACCAATAGTTTAACTCTGTCTATTGTAGAACAACAACCCACAGCCTTTACGCAGCCGGATGATAAAGTTATGTTTTACGTAATTCAACCACAACGTTATCAGACACAAGTTGCGCCTAAAACAGATGCGGAAAGTTGGCTTAGTTATTATAACCGTATAAAAAATAACCCGTTGTTTACTTTTACAGAGAACGGATGGATAGGTGCTAATCGGTTTGATGTTCAAAGTTGTAATATAACCTATAATGCAGCTATTGAAGGCCCGCTTTTAATATATTATTTTGCGTACAACGAACGTACTGGCGATTGTTCTGCAACGCAATGGATGGAAGTTTAAAGCTTTATCCGTTTGTTAAGAACAAAGGAGTTTATTGTAATTTGTTTTTATACCCTGAAAAACTAAACTTAAAATTTTAATTTATTATGAAGAAAATAGTACTGTCTCTTGTCACGCTTATGCTTGTGTTTTTGTCATGTAACAAGGATGATGACTACATGATATGGGATATAGGGCCGATAGAATATTATATTTATATTGAAGATAGTGAAGGACGAGATATGTTGAATCCAGCATATGGAGAGGGATTTGAGGTGGGTTCACTGATCATAACTTATGATAATGTAGACTATAAGTGCAGTAATGGCGTGTCAATTTCTCCATCCAAAGTGTACTTACCTGTTTTTTCCGGTTTGTCGTTAAGGGAGAGAGAGGGGAGATTTTATTTGAATTTTGGCGAGTTGGAAGGAGCAAAGAGTTATAAGGATGAGACTCTTACTATCAAATGGCCGGATGGGAGAGTTGATAAAGTAAGCTTTACGCGTAGTTATAAGGTGAAAAAGAATTGGGAACCAATAATTACACATGTTTGGTATTTAAATGGTGAGGAGGTAACTCAAGACAAAATTTTGATAGTAAAATAGTATATAAAACGCTCGGAGCAATTCGGGCGTTTTATTTTTAATAGGTATGGGATAATTGAATGTCCCTAAATATTCTGGTTTATGTAATTATTTTTAATAATGATTGATTAATTTTAGTATTTTGTGCGGTGCTAAACATTCAATCATCAATAGAATAAATATGAAAAAGTCATTGTTTTTGTTTTGGGTACTACCCATGTTTATACATTCGGTAGCGTTTTGTGAGCAGAAAATTAAGGTGGCCTGTGTGGGAAACAGTATAACCTTTGGGTCGGGGATTGCTAATAGGGAGAAAAACTCTTATCCCGCGCAGTTGCAGTATAGGCTGGGCAGTGAATATGAGGTTAGGAATTTTGGAGTAAGCGGCTCAACAGCGTTAAAAATGGGTGACAGACCGTATGTTAATACACCGGAGTATGGAAAATCGTTAGCATTTTTACCGGATGTTGTGTTACTGAAGTTGGGGACAAACGATTCAAAAAGTCATAATTTTAAACACGCAAAGGAGTTTAAGGAAAGTGTACGCTCCCTAGTAGAGTCCTATAAACAGTTACCAACGTCGCCACGCGTAGTTTTAATAACGCCATTGCGCTGCTATAGACCGGAGGATAATGGAATATCCAATAAGCGGATAAGGGAATACTATGTGCCGTTGCTTGAGCAGCTTGCGTTGGAGTGTGGCGTGGAGATATTTGACGGTTACTCACTGTTTGGAGAGGAATGGAATGGGGCGTTGTTCCCTGATAAGTTACATCCGTCGGCACTGGGCGCAACCGTTATGGCCGATCAATTATCCAGGTATTTACAATTTGAGAGGGATTCTCTGTTTACTGTGAGTGAGAAATTAGAGGATGGAACGTTGATGAATTTCCATGGTTTTACAGGAGTCAATTTTATGATGGGCGATGTGGCATGTAAAATTGTTGCTCCGAAGGTGGCCAATAAGCATAAAGGATGGGTGTTAAGAGCGCGTTTTTGGGGACATGAACCGCAATTTGATATAAAGATGTTAGAGTTGGGATATCATGTGGCATATTGCGATGTGGCCGATTTATATGGCTGTCCACAAGCTGTGGAACGTTGGAATAGCTTTTACCAATTGATGACCAAGTTAGGTTTAAACAAGAAAGTAGTTTTGGAGGGAATGAGTAGAGGTGGACTTATTGTGTATAATTGGGCAGTGAAAAATAGAGATAAAGTTAGCGCTATTTATGCGGATGCTCCGGTTATGGATGTAAAGAGTTGGCCGGCCGGGAAAGGGGCTTATGGTGGCTCCCAAGCGGACATGGAGCAAGCCATGAAGGTTTACGGATGGAGTGATGTGGATTTGATGGAGTGGGATAAGAATCCGGTGGATCATGCGCGTAAATTGGCAAAAAGTAAAACACCGATATTGCATGTGGTAGGAATGACGGATAATGTGGTTCCTGTTGCTGAGAATACAGCGTTATTTAAGGAGAGACTGGAAGCAGCAGGCGGCAGTATGGAGTTGATTTGTAAAGAAAATGTGGGGCATCATCCGCATTCATTAAAGGCTCCTGAGGCAATTGTCCGTTTTGTACTTAAAGCCGAAGGGCTCTACGTAAATCCATGCATGGTGGCGGTGCCGGGCAGCGAGTATCGGCAGGGAGCTGGATGGACAAAAGGTGCGGAGTGGCATACGGTAGCAATGGAAATTGAGAAAGTATTGACAAGTAAAAATCCGCGCGTAATGATGCTTGGTAATTCCATTACGCAAGCTACATCCTTGAATAGAACATGTGTTACACATAAAGTAGGTGTAGATGCGTTTGGTAAATGTTTTCCGGGTTTTGATTGGGAGTCGGCAGGAATATCGGGAGATAAAGTTGCTAACCTGTTGTGGAGAGTGCAACAACCGGCTTACAAGGAGGTAAGCCCGGAGTATGTGGTGATTAGTATAGGTGTGAACGATTTGTTGGCCAATGCGGCGAGTGCCAATGAGGTATATGAGGGTATTGTGCAGTTAACTAAATTGGCGGGAGAGCAGTACCCTAATGCCAAGGTGCTAACCATGGGGTTATTGCCCTGTACAGCGAATGAGCGAGTGAAGGGCGACTATATGAACATACAGAGCAGACTTAGGAAAACTAAATTTGCCAAAAATATAACACATATTGATCCGACAACCTATTTCATGGACGAAGACTTAAACTTAAAGCCCGGATTGTACAGCGGTGATAGAATTCATCTTACTGCTAAGGGGTATGAGCAATGGGGGCAGTTGTTGAAAGAGTACGTGAACTAGCTATTTGTTAGTTTTATGAATTTGTTTTAATGGAATGAAGGGCAATAATGCGATAATAATTTTAAAGGATAAAATATGAGAATGTTATTACCATTTATTGGAACAGCATGTTCCCTGGTTGCATATGCAGAAAAACAGCAACCTAAACAACCTAATATAATTTACATACTGGCAGATGATTTAGGATATGCTGAACTCGGATGTTATGGACAAGGAAAGATAGAGACGCCAAATATTGATAGATTGGCTGCTCGAGGAATGAAGTTCATGAATAATTATGCAGGGGCGGCAGTTTCCGCACCTTCTCGATGTGTAACATTTACAGGATTACATAGTGGACATGCTTATATTCGAGGTAATGATGAGATGCCCAATAGAGGTGATGTGTGGAGTCATTCTGCAATGATGGCGGATTCAACGTTGGAGGGGCAGCGTCCTTTGCCGGCAGAAACCGTAACTTTTCCTATGTTATTGCAGAAGGTAGGCTATAAAACCGGTATTATTGGTAAATGGGGATTAGGCTATCCGGGATCAGAAGGAACGCCAAATAAAATGGGATTTGATTTTTTTTACGGATATAATTGCCAGCGTCAGGCTCATACTTATTATCCTCCGTTCTTGTATAGAAATGAAAACCGAGAGTATATTCCCGAAAACAAAATTTTGAAACCAGGAACAATGTTGGATGCCGGATGTGATCCGAGATGTAAGGAATCCTTTGCTAAATATACCCAAGAGGTATATAGTTGTGATTTAATGTATGACGAGATATTGAGCTTTGTTTCGGATAATAAAAAGAATCCGTTCTTCTTGGCTTGGACAACACCCTTACCACATGTCCCTTTACAAGTTCCTGAGAAATGGATAAATTATTATGTCGATAAATTTGGTGATGAGGAACCTTATACAGGTAATAAAGGTTTTTTTCCGTGTCGTTATCCTCGCGCCACCTATGCGGCAATGGTAAGTTATTGGGATGAGCAGATTGGAGGATTGATAGCGAAATTGCAGGAGCTTGGCATTTATGAAAATACAATTATCATGTTTACAAGTGATAATGGACCTACTTTTAACGGAGGTAGTGATTCGCCATGGTTTGATAGTGCTAAGCCATTTAAATCAGAATCACTGTGGGGTAAGGCATCAATACGTGAGGGGGGAATACGTGTTCCATTCATTGTAAGTTGGGGAGATAAAATTAAGCATGGAAGTGTAAGTAATCATATTTGTGCCTCATGGGATATAATGCCAACTGTTTGTGAATTGGCGGGTTATAAGGGTGAATTGAATACAGATGGGATTAGTTTTGTTCCAGAATTATTGGGCAAGAAACAAAAATGCCATAAATATCTTTATTGGGAGTATCCTGAAAGAGGAGGCTCCAAAGCAATACGTATGGGTAAATGGAAAGGATTAATTCTTGATATTAGAAAACAGGGAGAAGAGAATATGATGTTGTTTGATTTAGAGAATGATCCGCAAGAGCAATATAACTTAGCAAATAGATATCCAAAGATTGTTGAAACAATGCGAGTTAAAATGGCGGAAGCACATGAGTCTCCGATTATAAAACATTTTGAGATAAAACAAAATGTAAGGTAAGAAAGAATCTGTGGTAACAACATGCATTCGTGTGGAGAAATTCTTAGTTTACTCCATTAGCAAGATGCAATTGAAAATATAATTAGGGGAAATACAGCAACATACCCCATAACTAATACAACCTCGGTTTTCTAACCGAGGTTGTATTAGTTATGGGGAGGCAGGTTCGGAGTTACTCCATTCTCATTGAGATAGCAATGGGTTAAAGCTATAAAGCATTCTTGTTTGGTTATTTTTACCGATACAGTATACGCGGCCGTCCGTTTTGTTGTAGCTGATGGCCTTTACCGGGATGTTGGTGGTTAATGTTTTTATGGGTTTTCCATCCCAGCTATAAACAAGAATTTTGTTGAGCCATTCAGTTCCTCCATTCCAGATATCATATTGGTCAATGGTTTCTTCACCGTAGAGTGCAAAAATATAGTCGTCGGAGAATGTAGTGGCTATAACGCCTAGTTTAGATTGTGGCGTTATTGTTTTATTATCATTGTCCCAAATGGGTAGTTTGCCAATGGAGCTATGGAATAATTGAGGAGTGTTGTTACAATCGTATAATTCAAAGATGTCACCTGAGGCAGAGAAGAAGGCTAATCTGTTAAGCTTTGGGTTAAAGATGCAGTCGCCTATGATGTAGTTGTATAGGTTGTCGGTGAACGATTCAGTAGGCTGAATGATTTGCCCAAATTTAGTTTGTTTACCGGTGCTGTCTATTTTTACGAAACGGCTGTTGGACTCCGGCAGACACCCGATGATAACATCCGAGGCGTGAGCAATGCGTAAATCGTTGTAGGGTAATTGTGTTTGTTGTACTAGGCGGAATAAGGAGTCATTCTTTTCGTATTTGTATATTTTAAGAAGCTGATTGTCATGTGCAATGAGATTTTTTCCATTGTCTGTGGGGATGATTTGACCGATATAAAGGGATTCGTTTTGTCCATGTCCTCGTGCATGAAACCGTTGAATACTCCTATCTTGGAGTGAGAAGGACATGAGTAGGTGTTGGTTTGTTTTATCAATAAGGACAATGTTATTATCAATGCAACAAATCCCCGACGGCCTAATGAGTGAGTCTTGAGGAAAGTCTTTTAATGGAGTTAGGGTAACCTGCTCGTGTTGATTAAAGTGGTTTATTAAATGCTCCTTTTGTGTACATGAGCAAACGAAAAATAGCAAAAGAAGGGGTAATAGTTTTTTCATGGGATTAAGTTGTATGAGTTTCGTGAATTAGCTGTGGTACAAAGTAATAAAAAAAACGTATTAATGTGAAAAGTTGAGTATTTTTGTTTGAGATTTCAAGTGAGAGATGCTGGGTATTGTTGCTTTGTATTGTGATGTAGGTTGTTTAAGTTGATATAAATAGGAAAGGTTGTTGGAATTATTTCAATTGCAAGTAAGGTTTTATTACTTTTGTATTTACTAAGAGGCAAATAGCATTAAATAAGATAGTGTGTTTGTGTGACTCTTGTGATTACTTAAAAGAATAATGATAATGAAATATTACAATCCAGCGGACATTTTATTGCAACGGGACGAGGTGCCGTTGATAGATGTGCGTACACCGGCGGAGTTTGCTACGGGGCATGTGCCGGGAGCGGTGAATGTGCCGTTGTTTACAGATGAGGAGCGTGTTGTGGTAGGTACGCTTTATAAGCAGGTTGGCAAGGATGAGGCTGTGGAGAAGGGATTGGAGTTTGTGGGACCTAAGATGGCTGGTTTTGTACGAGAGGCTAAGCGTATTGCAGACAAGGCTAAGCGAATAAATGTGCATTGCTGGCGGGGAGGTATGCGTAGCGGAAGTATGGCGTGGTTGTTGAGTACGGCGGGACTTGAGGTTGGCGTGATGAAGGGCGGATATAAGGCCTATAGACAATATATACGAGAGGATTTTGGCCGCGGACAGCGTATTAATTTGCTTGGTGGCATGACGGGAAGTGGTAAGACTGAGATTTTACATAAGCT
Organism: Marinifilaceae bacterium; assembly: GCA_051656645.1. Taxonomy (GTDB): domain Bacteria; phylum Bacteroidota; class Bacteroidia; order Bacteroidales; family Marinifilaceae; genus JBOGCH01. The sequence continues at coordinate 7,305 of JBOGCH010000028.1, forward strand.
TGCCGATATGGGTGAGCAGGTGCTGGACTTGGAGGGCATTGCGCATCATAGAGGATCGGCGTTTGGCGCGCTTGGACAGGGTGAACAACCAACAAATGAGATGTTTGAGAATTTGGTGTGGGAGTCCTGGAAGAGTTTTGATGCCGAGCGAGTTGTGTGGGTTGAAGATGAGAGTAAGTCCATTGGGAGTGTGTGGATAAATGATGTGTTATTTTCGGCTATGCGCAGTGGCTGTTTGATTTATTTGAATGTTCCTTTTGAGGAGCGTGCCGAGCGTTTAATGGTGGATTATGGAACTTTTGACGGTGAGGTGTTGAAGGCAATGATTGCCAAGATAACCAAACGTATGGGTGGTAATAATGTTAAAGATGCTTGTATGGCAATAGATAGAGGAGAGGTGATAGAGGCAGTTCGCATAGTGTTGCGCTATTACGATAAGGCCTATATTTACGGGCTTTCGCAGCGTCCTGGGTATGTTGAAGTAGGTACAGAAACGGGTAATGCGGAGGAGAATGCAAGGTTGTTATTATCAACAGTTTTATAAAAAAAAGAGACGAAAAAAGAGGTAGGTATCTTTTTTTTTATATCTTTGCGCCTGTTTTACTTAAGGCATGATACAGAACATGAAAGCGTATAAAATAGCATTTAGAGGACTTGCTGAAGGAAGGCATAATTTTGATTATGTGTTGGATGAGGCGTTTTTTAATGCTTTTCCGATGACCGAAGGGACGAATGGAGAGGTGAAGGTAACGGTGGAGCTTGTTAAAAGCTCATTGTTAATGGAGGTAAACATACGTTTGAACGGAGAGGTTGAAGCTATATGTGACCGATGTCTTTGCGAGATGAAATTACCGATTGAGGCAGCGGAGCATATGATAGTGAAACAGAGTAACCGCGAGGAGGGAAATGATGATGATTTTATTGTTTTGGCTCCTGACGACGATTATATTGATATGAGTAGTTATCTCTATGAGATATACATGCTGAATTATCCGATGCGAGTGGTTCACCCCGATGGGGAGTGTGACGAAAGTATGGAAGAGGCGCTTGATGAGTATTTGATAGACGAAGACGATAAACCAACGGACCCACGATGGGACGCATTAAAGAAATTAATTAATTAACTAATAAATAATAACAGAAATGGCACATCCAAAACATCGAACCTCAAAACAGAGAAGAAATAAAAGAAGAACGCACGATGTAATCGTAGCTAAAGCGATTATGAAGTGTTCTAATTGTGGTGCTGCTGTACAGTATCATACAGTATGTCCTGAGTGTGGATATTATAGAGGTAAGTTAGCTATTGAAAAAGAAGTAGTAGCATAATCTTAGCACTATGCAGGATTAAATAAATAACACAGCCTCCTATAGTCTGGGAGGCTATGGTTGTTTATTTTTTTCGGTTAGTGAATTAACCTTAAACAGACAAAATGGAAAAGCTAAGAGCAAAGATTTCAGGCGTTGGTGCTTATGTGCCGGAGTATGTGCTTAACAATGAAGAGTTGAGCCAAATGGTAGATACCACTGACGAATGGATAATGACCCGTGTTGGTATCAAGGAGCGCCGTATATTGAAGGACCCTGCTAAGGGTAGTGCGTATTTGGGTGCAAAAGCCGTTGAGGATTTATTTGCAAAAACAGGATTGAAACCTGAAGAGGTGGATTTGGTTATCTGTTCGACAGTGACACCTGATATGCATTTTCCTGCTAACGCGCAGATTGTTGCTGACATGGTTGGAATTACCAATGCTTTCGGTTTTGATTTAAATGCCGGATGTTCTGGTTTTATTTTTGGATTAGTTACCGCATCTCAGTTTATTGAGGCGGGGAGATATAAAAAAATATTGTTTGTAAGTGCAGAGAAAATGTCTGTAATTACGGATTATACTGACCGTACAACCTGTCCGTTGTTTGGTGATGCTGCTACAGCGGTATTGATTGAGCCAACAACAGAGGAAGTGGGTGTAATGGATCATATTTTACGTTCGGATGGTATTGGACGTCATCATTTATATATGAAAGCTGGTGGGTCGTTATTTCCGCCTACGGCAGAAACGATAGCTAATAAAGAACATTTTATATATCAAGACGGACGTACCGTGTTTAAGCATGCTGTTTCGAAAATGGCTGATACTGCGGTTGAGTTAATGGAGCGTAACAATTTGAGCAGTGAGGATATTGCTTGGTTGGTGCCGCATCAGGCTAACTTGCGTATTATTGCCGCTACAGGTGAGCGCATGGGACTTGAGGAGGAGAAAGTGATGATTAATATTGAGAAATATGGTAATACGACTTCTGCTACAATTCCATTGTGTTTGTATGAGTGGGAAAAACAACTAAAGAAAGGTGATACATTGGTATTGGCCGCTTTTGGAGCCGGATTTACGTGGGGTGCTGTTTATTTAAAATGGGCCTACGATACAAAATAATATTTTTGAATATTAGGAATACATTAAAAAACCTCTGCTTTAATAGGCAGAGGTTTTTTGTTGTTTATAACGAGTGTGTGTTCTATTTTTTCTTGTCGCAATCGTCGATAACGTAAGAACGAATCATCCACGCTAGTTTTTCTTGTTTTTCGATCATATCCTCAAGGAAGTTCATAGTTCCGCTGTCATTGCTTCCTTCGGACTCCATAGTAGCTAAATCGTTTCTTATTTCGCGGATAGTAGCATCAATGTCTTCGCTAAGGATTTTAAGCATGCCGTTAGCGCAAGGTAATTCTTGATCCTCTGTCACTTCTTTGATACGGTTGTGCTCTAAACAGTCGTGTAGTGATCCTAATGGACGTTCTCCAAGAGCGCGGATACGCTCAGCGATAGCGTCAATGTTTTCAAATATGCCATCATAGATTTCTTCAAGGAAAGTGTGATAAGCTTTGAAGTTTGCTCCTTTAACGTTCCAGTGGAAGTTCCATGTTTTGAATAGAAGAACAGTGTTATCTGCCATTAAGTTTCTTAGAACACGACTACTAATTTTAATTACGCGTTCGTCTAATCCGATGTTAACAGTCATAATTGAAGTGTTTAAATGAGTAAATTAATTTTGTAATATGTATGTTTAACGAAAAAACGGATTTTTAGTTGCGTTATGATGAAAAACAATGTAATATTGAATGAATATTGATTAGAACGAATAAGTGATGGAATTTTTTGCATTAAATAAAGAGCAAGAGCAGCTATTAAATGAGTTACAGGTGAGAATAAACCGTTTACAGAGTGGCGGTACACTTGATAGTGTGGCAAATGTGGGTGGTAGTACCGCGAAGCATATTGGTGCAAGCTTTTTGTCGCTTAAAACCCTTGCAGCACGCTATGCTAAGGATGATAAGATTGCAACTATTTTATGGAATAGTGGTAAAAGAGAACAGCAGATTGTGGCGAGTTTTCTTTTTACAGAGGCTTTGAATACAGAAAAAATTATACAATTACTAAGCAAAGCACTAAATAATGAGGTTGTTGAGTATTTTGGGTCACAATTTATGGCAAAACACCCTATTTTGCCTCAATTTGCGAGTGAATGCAGGGATAGCGAGGATAGTAATATACAACTTGTACTCCTTTCCGGATGTGCTAAGCATTTGCAGATATATAAATCTGATTCAAAGATAGATAAGGAGTTTTTTGAACTATTGGTTAACAAGTCTTATAAGGATCCATATATTACGTTAGTAGCGAACAGGTATAAGGTGTAATTGTTAATTAAGATTAAATTGCTTCTTAAATACTCTTGAAGTTTATTTTGGAAAGAAAACTTTGTTATATTTGCTATGAATTACGGAAAAAAGGAATTAATTAATCATTAATATAAATTTACTATCATGTCAAAAATCGATTTAAGCAAGTATGGTATCAGCAATGATATCGAAGTGATTCACAATCCTTCATACGAGCAATTATTTCAAGCAGAAATCGATCCTTCTAACCAAGGATTCGAAAGAGGTGTTGTAACTTCTACAGGTGCTGTATCTGTTGATACTGGTGTATTTACAGGACGTTCACCTAAAGATAGATATATCGTTAAAGACGCTACGAGCGACCAACATATTTGGTGGGATGGTAATATCAACAAACCAGTTGACACTGATGTATGGGCTCACTGTAAAGATTTAACAATTAAGCAATTAAACACTGCTAAAAAATTATACGTTGTTGATGCATTCTGCGGAACTAACGAGGATACAAGAATGAAAATCCGTTTCATCGTAGAGGTTGCATGGCAAGCTCACTTTGTAACAAACATGTTCATCCGTCCTTCTCACTTTGAATTAGCTAACTTCGGTGAGCCTGATTTCGTAGTGTTCAACGGTTCTAAAACAACTAACCCACAATGGAAAGAGCAAAACTTAAACTCTGAAGTTTTCGTTATGTTCAACCTTACTGAGAAAATGCAAATCATCGGTGGTACTTGGTACGGTGGTGAGATGAAAAAAGGTATGTTTGCTATGCAAAACTACTACTTACCATTAAAAGGTATCGCTTCTATGCACTGTTCTGCTAACGTAGGTAAAGACGGTGACGTAGCTGTATTCTTTGGTCTTTCAGGAACAGGTAAAACAACTCTTTCTGCAGATCCAAAACGTTTCTTAATTGGTGATGATGAGCACGGATGGGATAACAATGGTGTATTCAACTACGAAGGTGGATGTTACGCTAAAGTAATCGACTTAAGCGAAGCTAACGAGCCGGATATCTGGAGAGCAATCAGAAGAGACTCTTTATTAGAGAACGTAACTGTTAAAGAAGACGGTACTCCTGACTACTCTAAAGAAGCTTCTAAAACAGAAAACACTCGTGTTTCTTACCCTATCTATTTCATCAACAAGATCGTTCTTCCTTCAAGAGCAGGTCATGCTAAGAAAATCATCTATTTATCAGCAGATGCATTTGGAGTATTACCTCCAGTTTCTATCTTAGACGAGGCGCAAGCACAATATCACTTCCTATGTGGTTATACATCTAAGTTAGCTGGTACTGAAAGAGGTATCACTGAACCTCAAATGTCATTCTCTCCTGCATTTGGTGAGGCTTTCTTAACTCTACACCCAACTATGTATGCTAAAACGTTAGTTGCTAAAATGCATGAGCATGGAGCTAAAGCGTATTTAGTAAATACAGGATGGAACGGAACTGGAAAACGTATTTCTTTGAAAAACACTCGTGCAATCATCGATGCTATTATCGACGGTTCTATCGAATCAGCTCCAACTACACATATCCCAGTAATGAACTTAACTATTCCTACTGAGTTGAATAATGTAGATACTAACATCTTAGATCCTCGTGATACTTATGCATCAGAGGCTGAGTGGACTGAGAAAGCGAAAGTACTTGCTAGCAAGTATATCCAAAACTTCGAACAATACTGTGACAACGACGATGCTAAAGCATTAGTTGCTGCAGGTCCACAACTATAATTATCCATTTTAGATAATTATATATAATAAAAAAGGCTGTCCGATGGACGGCCTTTTTTTATGTCCTGTTGCGTTTGTTTTTATATGTAATTCTATATATTTTTATTTAAAAGTGTCTTACAATATATATTATGTATAGAATTTAACAAAGTGTTTTATGTAGCATTTTTATTATTACCTTTGTCATATCAGAACGAAAAGGAGTGGAAAGATTATTAATTATTGGTCTTTTTTTCTTATCATTACATTCAAATGTGGATGCTTATGTTTAGAAAACTGATTCATAAATTTAAAGGTAACACGATAAGTGGACATCATGGGAAAGGAACTGAAGAGAGGACTCTTATACCGCTAGGTGAGGCAAAGTCAATACTCTTGTTGTTAGACCATAACGATGTTACAGCCAGAAAACAGTGTGAGGTTCTTGTAAAGGATAAAGCGCTGACAACACTTATTGTACATCCGCTTAAGGCCGAGGAGGGAGATGAATATTTTGGGTATTGCGATCTCAGTATGAGAGGGAAACAAGAGAATAAATATATTGACCAAGTATTACAAGGCAATTATGACTTATTGTTAAACCTAGCACGAAGTAAAACACCCCTAAGTTCATACTTATTTACTAACGCAAGTTGTAAATGTAAAGTAGCGGTTACGGAAATGCCCGGAGCTGATGTTGTGTTTACAATATCTGACCAAATAAACCTTGAGTTGCAGATAGATAAGATATTTAAGCTATTAAGAGATTTAAAACAATACTGATATGAGTCCGTTTATGGGAGTAGGTGTAGCTATTGTTACGCCGTTTGATGAAAACAATAAAATTGATGAACTATCACTGCGCCGTTTGGTTGATTACATAATTGATGGGGGAGTAAACTTTATTACTGCACTAGGAACTACTGCCGAAACTCCAACACTTTCAATGAGCGAACGTGCTATGGTAATTGATATTGTTCATGACCAAATTAGCGGACGTGTACCTTTAATGATAGGTTTGGGGGGATATAGTACTCAGGAAGTGGTTGAGCAATTGGCCTCATTCCCGTCTTTACACAAAGCAGATGCGTTGTTGTCTGTTGCTCCATATTACAATAAACCGAGTCAAGAGGGTATTTACGCTCACTTTGCAGCTATTGCGGGAGCTACTGAAAAACCAATATTTTTATACAATGTACCTGGCCGTACGGGAGTAAATATCTCAGCTGCTACAGTTAAGCGTTTAGCGTCTAGTTTCTCGAATATTATTGGACTGAAGGAGGCAACTGGTGGTAATTTTGCGCAAGCTACCCAACTTATGGAACTTCGGAATGACTTTATTCTTCTATCGGGCGATGATTCTCTTGCGCTTCCACTTATGTCTATGGGATTTCATGGAGTAATCTCTGTAATGGCTAATTGCGAACCGCGCACAATGGTTGATATTGTTAACAACGCAATGCAAAATAACTGGAATGAGGCTAGAGCCGCGCATTATAATAGCGCGCCACTATGCGACGCGCTGTTTGCAGAAGGCAATCCGGTGGGAGTAAAGGCTGCATTACACATCAATGGCATCATTGAGCATAACACACTTAGATTGCCGCTTGTCCCTGCTACGGTTGAACTTTATGAGCGTATCAGAGAGCTGTTATAGCTCTCCGGCTTCTCTTATCACAATTCTCTCAAAGCGCTGTAGCGCATCAATGACAGGACAAAATACTAATCGATATATCCAGGGCGCGAACGATAATCTCGTTTGCGTCTTTGTTTTTGTAGTCTAATCAGCGCAATACCAAACACTATAACTAGTGGAAATGCAAAGTTGGCATATTTAATTGATCTACGTTGAATGGTATCTGTGGTCTTGAGTAATGGAATTGTTGTAAATTTATTACGAAGCTCAATTAATCCAGAGTTATCCGAAAGCCACTCTATAGAATTTAATGCAAAGTTTACATTATCGTTCCCAAGAGGATGCTCGTATATTCCATGATCGTTAATTATAAAATCCGCATCGGTAATGGTTACTATTGCACTGCCATTATCATCGTTTGTGAGTAAAGCAGCTACAATATTACCCGGTTTATTAAAGTCCCTTTTATGCCAGTTTTTGTGGATATTAAAAAATACCGGTGCCTGTTCAATTCCTGAAATTGCCGAGCTTGTTGCCAGTGGCGTAAACATATAAGTTGACGTACTACGTATTTGTTTAATACTGCTAGCATAAGTAAGTAGTATGGAGTTTAAACCATAAGTAATGATGTGATTACTAAAATTGGTAATAATTGGCAAATATGGAAAGCTAACGTTGTTTTGGAAGTTGAAATAATCGTTATTAAGCTGCTTGTAGCTTACAGTTCCACAATTATTATCAACAACAAAATCATAGTTAATCTTTAAACCATAGCGTTCTAGCATATCCTCAATACCTACTCTGTTAATAAAGCCATTGTTTCTATTCTCTGTAACTTGTCCCACGGCATGATTAAGCGCAACGAACATACGTCCGCCGCGGTCAAGATAACGCTCCAGTAGTTGAATCTCCTCATAGGTATATCGAGTACGTGGGTCTATAATACAAAGCACATCCAATGTATCCAATTGACGCTGATTATCCAGTTTCACCAGTGAAATTTCGCTAAGCGTGGACAATTCCTTTACAAATTGTGGCATTCTGGTAATTGAGCATTCATTGTGGCCAATAACAAACCCTACTTTGGGTTTATGCTTATTCAGCTCTTTTTTTAGCAATTTCGTTACCTCGTACTCAATGGCAGTATGCGGTGTAATCTCTGGGATAACCTCATGTCTTGCGCCAATTTGGAAAGTAGCACCAAGGTATATTTGTTGTATCAATTCCATGTCACCTTCTCTGAATTCTAGGTGTATGGGTTTAATTCCTTCACAAATGGCAATATCACGTGCCTCTTCGGAGTCAACGTTTATTACATTAATCTTAAATGGCGATGAGCTTAAGGATTTATACTCCTTAACCATGTTTATAAACTCTTGCGCTAATTTTTTATAGGAGTGGGGAACATTATTACTTATGTACACATCCACAATTATAGGCTTGTTTATAGTTTCAATGACAAATTTACTGCCCTTGCTTAGTGAAAAACGTTGATTTGCACTAAAGTCGCCACGTTTAAATAGTAATATGGAAGTTATGTTAAGTAGTAATACACATAGTAGTACTATTACCGTCATTTTTGTTACACGTTGCATAGAGGATTTGCTTAAATTAATATCTGCTTCTACAAATAAAATACTTTGACAGGGTTAGGAATAGGGTAACTACCGAACTAAAGTAGATAATATCCCTGCTGTCAAGTATGCCATTGGTCATAGAGTTGAAATGCTCCGTAACGGATAAATAAGCAAACAAATCCGACCAAAATCCGGAAACAATAATGTCCGATAAAAAAGGAAACAATATAAAGAAACACAACTCAAGACCCATTGCAATACAAAAAGCCGTGATAGGTGTTCGTGTTACAGAAGAGGCAAAAATACCCATGCTAATAAAACATCCTGCCATACTCCACAAGCCCCAATACCCAAGCAACGTTGCGCCATGGTCCAAATTACCTAATAAACCAATGGTCAGATAAAACGGAACCGTTAAAAGAATTGCAAGTGTTGCAATGGCTAATTGCGACCAGTATTTAGCTGCTACAAGATGATTAGTAACAATTGGCATTGTCAATAAAAGCTCAAGTGTTCCTCTCTTATTTTCATCGCTAATAGTCCTCATGGTTAACACGGGTGCTAAAAAAAGAATTAGCCATGTTGCCACGTCAAAAAATGGATTCATAGTTGCCTGACCGATAAACAGAAAGTTCTCGGGGCCAAACCAGCAGTGAAGACCACAAATTAGGTAAAAAATAATCAAACCAAAATAAACACCCCACGTTCCGAAAATTGCCGACAATTCTCTGGAAATTAATATCGATACCGAGTTCATAACATTTAGTTTTGCGTTACTTGCTTAAATATATCCTCCAGCTGAGCCTCTATAGGAGAGAGCTCTTTAATGTACCATTGTTTTTGTTGGCAAATATTAAATACCATCTCTTCAATGTTATAATCCGCAGGACATTGAATTTCCATACTGTGTGATGAAATTTGTAGCGCATGTTTAATTGGAGCAAGTTGCATTAGCTCCTCCTCAAGAGTGCGAATGTCGCCGTTAGGTCCCAACGTAAGTTTTAATAACTTATCACTACCGTTAAGTCTGCGTAATTCCGTTGTTGTCCCATCTGCCACAATTTTCCCTCTATTCATTATGAGCACGCGATTGCATGTATTCTCAATATCGGCAAGTATATGCGAACTGATAATAATTGTTTTATCGCTGCTTATGTGGCTAATTAGCTCTCTAATTTCAGTTATTTGGTTTGGATCGAGCCCTGTTGTAGGTTCGTCCAAAAGCAAAACGTCAGGATCATGAATAAGAGCCTGAGCCAAACCAATACGTTGTCTATAGCCCTTGGAGAGCTCTCGTATAAATTTATGTTTCTCATCCTCCAGTCCGCACAGACGAATCATGTCCATTACTCTAGCTGTAATCATGTACGAAGGGATATTGTTTATCTTTGCAATGAATAAAAGAAAATCCACCACATTCATCTCCTCGTAGAGCGGATTATATTCAGGGAGATAACCAATACGTCCCTTAATTTTCCGCATGTCCTTATGCGACCAGTATTTCCCAACTTGAATTGTTCCAGAGTCTGGAAACAAATAGCAGGAAATCATCCGCATGGTAGTAGTTTTCCCTGCGCCGTTGGGGCCCAGTAATCCTATCACCTGTCCGGTTTTAGCCTCAAAGCTAATAGCGTCTACAGCTTTAACCTTTGAAAATGATTTAGAAAGATTGTCAACAATAACGTTCATACTCTCCGATTTTCTTATTCACTGTTAATGTAAGATGAGAAACAGGAGGATATCGTTGTTCCGATATCCTCTAAAGGAATTTTATTTTAAGTAGGACTTGTCCGAACTTTCTCTGATAAGTAACTCGCAATTCACCACCTCTTCGCGTACTTGAGCGTGTTTACTATTCAAAATTTGCTCAAATAGTAATTCGGCCGCAACCTCACCAACCTTTTCTGGGAATTGGTTAATAGTACTTACCGCAGGATTCATATAGCGAGAACGCTTTGTGTTGGAGAAACCAAATACCGCGATATCCTCAGGGATACGTAATCCTTTTTCCTTAATCGCCTCAATGGCTCCAATGGCCATGTCGTCGTTAATCCCAAAAATTGCATCAGGAATTGCGTCCATCTCCAATAATTTAGTTGTAGCTTTTTTAGCAGCCTTAACGGAGAAATCGTCACAACGAACAATGTAATCAGTGTTGATTTCTAATTTGTTAGATGTCATGGCTTTTAAATATCCCTTCATTCGGTTTTTACCAATTGAAAGATGCTCAGGACCAGTAATTAAACCAATACGTTTAGCTCCACCTAAAATAAGATGCTGTACAATTTTATATGCAGCATCAGCATCATCGGCCACCACGCGTGACACCTCTAACTCCTTAGTTGTTCGGTCAAAAAGCACCAAAGGTACATCCATCTCCTGGATATGTTTAATGTGCTCATATGACGTAGTTGCGCGCGATATAGATAAAATAATACCATCGCAACGGTTGGCAAGGAAAATGTCTATATTTTTCTTTTCTTTCTCAAAGCTCTCATTCGATGAACTTACAAGTACGTGATAACCATACTTATCGGCTATTTCTTCTACCTTCTTAACCACGGTAGCAAAGAACGTATTAACAATTTGAGGAACAACTATCCCAATCGTATTACTTTTATGTGTTTTTAAAGCTACAGCGATAGGGTTTGGTTTATACCCCAATTCTTTAGCCAGTTTTTGTACCGTTTTACGGGTTTTTTGGCTAATCTCCGGGTTATCTTTCAACGCGCGAGATACGGTAGAAACTGATATATTCAGTTTTTCCGCTAAGTCCTTAATGGTAATCGCTCTTTGTGTCATAACACTCTTAATTTATATTTATTATTATTTCTTCTCGTTTTCGTTATCCTTATTTAATTTAGGATATGCAATGCGCGAATGATATATCTTTACTAACATGTCAATAAATACACGCTTTGCAATGGCAATGTCGCTAAACGTAATCTGCGATTTTTCAAACCGCCCGTCTTGTACCTGACTGTCAATAATGTCATTCACTAATTTCTCAATATTCTCTTCGCTCTTTTCTTTTAGGGATCTGCTAGTAGCCTCCACAGCATCTGCCATCATAACAACGGCACACTCTCGGCTTATAGGGTCTGGTCCCTCATAAGTAAACACCATTTCGTCCACGGGTAGGTCGGGATGCTTGTTCACGTACGAATTATAAAAATATTTTACCTTACTTCTCCCGTGGTGTGTTTTAATAAAATCCATTATCGAAGTTGGCAAGTTATATTTCTTTGCCAAATCCACTCCATCACGAACGTGGCTAATTATTATCTGTGCACTCTCATCAAAATCCAATGCGGAATGTGGATTTAAACCTCCGCTTTGATTTTCAATAAAGTAGATGGCATTATTCATTTTTCCAATATCATGATACAATGCTCCTGTACGAGCCAATAAAGGATCTCCGCCAATTCTGTAAATTGCTTCCTCCGCCAAGTTTGCCACCATCAGCGAATGTTGGAATGTCCCGGGTGCCTTTTGCGTTAATGAGCGTAATGCAGGATGATTGGGATTTGACAATTCCATCAAAGTAATTTCAGATGTATATCCAAATAAACGCTCAAACAGGTAAATGGCTAAATACGCCAACATAAGCAATAAACAGTTCACAAGCAGCCATACAAGCGTAAACCATGCCGAGGCTTGGAATGACTCATTGTATATTAACTCAAAGGCTAGGAAGCTAACTGCGTAACCTACAAAAATATATAGGATAGACACAAAAAGCTGTGATCGTCTTTGTAATTGCGACAAGGAGAATATGGAAACAACTCCAGCAGTTAACTGCATAATTGCAAACTGAAAACTTTCTGCAACGGCAAAAGATGCAATTAATGTTGTCCCTATAAGCATGTATGCAGCAGTACGCATGTCAATGAGTACATTAACTATAATGATAAAAAACAGAAACGGCACCAAGAATATAGGAACATTATTCGTTGAGCATACCAAAATCATAGCTACTGTTGCAAAAAACAACGTATAGAGAAAAATAAATTCTCTAAAGCTGTGATATGCTAAACGTTTATTGCGTGTTAAAAATAACGTGAAAATTAATATACCAATTAGCGTAATAATAAATTGTCCCGCCATACGTCCAATACCGGTGGTATCTAAATAGAAGTGTTCGGAATAACTCTTTTTTAGTGAGTTTAACACATCAAACTTCTCCTGAGTAATCAATTCTCCGGGTTCTATTATCAAATCACCTTGTTTCACCATGCCTTGCGTAAGGGCCATGTCCTTTAGCGCATTGTCAAGTGCTAGCTTACTCTTTTCCTCATTATACTCCAAATTGGGATTGATGCACTGGGCCAAATCCATTTGGATAATACTGTTTTTTATACCCTCAGGTATAGGCAAACGCTGCACTTGTCCGGAAAGTTCTTGGTAAGCCTTCTTTGGAGTATATAATGCTGAAATTAAATACTCTTCGCTTATATTGTTTTTAATTATTCTGATGGAAACAACAGGTTGTTCTCTGTATTTTTCAGGCAAAATATAAATACCTCTATCGTAAATATCGGTTAGTTTGCGAATAATGGCCTGTTTATCGGCAGCATTTAGTGAGTTGTTAAGTTTATTAAGCTCTGATTGTAAGTGTTTTATGTTCGAATTACCAACACCTTTATCGTAATCAAAAATTAATCCTTGCTGTTCAAGGATACGTTGTCTACTGTTGGCTAACTCCGTATCGTTTTTATAAATTGGAAAATCAAAGGGAGCAACCAGTTGTTCATAATTCCATGAATTTCCTTTTCTATACTCATACTGGAAAACACCTGTTTTCGGGAATAGATACGTCAATACACAACATACCACGAGTATGTAAGCTATCCGAAAAAGCCGATTCCAGAACCTTTTGGTATGTTTTGACTGCATAAGTATTTCTATTATTGTTATTCCCAAACACTATACAAAAATAGTATCTATATCGCACATAAAATACCTTATCCGGGTAAATATTAGAATAAAGATAGTCATTTATTACATAAAAAAAAGTTCCCCGTAGGGAACTTTCAAAAAATTATTGAATACTGTTAATTTCAACAGTGCGATCCACTTTTTTAAATAATCCTTGAAGTACTTTCCCAGGACCAATTTCAAGATAGTTATGACATGTATCTAATAACATATTTTGCATAATTTGTGTCCACATTACCGACGATGTTAACTGTGCAATTAAGTTTTCTTTAATTTGCTCAGGATCCGTATACGGCTGCGCATCAACATTTTGGTAAATAGGGCAAATAGGAGTTTTAAACTCTGTATTCATAATTGCAGCCTCTAGCTCTTGGCGTGCAGGCTCCATTAATGGCGAGTGGAAAGCTCCTCCCACTTTCAACGGCATAACACGTTTTGCTCCTGCTGCTGAAAGTTTTTCACAAGCAATTTCAATACCTCGGTTAGTTCCCGAGATAACAATTTGTCCCGGACAGTTAAAGTTAGCAGGTACAACAACATCATCAATGTCTTTACATATTGTAGCAACAACCTCGTCGTCTAAACCTAAAACCGCAGCCATAGTTGACGGATTAGCTTCACACGCCTTCTGCATTGCTAGCGCACGTGCATGAACCAAACGTAAACCATCCTCAAACGAAATTACTTTAGCAGCAACAAGTGCTGAGAATTCGCCAAGAGAGTGTCCGGCAACCATATCCGGAGTTTCTTCAATACTGTCGGCCAAAATAACCGAGTGTAAGAAAATTGCCGGCTGAGTTACTTTTGTTTGTTTTAACTCATCGTCAGTTCCGGCAAACATAATATCTGTAATATTAAAGCCTAAAATATCATTAGCTTGCTCAAAAAGCTCTTTAGCACGCGGTGAACCATCATAAAGTTCTTTACCCATCCCTACAAATTGGGCACCTTGTCCCGGAAATACAAATGCTTTTTTCATATAGTCAATTATTAATTATTAGCACAATCCATTCATAGTTTATCAAAACTTCAAAGCAAAAAGGATTGTAGTTAAAAAATAAGTAGATTATTAATGTAATTTGGTGCTTATCAGACGTATAAACTCTTCGCGAGTAGCTAGCTTTTCAAAAGCGCCGCTAAAATCGGAAGTTGTTGTAACAGAATTCTGTTTTTGCACACCGCGCATCATCATACACATATGTTGCGCCTCAATAACAACAGCTACACCAAGCGGATTAAGCGTGTTTTCAATACAGGTTTTTATCTGATTAGTTAATCGTTCCTGAACTTGTAAACGACGTGAAAAACACTCCACAACTCGTGCAATTTTACTTAATCCGGTAATATATCCATTAGGAATATAAGCAACATGTGCGCGTCCAATAAAAGGAAGTAAATGATGCTCGCAAAGAGAATAAATCTCAATATCCTTAACAATTACCATTTGTCGGTACTCCTCTTTAAAAAGAGCCGAGCGGAGAATAGCCTCAGGGTCCTGACGATAGCCGTGTGTCATAAATTGCATTGCCTTTGCCACTCGATGTGGTGTTTTCAACAATCCCTCACGTTCCGTGTCCTCACCTAACAACTTTAAAATCTCTTGGTAATGATAGCTAAGTTTGTCTGTTCTCTCTGTGTTGAAGCGTTCAATCTTACTGTAAAACTCATCTTCATCGTCAAGTAATATATCCATACAGTTACATATATAGTCATCAAATAATGCACAAAGGTAACTATTAATATTCTAATTTACAATTATATCCCCGTACATCTGCCACGCAAGTCGCGGATAGTAATCTACTTTTTGGTAGGAAGCGCGGAAGCAAAACAATGTAAAAATTGAAAATAGGAATAGTTAGTAATATAACGGCACTTTGTGTTTACCTCTTGTTAGTCCCTGCCCGTGTCCTCTCTCTCTTTCCGCTCTGCTTGCTCTCTGGTTCCTCTCTATCAACTCCGTATCAACTTCGTATTAACTTCGTGTTATGTTCGTATCTATAGACACGAACTTAATACGGACTTAACACGAAGTTGATGCGAAGTTGATAGGGAGCAAGCAGGGAGGGACCAGAGGGCAAGTAGAGAGGGGGATGGAGGTTAATGTAGTTATGCTATATTTTTTTAAAAGAACTAATAGTGGGTTTAGTGGGGTTTATTTGGAGGAAAATGTAAGCAAGTGTATATTTTTTATTATAATGCAAAGTACTATACACAAACTATGAATTGGATATCTAACGTGGCAATGTAAATAGCATTAAACCGGATGAACAGACCATTGTGCGGAATATTTTACTGTATGGTTAATTTGCAATATACTGCGATTCAATGGTGAACCAAGAGTTAGGAGCTCGAGGTTATGCCTCCAATCATGGTTACAGTGGAATTATTTGCACACGTTGGTCGGTTTACTTTTGTGGGTAGAGCAGTATTGATGATATTAATCAGAATCCTGACGGTAACCATGTGTCATAAATTGCATTGTCTTTGCCACTCAATATGGTGTTCTCAGTAATTTCTCACGTTCCGTGTCCTCATTTAATAACTTTAAAATTGAATATTTAAAACTTGTTGATTATACGAGAAGTCGATTTAAGCTTATGGAGTGAATGACTTAATTAAATATTTAATACTTTTACACAATTATAAGTAGAAATCAATTTCTTTGTCTATGCAATTAAATCATGCCGATTTTTGCCGATTGTTCAAATTGCATTTTAATGAATTAATGCGTTTTGTGGTTAGCTATGTTAATGATGTTGACATAGCTAAGGACATTGTTCATGACGTGTTTCTACAATTATGGAATAATAGAAAACAGATGGATGTTTCATATTCCCTTAAAACCTATTTGTTTACACTATGTCGAAATAGAGCACTGAACTACCTAAAGCATGAGAAAATTGTAAGAGATCATGAGGAACGACTTTCAGAGTGGTTTGCAAATGAGAATAACATAGTGGATGAAGAGGAGTTTGAACAAAAATATCTGCAAATAAAAAGGAGCCTCGAAACATTACCTCAAAAACAGCATGAAGTGCTATATAAATTCTATGTTGATGGCGATACGTATGCACAAATTGCTGATAAGTTGAATATTAATGTAAGTACTGTCAAAACACACTTGTCTAGAGGTATTGAAAAATTGAAGGAAAAATTCAGAGAAGAAATTGTTTTATGGTTGTGCTTTAGACGTAATTAGATCGCAAAAGAGACATTCTATAAAAAAATACAAAATTTCCCCCTTTTCTGTAGTCATTTGTAATGTACGATTGTGTTATAGGTGAGAAAAGAGAAAAATATGAACCCATTAACACAAAATAGTTTCATTGAAAAGTTACAAGCGCTATTTTTTCAGCGTGATAGACTCTCTATGCATCAACGCAGTGAACTTGTTAATAATATTTCGGACAGAGAAATGTTGGATAAAGTTGCAATGATGCGTAATGTGATGACCGAAGGAACGGATTATAGTGCAGTGCAGCGCAATGAATATCTTCGCTTTGAGAGGGCAATAACGCGTAAACGAAGGATAATAGGTTATTATACCGTAGCTGCTACCGTAGCATTATTGCTTGGAACTTCTTTGACAATTTATTTATACAATGCCGACAAAAATAGCGATACAAAATATAACGGAGTTGTTTTATTAGGTGATGCTGGGACTACATACAACTTAAGTGAAATGCGAGAAATAGAAGATGTAGCAGATCTTAGGGGTGTGAGTAAGGACAGTATAGGAGGATTAAACTATACGCAGGCAGTGGCAAGTTCTGTGGTTTATAAAGCGGACATGAATACAATTAAAGTTCCTCGAGGAGGGATATATAATCTTACACTACATGATGGTACAGTAGTGTGGCTCAATGCCGAAACGGAGCTTAAATATCCCACCGTATTTAATGGGACCACGCGTGAGGTGTATTTAAAAGGAGAAGGATATTTTGACGTAAAGACCGATTCAGCCAGACAGTTTAAGGTTCATATGCCACAAGGTAGTATTGTTGTGTATGGAACAACATTTAATATAAATGCCTATGGCGATAATGGGGCTTACCATGCCACATTGCTAAAAGGCAAGGTGGCGTTGATAAATAAATTGCATGAAGAATTTCTACTTGATCCAGGTAAGCAAGCCGTACTTAATATTAGCAATAATAATGTGGAGGTTAAGGATGCGGATATACATTCGGCGGTGAGTTGGCGCACAGGGAAATTTATCTTTGAGCGTTGTACCTTGGAGGAGTTGATGAGGCAACTTGAACGCTGGTATGATTTGAATGTCATATTTACGAATATGGACTTGAGGAAAATTGAGTATCGCGGAGAAATAAATAAAGAGCTGACACTTAAGGAAGCGTTACATTTAATACAGCTGACGACAAAAGTATCTATAACACAGAATGGCAAGTGTATAACAATATCTAAGTAGACAATCTAAATTACCAATTAAAACCAATGCTATGAGACATCAACTTTGTAAGTGTTCTAAAGACACTTTTAGGCGAAGCTTTATCTGTACGGTTGCATTATTCCTACTTGGAGTAGTGTTATTCCCGATTAAAGTAATCGCAGATGACAACAAGACACATCAAGCTGTAACATTGAAATTGAATGATATTTCAGTGGAACAGGCAATTAAAAGTTTGGAATCCCAAGTGGGGTGTTCATTATTTATTAATAGAGATAATGTCAAAATGAATTCGAAGTTGACATTAGATATTGAAAACGCCACGCTACAAGATGCCATAAAGGCAATATTTGGAAAAGGATTTACATATCAAGTGGTGGGAGATATGATTGCTGTGGTGGAGGATAAGAATCCAAACACAAGAAGTAACAAACCAGAAACGCCTGTAGCGCAGCGTAAAGAGATTTCAGGTACGGTAAAGGATAATGGAGGCGACTATTTACCTGGAGTTACTATTATGTTAAAGGGAACAACAATGGGAACCACGACGGATATTGATGGTAAGTTTAATTTATTCTTACCCAGTGTTAAGGATATTGTGATAGTGGTAACCTTTGTAGGAATGGAAACGCAGGAGATTCCATACAAAGGCCAGCAAACACTAAATATTGTGATGAAACCGGACGCTCAGGAAATGGAAGAGGTTGTTGTTACCGGTATATTTACAAGAAAAAAAGAGAGTTTTACGGGGTCGGCTTCTACCTATTCCGTAGAGGAGTTAAAGAGTGTTGGGACTCAAAATATATTACAGAGCTTGAAAACATTGGATCCCGCTTTTGCTGTCTTGGAAAATACGCTTCATGGATCAGATCCCAATCAGTTACCTAATATGGAGATACGTGGAAAATCGAGTATGTTAGGTGTACGTGATGAGTTAGAAGCAGATCCTAACCAGCCTTTATTTATATTAGATGGTTTTGAGAGTACGTTAGCGGTTATCAATGATTTGGATATAAACCGTGTAGAGTCCATAACTATATTGAAAGATGCAGCATCGACAGCTATTTACGGATCAAAAGCAGCTAATGGTGTTGTGGTTGTAGAAACAGTGAGACCAAAATCGGGAAAGCTGATGGTGAATTATAGCGGAAACTTAAATGTTTCTGTGCCCGATTTGACTAGTTACAATATGATGAATGCAAGTGAAAAACTTGAGTTCGAAAAATTGGCAGGTCGCTATTACCCTACGCCATGGAAACCGACAAATGAGATACTACTAAATCAGATTTATAATGATAAACTTAAATCCATTGAGAGTGGAGTAGATACTTATTGGTTATCGGAACCGCTACGTACGGGAGTAAATCAAAAACACTCGTTGTATATACAAGGAGGGGAGGGTAGTTTTCTTTTTGGTTTAGGTGCAGGTTATAATGGAATTACTGGAGTAATGAAAACCTCTTTACGTGAAGTAATATCTGGTAATATTGATTTGATTTACCGTAAGGAAAAATTACTAATTTCTAACAAAAGCTATTTTACTAATACTAAGGTAGGAAATCCAATAGTTACCTTTTCAGATTATGTAAACGCAAATCCATATTTTCAGAAACTAAATGAAGATGGAGAAGTTGATAAATGGTTGGAGAATAATGACTTTTTTAAATCTCCAAATCCATTATGGAATGATAAACAAAATAGTAGAAATAAAGGTAAGGAGATAAAGATTTCAAATTTCTTGAATGTAGAATATCGTCCAACGGATGCTATCAGAATACGTGGAAAGCTGGGTTTATCCCATTCAAATAATGAAGGTGAAGTATTCCTTTCAAGAGAAGATACTCAGTTTGAGAATGTGGCATTGTTGAGAAAAGGCCGATATACTAGTAGAACACAAAAGGACGACATGTTTGAGGGGGATATCACTGCAACATATGCAAAGGTGCTTGGCCGACATACCATAAATGCTGTGCTTGGAGGTAACATGCAATCTTCTAAAAGAATAATTCAAGGTTATGTAACAGAAGGATTTCCGGAAGGTGATTTTACATATCCATCTTTCTCGAATGGATATCCAGAAGGAGGTAGACCTTTATTTCAGGAAATAGAGAAAAAATCAATGAATGGTTATATGAACTTGGGATATGCGTATGCAAATAGATATTTAATGGATTTTAGCTTACGTAGAAATGGCTCCTCAGTGTTTGGTTCATCTAAACGTTACATAGGAACTTGGTCTGTTGGTTTAGGTTGGAACCTACACAATGAAACTTTGATATCTGATAATTTATCGTGGATAAACTTTTTTAAATTGAGAGCATCCATCGGGAATCCTGCCAATCAGAATTTTGATTCAGGCTATACCATAACTACTTATAATATTGGATTATCATCGTTGAACTACTTTGGATTAGGAGCTACGATTGACAGGCTGGGTAATGCCGATTTAGATTGGCAGGTGACATTGGATAAGAATATAGGTATGGACCTAACACTGTTTAATAGAAGGTTTAATGTAACAGCCGATTATTATTATAAAACAACAGATCCATTATTAATAGCGATTAATATGCCCGAATCCTCGGGGGCCGATGTTTACAGAACTAATCTTGGAAAACAAAAATCCCAGGGTTTAACGTTGTCAACATCTTACTTTTTAGTTCAAAATACATCCAAACGCATCAATTGGCAAATAAGAGCCAACTTGCGTACTCAAAAAACTAAGTTAAGCGATTTGGGTAATAAGTTGAATGACTTTAATCAGTTTGGTAAAGGACGAAATCTGGTAAGGTATTATGATGGTGCTGATCCAGATGATATATGGGTGGTACGTTCGGGCGGTATTGATCCATCAACAGGTAGAGAGTTATTCTATGATAAGGATGGTAACTTTACGTATGATTTTTCCTATGATAATGAGATTATCTACGGAAATACACGTCCTGATTATGAAGGCGTTTTTGGAAGTTCGGTAACAATAAAAGGTTTTTCTTTGAGTGTAAACTTTAGATATCAGACAGGGGCTTATTTAAAAAATACCGCATTATTTAATAAGGTCGAAAATATTTCTTTGAGCTCATTAAACTATAACCAAGATAAGCGGGCACTTTATGAACGATGGAAGGAACCTGGAGATATCGCTAAATTTAAAGATATTGCTAATGCTGCAAGTTCGCCAATGTCCTCTAGATTTGTGCAGAAGGAAAATGTGATATCAATGGAGTCTGTGAATATGGCTTATGAGTTTATTGACGGATGGGTAAAACATGTAGGTTTTAGTAGTTTTAAAATCCAAGCTTCGATGCGTGATGTGTTTAGAGTATCTACGGTCAAAGCAGAAAGAGGAATCTATTATCCGTTTGCGCGTAATTTTGAATTAGGATTGGCGTTTAATTTTTAATGAGAATAACTATGAAATCCAAGATAACTTTATTATTGCTAGTTACAATATTAGTAATACAATATGGGTGTGACGCATATTTAGATGTGAAGCCTAAGGATAAATATACGCAGGATCAGTTATTAAGTACCAAAGGTGGTTTTTATACGGCATTGAATGGTATTTATAGTAATCTTGCTTTGAGTTCATTATATGGAGAAAATTTAAGTTATAAATTTATTGACATATTAGGTAAACGTTATGCCGCAGTAACGAGTAGCGATTATATAACATCTCTTAATGCCTATGCTTATGGAGATAAAGATGTTGCCAATACACTACGAGGAATTTGGGCAAAATCCTATAATACAATACTGAATGCAAATGTTTTATTGGAAAGTGTTAAGGCTCAAGAGGGAATCCTTACGGTAAAGGAAGCGCAACGTATGGAAGGTGAGTTGTTAGCTATTAGAGCGTTTTTACATTTGGATATGTTACGTCTTTTTGGACCTGTATATTCTAGAAATGCTGATAAATTAGCCATACCTTACAATGATGTGAGTACTATTCGTAATTTACCTCTTTTATCGGCCGATACAATTTTAAATTATAAAATTATTCCCGACTTAGAATCAGCAGAAAAATTACTAAAGGATACAGATCCTGTTGTTTCTCATGGCGTCATGGGACCTGATGATTCGGACGAAGTGAATGATAGCTTTAGACAGCTTCGACTAAACTATTACGCAGTAAAAGCATTAAAAGCTAGAGCTCTTTTATATGGAGGCGATAAAGAGAATGCATTGTTGGCAGCAAATGATGTGATTGAAGATAATAATGTGAAGACTTTCTTTCCATTTGTTGATCCAAATAAGCTGTTAGCCAACAACATTAATCCCGATAGAGTATTTTCCACCGAGAGCTTTTTTGGAATATATAATAAATATCGCAATAACATATATACCTATACTTTCAGTCCTGATAATGTTGGGAATAATTTACTTCAACCTAAGGTGGATTTTATTACAGCGTTATTTTCGGGGGAATCTCAGGATTATCGTCTACAATCGCAATGGTCAAAATCATCTTCAGCGGGCGTAACAGGCGATATCTTTGTCAAATTTCAAGGAATTAAAGATGATAAAAACGAGTTGTTTTATGGTACATATATGCCGCTAATCCGCCTTAGTGAGATGTATTATATAGCGGCAGAATGTGAGACAGACCTAGCGGAACGGACAAGACGTTTAAATGAGATACGGGAAAAAAGAGGAGTTCCTGCGTTAACGTTTAGCAAAGAGAGTGATTTTCTAACAGCCTTACGCAAAGAGTATTTAAAAGAATTTGTAGGAGAGGGACAAATATTTTACTTGTATAAACGCTTATATGTAAACATATTGAAAACAGAAAATGGCTATGATGGTACGGACGTAAAAGTTAGCGATGCGGTGTTAGTACCGCCTCTACCACAAAGTGAATTAGAAAACCGATAAACAAATTTGACATGAATAAGATATTATATTGGACAATACTTACCGTAGGAGTACTGGTGTCTTGTCAGACGGAAGAAATAGATGTTTTTGATGCAGAAGATAATGGGATTTATTTTCAACGTGTTGCAACAACCTCTCCGGGATCAACAAATGTTATTTACACCGATTCATTGACCTTTACTTTTGCTGGAGCAGCTGCGAGTAAAAAATACTCAGTTTATTCGGCTCCAGTAGTAACAATGGGTAAGGTTAGAGACTACGATAGAAAATTTAAAATAGTAGTTGATGAAGAGTCTAATGCCATAAGAGGTACTCATTATGATATAGACGTTGATACTTTGCTCATAAAAGCAGGCAATAGTAAAGGAACTGTTCCCGTAAAGTTTTACAGAACGGATGATTTATTGACAAGCACGATGAGACTTAAGCTCCGTCTTGAGGAAAATGAACATTTTAAGTTTACTATTCAGGATTATAAAGCAAGTAACAACTGGCAACAGAATAGCGGAACTTTAAGCGGTTTAACATGGGTATTTAGATTCAATGAGCAATATACGCAAAGCTTTTTCTACAGAACTGTAGCTTATAAATATCTTGGCCCATGGTCTCCTAAGAAATTTATGTTATTGAACGATTTAATGGGTTGGACAAATGCCGATTGGAACAAAGGTGTACAAGCGGGAGCCAAAATAACTGCGGGTAGACTAGAATTTGTGACTAAGGAGTTTAAAAAGTATTTACAGCAGATGGCCGATGATGGGACACCAATAACAGACATCGATGGCTCATATATGCAATTACCTTCGCCAAATACCGTTGATTACTCTAAATATGAATCATAAAATAGAAATTGCTATGAAACGAAATAAATGGACACTGCTTTTGTATTTTATATTATTACAATGGAGCTGTTATGAAGATAAAGGAAACTACGACTATTCGGAAGTTGCCGATATCACTTTTGAAAATGTGCCCGCTACGATAGAGCGTGTGAGTAGGATTGACAATATAGAGATTTCTCCAATTATCATGTCATCTACAGAGGGAGAAATAAAGGAAGGGAATCCTAATTTTCAGATTAGCTATAAGCTAGAGCTGAAGAATGGTGGAAATATTGTTACCAACTCTAAATGGGTAGTGTTAAATCCCAATGGCGAATGGAACCTGTGTGTTCCTGCTGAATATGCCGCCAATGCTTATATATGCTGGATAGCTGTAAAGGATATTAGGACAGGACGTGAAACATCAATGTATACAGATGTCAAGATAACCTCTAATACATACGAGGGATGGATGGTGTTATGCAATGAAGGTACTAATAACAGAGCTAGAATGGATATGATCTCAGTATTGACTAAAGAGCGAATTGAAACAAGTCATGATTTATTGTCCGTTCTAGGAATGCCCGAATCAACGCATGGATTGATGATGGCATGGTATCCTAATACAAGTAGTAACGTTAATGATTTAATTTATTGTGTAACGGGCAACGGAACCTACAAATTAAATAGAGAAACGTTGAAAACAGATGCGTCTTGGGAAATCAGTAATACTGACTTCATTATTCCTCTAGCTAATAATGAGCACGTTGCCTATTGGACAACTCTTAATGATGGAAATTCAGCAAGATCTTGTGCTAATTTTTGTGTAACCAATAAAGGCAATGTATACTATCAGGATATGACGGTGTCTGGAGGTGCTTTTGAACAACCTATAAATACCTCTGTACAGGGTGGTGAGGTAGAGTTTAAAGTTGCTCCGTTTGTTGGTATCAGTGAGGAACGTCCAGGGAATGGCAAAAGTGCATTGTTTTATGATATTGACAATAAGCGCTTCGTGAGCTGGGCATCAGGAACGGCAGCAGGTAAAAGAACGTTAAAAGCATTGCCAAATCCTGCAAATGGTATGTTTAGTTTTCAAACTGGGAAAAAGATAGTCTATATGGAAAGTACTCGTTTTTCGGGTGGTGTTGTGTATACTATTTTGCAAGATGCAAATGGGCGCCGATCGATTTACGGCGTAAATATGGCGGGTTCAAGTTTTACTCAAACCTACTATAAGGAGAATTTAGATGCCGCAGACTTTGATAAAGCAGAGTATTTTGCATTCCATTCTCAATTCCCAATTATGTTTTATTCAGCGGGGAATAAAGTATATATGTATAATCTAGGTACACATGTAACAACGCCAGTGATACAAGGGAATGAATCAATAACAATGCTTAAGTTTAATTTATATAGACAGCCTAATTTGACAAAGTTAAGTGACCAATCGGAAGAGTTTATGGCACGTCAATTTGAACTGATGGTGGGATCATACAATACAGATGAACCACTAAATGGAGGTAAATTAACATTCTATACTGTTGACGGAATAAATAACACCGTAAATAAAAAGATTCATTATAGCGGATTTGCAAAAATTAATGATGTTGTGTATAGAGAGCGAAGATAGTGGTTGTTTATTTTATACGTAGTGAATGGTCGGCATTATATAAATATAGTGCCGGCCATTTTTTATTGATTATTTGTTAAGGATTTTGTATGTATAATAAAATACCTTTACCTTTAACATCGTAATATATGGACAGTGATGGTGCAAGGATTAGATATTAAGGGTATAAATAATCAAAATATGGCTGCTTGGGAGTTGCTTTATAAGCAATTCTACTCTGCTCTTTGTGTTTATGCTGTCCGTTTTATCCAAGATGAGGACGTAGTAAAAGATATTGTGCAAGATACCCTAGTGCGCACTTGGACATTAAAAAAGCAATTTTCCGACGAAGCTTCCATTACATGGTATTTTTATAGAGCTGTACATAACAATTGTTTATATTACCTCAGAAACAACAAGAGAATTGATTACACAGTACAGATTAATGAGTTTGAGGATTCGCTTACAGAAGATGAATTTACTGATATGATACTAGATGAGTGTTGTAGGCAGTTGCTAAATGTAATAGATAAATTGCCTAAAGAGCAGAAGCATGTTATGCAGTTGACGCTTGAGGGATTCTCGGGAGCCGAAATTGCAGAGAAGTTGGGTATTAGTATATCTACAGTGAAGACACATAAATACAGAAGTTTTAAATATATCCGTAGAAATGTTGATAGTCCATTAATCTATTTACTATCCATTATTCAGCAACAATAATTTATTTCTTGTTAAGTTGTTCCTAAGACAGCGAAGTATAAAGATATTTTTTTAGAAAAAAGATATCTTTTTTGTCATACCTAATAAGATGTTTGCATTTATAATATATACCGTGATACACTATGAATAAGAATCTTTACCGTATAGCGCAACTTTTGATGTTACAAAAAGCAGATATTGCTAGTAAGCATGAAAATGTGGAATTAACCGATTATGTAAATACGGATATACAAAATGATGTTTTAAACAACTTGGATTCTAATTATTTATCTTCTTATAAGAAAAAGGAAGACAAGTTTGATTCTCAGAAAGGATGGGAGAGATTCGTTGCGGTGACCTATAACAAGAAAAGAAGGTTAATGTGGTGGCAAACGTCTGTCGCAGCAAGTGTAGCTCTCTTATTATTTTGTAGTGTCTTATTGTACATGAATGGCGGAGAGAATGTGTCACATCAAAACATAGCTATCAATTCGGATACTTTAAATAGAGTAGACAAGCAGCGTGCTATTGTCAAATTAGCTGATGGACGCGAAATTATGATAGATGGAGAAAAAAATAACATAAAAGTTGATGAGGGGGTAGATATAGCTTTCAATGATGGTGTTATTGATTATACGTTATCACGATCTGAGAAAAAGCTTGAGTATAATGAACTTCAAGTGCCAAAAGGCGGAGAGTGTTTTATACGCTTGTCCGATGGGACAAAAGTATGGGTAAACGCACAAAGTAATTTACGTTATCCTATTGAATTCATAGGGGAGGAGAGAAAGGTTACGTTGCAAGGTGAAGCGTATTTCGAAGTGGTTGCGGATAGTAAACCTTTTGTTGTAGAGACCTCCTCAGGAACCGTAAATGTGCTTGGTACCACATTCGCCGTTAAGGCGTACGAAGAGGATGATGAGGTGTTGACAACTTTGGTGTCTGGGAAAGTCCGTTTCAATGGTCACACGTCAGTTGAGTTATATCCTGGAGAGCAGGCTGTGGCTAATAAAGAGGGGAGCGTAGTAAAACGCGAAGTAAATATCGATGAATATATAGGATGGAAAGAGAGTGTATATGTATTTAGAGATAAACGCCTGGAAGATATAGTAAAAGATCTAAGCAGATGGTATGACATATCGGTATTCTTTCAGTACTCTGATATGAGAGACATTTGTTTTACGGGTAGTGTAAAACGCTATGCAACCATAGATCAATTTTTAGAGGCATTAAAAAGGACAGAAAATCTAGAATATAAAAAAGAAGGAAATGTAATACAATTCTATCGACGCTAAGAAACAATAAAACCATATAAAATAATCTTATGAACCTAACTAATCAACTTGTTACGGATTGGTGTTGTAATTTAAAAAGAACACTTCCGTATATGATGGCTTTTGCATTAAATTTTGCAGTCTGCGAGACGCCTTTGGCGCAAGCAGCCTCCAAAATTGATGCAGGAAGAGTATCAATGAAAATGAATAAAGTAACGCTACAAGAATTTATTGAGAGCGTAAAAAAAGAAACGGGAATTGATTTTCTGTATTCGGCTGGTTTGTTTAATGGCAGCGATGTTGTAAGCGTTGAGGCTACCGATAAGCCTATGATAGAATTGCTTGATGAGGTATTGAACAGTCGCGGATATGTATGCGACTATCAAGATGATATTGTCGTAGTACGTAAAAATCCCAATGCCGTATTAGTTGCTCCGCAACAAAAATACAGAACAGTAAGTGGTGTTGTAAAGGATGCTGAAGGATTAACTCTTCCGGGAGTGTCAGTAATATTAAAAGGCACATCGTTGGGTGTTGCAACTGACATTAATGGACAGTACCAAATTAAAATTCCGGACAGAAACGATGTATCGTTGATATTTTCTTTTGTAGGTATGTCACCTACCGAAATTAAGGTTGGTACAAAAGCATCTTTGAATGTAGTACTACAACCCGATTCTAAAATATTGGAGGATGTTGTAATCACCGGTTATCAGACAATCTCCAAGGAGCGTGCCACAGGATCGTTTGCCGTTTTAACCTCTAAGGATTATGAACAAAAACTACAAACCAGTGTCCTTGATCGTTTAGAAGGAATGGTTGCGGGTGTTGTTAGTTATAATGATAAAATACAAATACGAGGAATTTCTACTCTTTATGGAAATGAGCAACCATTATATGTAGTTGATGGCATGCCTTATGAAGGAAGTATTGATGCTATTAACCCATCTGATATTTCGAATGTAACAGTGTTGAAGGATGCTACTGCTGCTTCCATATATGGTGCACGCGCAACCAATGGTGTTATCGTAATTACGACAAAAAATGGTGCTTTTGCCAATAAAAAATTATCCGTTAGTTATAACGGGAGCGTACGTTTTGAACCAGTACCCGATATTGACTATTTGGAACTGATGAATAGCGAAGAGTTAGTGCAAATGCAAGTTGATGGTTTTAACTATTACCATACACCTACTCCCAATAAGCGTAACTCGCAGAATGAGGTATTTGAGATAATGTACAAATTAAAGAATGAAGAAATATCTCAACAAGAGGCCGATAGTCAATTAGCCATATTAAAGTCTCAAGATAGACGTTCGCAAGTAAAAGATGAATTGTTACGTACAGCTATAAAGCATCAGCACAATCTCTCTTTCTCAGGAGGATCAGAGAATAATAGTTATATGTTTTCTATAAATTATTTGGGAAATAATACGCATGAAAAAACAATTAGTAATGAGCGCATAGGTATCTCTTTAAAGGATAATATGAAACTTGCTCAATGGTTAACTGCAGACTTAGGTGTAAACGCAAGCTTTACCTCGGGTGGTGGACATAATGGAATTAGCGCCCGACCAAGAGGAGTAAATAGCTATATGGGAGGTGCTGGAACTTCGGGGGCATTAGGCCTATACACGTCGGGATTAAGCTATCAAATGCTACGCGATGAGGATGGAAATGCATTGACGTTACGTAAAAACAAATCCGAATATGAGTTGGATAGATTAACATCCATTGGGTTGTATGATGAACGTAACTATGGTATCAGTGAATTAAATAGAGCGAAACTAGAAGCGAAATCATCATATTATCGTTTACAAGGGGGCTTAACATTTAAAATTGTTGATGGATTGACTGTTGACTTAAAATATCAGAATGAGAATACCGTTATAAAAAATAGACAACTATTCAATAAAGATGCATATGTTGTTCGTAACATGATTAACGATGCTGCAACATACAATAAGACGAAAGATGAAATAACATACAATATTCCAGAGGGTGGACAACTTCAAGAAAGTCGGGCAGATATTTTTTCATATACTATGCGTGCCCAAGTGAACTACAATAAAATTCTTGCTAAACGTCACGCATTGTCTATATTAGCGGGAGCTGAGCGTCGCTTAGTCCGTACAACATCAACAAATCGTTATTTATTTGGATACGATGATAATAGTTTAGCCTACAAGCCTATTAATCCATTAATATTGAGTCCGGTTACAGGAACAGAAGCTGTGAACGGTTCATATAATTGGGTAGATGCAAGTTATAACAATCAATACCATGACGAGGATCGCTATGTGTCATTCTATGGAAACGGATCATATACTTTTGATGAGCGCTATGCCTTAACTGCAAGTGTACGTATGGATCAGTCTAATCTATTTGGAACCGATCCGAAGTACCAATACAAACCTCTTTGGAGTTTTGGTGCTAGTTGGTTTATAGCTCAGGAAGGTTTTATGAGCGAGGTTGAATGGTTAAGTCGTTTAAATCTACGTGCCACTTATGGTATTAACGGGAATATTTCAAAGCAATCGGGACCATATTTAACAGTAGCAGATGCCGGTTATAGTAGTTGGACAAATGCTTTTTCTGCAAGTATATTAAGTCCTCCAAATCCTGAGCTACGTTGGGAAAAAACTGCAGTAACAAATATAGGGTTGGACTTTGCAGTATTGAATAACCGTATTAGTGGATCGGTAGAATACTACAATAAGAAGAGTACAGATTTACTTGGGTATATGAATACAGACCCAACCATTGGATGGTCAAGTTTAATGCTTAACTACGGAAGTATGTATAACAGAGGCGTCGAAGTAGCTCTTTCAACTACAAACGTCAAAGCAGGTAACTTCAGATGGAATTCTATGGTAAATTTCTCATATAATAAAAACCGTATAGTGGATATTGAGGATACTGATAACAGAGTGTGGAGTTATGTTTCTCGAAGAGTAAATACCGTAGATAAACCGTATAATAGCTTATATAGTTATAAATGGGCCGGACTAAATCCTGAAAATGGTGCTCCTCAGGTGTATAATGAGAAAGGTGAACTAAGTGGTAATGTTCAGAGCTTAGATGCTTTAGTGTATTCCGGAACAACAATACCGCCTTATTCGGCATCCTTTACCAATAAATTTGCTTACAAAGGCCTATCATTATCAGTGATGTTTATTTACAATGGTGGACATGTATTGCGTGATGCCGTGGATTATCTCTCAGGAGCACCGGGTGCTAATGCTTCCAAACGTTCTTTAAATTATTGGCGTAATCCTGGCGATGAATTAAATCCCGATGTTATTCCTGCTATGAATCGTTCTGCTAGTTATCAAGCTAAACAAGTTTGGTATGCTGCAGATGTAAATGTACTAAAAGCGGACTACATAAAATTGCGTGAGTTAACGTTTGGTTATGAATTACCTAAATCAATGATTCAGAAAATTGGCGTAGCCAATATGTCTGTAAATCTACAAATCAACGATTTGTGGTGGTGGGCAGCTAATGACAAAGGTATCGATCCCGAGGCATACGCAACAACAGGTTATAATATTGGTAGCAGAACACTACCTAAACCAACTACTTATACATTAGGTGTAGGTATTAACTTTTAAATCCATTTAATATGAGAAACTATAATATATTATTTGCCTTTATATTATTATTGGTAACGCAATCTTGTGACAGTTTCCTTGATATGCAACCTAAGGGTATTCTAATTCCCAAATACTATGAGGACTATGTAAAGTTGATAAATTATCCGCAACTTCTAAAAACCTCCGATTCATATCCTAGCTTCATAACCGATAATGTCGTTTTACCTGATGGATTAGACATTAGTGAAGATGCGTTAATGGATTTACCAACACGCAATCTCTATACATTTCAAACGGATATCTTTGGAGATGCTGAGACTGATGGATTGTGGGATTACTCTTATAATCGTATCTATTACTACAATACAATCATTGATGATATAATGAGTGTAGAGGATGCTACTTTAAAACAAAAGCAAGCATTACGTGCAGAAGCTTTATTAGGACGAGCGTTCGAATACTTAAATCTGGTAAATGCCTACGCAAAACATTATGATTCGCAAACAGCAGCTACAGATGACGGAATACCACTAATGCTTGATAAAGAGATTGCGGGAAAGAAGAATTTAAAACGTGCATCAGTACAACAAGTATATGACAGAATAAAACAGGATTTGGATACGGCAGCCATTTATTTACCTGAACGTCCGGAGGGAACAACGTTCAGAGCATCGAAACCGGTAGGACTAGGAATGTTGGCACGCATGTATTTATATATGGGAAGATATGAATTGGCTCTTAAGTATGCACAACAATCACTAGCATTAAATGAAACGGTATTGGATTTAACCCTACATAAAGTTGTTGATCCTGATAAATCCATTGGTAGAACAGATTATCCGAGCGAAGCGAAAAATAATCCCGAAAATATTTATGTTCGTTTAGCTCCCTATGTTTTTGGTATGAGCGGATCCACATTTGTTTCTGAAGAGCTAGTGGAACTTTACGAGCAAAATGAAGGTGATATGCGTAAGGAACTATTTATGACAAAAAAGATTTGGGGAACGGAATATCCAAATTATGTGTGGTGTCCATACGTTTATGCCAATTTAGCTATGAATGTACCTGAGATGTTACTTATTGCTGCTGAGTGCGAAGCGCGCATCGGTTCAAAAGAGAATGCAATGGAATTCTTGAATAAGTTAATGGTGAAGAGAATAAAGGATTTTACAAATAAAACAGCAACGAGTAATCAAGATGCACTTGCTTTAGTATTAGCTGAGCGTAGGCGTGAAATGGCAATGGTTGGTTGTGCGCGCTTAATTGATTTAAAGAGATTAAACCGAGAACCGGCTTTCGCTAAAACAATCACGCATGTTGTGGAAGGTAAAACTTATACACTAAAACCTACAAGTTCAAAATATATTCTTCCAATTCCAAACCAGGTTATAGCACATAATCCGGAAATGAAGCAAAATGAACGTAATGATTAATACACTAAAAGGGAGTTTTATTCTCCCTTTTAGTTTTAAATAAACTTTTCATGAAAAAAATACTAATAGGAACAGCGCTTTTCGCTTCAGTAGCTTGTCAAACGGAGCAACATACAACAATACGCTTGCACGGAGAATTACAAAATATGGGTACAACAAAGGTAGTTATGCGGTATCGTGGTACAGCTTCTATGGTTGGTGACTCCAGGGATATTGTTCTACAAACGGATGCAAATGGGAAGTTTGATACTACGCTCTATTTAAGTAGACCGGAATACTATGATATAAGTAGAAATACATTATACCTTACTCCTGGCGATGATTTAAATGTGTTTATAACACAAAATAACGGGGAGGCTATCTTTTCGGGAGTAGGAGCTGAAGCAAATAACTACATGAAGGATAGATTATTTCCGAAAGGAGGATCGTTCCTTGAGGGAGGTAAATATGCACAAGGCTCATTTGAACAATGTGTAAAGACTGTCGATTCGTTAGCAGCACTGCGAAAGCAGCAGCTAGCTGATCTAACAGGCGTAACAGAACGCTTTAAGACACTGGAAAGTGCTCGTATAAATGCGGATATTGCAAATAGCTATATCAATTATTTTGGTTATGCGCGCGAGAATAGAGCGCTTGGAGCAGATGAAAGAAAACAAAAGTATGCTGATTTCTCTAAACAGGCAGCTCCCTTAATAAATCCATTATTGCGTGAGTTTACTGACACGGCATTATTACATGTTGCAGTGGTTCGTGATGTTTTAAGCTATGGTGTTGGAGAAAGAGCCAAAACAGAATGGTTTGAAGGTGTGACCATCCCAAATCTATACATAACATTATCCCAATCGTATGAAATGGTTGATGGATTAAGGAATAAAATAGACAAAGAAGTCATTGAACAAGCTAATAACTTTATAAGTACTATAAAGTATCCTGAGGTTATAGCTGAATTACAACATAAAGTAAATCAGGCTTCCAAACTATTGCCCGGTAAACAGGCTTTTGATTTCACCTACACAGATATTAAAGGTAATGAGCATAAATTGAGTCAGCATAAGGGTAAAATAATATATCTTGATTTTTGGGCAACATGGTGTGGACCTTGCATTGCCGAGTCACCTTATTTTGAGGAAATGTCTCGAAATTATGATCAGAGCGAAGTTGTATTCCTACCCGTATCAACCGACCAACGTGCTCAAGTTTGGTTAGACTACTTGTCCAATCATGATAAACAACTACCACAGTATAATACTACGGATGGTATATTAAAAACGGGATGGAGTATATTTGGTATTCCACGGTTCATTGTTATTGATCGTGACTTCAATATTGTTAACGCTTATGCGCCACGCCCTTCAATGCCGGAAGCCAAAATATTACTAGATTCACTTTTAACATCGAAGTAATGAAAAAACTAATCATCTCATTTTGCCTAATTGTGTTTTTATCATGTAGTGATAAAGCACCAACCTTGACGGGTACAATTAATTTACCCGACAGTACGTCAGTCTATTTGTGCGAGGTTGTAAGTGAATATTATGGACGTCATAAGATTATTGATTCGGCAACAGTATTGAATAACGAATTCCAATTTTTACTTTCTGATAAAGTACCACAGCTTCTTTTTTTGGGAACGGATGCTTATGCCGGAGGATATATCTTTTTTGATGGCAACGCAATAAAGGCTACAACAACTCAAGGAGATAAGCGCGAAATGGAATGGCACGTTACTGGTTCCACTGCCGACCTTAGATACAGAGAATTTCAAAAAGGACTTGCTTCTGCAAGAAAACAGCATATCTTAGATTCATTAGATATGCTGTTTATGAAAGCAAAAACAATTCGTGATACAGCTGAAATGGCTAGAATTAAAACCGAATCGTTACCATATTATGACTCTGCATCAGTTGCACAAAAAAGATATGTAGAGGAGATACTTGAACAAGAGCCCATTTCATTGTTTAAATCTTATTTATACTATAACCAGAAGTTTGTTCGTCAATCCTATCCGTCTTTGGAGAATATTCAAATGGAAAGAGAATGCTTAAATAAGCTTGAAGCCCAAATGCCGCCCACAATCTACGCTCAAAAAATGCGAGAGAAGTTAGATGTCCATGCCGCTTGTGCCATTAATGCGCAAGCACCACAAATAACGGGCATTGATACGTTGGGCAATCCACTTTCACTATCCGACATGAAGGGGCAATATGTGATAGTCGATTTCTGGAACTCGTATTGTAAATGGTGTCGCTTGGAGACTCCCTACATTCTTAAAGCCCTTAACCGGTTTAAAGATAAAAATGTTGCAGTATTAGGTGTGTCCTCCGACTATAAGCGTGAGGATTGGATTAAAGCAATTCATGAGGATCAAAGCTATTGGCACCATCTTTTATTAGATCGTGAAACATCAAATAAGGTATTCGATGCATACTGTATTCAAGGAATACCTTACATCATATTGGTAGGTCCCGATGGTAAAATTCTAAGAAAGGATCTTAGACATGAGGAAATAGAAAATAGCCTTGCTAGCTATCTTAATTAGTGGAACCTATTTCTTGTTTTATTTATGGATGAGGGTGTGTCAAAGCACCCTCAATTATATTGTACCTTGTTCCAATTCATATTTTTCCTTTACTTCAAGGTGAAATCTTGTCATTGAAGTGGACACATGTGGGTAAATATAGTTCTCTTCAATGCCTTTTGTAATCACAAAAATACAAATATGATAACGTAAATAGTGATATTATCCTGTCATTATGTGTTATATAATACAAGTCAGTGCGTTTTAGGTTAAATAGACGAACGATTAATTCTAGTTTATCTTACAATGTTTCAATCACAGAATTTATTGTTGTGTGTAGTAGTCAAAGTGCTGATTAATAGGGTTTAATGAAACATTTACTTAAAAATTAAAGTATTTATTGTACCTTTATAAGCAAGCGAGTATATAGTTACAGGGAATAACTACTCTAATAACCGTAATTCATAACTTAATAATTTGGTATTATGAAACAGCATTATCTTAACTTAACTAAGACATCAGGAGCTTTTATAGCCGTTTTTTTATTTGTTATTGTGTTTCAAGGTTGTGCCGAAGGGAATGAAAAAAAAGAGGTAAATGATGCAATAGCTGAAACTATCAATGAAAAAGATTCGTTTATTCGCTGTATTTGCGAAGAAAGTCCGGTAATATTAGAATATGATAGTTTTTTAGATTATGTGCAAAAAAATATTCGTTATCCTGAAAAAGCAAAAAAGTTGAAACTTTCAGGTACAGTCTGCATGAACTTCATAGTAGATAAAGATGGTAAAGTTTCGGAACCTAAAATTATTAGGGGCGTACATGAGTTGCTTGATGTGGAAGCTATGCGCCTAATAAATGAGATGCCTGATTGGATACCCGGGAAATACAAAGATGAGCCGGCTAGTTTCCTTATGACAATGCCAATAAGTTTTAAATATAATCCTTAAGTTAGGACTAGTAAGATATGAGGGTGTGTCAAAGCACCCTCAATTATATTGTACCTTGTTCCAATTCATATTTTTCCTTTACTTCAAGGTAAAATTTTGCCATTGAGGTTAATATATAAGGGTATACCCATAGAATTCCCACAACAAAAACAGTAAGCACTGCAAAAAGTACCCATCCGGTAAATGAAAGGCACAGTAAAAATAGTTTCCATTTATTTCCGCGCATCATTTTTATACTTAACTCAATAGCTTGATTATAGCGTATGCCATAATCCTTCATAATATATATGGTGAGAGCGTAGGAAAATATTTTAATTATTCCCGGAACAACAAGGAGTATACTCCATAGTAATATGTAGATAGACATTAGTACATATGTAAGTGTAACGTGTATGTAGTTCCGAAAACCATCAAATAAATTCCTTAATGTCATGTTTTCTCCTCGACAAATGTTTAGAAAATAGATTTGATAGCCATATTGGAGTGCGGGGAAAATAAATACTAGGCTTAAAACACAAAGTAGTAATTCAATGCTGAATATGTCAGTTTGCTTAAAACAACTAGCTAGTGGTTTTATTATACATACTCCAATAATGAGAATGTAAACACAAGAGGTGCAGAAAAGGTAGTACCAATGATTGGCAAGTGTTGCTTTTGCATAACGGCGAATTTCTCGACAAGCTATTGTTATTTTCATGTTTTTATATCTATTCGTAAAGATAATACTCCTTTTATCAGTGACTTACTTTGATATTTAAAGGTACGAATAAATTTCTAAATCCGGATTAACTTTCTTGACATTGATTATAAATGATAAAAAACCATATATAGTTTACTCACTCTTGATAAGTAAACTATATATGGTTTTTTATCATTTATAATTCAAGGAGATTAGCTCGTAGTTAATCCTGATTCATAATGCATGTCTGTCTGTCAATGGAAGCTTGGTGTATTGCTTTGAATACTTTTTCCAAGAATTCTGGTTCAAGTCCATTGGTAGCCCCTTGGCGGAAAACTTTGTCTAGGATGGCATCCCAACGTCCGGATTGTAGTATCGTGATGTGGTTGTCCTTTTTGTATTGTCCAATTTTGTCCACCACTTGCATACGTCTGCCTAGAATATCTAGAATTTCCGTATCCAGATTATCGATATTCGAGCGTAATTCGTCAATATTCTCACGGTATGTAATGTCTTGAGAATCGGTGTTGCGTATCACTAATTTATCTAATATCGTAGTTAAATCCGTAGGTGTTACCTGTTGCGCTGCATCACTCAATGCAATTTCAGGACAAATATGGCTTTCAATAATTAATCCGTCAAAGCCTAAATCCATGGCTTGTTGTGATAACTCCTGGATATATTCACGTTTACCGGCAATATGACTCGGGTCGCAAATCATTACCATGTCCGGGAAGCGGCGGCGCATCTCAATAGGTAATTGCCATTGTGGAACATTACGGTATTTGCAAGGTCCGTATGCAGAGAAACCACGATGAATAATACCCAGTTTTTTTAAACCGGCAAGATTAAGTCGCTCTAAAGCTCCTGTCCATAATTCTACATCCGGATTAATAGGGTTCTTTACCAATACAGGAATATCAGTTCCTTTCAGTGCATCAACAATTTCTTGCATGGCAAAAGGGTTTGCTGTTGTCCTTGCTCCAATCCACAGCATATCCACACCCGCTTTCAAAGCTTCGTAAACGTGTTTAACGTTGGCAACCTCAGTTGAAATTTTCATTCCTAGTTCGCGTTTAACCTCTTGCAACCATGGCAAACCTTCGGCTCCAATTCCTTCAAAACAATTTGGTCTTGTACGCGGTTTCCATATCCCGGCACGTAGTACCTCAACGCCGTTGGCCTTTAAAGCTCTTGCCGTTTCAAATACCTGGCGCTCATTTTCAGCGCTACATGGTCCTGCAATAATTAATGGTTTGTTAGCCGATGAGAATAATCCCCAATCCTGTACTTTTTTGATATCTAAATTTGTTGTGCTCATAATAGTGTTGATTTAATGGTGTAATAAATTTGTTATGTGTTATCGTATTATTCGTCTAATTCTGTTGGCTTCCTGTATTAGGCTTCCAATATCCTCTCTGTTCTCATTGGCAATGGCTTCTCTAAATTTGGAAAGCTTTTCCATATAGGTGTCCAAAACCTCGAGTACATTATGTTTATTGCGTGTTAAAATGGGTGTCCACATGGCACTGCTACTTTTGGCTAAGCGTACGGTAGAGGAGAACCCCCCGGATGCTAGATCAAAGATATGTTTCTCATTCTGTTCTTTCTCCAATACTGTAAGTGCTAGCGCGAAACTTGTAATATGCGAGATATGCGATACATAGGCGGCATGTACGTCATGGTCTGTTGCACTCATTGTTAGTGTACGCATGTTTAAGCAGTCATACATAGAGGCTACCGTTTCTACCGCATCATTATCACTCTCCTCTGTGTTACATAAAATGCCGGCGCGTCCGTCAAACAAACCGCTCATTGCAGCCCATGGTCCGGAGTATTCGGTTCCTGCCATTGGGTGGCCGGACACGTAGCGTCCGCGTTGTGGATGATTGGCTACGGATGAGGTAATTAATCCTTTGGTAGAACAAACATCCGTAATAATTTGGTTACTGCTTTTATCTAACAAAGTTTTCAATAAACCATTGGCAACATCCACCGGTGTAGCAATAATAATAAGCTCACACTCATCCATGCACTCGTCCACCGTGACTATTCTATCTACCAACTCCATGTGCTCGGCAGTTGCCGCATGGAGCGGATTGCTCTCCACTCCCAAAACTTCACTACAAAATCCGCGTTGCTTTAAATCAATGGCCATTGAACCACCAATAAGCCCCAAGCCTATAACTCCTATTTTTCTATCTCGTTTCATATTTAGTGTTTTCTAGCAACTGCTGCCATTACAAAATGCTTTTAATTTGAGCGATTCTCGTATTCTGTGCAAAGCATTTCCAAGAACGTCTTGCGATGCGCAAAGAGAGATACGTACGTATTGATCGCCATTACTTCCAAAAATAAAGCCCGGAGTAACAAATACTCTTGCCGTTTTCAAAAGATAGTCGGACAACTCTTCTCCATTTTTCCACTCTTCTCCAATTTTTCCCCATAGAAACAAACCACAGCTATCTGCTTGGTAGCGTATTCCCAAAAGAGTAAAAATGGCTCCTGCCAATTTTTGGCGAGTACGGTACTCTGCATTAAGATTTGCGTACCACTCTTCGTTCAAATTTAAGGCTTCAGCAGCAGCCAATTGTAAAGGGCGGAACATCCCGGAGTCCATGTTGCTTTTTACTTTCAATACTTGTTGAATCACCTCCTCATGTCCGGCAATCATGCCAACACGCCATCCCGCCATATTAAAAGCTTTACTTAATGAATTTAGTTCCACGCAACACTCCAAAGCGCCTTCAACTGCCAAAATGCTTAAATAATCGTCGGTTAAAATACAACTGTACGGATTATCGTTACATATAAGAATGTTGTGTTTCTTTCCAAATGCCACAAGCTTTTCGTAAACTTCCATTGTTGCGCGTGCACCGGTAGGCATATTCGGATAGTTAGTCCACATAAGCTTTACACGCGATAAGTCCATTTTTTCCAGAGCTTCAAAATCCGGCAACCAACCATTCTCTTCAAGTAAGTCATACTTCACCGCTACACCTTCAGCTAAAGCTGTTGCAGAGGAGTAAGTTGGATACCCGGGATTGGGTATTAATGCCTGGTCGCCGGGATTTAAATAAGCCAATGATAGCATTAGGATACCTTCCTTAGAACCTGTAAGTAGTTGAATTTCTTTGTCGCCATCTAGTTTTACGTTATAGTAACGCGCGTACCACGATGCAAAAGCGTCGCGCAGCTCTTTAACGCCTTTATAACTTTGATATGCATGATTTTCCGGATTGATAGCTCCTGCGCATAAGTGTTCAATGACACGATTATCGGGAGCCATATCGGGCGATCCGATACCAAGATTAATAACTCGATTTCCTGATAAATTCATTTGCTCAATCTCTCTGAGTTTTCCTGAGAAGTAGTACTCGCGGATTGTTGTTGTTCGGTTGGCTGGTTGTGCTATCATGGCTTTATAGTATTTAAGGGTTAGTGTTTTTATATTTAATTGTTAGTGTGTTTGCAGCTGGTGTAAGTTCCCATTATCTGTATATCCTGTAGTAGGGGGCGTACTGCTTGCATGGCCTCCTCGTATCGGTGATAATTATCGAACTTTAAGTCGGCATAGAAAAAGTATTGCCACTCTTTGCCCGGCAATGGGAGCGATTGTATTTTAGTTAAATTCAAATCATAGAATGCGAAGATGGAAAGAACGTGTGATAGTTTCCCTGTTTGATGCGGAAGAGTGAAACATATTGAGGCTTTGTCAATATTCTCGGTTTCTGTTTTGTAATCATCGTCCAACACTAAAAAGCGAGTAAAGTTTTGCTTGTATGTTTCAATACTCTCAGCAAGGATTTCTAATTCAAATAGGTCGGCAGCTAATGTTGAGGCAATAGCCCCGCGTCCCATAATACCTTCCTGTGCAATCTCGGCAGCACTAAGTGCCGTATCGGCGGATTCAACCATGCGTATATGCGGATACTTTTCAAAGAATACACGCGTTTGCGCAATAGCCATATAGTGGGAATGTACCTCCTTTAAGTCCTCAATACGTTGACCCGGTAATGCCATCAAATTTTGTCGTATTGGTAAAAGAACCTCTCCGGTTATTGGACGTTGATGCTTTGTAAGTAAAGAATAATTGGGAAGCAATCCACCTGCAACGGTATTCTCAATAGCCATAATCATTGCATCTGCTTTTTTATCAGATACTTTGTGAAATAACTCCTCGAAAGTATCGCATGGAACAATCTCAATAGGTTCTTCATAAAATAAGCGAGCTGCCTGCTCATGGAAACATCCTTTTCCGCCTTGAATTGCAATCTTTTTCATCTTTATTATGGTTTTTATAGTTAACAAATAAAAAAAAGCCCCCGGCTTGTGGCCGGGGGCGTATTCGGTTACCCTTATGGGTTTTACATACACGTCGCTCCGGCCACTTTTTTTGGATAAAAAAAGAAGTAAAAGTAAAATCGAGTAGAAAACGATATGTATGTTGTTATATTCATCTCAGTATGTTGTTGTTATATCAATAAAAAAAGGCCCCGCATCGCGGAGCCCATATATTTGTGTTTTAGTTTTTATATATAAAGCCCCGCTACTTCTTGCTAAAGAAATAGTAAAAAAAGTAATTGTTAAAAAGGGCTGTCTGTCTCATTTCAATAATGTTAGTTTGTTGTATGCAAATGTATGGATAAAAATGTAAAATCCAAACATATTTATCTTTTTTATCGCATTCGGAGAAAAAAAGTTTCACATCCATCGCATAATTATGGAAATGATAATAAGTAGGTTGTAATTTAGCAACTATGTCAGGTCGGTTTTTATATTGCTTTAGGGATATGCAATAGTCGCATAAAAATTCTTATTCAACCATAATTGTCGCACCACTATCTCTATCCCCGCTCCGCACCATCTATATCCTATCTATATCCCATGTATATCTCATCTATATCCAAAAGGGGGATATAGATGGAGGATAGGAACATAATATTTGCCAACAATGTGGTGTATAGAGAACCTTTAATGGTGTGAAGGTAGAGTTTAAACTCACTTAAGATACATTGTCGCTAAATTATGGAGTCCGATTGGAATATTGTGCATTACCAGACAAACTGATTATTGCGTAGGTTTATAGAGTTTAAGATGCAATTCTATGGAAATATAATTATTAGTAATATTTCATTTATTTCACTTTTATACGTGCTTATTATTCAAATACGGTAACTTAAATTATATAACATAGACTTTTTTATAATCTACAAATAGACAATTTTGGGTCGATATGCGTCACTAATTATATGATTTTTACATTTTATCTATGAAATCTCAGTGCTAATAGCTTTTTTATAATTCATATCAAATGTAGATATGTGTCAAATAGTCAACTATCTAATATTAAGTATTTAAGCTATATATATGTAGATATAATTTGATACAATGTGATGTAAATGTAGATATGAAACATGGTACGTTATTCGTCAAAAGTTTTGAGTTACCGTAATTTTGCTCATGAATTCTTCGGGTAGTTGAATATTATCTGAAGAAATATTAATCAATCGAAATTAATAAATACAATCATGACAAAACGGATTTATCTTATCATTTTTCTATATGCATTTTGTTTGCAGGCTATTTGCGCAAACAATGTTGCATTAGTTAATGATATGTATGTGCCGGCTAGTGATTCGATTGCTTTGTTTTTTAAATTCGATAATGCAACACTCGACACCTCTTACAGGGACAATAGTGCTAATATACGCAAATTAGATGCTATGTTATCTCGTTATGAAAATTTGCTGGATAGCGTTAAGATTGTTGCATATGCATCCGTTGAAGGGAATGTAAACTACAATATGAAGCTATCTTCACGTAGAGCTAAGGCAGTTTATAATTACCTTTCAAATAAATATCCTTTCATTAATAGTCGTGTAGCATTAGATTGCGAAGGAGTTGGCGAAAACTGGGACGGACTATTACAGGAGGTACTAAGCTTGGAACTTATTCCGGAACGTGAAACTTTAATTAATATGCTCTCTGATACCTCCTTGGCAGCAGGACAAAGAGAGCAACGAATTAAGGAACTAGCTAACGGATCGGTTTATAAATTTTTGAATAGTTATGTGTTTTGGAAGCAACGGAGTGCGGTTTCGGTGCTGTTATGGCACAATGGGCAGCCGCGCGCCTTGCTTCCACAAACCATAATGATTGCTGCACCTGTAAGTAACAGTGCTGAGTTTGCATTAGCGCAACCGCGAACTATTGAAGAGTATGGAATGCCGTATAAAGTGAGAAAACCTTTGTTAGCGTTAAAAACAAACTTACTGTATGATCTTTGCTCCGGACTTAATGTCTCGGTAGAGGTTCCAATACAAAAACATTGGTCTGTTGCCGGCGAATGGTTGTTTCCATTCTGGAAAAAACAGTCGGCCAAGTACACATTTGAAATTTTATATAGCCAATTGGATTTAAAATATTGGCTTGGAAACAGGGATTATAAGCGTGTAATGACGGGATGGTTTTGCGATGTTTACGGCGGCTATGGTAAATATGATTTTCAGTTCTTTTCTAATAGCGGATCTCAGGGAAACTTA
This sequence comes from Marinifilaceae bacterium, assembly GCA_051656645.1. Taxonomy (GTDB): domain Bacteria; phylum Bacteroidota; class Bacteroidia; order Bacteroidales; family Marinifilaceae; genus JBOGCH01. The sequence goes on from JBOGCH010000028.1 coordinate 50,261, forward strand.
TTTAATGTAGGAGTAGGAGGTGGTTATGCGCAGTCCATTCGTCGGAATTTGAGAATGGAGTATGCACTGGGATTAGGCTATGCTCGTGCTCATTATCACAAATATGACATGGCGTTTGATACGCAATATGGAGATATAAAAGTGGTGCGTTACCCGTGGGTAAAGCGTTACTACAATTGGATAGGTCCAACTAAAGCAAGCATCTCGCTTGTGTGGTTAATTAATACTAAACGCACAATTAAAGAAACGAGATGAATACATTATTAAAAAAATGGTATTGGCTATTGGGAGGACTGCTAATAACAATGTCGGCATGTAAGTTTGACCATTTGTATTACTCAACGGAAGCTTATTGTCCCGTGCGTTTGAATGTGAATTGGTCAAAAACCAATATAAATTTAAATGGGGCCACGGTATACGTTTATAATGCCGATGGAACTTTATACAAGGAGATGCCTCCTTATTCAAATCCCAACAAGTTGGAGATGATGTTGCCGGCGGGACATTTTAATATTGTACTTCATAGTAATACCAAGTGGGAGATGCCTGCGCTATGTTTTGTTGGTGTTGATAACGACACGTCATTGTGTGTTCAGGCGCAGCAGCTAACCGCTTCTAAACCCCATACTTCGGGACATGAGGAGTTAGACAATATAGCATCGGCGCATCTGTTTGATTTGCATATAACGCCTGCAATGATTGATTATTATCCGCAGAAACCGGAGCTATCGGAATTAAGGCAATACAAAGAGTACAGTGTCGATGCGCAGCATTTTTTGTCACAAATAGAGATACAAGTCCATGTAACGGGTTTAAAATATGCGGCAGGAGCGCCTCAAAGTGAACTAAGCGGGATAAGTGCCGGCTACTATTTAATGCGCCAAGAACCTTGCAGTGAGGAGACAACCTGCATGTTCCTGTTAAATAACCGACGTGTTGACGCATTGAATACAGGCGACGGGTACATCTCTAAAACCATACAGAGCTTTGGAATGTGTCCCGGCACAAAGAATAGATACACACTTACCATGAAGTTTAAGTTGATAGATGGAAATCCTCACACGGTAGAGCTCGATGTAACGCGCCGTTTAGAGCAAATAGCGCCATTGAAATACAAAATAGTTGTGGAGTGCCAGTTACCTGAGGTTCCCTCTATTGGGGGTGACGATGGAGCTTTTGATACGGGAGTGGACGAATGGCAAGATATCGAGGTTGATATCCCTATGTGATAAATAAAAGAGAAACATTATAAACAAATTATTTGATAGTATGAAAAAAATTTTATTCGCTGCAGTTGCAGCATCCAGCCTTTGTTTAACAGCGTGTAATAACGAGGTTGACAGTGTATTAGAACAACAAAATGAGAGTAACTTAATTGGATTTAGTACTTATGCCATGATGAGTAAAGGAAAACCAATTATAGGGAATGCACTAGAGGGTGTATATGATAATACGGCTTATTTCCAACATTTTGGTAGTAGATTTAATGTTGCCGCTTTTTTAACAACATCAGAAACTAATAAATATTTGAATGCACAGATACAATATACAGATTTGAATGGCTGGGATTACATAAATTCGTTTGATAAAGTATATTGGCCAACAAAAGGAGAAAAATTAAATTTCTATGCAGTACGACCTTATAACGATTTCTTTTTTGAGCCACAGAAGAAGGGAGAGATTAGTTACAGTAATCCCGATAAAACGTTGACAATGACGTATACAGTGCCAACGGAATTAACGAAACAACAAGATTTAATGTATGCAGTTGCGCTTGATGTTGAAAAACCAACGTCGGGAAATTCAGTTAATTTACCTTTCAAACATGCTTTAAATCAAGTGCTATTTAATGCCAGTACAGACTCTAAGGAACTATTTGTTGAGATTTACAAAGATGGAATTGAAATGTATAATATTAAAAATAGTGGTACTTTAAATGTTGTTAATGGTGGGCAGCCAGCTTGGACGGCTAACGCTGCACTGTCAAATTACCCCATAAGTACATTTTACGGAGTGGAAGATCCGACATCCATTATAGTACATTCAAAACCTGGTGATTTGGGACCCTTGAGTAAACCGGTACCGCTAAGTAACGTCAGTAATGTCCCAATGCTTATACCGCAAAAAGTGACTGCATGGAATCCTAAGAATGGCAGTGCAACTAGTCAGACAGGTGCATACTTGAAAATTAAATGCAAATTATGGATGAATAATGGTGGAGCTCCAGTTTATCTACATGGCTCTGCAGCGGATGGGAATAATGATGGATTTGATTATATATATGTACCATTTCCAGGAAAGCACCTAGAGCTTGTAGGGAAGAAAATTGCTTATACGCTTATATTTGGCGGAGGATATACAGATCCGGGTGAGCCAATTTTAACGCCTATTACTTTTGTAACAGAAGTGTCTGATTGGACGTGGGAACTTCCAGAAATTGTATTATAGTTAGTTGTTAAGATAAGACGAATATTTATAAATTTAATTTAAATATTGGTATATAATCTGACGTCTTTAAGAATGGAATTCGACAGAAATTCGTCATATAATTAATAAAACAACTATTAAGTAATATAGATTAATTATTATTTGAGGTGATTGATTCAAGTTGTGGGGGAGTTAACCTCCTCCATAACTTACTTAAAAATGAGATAACCGATGACACGAACAACCTTATTAATATACTTATTTCTAACCTTGGCTTGCGGATGCAGTGACATTATTGATTCTGAGCATGTTGGCATGACAGATGCTTTGTGCTTCTCTGCAGACATAACCACCAAGGGTATGGAATTGGCAAATAGTAATATGGACAATTTCGGTATTTTTGCTTTTTATACCGGGACAGATAACTGGTTTGCGGCACAAAACAGTGCAACACCTCAATACTTATACAATAAAACCGTTACGCGTACACAAAGCGGTGGTCAATGGTCTGCATGGAGCTATGATCCTGTTATGTATTGGCCCAAACAGGGCGAAAAGCTGAGTTTCTTTGCTTATGCGCCGGCAGCAACGGCACAAAATAATATCACAGTGTCGCCTGTTACACAAACGGGAATGCCAACACTTGTATACCAAGTGTCAACGGACATAAAACAACAACAAGACCTACTTTATTCTTTACCACTACTGGATAAGCAAAAGGATGCATTTACAAATGGAAAAGTAACACTTGCTTTTAAGCATGCACTGACCAAAGTACAATTTAGAGCTAAATTTACACCCGGTGGTGAACCTGCTGCGGGACAATATGTACAAATAAATTCCATATCCCTAACTTCAATAAACAATAAGGCGTCCTTTACGTGCGCAACTGAGCCTGTCATGGCGGGGATATGGAATTTACAATCTACGCAATCCAATTACACTGTGAGTATAGCAGGGAATGAGTTAGGGAATATTGCTTTATCATCGCAATACAAGCCACTAACAACGGGGGAAGGGACTATGTTTCTTTTGCCTCAAACGTTTGGCTACCAATCGGAAATAACTGTTGTGTATACGCTTTATGAAAGCAATGGAACCCCGGTAGAGGAGTTTCTTACCTCTATGCCTTTGTCCTTTATTTTAAACGGGTTTATTATGGGCAATGGCGTGATATTTAATATACAAGTGGGAGTGGAACAACCGGCAATAATTTATGCGGAAACTTGTCCTTGGGATATGGTTGATGTTGACGGGTATTTCACGACAACATATCTGAACATCTCCCGCTCCAACATCACGGAATATAGAGGACAACCTATAACCATTTATTATCAGACGGATTATAACTATCATCTTATTCTAACATGTATTGAAAAACCATACTACGCCGGTGAGATAGTTATTCATCCTGAGAATGGAAAGATAGAGTTTCCTACAAATTTAGTGCCGGGGAATTATAAATTTCGTTTGCGAGCCGGTACTTTTTATCGCATAATTTATCTCAATATATATTAATCCGTTTTTTATGAAAACAGCAATTAAGCAATGCGCTATAATAATATTGTCGACACTATGGGTATTGGTGGGATGTAATGAGGAGAGTGTGGAGTATTCGCCTTCGTCGCTTTTGCCCGAAGGAATGGTAAAGCTAACGCTTGATTATGATATATTGCACTATCAACAAGTAAATACCCGTTCAGGGAAAGCTGTGACAAACGGCCTTAATAATGCTGTATTGCTTATTTTTGATGCTCCAAATATTTACTATCAGGAGGAGACAGATGCGCTCCTGGAAATGGCCGTTATAGAAGATATTACCTCCTCGGATGTTAGTTTTATTGTTAAAGCGTATAAAGGAAATTGTCGTGTTAAAGTATTAGCTAACCTTAGCAGTGAACAGCTAAACATTATAAAAGGTTATACCACACTAAATAGTTCGAGTACACCAACTACTGTTGCAGAGATTAAGAAACTAACAGTGCCGTTCTCTCTACTTAATAATCCGTCTGCCGCGGGGCAGTTCCCTCTTTGCGGATCGGATGGTGCCGTTATTAATGGAATAGATGGCAAAACCGATTTAAAGGTAACGCTTAAAAATGTCTATGCGCGTTTTGATTTAAAGCTGCATGACACAATTACGAACTTTGTATTAGATTCAGTATACATTGACAATATGTACCCAAAGGGGCGTATTGAACCATATGGGATTTATGATTTTCCCGATCTTATTCATAGCGATTTTGTACGCTATGGTGTAAAGGCGCATGATCAGCGCTCCATAGGAGCCATTGATTTATTTGAGATACAGAATCGATACGGCTACGAAGCGTATCCTACCTCCATCATATTAGTTGGTACTTATTTCAAGGATGGGAACCGACAGAAGGGATATTATAAAATATATTTGGAATATAGATATGCTAATAACGATTACTCCTATGCCGTAAATAGAAACTCGCACTACAAAGCTGTGGTTAAGATGGTGAAACATTATGGATACCCAACTTATGCGGAAGCAATGCGCGCGGCATCGGAGAATTCGCCTATAAATATGGATGTTACAGTGGACGATTTAGAGCCAACAAACGACATGTTGTTCCATAATGGCGGATATTCCATCAGCGTAACCAATTCCGATGTTGATATTTATGCGGCATCGCCTACACAGGTTTATGCAGCTACTCAGGTGGTATTTGATACAACGTTTTATGGAACTTTTATTCCTTCCCGTTCGGTTAAACTATTAAACAATGCGAACGAGGGTGGAATAACAATTCTAAATGAACAGGAGATATTAAATCAGCCAATAGGTAAACCAGTTGACTTAAAAGTACGATGCGCTGCGCCTGGAGCTTCGGCAACTGTGGAGATTAGACACGGCGGATTGCGTAAACTGATAAATATAAGAGCCCATAAAATGCTTCGTTCCAATGCAATGCAATGTATTGAAGTTGCGGATGTATTAAATGTGCGTTATGAAAATGAGTATGACTACTACCCATGGGTGAGAATTAGCCAAAACATGGAATATCCTAGCTCAAGTGCACTGAATTATACATTCAATCAGCCTACAAAGATAAACTGTTTAATGCTTGAGAATACAGGAGACATACGAACATCTCCTCTCTATATGTTTCGCGGTTTCAATAAAGGAACGCTTAAAGTAATTGTAACACAGACTTACGGATCGCCCTATATTAACGATTTATATTACAGAGAGTCATATCAAAAAAATAATGCAGCGCATAAAGCAAAGAGAGCAAATTGCTTTCTGATACCTACCAAGGAGGCGCAAACTTATAAATTAACAGGTTCTCGTATTTTTGACTATTACGGAACCAATTATATTCCTAATAAACCTAAAGCGGAAATTGTGTGGAGTACATTTAACATGAAGGATCCTAATGTCTTTGAGCCGCATGATTTGATTGAAGTTGAACTTCCAAATGCGAATTGTGAAGAGGTTATCTTTAGAGTAAGAAGATACCATACCACATGTGCGGATGGCGGAAATGGTAGCGTAACTTGGGGGATAAAGGATAATACGGGGACATGGTTATGGAGTTGGCATGCATGGCTCACGGATATGGTAAGTGAAACAAATTATCCGGCAGTACCATCTATTGGATATACCGGATATACTTCAATGTCCGTATTGGCATCAAAACGAGAATATAGTAATCTGTTCGAATCTTTAACCTCAGTAAGTCAACGGAATTACAGAACATACGCGAACAATGAATTGCGTGTGTATCTTGACCGTAATTTGGGAGCCAAGGCTACAGCCTACTCTGCGGTAAGCAATGTGATGCCCGGGAAGTTTGAGTCGCATTTCGGCTTCTTATACCAGTGGGGGCGAAAGGATCCTCTTCCATACTTACAGAAAAAACCGTCGTCAGTAAATGAGGACGTATATTACTATACATCATCATCGCCTAATTATTTTATATACAATAGTGTTGTAGTTGGTAACGAAATGGTACATACCGATTTGGTAGGCATACAAAATCCACTTACCTTCTATGCCTCACCAAAAACTCATACAAGTAACCCTAATCTTGTTACAAGATGGAAAGAAGGGACAGGTAAAGGAACTAAAACAATACATGACCCGTCACCCTATGGTTGGAGAATAAACTGGGGAGATGGAACGGACTTATTTATGTATACGCCTAAATGGGTTGGAACCGATAGCAATGGCGGTGCGATATTTAATGACAATTTCTATTTTTCGGCAACTTGTAGCCGCTCATATACTAATGGATCCACCAAGACGTATCGCGATCAAGCTTTCTATTGGTGCGCAGTCGTGACGCCCCCATCAGAATCTTCTACAAATGCTAAAGTGTCTGATTTCGGTTTTGATAGGAATAAGCCTAATAGCTGTTATGTAAGACGTTATAATGCTAATACCGTGTCTTTTGGCTTTGATGTAAGGCCAGTCTTAGATAGTGAATAACTTAATCACTCGGGCTTTTACTCCCGCTTAGGGAGTGAAAGCCCATCCTAACACTTAAGACCTATTTAGGTCTTACATAACAGCCATTTTAAATAAGAAAGAAACAGTTACCAATGTACATCAATATTAATGACTATAAACTAACGATGAAACGTATACTTATTTCGGGAGTATTATATATGATCCTAATATTATTCAGATCATGTACCTATGCATATGCAGAGTCCGATGTCTCAGAAATGACACTTCGGGCTTGTGAATATATGTATCAGGATCCAATCATTGCTATAGAATATGCAGAAAAGGCGCATGAGCGTCTTATGGAGCGTAATGATACCCTTTCACTATTTAATGCAAAATTACTACTAAGCTCAATTTATGCCTTGAATGGGAACTATGATGTGGCTCTTGAAATATACCTAAATGCAGAAAACTATATTGATTATACAAATGCATTGAATGTTGCCGATTATAATATCCACATGGCATCCATGTATCTTAACCTCCAAAATACCTATAAATCTAGACGCTATAATAATACAGCCTATAGCATATATTTAGGGCGCAAAGACACAGTTGGCATGGGCTGGTGTCTAAATTTAAGAGGCTTAATCTATACAGAGGAGAAAAAGTACAGTGAGGCGCAAAGTGCCTTTAATGAGTCGCTACATATATGGAAGCAATTAAAAGATGTTGAAGCAATGGAGATAGTAATAAATAATATTTCTATCCTTCCCGGAAATGAGACAGATAAAATTCGCGACCTGTCTAAGGTTATTGTGTCCAACCAAGAGAAAGGGAATAAATGGGCATTGGCAGAAAACTACAACAATATGGGAATGTTGTATTATCGATTGGGAAATAACACAATGGCAAGAAGATACCTTGATCAAGCAAAAATTATTGCAGATACACTTAATATAAGTATCCTTAAACGAGATAACCTTCAATTCCTTACAAAAATAGCGGTAAGTGAGCGTAACTATAAGGAAGCATACTCTAATTTTGAAACAATCAACGAAATTAATAAGGTTATTAATTCGATGGATAAAATACGGCGAATAGAGGATGAGGCTCAGCAAAAGAAACAGCTTTTACACCTGCATAAACTTGAAAAAAAAGAGAATGAGTTGATGATTGCCAAACAAAAGAATTTTATCCTCTTCATTTCTGGAAGTTTCATTATCATTCTTCTTATGCTTTCCATACGCATGTACCACTACCGGAAAGTTAATAAACTGACACTTTTAGCAAAGACGGAGGAGGAGAAAAATGTTGCGGCAAAAAAAGAGTTGGAGCTGAAACAGGACGAGCTGGAACATAGAGATGAAATGCTTAACATATCCAATAAAGAACTCACGGATATGGTATATTTTATTCGCTGTAAAGACAAGCTTCTAGATAATGTTTTAAATATGCTTCAAGATGCGCAAAAGAAAACAGTAGACGATCCAAGAATGCGAATGAAGTCCATAGTTACACTCATTAGAAACTTTAGAGAAAAAGAAATAAAGGCCGATCTTTTTATTCAGGAGATAAAGAAAAGCGAAGAAGCTTTTTTGCATCGTTTAAGCGAACTACACCCCGATTTATCGAAAAATGAGAAGATATTAGTTACCATGCTTCGCATAGGGTTAAGTAGTAAAGAAATAGCGTTGTTGCTGGACTCCAATCCCAAAACCATTAATATGGCACGCTACCGTTTACGCAAAAAACTAGACTTAGAAACGGATGATAACTTAGTAGACTACTTTGAAGCTCTATAACGTATTCAGCCAATGAAATAATTATTACTTGAAGCTATCTATCTTATAAGTTGTGTGGAGCATCATTCTCCCACGTACTTTTATTAAGTAACCTAATAATCCGGGCTTTTACTCCTTTCTTGGAGTGAGAGTCCGGATTTGTATAATATATAAGGCCATTTAAAACACTCATTTTAAAATCATTGAAATATCATTACCTTTGTCCTAGAACACCAAAGAATATATATTGAAAATGAAACGCATATTTGTTCTGGGAGTTATTCTGTTTCTCCCACTACTATTCAGATCATGTAACAATACTTATGCCGAGTCCGATGTCTCAGAAATGACACAACGTGCTCGTGAGTATATGTACCAGGATCCCGTCGTTGCCATTGACTATGCGGAGAAAGCGCATGAACGTCTTTTAGAGCGTATGGATACGCTCGCGTTATTTAATACAAAACTATTATTAGGTTCTATATACTCCTTGAACGGTAATTACGATTTAGCGCTCGAAATATACCTTAATGCGGAGAACTACATGGGTAACAACAATGAGTTGCGTACCGCGGACTACAATATACACATGGCATCAATGTACCTTAGTCTGCAAAATACATACAAGTCACAACGCCACAACGACATAGCCTACAGCATCTATTCTACAAACAAGGACTCTGTTGGAATGGCCTGGTGTTTAAATTTAAAAGGTTTAATTTACAGCGAAGAAAAAAAATACGATGAGGCCCTGACAGCTTTTAATGAGGCCCTACAAATATGGGAATTATTGAACAGTGATGAAGCCTCAGAAATTGTAATAAATAATATTTCAATTATTCCGGGAAATGAATTAGAAAAGATACCTGAGTTATCTAAAGTAATCATCTCGAATCAAGAAAAAGGAAATAATTGGGCATTGGCAGAGAATTACAACAATATGGGGATGTTGTATTACCGATTGGGTAACAACAGCATGGCAAGACAATACCTCGATGCAGCGCGTGCCATTGCCGATACACTTAACATTAGCGTTCTTAAGCGCGATAATCTTCAATTTCTTACAAAAATTGCGGTAAGCGAACGTAATTATAAAGAAGCGTATTTGAATTTAGAAACCATTAATGAAATTAATAAAGTCATTAATTCTATAAATAAAATAAGACGCATTGAAGACGAGGCACATCAAGAAAAACAACTTCTGCATATGCATAAGCTAGAAAAGAAGGAGAATGAGTTGATGATTGCCAAACAAAAGAATATTATTCTTTTCATCTCGGGTATCTTTGTCATTATTGTCCTTGTGCTTACCATTCGTATGTTTCACTACAAAAAAGTGAACAAATTAATAATGTTGGCAAAGTCAGAGGAAGAGAAAAAAGTGGCGGCTAAAAAAGAACTGCAACTTAAACAAGGCGAACTGGAGCATAGGGATGAAATGCTTAGTATATCCAATAAGGAACTTACCGATATGGTATATTTTATTCGCTGCAAGGATAAACTCCTAGACAATGTCCTCAGTATGCTTCAGGAGGCACAAAAGAAATCGGTAGATGATCCGAAAATGCGAATGAAGTCCATCGTAACGTTAATTAAAAACTTCAGGGAGAAGGAAATTAAAGCCGATCTTTTTATTCAAGAAATAAAGAAAAGCGAAGAAGCCTTTCTGCTGCGTTTAAGTGAACAGCACTCTGATTTATCTAAGAATGAGAAAATCCTAGTCACCATGCTTCGCATAGGATTAAGTAGTAAAGAAATAGCCCTGCTACTGGACTCTAATCCCAAAACCATAAACATGGCACGCTACCGTTTACGCAAAAAACTAGATTTAGAAACGGATGATAACTTGGTAAACTACTTTGCAGCTTTGTAGTTTTTAGAGATGTGTATTACGCATGCTTCTATGTTGATTAAACAATATGGATAACAAACCCATGTACTTTTGGTGAATTAATGTGGAAAGCCTATTTGTATGTACTCCCACATTAGGTTGGTAGTGTATACCAAATAGAGTGACGCAGAACGAGCTCTCCTCAGTCCCTAGGGGTTTCATTCAGGTTTCATTCAGCTTT
>JBOGCH010000029.1:0-174493 GCA_051656645.1 Marinifilaceae bacterium
GTGATTGCGGATACAAAAGTAGAGCTTTTTTCTTACCCTCCAAATTATTTCGCAAATTATTTTTCGAGGTATTTCGCCACTTTTAGGCTAAAGTGTTAACAGAATGAGTAGTTAGCTACCTCATTTTTTTTGAAAAAAATATCATGTTATAGAATCAATTCTGCTTGACAGCGGAAAAATCCTGTATTCTTGCCTACAATTTCCATTTCCTTACATAGAAATACGCATAAACTAACACCACAAACCACTCCTCATCATTCAAAAACATATCTACAACTCCCAAAAACTGCACTTAACTACATAAAAATGCTGATAAATCATATCTAAAACCTCAAAAACGCCTTACGCTGTGCAAAATCTCTCGGAACAATAACTCATTTTCTCCTCATCGCACAGAAATTGCCCTCATCTCCTTAATCCCCTCCTTTCACCCTCTAGGGGTTTCATTCAGGTTTCATTCAGCTTTCATTCAGGTTTCATTCAGGTTTGACCCCCTAAACCTGAATGAAACCACTATCATACCTGAATGAAACCTGAATGTGATATAGAGAGAGATACAATTTAGATTAAACATCTAAACTTACACAGACAACTTATGTATATATATACAGTAGTATTATTAGGATAATTTACATGCACGTTTATTTTATTGTACAAAGTATGGACAACGTGGATATAGCAACAATAGGATCCTCGTTGACACGCGGTGAAGGCCTAAAGTAGAAACTACCAATAGTAAATTTTGTAGATTATAGCGCAATTGTACGATCACTCCCTCGATAGATAATTATCTACTTACAGATCAGCAACTTACAATAACACTCTTTGTGTTTACATATTGATGTATTTTTTACACAAACACTACATTCTTTAAATAATTACATTGAAACTTAGAAAGTTACGAGAACCGTATAAGTTGCACAGACACATAACGTTCTCTGTATAATGGAATCCGCATAGTTAGTGAAACAGATTTAGTGCGCCGGAAATAATTATGTATAACCCTAATTCTAATTTTTAAATTTTCTATATGGGAAAGGCATACTAACAACACATACATAACTACATAAACTACATATTATTTAAGCAATCACAATAATTTGAACACATGGCAAGGTATAAGAATTATTTTACGGTGATTTGGCTTACATGTTTCGCAGGCTATTGTTATGCGCAACCTACATGTCCAATTACACCAATGGAGGATGGCACGACACGTGTATCTCCTAATGAAATGTAGATTCTGCAGCCGCAGGATGCTAACACATCAACGGACAATAGCTCTTTTTTCATTTCTAACGAAAAGGGACAAGAGTCTATTGTATCCAGTGAAGGAATATCTACTTTAACAGCTTCGGATAAATTACAGGTTACTACCGACTCTGTTCCCCAACGTGTTATTAAATACACCTACCCCACCAAGAAAGGCAAAAAGGAGGTCAATAACTCCTTGACAAAACCTGTTGCACGCCCTGTAACCACCCCGATGGTTCGTGAACAAGTAAAAATGAGCAATGGCGGTATGTTTAAACGTCCCATTGCAATTAAGACCAATATGCTGTTTGATGCTTTAACCGCATTAAACGTAGAGTTGGAAATACCTGTTGCACCACAATGGTCCATTTCGGCCGAATACATTTTCCCGTGGTGGCTAAACAAATCCAAGCAAAATTGTTTTGAATTAATAGCTGGAACTTTGGAAGGTAAATATTGGTTTAATCCTAATTATTCCTGCCAAAATCCATCGCTTGACAAACACAATCCTCTAACCGGCTGGTACATTGGCTTAAACGCAAGTATCGGATATTATGATTTGGAATGGCATAAAAAAGGGCATCAAGGCGAACTATGGGGAGTGGGCATTTCCGGCGGTTATGCACATGCAATTACTCGTAGTTTAAACCTCGAATACGGTCTTAGTGTCGGATACGTAAACACGCATTACCGTCATTATAATGCAGAAAAATATAACGACGGGAAATGGCAGCTAACCAAACGCAATTACGGTACCTACAATTGGTTTGGTCCAACAAAGCTAAAAGTTGCTTTGGTATGGTATCCATATTTCAAAACAAAAAAATAGAGGAGGTAAATTATGAAACGTTATTTAATAATAATAGGATTATTGTGCCTTGTCTCTTTCTTTAACAAGGCTTGCAATCGTCGAGATATGGGCGCTGATCAACCGGAAACAGCACTTATCACCGTAAATATTGATTGGAGTAACTCAGGGATTACACCAACAAAAAATCAAAGTGGTGACTACGTTAATAAAGTATCTCTTCGATTCTTTCCCAAAGACGGAAGTACACCGTTTGACCGATATATCGAAACAGATGTTACGCATGGGCAAATTATGGTACCTCTTGGCGAATATGCAGTCGTTGTATTTAATGAGGCCGTAAACGACCCATTTTGGAGCAACTATCTTGAGTTTAGCAATGTGAATGATTATAGTCAATTTTCAGCAGTATTGCTAAAAGATGAAAGTTATCAAGACTTTTATACCCCTCAGCCTGGTGAACCTATTGTACGCGAACCGCATAAACTGGCTTCATGGAGTATTGATCACTTTGCTGTGACAGAAAACATGATAGCCCAAAGTAGAAATCCAAATCCTGTAGGCCTAACCCCTATGGAGGATGAGATGCTAAAGGCATTTAGCAATGTTCCATTACAAGCACTAACATGTTCGGCGAATCTAAGCGCACACATCCAAAACTTAGGATCTACTCAACAAATACGAGGAGCTTTTCAAGGATTAGCCAATAAAGTATACATGGCATCAAGAAAAACGGAAGTTACATCCTGTACTCACATTATTCGGTTTTTGAATCCTGTATGGGATGATGCGACAGAAACGCATGGTAAAGTTGCAGCCCAATTTTTAACCTTTGGTCCACTTCCAGCAGGGACATTGCCTACGCCTGTTTATAAAGTGCAAATGGATGTTATCCTCGTTACAGGCGAACGTTATACGTTACCTGATGGCGTATTTGACTTAACTGACCAAGTGCATGGATCCTTTCCTAACTGTGAGGGTGAATTCAGCTTTGAGGTTCCTTATACCGAGGGAGGTATCCATGTTGGCGATTGGGAAGACGAGCAAGTAGATTTAAATTAATACGATAATACCAATCTTTTTTTAACACACCAATAATTTATTAAATCTAGAATTATGAGACATCAACTATTTTGTTGTGCAGCGGCTGTACTGTTAATAGCCGGATGCGCGAAAGAAGAGGCTATGGAAACTGCCACAACGAAGGTTAATCCAAATGAGATTAATTTTACGGGAACAACATCAAGAGCTCTTGGTGTGCATACACTAGCAACAATGCAAAGTGACGCAACTGGTTTTAAAGTATTCGGTACAAGTGGAGCCGGTGCTACAGCTTGGTATGCAGGATTAGATGGAACAAATAACTACAAATACACTGCAGCACCTACTAATGCATGGGGATGGACAACAGCTCCAGGGGCACAATGGCCAACAGTAACGACAGGATATCCTATGAACTTCTATGCTCACTTCCCTGCAGCAGCCAATGGTTTTACAGCAACTTCCACTGCACCCAACTTAACAGCTGCCATTGTGGTACAATCTACTGCAGCACAACAAGTGGATTTCTTAGCAGCAAAAGCAACTACTGTGAGTAGACCTGGGGATGGTTTCTTACCATTAACTTTTAATCACATTATGAATAAAGTTAATGTAGCGTTCATCGTCGGAACACAATGTAACGTTTTCGTTCAATCAGTGCGAGTGGTTAATGTAAAAGGAACTAACACTTATAACTATGTTACCGGCGCATGGGCGGGAGCTGCGACAACACCTGCAAGTTATGATTATTACAACTCAACAACTACTCCACGTTCGGTTTGGACTGCAACGACTGCCGATGAGACTACTGCCAATCCGATGTACACTCCAACAACAACCCCAACTTTAGCATCTGCAACATTAATGCTAATGCCACAAACCCTAACAGGCTGGACTCCTACTGTTGGGACAGCACCTGCAGCTACTGATACATACTTAGAGGTTGTTTACCGTGTTGCATCTCCAAATGATCCTAACAATGTAGGTTATGCAAGTTCCATAAACCATCCATCTTATGCAACAGGAGGTGCCGTAACACCTTTATTTGTAAAGGTTGCATTTCCTTTAACTGGAACTTGGACAGCGGGACAAGGATATGTATATAATGTTTATTTAGGAACAGTAAATACAACTGGAGGCTATTATCTATCTAACAACTTTATTGATCAGAATGGTGCCGACTCTGGTTTGCGTATCCATGCTACAAAACAAATAGGTAATCCTGTTGCTAATGGTAACATTAACTTTGACGTTACTGCATCGCCATGGCCAGCAGATTCAACCGTTCCTGTGGGACAATAAGAACAAACTGTAGTAGTGGTGGTTTACCACTACTACTTAAACAACACATAACAATTGTGGGAGCATTAGGGCTTCCTCACACACTAACAAATAATTAATACAAGTATGAAAATTCAATTACTAACGTGCGCTAGTGCACTGCTTCTATTCGCAGCATGCTCGAATGAAGACATTTCTGAAAATGCTACCGTAAAGAATAATCCCAATATGATTAACTTCTCGGGAACCACCTCACGCGCAAGTGCTATTAATACACTTTCCTCCATGCAAGGTGATGCTACTGGTTTCAAAGTGTTTGGAACGAGTGCTGCTAGTGCCTCAACATGGTATTCAGGACTTGACGGGACAAATAATTACAAATATACTGCTGGAACAACCAATGCTTGGGGATGGACAACTCCTCCGGGTCCGCTATGGCCAACTACAGTACCCGGATATCCAATGAATTTCTACGCATTTTACCCAGCTGCAGCAACCGGATTTGTAGCAACAACAACGGCACCTAACGTAACGGCGGCCATTACTGTACAATCTGCAGCCTCGGCTCAGGTGGATTACATGGCGGCTAGAGCAAATACTGTAAGTAGACCGGGTGATGGTTACTTACCATTAAACTTTACTCACATTATGAGCAAAGTTAATTTTGGAGTTATCGCCGGACAAGGAACAAGTGTATTTATTCAATCGCTTAAAGTAATTAATACTAAAAGTGTGAATACATACAACTATACAACAGGTACATGGGGCACAGCAACGACACCGGCAAGCTTTGACTATTATAACAATACAGCAACTCCATGGACACTGCCTACAGGAACAACTGGTAATGAGACAACCGCATATCCTATTTACACAACTCAAGCAACGCTTGATGCAGGAACTTTAATGTTAATGCCACAAGCTTTAACAGGATGGGTACCGGTATCAGGAACAGCACCTGCTGCTACAGATGCATACATTGAGGTTGTATATAGAATTTCCTCAGCTACAGACCCGGATAACGTTGGTTATACAAATGCGACCTCGCATCCTGGTTATACAACTGGTTACTCGCAAGCACTGTTTGTAAAGGCTGGGTTCCCTATAACAGGAACTTGGACAGCTGCTCAAGGATATACATACAATATCTATTTAGGAACTGTTAATACAACAGGTGGCTATTACTTAAATGCAAACTATATTGACAATACAGGTACTGCAACAACATTGCCTATCCCTACAGGGAAGCGCGTAGGAGATCCTGTTGCAAATGGTACAATAAACTTTGTTTTAAAAGTTACTGATTGGCCGGCAACCGACACTCCAAGTCCACTACAATAATTTAGTTTTACTATTGTGTATGGACTCTTGTCCATACACAATAGTAATGAAAATACAATTCATTATGCACAATACTACAATTGCTTAACTTCGACCACCTACCCACAACAAGCATTGAATGATAGAAAAACTGAAATGCTCAATAAAAAGAATTGATTATGAAACGTATTTGTACCTCACTTTTTCTCTTTATGAGTTTAATGGCATGTAATGAGGAAGCCATTGAACACGATTTCTCGGACCAGGCCATTGCTTACGATCCGGATAAGATTATGTGTTATACAACGGGCCTACAATCCAAAGGTACGCCCATAACCGCAACAAGCCAGATGACCACAATAGGGGTTTTCTGCTCATACACTGAAACAAATGACTGGAGTGCTACAACATCAACTCCGGGAAAAGCATACAACACTCAACTGCAACGCAACACCACAAGCGGCGCATGGGAATACGTGGGTACACCTGTGCCTTGGGCTCCCGGTAGCGGCAACCATAAATATACATTTTTTGGTTATGCACCATTTGGCAATGGCGATTATAATCTTACGTCCAATCCAAATGGTAATGGGATAACCGTAACGTCTACAAGTACAACAGCAGGTTACCCTACGCTACGCTATAATGTACCAACAAAAGTTGAGAATCAACCGGATTTGATGGTTGCTGTTCCACAACTTAATAGAAACCCAACAGGTAGTACAATAAATTTATCTATGCAGCATGCACTGACAAGTGTGGGCTTCCAAGTTCAAGGTAATGGCGAGCGTATTACAGGTATCCGGATTCAAGGTGTTTCCATGTCAGGCGATTTAGTCATGAATGGCACTAACATCACTTGGAGTAATGTTAGCGCACCACCTGTAACTTCTGTTGATTTAACGGCATCTATTAATTTCGATGCCAATCAATCCTATTATACTACTACAACAACAATGTCAAGCAATTTGATGAAGGGGAATGGCTATTTAATGATGATTCCACAGACGCTTGGAGCTACAGCCAAGATATTTGTTGATGTTCAAAATGGACCAACACGCGTTATTCAACTAAACAACTTACAGTGGGAAGCTGGAAAACGTGTTACATACAATATTACTGTACATCCTTATGTCTCAGTTTCACCTACCTTATTACCCGTTACTTATGCTGCAAACCCGGCATCCATAGATCCATTAACCGTTGCGCTTAACCCTGGTATTGGCTCCAAAAACTGGACATTAACTAGTGATCAGGATTGGTTAAAATTATCATTGAATGCTGACGGATCAAATCCACAAGCTTCTGTTTCCGGAAGTAGTGCGCGCCAAGTGTATACCATTGCGACAGAAAATACAGGAACGGTAAAAAGGACTGCAAATATTACGATGACTGAAGGTACGGCATCACAAACTGTAGTCTTTTCACAAGATTATAATCGTTACACTGATCGCGTAGTACCTACATTTATTTATCCACAAGAAACATTCCCGTATGTAGGAGCATTCTGGAAATGTAACCAAACAGGCGAACGGGTGATTAGAATTGATAACAGACAAGGTAATACCACTAATATAGGCCCATGGACTGCATATGTAGCCGATAAGGACTCTAGATGGCTGAATGCAGACGACATAGTACTAAGTGCACAAGCATCCTCAGATCCGAATTTGTACCAAGCCAATCCAGGCGACGCAGAGAGTTTCCAGGTTGAGGGCTCCCGCACGGGAATTTCTGGAACATTAACTGCAGGGCCAGCTCCTGGTAATATTATCACTTTCCGTATAGGATTAAAGAGCACATATACACCAACACGAGATGCTCCTGCCCGTTATGCAACTGTATATTTATTGTATGGTACGCCACAGAAACTGCATGTTATCTTTATACGACAAGGTGAAGATCCGGACTATGTATTTAGACCTACAGATCCGACGGTTTCTCGAAACTTAGTTGCCAAGATTTCACCATATAACCTATCGGCTACGACATTGAACGTAGCAGCGGATAGAGTCAATACGGATGCTCAACCAAGTAATCCTGCTGTATTTGCGGATTACCCAACACAAACGGGGGCACTATACCAATGGGGTAAGAAGATTGCATACGATGGGTTCAGTGGGCCTAGCTATGATCAAGGATACATAAATGGAGTTTGGGACAATGTAAAAACAACATCTGAGATTTGCCCATTAAAGATTCGATTGACAAGCGGTGACTACGTCAAAATGAGAATTCCTAATGACGGTAGTACCTCTACATATGCAGGAACTAATAGCAATGCCACAGAGTGGAAACAAAGTATATTTTTAGATCCTACTAATAGATTGGGGAATTCAACATTTGGGTACTATGCTGATGGTTACTTTGACCGCCGTCAATTAATAACCATTGCTACACAAGCATTCTGGGAATTTACTACGGTATCTAGAGCTAGCAGAAATGTGGCGGTAGTTGGACGACTTTACTACAATAAATACAACATGGCCTCGGTATTCTTTCCGGCTAGTGGAAATAGGAAAGATTGGCTAGGAACATTAGAGCAGCTCGGCTTAATAGGATTTATGTGGAGTACCTGTATGCAAACCCCTGGAAATGTTGGAAATGGCGTAATGCCAACTGCATGGGGAACGCAATTTACATTCACCGCATGTGATTTTGCAGGTTATAATGTTGTACGTTCACAATCCGTTCGTTGCGTAGTTGATTCATATTATCCATAATGGATATCATCATATTCGTCTACTAAGAGTGCGCAACCCAGCCAATAATTTTTGGCTGGGTTGTGTCTTTAGAGTTCTCTTTGCATCGATATTTTTCATAACACTTTACTAGTGATAATTTTATTAAAAACATTATTATTTAAAAAACGTATAATATTATAGTGTACCTTATTCTAAGTATAATTCGACTAATAACTACAATTTATGAAAAAAGCCTGCTTAGCTTTATTTACCTGTTTATTTCTTTCGAGCTGCACGGAGAACGTGATTGAAGAATTAGAATATCACCTTGCCTATAATCCTGAGGAAGTAATTTGCTACGTTACCGAACCTATAAGTAAAGGAAGACCAATAAACAACGTAAGTCAAGTTGTAAACTTAGGGGTGTTTTGTTCATATACCGAAGGAAATGATTGGAACGAAACAGAATCTAAGCCTTCAAAATCATTTAATCGACAATTATTACGAAACACGTCAACTAATGCGTGGGAATATGTTGGAATTCCGGAGCCATGGGAACCAGGCAGTACAAATCATAAATATACATTTTTTAGTTATGCTCCATATGCGAGTGGCGATTACTCTACAGCGAATCCCAATGGTAATGGATTAACAATAACGACAACATCAACACAAAGCGGATATCCCATATTAAGATATACTGTGCCAACAACGACATCAAATCAACCTGATTTAATGATTGCTATACCACAGTTTAACCGTAATCCAACAGGTAATGCTATAAATTTATCCATGCAACATGCTTTAACCTGTGTGGGTTTCCAAGTAAAAGGAGATGGACAAAGAATTACGGGTATAAAGGTTCGCGGTGTTTCAATGTCGGGTTCTGTTAAACTTAATGGAAGCGCTATAACTTGGACCACCGATACTCCTACAACAAGCGATTTAAGCGCATTGATAAAATTTGATCCCGGACAAACATATTTTACTGCACAATCAACACTATC
Source organism: Marinifilaceae bacterium (assembly GCA_051656645.1). Classification (GTDB taxonomy): domain Bacteria; phylum Bacteroidota; class Bacteroidia; order Bacteroidales; family Marinifilaceae; genus JBOGCH01. The sequence continues at coordinate 9,396 of JBOGCH010000029.1, forward strand.
AGACACCTTAATGCAAGACAATGGCTACTTGATGATGTTGCCGCAAGTATTAGGAACAGGAGCACAACTGGTTATAGCGGTACAAGGAGAACCTGATAGGATTATAAATCTTAACAATTATTCATGGACACCTGGTGCTAAGGTTACATATAATATTACCTTAACCCCATACATTACCCTATCACCATCCTTAACAACAATTGGATACGCTCCTATAACTGGAGTAACCAATAACTTGGAGGTAAAGTGCAACCCAAATGTAGGAAATAAACAGTGGACATTAACGAGCAGTCAAAGCTGGTTGAGTTTGAGTCTCAATGCAGATGGTTCTGGGGCTTCTAATAGTGTCACAGGACAAGGAGACCGGACCGTGTATACAGTAGCGACGCAAAATGAGAGTAATATAGTAAGAACTGCACAATTAACAATTGTAGACGGGACAGCAACAATAAATGCTACTTTTATACAGAACATAAATCCTGCCCAAGTTCCAAGCAGTACACCTCCTACAGGGGTTAATGCCTATGTGGGAGCTTTCTGGAAAAGTAATCAGAAGGGGGAACGTATTATACGTATTGACATGGGCACGTCAGCTGGGAACATGGGAAACTGGTCAGCCTATGTGGCTAAAAAGGATGCACGATGGTTAAACGAGGACGATATCATTTTGAGTCCTTTACCCACCTCAGATCCTGGTGTAAGTTTTACAAACATAAGTGCAACGCCCGGCGATGCAGAAACCTATACCGTCACTGGAACACGAACTAGCGTTAACGGCAATGTTGATGGGACTACCAATACGCACATAATGTTCAGAGTTGGATTAAATTCAACATATAATCCAACATTTGCCATTCCTGCTCGTTATGGCATGCTATATTTGACATATGGCACCCCTGCAAAGACTATGGTTATATTCTTGAGACAAGGAGAAGATCCAGATTTTTTGATGCGTGATGGGGATAACCTACCTAGTGGAACCACGACACAGCGACCTAATGCAAAAAAGATAGCAACATATAATTTAACAGCCGCTACTTTTGCAGCACAAACTAATAGGACGGATAGCGACATAGCAAACGTTGTAAACGCCGCTGTGTATACCGATTTTCCGACACAAGCTGGAGCATTATTCCAATGGGCTTCACCAACGTATCCTCGTTATGCATATGCTCCATTTGGAACAACAACCAATTATAGCAACAATAGAACTACTAATAGTTGGGATAATAATGTGGCAACGAATGAGACTTGTCCTCGCAAGATACGTTTAACATCAGGAGAGTATGTACGTATGAAACGCATTGAGGATGGATCTACATCGAGCTCCAACTCAGCCGGTCCAACCAGTAACTCCGAAATACGACAATCACTTTTTTGGAACCCACCAATGGGCGGAAGTATTACAGCCACGGAAAATAGAGTTTATGGTTATTATGCCGATGGTTACTTTGATCGACGCATGATAAGAACAACATCTGGAAGTGGTACCGTTGTATCATCTGTCAGTACTAACACAAGAAGCGTGGCGCATATAGGATTACTAATGTATAACCCGTACAATATGGGATCACTATTCATGCCTATGGCCGGTTATCGTACAGACACAGGAGTCATAACTGCTGACGGAATTCGTGTCCGTGTATGGACAACTGGAGGTTATGATTACGTTGCATCCAAACCATGGTTTCTTATCTCCGATTTTGTCGCTCCTGCGCTTGGAAACGGAATAACCGCCAACTCACAATCTATTCGTTGTGTCATTGATAACATGTATTAAAAAACAAGAATATAAACGAAATAAACACTGATTAGAATATTACTCCTTGATACATTATTAGTAATGTATCACAGGAGTCTATTAAGTTCTGTTATCTCTACCTTTTCTTAAATCGCAATTCCAAATAATAGATAATAAAGTGTAAAACTAATAACTGTGCCATATTATTAACGTAGAGGGTAATGTTTTACGTTAGTGAAATGATATGGCATAAATGGACACATGGTTAAGAGTCTTTAGGTTGGACTTGTTGTGTGGTTGGCTTCTCTCCCATAGTCTATTCGTTTTAATATAGTACTGTCCGGCATGTATTTATTGGACAGTACCAGTTTTTTACCAAAAACTTTATACTTATTATGATGAAAAGATTTCTATTACCGGCAGTGGTTTTCCTGCTGGTACATGCGCCCAGAGCGAGCGCACAAGATTGTGTTGTTGACACTAGTGCATTTTTGAAAGAGGTGGTAGTTACAGGTTCCAGGGTGGAAAGATTAGTAACTGAGAGCCCGGGAAGTATTGGCGTTTTATCGCCGGGAGTATTGCAACGATCGCCGGTACAGAAGGTTGATGATGCTATTAATATGCTCTCAGGGGTGAATGCAACCCGATCGGCAGGACTTAGTACGTTTCAGACTACCGTGAGCGTACGTGGATTAGCGGGTAATGAGCAAGGACGAACATTGGTATTGGTGGATGGGCTTCCGCTAAACTCCATGAGTAGTGGCGATGTGAGATGGAATGGAATAAATCCTGCAACAGTGCAACGTATTGAAGTTTTTAAAGGACCGGGATCATCGCTCTATGGCAGTAATGCAATGTCTGGCGTTATTAATATTATTAGTAAAAAGATTCTATCGCCATTTAGTGTTAATGCCAACGTAGGGTATGGAAGTTTGAATACGCTGACAAGTAATTTAAGTATTCAAAGTAAATTGAGTGACCATGTTGCCTTAATGGCTTCGGGCTTTTATAATAAAACAGATGGGTTTAATGTTACACCTCCCGAACTAAGAACAGATCCGGACTATAGTATTGCACGTAATGTGCGCGAGGGTGGTTTTTTTGGTAAAGCAGTTATAACACCTACAGATTTGTTTAATGTTGATTTGAGCGTTGAGCTATACAGAGATTGGCACAGTGAGGGCGAAAAGATAAAAATGGAAAAGGGACGCTTTAGACATACGAGCTATGACCGCGTACAGGGACGAATTTATGGTGAGAAGGACAAATTTTCATATAATATTGGTTTATTCTATAATCATAGCCGCTTTATGCGCCAAGTGGAGCAAATGAAGAAAACAGGTTATGAACGCTTCAATACAAAAGCACCAAGTAATGATTACGGAACTATTCTCCAGGCAAGATACGGATGGGAGCATAATGAACTTAGTGTGGGAGGTGAAATCCGCCGAGGTAAGGATGACGGTATTGATACCTATATTGAGACTCCCGATGAGATTATTAATAGGGGAAAGCTGGATATGGTGTCGGCATTTATTCAGGATGAAATTAATTTACTAAAACGCAAAATATGGGTGCAATTGGCAATGCGGTATGATAATGCCTATTTTCATGATGGATGGTTTGAGGCTAATGGTGATGTCGTGGCAGGATACAACAGCCATCGTGGCGCGTGGGAGTCCAACAGATGGGAACACTTCTCGCCTAAAGTTGCCGTGCGCGTAAATCCGACAGATGCTATTTCTTTATATGGATCCTATTCGCAGGGATTTCGTGCTCCGATATTACAAGATTTATGCCGATCAGGCTTTAGATGGGGCAAGCCTATTATTGCTAATCCAGCACTTGGACCAGAGAAACTGGATAACTACGAACTGGGAGCTAATATCACTTTACTGAAACGCATTAATTTAAGTGCTTCCGCATATTATGGTAAGGGTAGAGATTTTTTGCAATATATAGCTACAGGCGAAAAAATGTGGGGTAATAAGGACATTTATCAACGTCAAAACATTACCGAGGTTGAACTAAAGGGTTTAGAAACGGATATTGACTACATGCCAATACATGGATTGAAGATTAATGTAAACTATACTTATAACGAGGCCAAGATTGTTAATTATAAGGAGGACGAACAGATGAATGGAAAGTTGCTGACGTATGCTCCAAAGAATCAGATTAAAGGATATTTATTATGGACAGGTGGCTTTGTTGATGCTATGATTAGAGGGCTATATAAAAGCAAACAATTTACGGACGAGCTTAATACTGCAAAATTGGCCGGTTTTGTTGCTTGGGACGCACGTATCTCTAAAGGTTTTTACAGTAATCGCATTAACATTAGTGGAGAGGTTACGAATATTTTCAATAACCGCAGAATGAATACTGCCGATTATTTATCGTCACCGCGGATGTTTACCTTACGCGTAGGCGTTAATATATAAGGTTAGTGGGAAGTTATATACCATAAAGAAGAGGTTGACATTTTAATTGTCAACCTCTTCTTTATGGTATATAAACTCTACTACTTAAAATAGTTTGAGTGTTATTTTTTCAGCTTCCTTTTTACGTCTTAGCATTTCTCGTTCTCCACGACGGAATACATAGGTAATTCCATAGTTTTCACACATCTTTCTGCGTTCTTCCAGATCTTCCACCGTTTCATAATGCGATTCTATTTCATTCCATATTAATAGGATTAGAGCATCGGCATTAGCTCTGATTTGTGCAACCTCCGAGCTGTAACGCGCACTATTTACCTGCAACATTTTCTGAAAAGAGTAGTTTTGCTTAAAGTTTTCAAAATGCGATTTCACTACTGCTATTGAAGGACAATATATAGGGTTTCCCATACGATTACTCATCCTTTCTGCATCGCCTTTAATTATTTTATCGCCCCACTCTACTAGGTCTGCTTCCGATACCAAATTAGGAACTTTAGCCGAGTGTTCGTCCAACCCATAAAATAAGCGTGCTTGAGGTTTAAGCTCACCCCTAGCTATACACATATTTAACACCTGGATAAAATGCGAAACATAGAGTCGCGCTTTCTTGGCATATTCATTGAATTTTGGACTATTTTCGCATTGTCTTGACTTGGCATCCTTTGATGTTGATGTAGCTGCTTCAAATTTGGGCAAGAAAAACTCTATTCGTTGACGTAATGAAAACGAATAAGCCATATCGTTAACCGATATGTTATCAACAACTTCAAGGGCAGCTTTTAATGCTCTTATTCTTGCTGCGTCGGTATTAGGTAATCTTCTATAAGGCATAATCAACTATATCTATTTTGCAAAGTTATATAAATTACGAGGGTTTTCAAATGTCATGTTCTAAAAATGTTTAGTCTTTAACATGTTTATAAGCGTTATAGGTGTCCATCACTTTATTGACATAATTATAAACTTGTCTACCATCACAGTAGCCATAGTAGGATAATGTATCCATATAATATTTAGGATTACGCTTATTCAACATATAATAATCCACATTTCCTTCCCATATATATGGATTGCGATGATATTTCTCTGCCAGTCGTTGTGCATCTCTTACATGTCCTGCACCAGCATTGTAGGCTGCAAGCATGAATTTAATTTTTTCTGTAGAGTCAATAGGGAATTTACTAAACACTTTATCTAAAAATAGCAAATAGCTCACTCCTGCATGTACATTCCCTTCGGGAGAGATAAAATCATCGCCATTATATGTATAGGCAGTTTCTTCCAAAACTTGCATTAAACCATAAGCCTGCTTCTCTGACACTGCATCGGGGTTAAAGTTTGACTCTGCATAAATTAGCGATGCTAACAATCGCCAGTCCCATCCTAGACGCTTACTCTCTTTTTTTATTATTTTATCAAAAGGTGATAGCGTTCCTTGTACCAAATTTAGGTAACGGGATTTATTGGTTTGATTATTTATACTATTTTCAAAGTATTTCTTATAGAGTTTATCCAAGTTTCCATTGGCTTTCATCTGTTTTATCCACTCATTCGCTTCAAATAATAAATCGGGCGAATATTCGTCGAAAGCCCATGACACAGGCATATCTTTATTTATATATAGGGATGGTGTAATATTTGTCATTGAGTACTGAAATGTGTTAGCAATATGCGAGTCCACTACAGTAAAATCTGCCACTCCTTCCTCAACCATATTTAACATATCCTCTGTAGATTCATCATTGGTCAACTCTTTAAATATAAATTGCAAGTCAAGCGAGTCGGCAATACGTTGTAGCTCCTGCTGCGCTAGTGAGTTTTGTAACACCACAATTTCCGCTCCTTCTAGCTGTTTAGGATCAGTGATTAGCGGCTCTTTCTTCCGTTGCACTAGTACCATATCCGTATAGAATAGAGGTTCGGTTAGTAGCACCCGATGCTTCCTACACTCTGTATTTGTAACTGTGGCTGCGTACAAATCAAATTGCCTTTCGGACAGTTTGTTTACAGCATGTGCGGTATTGTTATTTACTTGCGTTATAACAGGTTTTACATCCAAATACTCGGCAAAGGACTTAAGCAGCTCATAATGAAATCCTCTGGAATATCCCTGATACACATAAAAAGCTGTTGTGCTATATTGCGTTGAGGCTGTAATTTTATTGGCTCGTAATATTGAGTCTAATGCTGAAGCAGGTTGAATAATAAAAGGTGTAGGTTCTGGCTGTTGTTTCTTACAGGAAAACAACATTACAAACATGATAAGAGATATTATTATTTTTAAACCCATATTTCCCTTTACGTAGATAAAACAAAAAAAGATAAATTATAAGTATTAAAAGTTGCGTACTCACATCGTTTTTACATACTTAGCATATTTATAACATATGTTATCGATGCCACTTTAATAGTTACCAACTCAAAAACAAAAAGACGGGATGGAATAGACAAATGGCTACTTGAGTAATTTAATTTTGCTGTGTAACTCATAACAATGGAGCAAAACAAAACGCAGCCTACTTGACTGAAAAGAGTTTCGGCGTTCATTCATGCCGACATGTAGACAAAAAAAATGGCTTTATAATGTCCATTTACACAATAAAACATTATAAAGCCACACTTATTTAATCATAGAAATTCCAACGTAAACCAAACTTAACCATAGCAGGGTTTATAGGGTAATCCAGGGCACTGAAGTACTCTCCATTGGTAAATAAATAATTTAAGTGCTCATATTTAACAAAGAAGGTGGCACGTTTAATTCCGAAAGTAGCAAATACATCGAACTTCGGATAATTACCTGTTTTTTCCTGTCTTTGATTATAGAATTGCATTAATGCCGGCTGATAATTATCGGCATAGAATGCAGTATTGTAAAACATATCAAACCCTATTTGAAATTTCAATACATCTTTAAAGAATGCATTTTGGTAATAGTTATGAGAGTATACCGCAACCATTGGTAAATCCAACACATCCTTATTTGAACTACTTTGCCAATAAAGTGTTTGGTCAAAATGAAAACGTCCGGCACGGAAATTTTGCTTTACCCAAGCGGATGTTACCATGATTCCGCTATTTTCTTGCTTTGGCAATGCCAATGTATCAAGGTAAACATATCCAAATACATTATTCAGTCCAATACCCAATTCGGTACGCGTTTTTGTATTTACGTATTTTCCGGAGATGTCTATGCGTTTCGTATCCTTAAAATCATTTTCCCAGATAAAATGATTCGAGATATAACGAGAAAAGAAAGGATCGGGCGTGCGTAGTGATACATCCGCCTCGGCATGTATATATGAAGTCTTCGCCCTGTTAAAAGCATGTTGTACAAACCCGCCAATTTGAAAATTTCCAATATAACTTCCGGCTACAGACAGCGCTCCATGCACGTTGTAGTTGAGACGTACCGTTGTATCTAAATTGAAGATACCCGCTGTAAGGAAAAGATTATTGTGAGTAAAATTCCCCATTTCGGTAAGCTTGGTATTAAAGTCATAACTTACTTTTTGGTGGTATTTATCATACTCATAGGTTGCACCCGCGTATACTCCTGGGATACCTCTAAAGCGCGGATGCTCATTCAATATTAATTTACCCGCAACACGCATAATCATATTGTCAGTAACGTCCACATTCTGACTTTCGTCAATGTAAGTATTATTGAAAAAATCCGGATACACGGTGTTTTCTCTAAAACGCCACATATTATCCTCCACCGTCATGTTCAATACAGCTCTAAACGGATAGGTATAGGTGGTATCGTTATTTACAACCTTTTCTTTTTCGCGCCCAATATTGTACTGTGCCATCAAGTTGGCATTAAAGTTTCTATAAACGTTCTTTACACCTTGACCTAATTTCACAGGGATATTCTCAGCTTTCTCATCCGTAGAATCTCGCACAAACGCCTTGTCCGCAACACCTCCATTTTCATTGAAGTGTCCATTGTTTTGATTAATAAAGAAGTTTATAGCCACCCTTTCACGTTCATAAGAGGTAAAAAAGGATAGATTATAGGCTTTGGACTTTTGGTTCATATACCTACCGTCTGACGATATTAAGTTATAACGGAAACCCGCATTCCAAAAAGGCGTTATGTTTTGCGTATGCCAAACATTTAGCATGGTTTCATTCTTCCCTTTTCCTCCTCCAGAGGAGTACCAAAGTTGCGTAAATGGTGTAGTTGTGTTAAAATTCAACATATCCACCGGCTTAAACAAATAAGCACGCACTGAAGAAAGCTGATAAAAACTCTCATCATCACCACGTAGCATAAAAATATCCGACACGTAAGGAGACGGAAAATTGGCCAAGTAAGTATTGGATATTGATTTTTTAAAAATGTAATTGTAGTTATGTATGCCGTCAGGCAAAGTATCTAAAGGTATAATTTGCTTATACACCCCGTCATTCTTCCACTGCCAGTTGTGGCGAAAGTGGTCAACATGCTCCTGTTTAACTGAGTCTTTATTATGTGTTTGGTCCTGTTTTTCTCCTTCTTCACCTTCCATTAATCTGTGATCCATGAACTCGTTAGTACGTCCAAGATCGCGTTGTCCCCACACCAATGTATGGGTTAAGCATAATATAATGATATAAAGTAATTTTTTCATTGCGCAAATATACGTAAAGTTTTAAAACTCTCATAAATTAGTTACTTTTGTACCCTATTAAGATGATAAATAGATACATTGCAACCATGTTCTGATTCCGTCTGTATAGAGAAACTCTTAGCGTGTCGAAATATACAAAAAAGAGGCCACGTATAAAGAGGAAACACAGTAAAAGAGATAATAGTTATTTAAATAATATAAATTCTGAGCAATATGGATACTACAAACAATAGCTCTGCTATGGAAACTGAAAGCAAATCGCTGAATTTCATAGAACAAATCATTGAGGAAGAGATTGCCGAAGGCAAAAACGGAGGACGTGTACACACTCGTTTCCCACCGGAGCCAAACGGATACCTTCACATTGGTCACGCTACCTCTATATGTCTAAACTTTGGTTTAGCAAAAAAATATAACGGAAAATGTAATCTACGTTTCGATGATACCAACCCGTCAAAAGAGGATGTAGAATATGTAGACTCTATCCAGGAGGACATTAAATGGTTAGGTTTTGAGTGGGAAGGTGCTGTTCACTATGCCTCAGACTATTTTGACGATTTATATAACTGGGCCGAAAAAATGATTATGGACGGCAAAGCATATGTAGACGATCAAAGTGCTGCTATTATTAGCGAACAAAAAGGTACACCTACGCAAGCGGGAACAAACAGTCCGTTCCGCGACCGTACTCCAGAGGAGAATTTAGACCTTTTCCGCCGTATGAAGGCAGGAGAATTTAAAGAAGGTGAACGCGTATTGCGTGCCAAAATAGACATGGCATCGTCCAATATGCTAATGCGCGACCCAATTATGTACCGCATTATGCACGTTCCTCACCACCGCACAGGCGATAAATGGTGCATTTATCCTATGTACGACTTTACTCACGGACAAAGTGACTATATTGAAGGAATTACTCATTCCATCTGTACATTAGAGTTCGAGGTACACCGTCCATTGTATAACTGGTTTATTGACCAACTTTTCGATACAGAATACCGCCCACGTCAAATTGAATTTGCACGTAGAAACCTTAGCCACACAGTAATGAGTAAACGCCGTTTACTTGAGCTAGTACAAAAAGGATTGGTAGCAGGCTGGGATGACCCACGTATGCCAACAGTTTGCGGATTACGTCGTAGAGGTTACACACCAGAGTCGTTACGCAACTTTGCTGAGAAAGTAGGCGTTGCACGTAGAGAAATTGTTATTGACGTTGCATTACTTGAATATTGTGTGCGCGAACATTTAAATGCAGTAGCCCCACGTGTTATGGCTGTCCTTGACCCTGTAAAAGTTGTTATTGACAACTATCCGGAAGGCAAAACAGAGAAAGTACAAATTGAAAACAACCCAGAGGATGAAAACGCAGGTGTGCGCGACGTTACCTTTGGACGTGAGCTATACATTGAACGTGAGGACTTCATGGAAGATGCTCCTAAGAAATTCTTCCGCTTATCTCCAGGCAAGGAAGTTCGCTTAAAAGGTGCTTACATTGTAAAAGCAACATCTGTTGAGAAGGATGAAAATGGTAACATTACAACCATTCATTGTGAGTACGATCCAGAATCTCGTAGTGGTAGCGGGACAGAAGCAAGTCAGCGTAAAGTAAAAGGAACATTACACTGGGTAGCAGCATCGGATGCTGTGGATGCTGAAGTTCGCGTATACGACCGTTTATTCAAAGACGAGGATCCTGCCGGACACAAAGACACTGACTTTAAAGAGTTTATTAACCAGGACTCATTAAACATACTAACTAACTGTAAACTTGAACGCGCATTACAAGATGCAAAATCGGGAGATCGCTTCCAATTCCAGCGTCTTGGCTACTTCTGCGTAGACAAGGACTCAAACTCTGATAAACTTATCTTTAATAAAACTGTTGGACTAAAAGACACATGGTCTAAACAAAAATAAGCTTCTAATTAGGACTTTATAATATCGGTTCCGTTTCCATGTGGAAATGGAACCGTACTTACATTAAAAATTAGTTTAAATGAATTCAGAAACTATGAGTTTAGAGAAAGAGCAACAAGTAAATCCACAAGGAGCTCCTTCACACTCAAAAAAAATTATGGACGAAGTTAGATCCTACCTTTTCATTACCGTAGGATTGCTATTTTACTGTTTCGCTGCAACAGCGCTTACAGTACCTTTAAAAGTTGTTGGTGGAGGCGCTACCGGCTTGAGTACAGTAATTTATTACTTATCGGGCGAGCGGATTCCTGTGGGTGTTGGTTTTTTTCTTGTTAATTCGGTACTGTTAGTTGTTGCCCTCAAAATTTTAGGGCCTAAATTTGGTATCAAAACGGTCTATGCCATTATTGTAAGCAGTTGTATACTTGCCATAATGCAGCCATTCTTTCCTGAAGCTATTGTCAGCGACAAGTTTATGGGAACCGTTATTGCCGGAATGCTTACAGGTGTCGGCGTGAGTATAGCGCTTTCACATGGAGGTAGTACGGGAGGTACGGATATTGTGGCCATGATATGGACCAAGTATAAAAATGTAAGTCCCGGTAAAGTGCTTATGTTCGCAGACTTTACTGTAATTGCTACCACACTATTAATAAGCTTTAATCTTGAGGCATTAATGTATGGTTACGTAATGATGGGTGTTGTTTCCTTTACGGTTGACTTTATCCTTACCGGTAAGAAACAATCTGTACAACTATTCATTTTTAGCGACAATTACGAAATGGTAGCAGACACCATCACAAAAGAGCTACATCGAGGCGTAACAGCCGTTGATTGTCAAGGATGGTACACAAAACAAGGACGCAAAATGCTTGTTGTCATTGCTCGTAAAAACGAAGCTACAGAGATTTTAAAAACTATTAAACGTGTAGATCCAAAAGCATTTATGACCATGAATACTGTTATGGGAGTATTTGGAGAAGGATTTGACGAGATTAAGGGGTAGTTTCCAACTCATAGAAATAAAAAAAGTAGAAGATTAACCTTCTACTTTTTTTATTTCTATGAGTTACCATGTCCATCCTACACCTAGGGTTAACGGACTGATATCCGGTCCCTTCTCCTTTTTAAATGTTCTTGTCACTGTATAATTGGCAAAGAAACATAGGTCGCGAATACCAATCCGCCCTGTCACATCAAATTTTACCGGGTTTACAGAAAAACGGTTTGTACTAACCATTTTATCCGATTTTCCATCATATCTGTACACCACCTTGGTTCTACTAAACGCACGTACACCCATAATTCCGCCAATATTAGCATATATCGTTTTACTATTAGGCGTTAGGTTAAACAGTATTGGTACTGTGATATAAAGTTGCTTAAACGTATTTCGTTTAATATCATATTGACTATTTATAGCTAATGGTTCAACCACCTTATCTTTATTTGTTGTAATTGTCATATAATCATCCGCAAACATTAAACGTTGATACTCCATACCAAGCCCCATGGAAAACCTTCCTATACTATAATGAAATGGATTTATAGCTAAACTCCATGACCTAGCCCAATCTAATTCCACATTATAATCATCCCCATTCAAATAATTCGTAAAGCCAAAATACACCCCTTGCCATAAAACTTTTCCGCTATTACGTCCAAAAGACTTAATTTTAAGGTCTTTTTGTTGTACGGAATTTGAAAATTCCACCTCCGCTTTTATATTAGCAACATTATGATTCATTTTCTTTCTAACATTTAAGTCATCATTATAAATTGTGATGCTTTTCTTCTCCTTCTCCGTTGGTTCTATATTATAAATACGGAGTTTAACAGAATCGCTTACATGGTTCGAATAAGCGATATTATTCATACAAAGCATGAATAATAATATATATAAAATTCTTGTTTTCATTATTTATAGATTAGTTTGTAATAATTGTTGATTCCCCTTTAAGGAGTTTTATTTCCGTGATAAATTTCTACATCCCCCACTAATCCACTGGTTGCTACCCAATGTGTAGCAGCTTCTGTGAAGATAATATCTCCCGGTATTGCGGGTTGAGGCAGTATTTCTACTTGGCTATGAGCAATAACAATATCCGGCTGTATTTTAGCTACATTCGCAACCTTTGAAAATAGAGATGTCACCGGCTCTATAGGTAATACAATATCCTCGATGTCAAATAATACATTGGGAGCACTTACAACGATATAAGGGTCGTGGTTCGTGTCATCAATCTTCTGAGCATTCCAAAAAGCTAATCCACATCCCAACAGTATCAGTACCGACGCCGCAGTTCTAAAGAATATATTTGTTGTAATACTATGCACTTGGTATAGCGATTCCTTTTTGTGGTATACTATATCCTTATTTGGCACGAGCTTTGGAAATGTTTCAGGAATTAAATATAAAAGTTCTTTGTTAGAATACATCACTCTCATTTTATCCTCCACAACTATTTCATCATCCATCATTTCAAGCAAATGATTAACTTCATCACAAGAATCCATCATCATTATCAATTGCTCATCACTCATACATTCCATTTCTTCCATAGTAATATTTGAAGTACTCATTCTTTCATTATCTAACCGGTTCATAAGCTTAAAATAATTTTCGTTCCATTATCCTGCTTTTATACAGCGTGTTTATATCTTGAATATTATATATCATAATATACATCATATCAACAACTCCTTTTTTCCAATATAATTTTTCATCGCGCAGCGAGCTCTGAATATATATACCTTTACCTGCGATTCAGATAAATCTGTTATAGTTGATATCTCCTGATAGGAATACCCTTCATAATCGCGTAATAAGATTACTGCTCGTTGAATGTCCGGTAATCTTGCAAGAGCCTTTTCAAGGGCTTCACATAAATCAAAGTAACTTTCGTCAACAGAAGTAGTCTCACTATTGTCTGTACCGTCTAAGGTTGTAGACCTTTTGGCCTGACGTATATAATCAATCATTCGCCTGTATGCCGTTGTGAAAAGAAAACTTTTTGCTTTAGTAACACCAATATCGCTGTGGTTATCCCATAAAGCAATAAAGCTCTCCTGGACAACATCATCAGACATACTCTCGTCTTTAGATGATTTTAAAACAAAGCGATACAGAGCATCTGACCAAAGAGTAACAGTTTCGTTATATTCTTTTCGATTCATACATTATTACTCAAATTTTACCGTCCTTACGTCCTTCCATTGTATATAAAGCAACTCATTAAGTAGCATTATACCCTCATTATATCCATTGACATCATCTAAATCTCCCAATATTACTTTTCCCCCATTACGTAAATTAACTATTGAGGAGGTATAGTTTAAAGGGGTAATTGAAGATATCTGGTCAAATACAATATCATATTGGATTTCCTCATTTTTACCAACAAGCATTTCGAAGTTATAGGTTGCGTCAAGATTATAAGCCATAGGGCCCTTAAATGTCTCATCATTATTTGTGGTTACAGAACCAATTAGTGCTTTAGGCTTAACATTTGCATTGTATGAATAGGACGCTAAATTCCCTGCATCAATTCGAGTAATACCAACAATTTTAGACCATGGAGCTCTAACATGTCCAAAAGATGGCATATAAACATATAAATTTCCTTTTAGTCTGGTTAACGGATAGCTCGGATCTCTCCTTGTGGCATCCAATAAGTCATCCAACGTCATTCCATCCATTCCACTTATAGTTCGCTGCTGAATATTATTTACGTTTAGAGTTAATACCATTCCTTCATATATTCCATGAATGGATTCTACGCGTGCAAAGATTGGTTTCTCAAAAGGTACTTTGGCATTGCTAGGAGCTTCAAAGTACTCAAGCTCCACTATCTGATTCCAACGAAGATTGTAAAAGCCACTCTCCGTATGGATTCCCATTGCCATTGATTTGTTGTACAGCACTTGCATCGTTTCACCGTTTCTAAAAGTTACCTCCATTACATCATCGGTTATTGGACGCTGTTTGCTTAGGTCTCTATAACGGCATGAAAACATATGTAACTGAGGTGAGAATGATCTTTTAGGCCCAAAATGAATACGCGTATTTCCATAAAAATATTTTGCCGATTCATTCGTTGCTTTGAACGGCCAGAAAGAAGCCACCCATAAATTATGTTTCCATTCAGTTGTAATAAATCCGGTCAGCTCGCGCCCATCCATCAATTTACATTTACCATAAATATGGATTGACGGGTAGGATTGCGCTACGACAGTTGATAACACCGACGTGCTAAACAGCACAAATGCAATTAACAATAACTTTAGTTTCATAATATTTGTATTATTGGTTTGCCCCTATGACGCCCACCTATATCTAAAAGTTACAGCTAAAATATGAAAATTATTGTTTTATTATGAAAATAATTACAAATGCATTGAAAATATAGCAATAAAAAAAACCTGTCTAACTAAGTTAGACAGGTTTTTCAGATATATCTCAGTCAATAAATTATGCTAGGCAACGTGCACCGTCAGAGATAACCACCGGATAGATTTTACAATCAATACCAAATTTCTCTTTGTACACTTTTTGCGCAGTAGCAATAAAGTTATCGTATTTGTCAGCTTTTACAATGTTGATGGTACATCCACCAAATCCACCGCCCATAACGCGCGATCCTGTAACGCCACACTCTTTAGCCACTTCGTTAAGGAAGTCAAGCTCTTCGCAGCTTACATCGTACAACACGCTCATTCCAGTGTGTGTTCCGTACATTTTTTGACCTACAGTTTCGTAGTCACCTTTTTCAAGAGCTGCACAAGCAGTTAATAAACGGTCTACTTCGCTGATAGCGTAAGATGCGCGGATATAGTCCTCTTGAGTAATCTCACCGATAACTTCATCTAACCACTCCATTTTAGCATCGCGTAGGAATTCTACTTCTGGATGATTTTTTTGGATTGCTTTAACAGCACGTTCGCAACTTTCACGACGACGGTTGTAAGGAGAACCTACAAGCTCATGTTTTACACAGCTATCTACTAATACTACTTTGTAACCGTATTTCTCAGGATCGAATGGTACATAATCAAACTCGCCTGTTTTACAGTCCAAACGCATTAAGTGACCAGCTTTACCGTGTACAGAAGCAAATTGGTCCATAATACCACATTTAACACCTACGTAGTTGTGCTCAGTAGACTGACCAACTTTTGCAAGTTCCATAGTACCGAAACCAAGTTTTAACATGTCGTTCAACGCGTAAGCATAAGTACTTTCTAACGCTGCCGACGAGCTCATACCTGCTCCTAGAGGCACATCGCCGCTAAATACAGTATCAAATCCGGTAATTCCTTGAGCACCGCGTTTAGCTAACTCACGACAAACACCGAAAATGTATTTTGCCCATCCTTGTGTTGGAGCATCTTCTTCGTTTAATCCGAATTCTGCGCTCTCATTTAAGTCCAAAGCAAAAGCACGTACTTTATCAGTTCCGTTAAACTTTAACTCTGCAACCATTCCTTTGTCTACAGCTCCAGGAAGTACAAAACCTCCGTTGTAGTCTGTATGCTCACCGATAATATTAATACGTCCCGGCGATGTATATACTGAACCTGCCTCACCATATAGCTCAGCAAATTTTTCTCTTACTTTAGTAATATCCATGATAGTGATCTTTTGGTAGTTAATATTTTGATAACAATGCCGGCTTGCCCTAAGAGTAAGCCGGCATTATATAGTTTATTTTTTTATTACTGTTTGTCAGTTTGTTTTACTTTGCTACCTACTAAAGCGTAGAATAATAAGTAAAGCTCAGAGATAACAACGATAGACCATGTCCAAGTCCAGTTACCGATAGCGTCAGCCATGATACCTTGTACTAATGGAAGTACAGCACCACCCACAACACCTAACATCAACGCACCTGAACCTTTAGAAGTATAGCGTCCAAGACCTTTGATAGCCATATCGAAGATAGCACACCACATTACTGAGTGGAATAAACCTACTCCTACTAATAACCATGGGTTACCTGTAACCATAGAAAGAACTACCAATACAGTTGCTCCGATAGATGTAAAGATTAACTGAACGTTTCCAGGAATTTTGCTGATAAAGCTTCCGCATAGACGTCCCACTAACATACCTCCCCAGTAAAGAGAAGCCATAGTAGCCGCTTTAGCCGCGAAAGACTCACCTAATGACATTGCGTAAAGGTTGATGTTAGCACCTACTGCCACCTCAACACCTACGTAGAAGAAAATTGCTAACACACCCATAGATAGGTGGCTGAAGCTCCATACGCTCTTCTCTAATTTCTCTTCTTTACCTGCCGATGTTCCTGCAATTTCAGGAAGATTGATACGTGTTAAACCAAACGCTAACAACGCAACTAATATCATTAATACAGCGAAAGGAACATATAATGAACCAATTTGAATATCGCTAGCAGTACGTCCACCAAAGATTACAAACGCTACAAAGAAAGGAGCGATAGTAGTCATTGTTGAGTTAGCTGCTCCAGCAATAGTCTGACGTTGCACACCACTTGTTCCTGTTACGTCACAAGCAATTAAGTAAGGATTTACAACCACTTGAAGGAATGTCATAGCAGTTCCTACTACAAACGAACCGATAAGGAAAATAAAGTAAGCTACTGGAATTGTTGCTCCACCTAAGTTTACCATAGTTCCAAATTGATCATAGTGATAAGCTGACACTTCGAAAAGAGCTAAACCACCAACTAGAATTAACAACGCGTTAATCAAAGTTCCGCGGTAACCAATTTTATCAACCATCTTAGCACTTGGAGTACCCATTACAAGGTAAGCAAGGAAGAATGAGAAAGTAATAAAAGTAGTTAAAGTGTTTTTTAAATCACCTGCCTCAGACAAGAACGCTGCTTGAAGAGGTGCTTGAAATTGCTGATTTAACACGGTTAGAAATCCAACCAACGCCATTAATACAACCATTGTAATAAATGGTCCTACATAGCTCACGGGTGCTGCTGTCGCTGTTTTAGTACTCATGATTTTAATTTAGAATATTATTAATTTAACTTATTATTTTTCCACACCAAATTTATATACACACTGCTGAGTGTATTCCTCGCCCGGAGCTAATACCACCGACGGGAAATGAGGTTTGTTAGGCGAATCCGGGAAGTGTTGCACTTCCAAGCAGAAAGCAGAACGCTCCGGATAGGTAGCACCTTCTTTTCCTGCAAAACCACCCAACCAGTTACCGGTATAAAGTTGCACTCCCGGCTCGGTTGTAAACACCTCTAAAGTACGTCCGTTATCCGGATCCAATACTTTGGCTGCAAACGAAAGTTCGCCAACCTCTTTTTTATTTAGCACATAGTTATGATCATATCCTTTTCCGAATACCAATTGCTCAAAATCGGCATCAATACGCTCACCAATCGTGTGCGGCGTACGGAAATCCATTGGCGTTCCTTCCACTTTTGCAATCTCCCCTGTTGGGATAGAAACGGCATCCATCGGCGTATAGAAATCTGCATTGATTGTCAACACATCATGCGTAATTGTTTTAGCCGGATTTTTCTGTCCATCTAAATTAAAGAAAGCATGATTTGTTAAATTAACCACAGTTTTCTTATCTGTAGTCGCTACATAATCAATTACAAGAGCATTATCCGCTGTTAAACGGTAAGTCATAGTAACTGTCAATGTTCCCGGATAGTTTTCCTCACCGTCTGGCGATACATATTGCATAGTGATATGCTCGCAATCGGCCGATAACACATCCCACACTTTTTTATTAAAACCGGTTTTTCCACCATGTAGTGAGTTTGGGCCATTGTTAATTGCTAAATTATACTCTACACCATCCAGTGTAAAACAACCGTTTGCAATACGATTAGCATAACGTCCAACCACCGATCCTAAATATGGCTCAGGTGTATTTATATACTCTTCCAATGAATTGTGTCCAAGCACTACATCGGCAAAATTTCCATCTTTGTCAGGTACCATTACCGACACTACAAAAGCACCGTAATTAGTTACCGCTATTTCTACACCGTTTGCGTTACAAAGCGCATACAAGTCTACTTTCTTTCCGTCAACCTCACCTTGAAACGCGTCGCGCTTCACTGTCAAGTGACTTATTTTGTTACAATTAAATGACGACATCTGTTATCTATTTTAGTGTGTTAATTTTAGCACTTGCTATAAAATCTGTTACACAAACGTTATCGAACTCAAAGCGAAAACGTTATAAACCACTCCCACATCTACTATATTTCTGCAAATATAATATTTACTTTGTCATTTTTAAATTTTTCGAATAAAAATACTAGCGTTTTTCTATATTATTACCATTCACTCTATGGTTACTTTGATTTTGCAATTAGTTTGTCCCATTCATTACATATTTATCCTTTCCCATCTGCTCTCAACGTATCTCCTCACCAATCCCATACTCACACCATCCCCAATGTATCACCCTGTTTACTCTCTGGTTGCTCTCTGGTCTCCCCCTATCAACTAGGCATCAACTTCGTATTAAGTTCGTATCAACTTCGAGTCTATAGACACGAATATAACACGAACTTAATACGAAGTTAATACGGACTTGACAGGGCGAAACCAGAGAGTAACCAGGGCGCGGATAGGGAGAGGCTAACAAGAAGGGGTTGAGACCAACCCAAAATAAAGAAGAGATATGTGGAAATACTACAGGATGGATTGTCAAGAAAAAAAGCAAGGGATCAAGGAAATGGCTATTTGATTATTGTTATTTGTCTACAGGCTATTGTTTAGCAACTTGTTTGATGTGCAAAAAAACTATTACGTTTTACAATTTGTACTTCGATATTGTATTGGAGTTTTACCGGGAACAACTTAAGAAGCTTTTTTCAACAAATACCCAAAACCCCATGTCGCGAAAACAAAAAGAGGTAATACTACAACCATAAAATTGTCTTGTTTCCATGTTGCAAAACCAAATAGACTGATGAATAAAATGTATGCCAGAATTAAAAATGTTTTTTTCATACCAATCACATTTTATAAGTTTAGTAAAGAGTTTAACTAACAATGCGCATAGACAAAGATACAAAACCAAAAGGAACAATTAAAAAAAGAAACTCTAAAACGATTATAATCAGCACAGCTGCTTTTGTCCTACGCACATATCGTGGCGCGCAGTTATTCTCTTACTAGTTTTCTGCTTGACAAGCGTTTTATTGAAATGCGGTGCGTTTGATTGGTACGAAAAGTAGTTTTAAAAAGAGAGGACGCGAACCAATGGTTGAGACGGATTAGGTCAAATTCTAGACAAAAAGCGGTGTTATTAGTATATATACTACCTCATGTATGTGTATTTATGTTAATTTTCTTATTATGTTAAATTTAAGTCTAATACTGGAAATGTATTTCATAGACAAAATTGCTCAACCCCAGCATTTACTACTACTACCGTAGAATCTCGATGTTTTACGAGAGTATAATAAAATAAATTAATATCGATATCATGTAACTATTTAAAACAAAGCATAGTATATGACAATAAATTATGATATCTAATAGATAAAATAAATAAAAAAATATCGGTTTTTGTATTTGTTATGTCATTTCACTTTCATAGTTTTGTTATATCATACTGACAATAGCCCCCCTCTCTGTTAGAAGTTATGATACATATTATAGGTATATGTAGTATTTAACCGCTTACAATTTGCTATTATGAGAAAAACAGTTGTGTTTATTTTTCTCTTCATGGGGCTATTTGTGTCAATCCCTGCACAAAAAGTTGGAATTAAAACAAATTTGCTCTATGATGCAACCACTACCTTTAATTTGGGGGTAGATGTGGCACTGTCAAATAAATGGTCGCTCGACGTTAGCGCCAATTATAATCCATGGACTTTCTCGGACAACAAGAAATGGAAACACTGGCTTGTACAGCCGGAGGCTCGTTATTGGCTATGCGAAAAGTTTAACGGAAACTTCTTCGGAGTACATCTACTTGGTACTCAATACAATTTTGGAAATTGGAATACCGATTTTAAATTTCTAGGAACTAATTTAAAGAACGTCAAGGATTACCGTATTGAAGGTTGGGGCGTTGGAGCCGGCGTTACCTATGGCCATTCTTGGGTACTAAATAAGCATTTCAATTTGGAGGCAGCACTTGGAATTGGATACTTGTACATGATTTATGACAGGTATCAGTGTCCTCGATGCGGAGAAAAAATTGGTAAATATCGACACAATTACGTTGGCCCTACTAAGGCCGCTCTTAATCTTATCTACTATTTCTAAAAACGCTTTATTATGAGATATATTACTCTGATTAGTGTGCTACTTCTTTGTAGCATGTGTAGATTGTACTCTTTTGGACAAACAAAGTTCAATAAAGGGGTGATTATTGAGGATGCAAAGGCAATGCGCGTAGCAGACTCTCTCGTAGTTGAGATGCGAGTTTTAGTGGAACGGAAGGCTGTACGCAGCAATAAAATGATTACTATTCGCCCTCAATTGGTGAGCAATGAACGTGAACAACAACTCCCTGTTTTGGAAGTTGCAGGTCGTTCCCGCTACTTTAGCAATGAGCGCAACGGCGTGCTAGCTACCAGTAACAATGCAGGCGTTAGCTTTAGGAATAAACGACATAAAGATCAGGCTGTTTTGTACAAAATGTCTGTACCCTATAGTGAGTGGATGGCTTATTCCCAATTGGTTGTGAATAACGATGAGTGCGGATGTAATAATGCTATTCTTGGTAGTGAAAATGCCCCAATGGGCATGGTTGCTATGCCAACTCAGCAACTTCCACTGCGTTACGTGTACATATTGGATACCATCCCAATTACTCGCAAGGAAAGTGGTAGCGCGTTTATTATATTCCCGGTAAACAGCACCCGTATTATTGAAAATTTAGCAAATAATAAGTACGAACTAGATAAAATTGCTCGTTCCGTACGCAACACCGATACAAAAACGGAAGCTATTCAAGGCATTAATCTAAAGGGATACGGATCGCCCGAAGGACCTTATGCCCTTAACGCTAAACTAGCTAAAGGCCGCGCAGGTGTGGTAGGTAAGTATATTACACAGCAACTACATGTACCCGCAGCATTAGTAACAACGAGCTTTGAACCTGAGGACTGGAAAGGTTTGGGATTGGCTATTGCTAATGGAACGTACCAACCGCGTGAACAGTTATTGGCTATTGTAAACTCTGCCGATTCGCCAGAAGTTAAAGAGCGCAAACTAAAACTATTGGACGGAGGTGCACCTTACAAGGTACTTTTACGCGAGGTATTTCCTACACTACGACGCACCGATTATACCATTAACTATACGGTAAAAGGGTATGATATAAATGCTTTACAGACACAGTATGCAACCAATGCAAAATCAATGTCACTACAACAGCTTAATGCGTTGGCTGCCTATTACGGTCCGCAGAGCGAGAAATTTAAATCAGTAACATCAACTATAATTAACACTTATCCGAACGATACTGCTGCCTTTGTCAACGCTGCCAACTTGGCAATGGAAGCAGGAGATTATTCACTGGCTGAGCAACTGCTTAAGAAAGCAGGAACTTCTCCACAAGCTACAGCCACCCGCGGCGCACTAGCGCTACGATTAGGCGACCTTTTGGCCGCGAGCCAACTACTATCCGCAGCTGCCAATAGCGGTGTAGTCGAGGCTCAGTATAACCTGCAACTGTTGGAGCAGATGGTTAAGTAATTTTTTACATGCAATATGTTATTAACTATTCAAAAATTTAATGTTATGAAAATTAGACAACTATGTTTAGTAATGTTAGCGGCAACGACAATGTGGAGTTGCGCGAAGGATGATGTGGTGAAGAATGAAAATGGCTTAATGGGGGATGGACCCAAAGCTATGTCATTTAAAATTAGTACTCCGGGTACAAAATCTATCACTAACCTAGGAGAGCAAACTTCTGGTGACACAGAAAATAAAGCGGCTATTGAGGTAAATTCCATTACAATAAAAATTCATGGAACTTTTGCAGGTAACGAAACTGGAATTAAAACATTTGTTTCCGATACGGAAGGAATAGCAACAGAAAAATTAGCTAAACATACTTTCTTTGATATTAAAACAATTTCGAAGATTGAAGCATTTGTTAATTATACCGGCGCTGGAGCAGAATCTCACATTATGGAACATAACGTAACTTCATTAGACCAAACAAAAAAAGGAACTGCCGTTTCATGTTGGGGAGAACTTGCGGGAGGTGATCTAACACAGGATCCAGCTGAAAAGACTATACCAAAAGGGACTACGACATATGATCGTTATGAAGGAACTATTACGGTTTATCCGGCAGTTGCACGTATTGAGGCGTCTGGGATTACACTTAGAAAGAATAATAATAATGCGCCATCATATAGTAGCATTAAATTCTCGGGAGTATTCCTTAATAATGTGTCAAAGGGTGGTAATATAAGTACTAAAATAGCCAATGGGGAGTATGATAATTATGATTATACTGCGACTAATTCTAATGCATCAGCTGAAGGATTTTTCAATGCCGGTTTCGGTTTTAATTTAAGCTATATACATCCTAATAAACCACAATTAGTTAATGAAGGTAAAACAGATTATGAAAATACGTTATTCCCAGAAACAACTAATGCATGCTACGCATTTAACTTTTTTACTGGAGAGGCAGATCCGAAATTAGTTATTGCATTTGAAGAGTGTGATCTACCTGCAGGAGCATTCCCGGCTTGCCAAGTAAAACAATTTGCTATTGTAAAATCATACAAAGTTGGAGATACTCCTATTAAACTTGCTCCTGGCAATATATACAGAATTACTAATTTAGAATTATTAGATGAGAATGTAGGAGAACCGGGATCGTCTAACCTTAAAGCTGTTATCGCAACAGTCAGTGTAACCCCTTGGAATATTATTGACACTAGCGTTGAATGGGAAAATTAACTCTATTCACTACATATCTACTCTGCAATATTTACATATTGCAGAGTAGATAATCACTACACTTTTAAATAAATTCCCAATGTTGGTTTGTGCATAGGGGAATTTAATACAATATCACAAGCCTCCCGGATTACATCCCTAAACTTGATATTATGAAACGGACCAATTTATTCCGACTTCTATATATAGGGCTACTATGTATTGTTTTGATGGCATGCTCGCACGACAAGGAGAATTCCGAGTGTGATACAACCTCTGTAAACATTACCTTAAGTACCCGCAACGCCGGCGAAGCCGAGACACTACCTCCCGGAGAGGGAATAAGTACGCTACGCGTAATCATGATTGATCCTACAGATAATAACAAGGTAGTTATTTATGGTAAATATCTTAATGTATCGGAAAATGCCGATATTGCTAGTCAAGTATTCACCATACATAATGTACCTGCAAACATCCCATTGGACTATTATTTAATTGCTAATGAAGAGAGTATCCAAGGGTTAACCGACTGGTTAAATACCAGTTGTATTGTTGGAGGAAGCTGTGACGTAATAGCTTTAAGCGAGAAAGTAATTTCGGGCTTTCCAATTCCATATCTGGCAGAAACTCAAGATGCATTGCTTACTGCAGCACCCACATTTCCTATTACCTGTATAAAAAGAGGAGTTGTTGTAAACAAAGACAATAAGAATATAAATTTCAGCATATTACGCACGGCTGCAAAGGTGAGCTTTGAGGTGCATAATAACGGATCGGATAATATTACACTAAACAGAATTAGTTTAAGCCAGATGATTCCTAATCAAACGTATTTGTTTGAGCAAGGAACACCGGCAACTCCCGCAAATACTTCAATGATGCCAATTGACATACTGTATACCGGTATCACAGTAGCAGGTGGGGAGAGTGTGGCACTACCCAATCCGTACTATATGTTTGAAAGCGCACAGAGCGAATATAAAATTGGGTTAAGGGCTAACAGTGTTGATTACGCTTTAAAAGCGTTTACTATAGATAAGCCAACTAATGCGTTAAAACGCAATATGCACTTACGCATTCATGTATATGTGAGTCCTAAGGCCGACTTAACGGTTACCTACACTGTGGAGCGTTGGACTGATGCAGATATAACAATTCCGCCATTTAATTGACCAAGATTATGAAAAAGAATTTTCCTATAATAGTACTTCTTGTCTGCTCACTTTGCGGGTTATACCTAACAAGTTGTGTGGACGATGAGTTAATGTCTTTGGCTACGGTTGAGGAGGGGCTTCCGTGCCAAATGACACTTAACTTTGACGTGACAAGAGCCGAGGTTGTAAGCCGAGCAGTGTCCAGCACCCAAGATGAGTACAATGTGGACAGTTTGTTTATTATTGTATTTAATGGTCAGGGACAAAAGGAGTTTGGTAATTTTTATGTATTGGGAAGCGGTGATAAAACTCAGAATGGCGAGGTATCTACCGGCTCAGTGACGTTAAACACCTTGTCCGGACGTGACAAGATGGTATACGTAATTGCCAATGCTAATGAGGACATGTATGACACAAGCAAGGAGGAACTCGATGCTATTGAAACGAAGGAGGATTTGAAACAACTAATTACTCGATTAGTACAGCAAACCACCACGCGAGGTCGTACTTTTATGATGAGTGGAAGTGCCATTACGGATGTTATTCAAAAAAACACCAACACGGTAACTGTACCTGTGTCGCGCATAGATGCTCGATTAACATTCACGGTCACCACTGAGAGTGGTGCGGAATATGAGAATGTAGCCTTCCGCCCGCGAGAGTGGCGTATTGTAAATGTGCCGACTACTGCGGCACTGTTTAACGCAGATTACGAGGATGACAACATCGCCAATTATTTTACTACCGACTGGAAGAGTTTTGAAACGGCCAATGGTTTTGGTTTTTACATGCTGGAAAATAAGCAGACGCCACGACAAAACATTTCCGCTACACTGACGGAAAATGAACAGTATGCTTTACGCGAGAAACAAGAAAAGCGAGAACTTACACCAGAGGAAAAGAATCCGGATGCTCCCGAACAGATTTATGAGAATGGAGCATTTGTATACGCTCCCAGCACGGCACCTTATGTTGAGATTACAGGAATGCTTTCCTATAAAGAGGGCAGCAAGTTTGTTGCAACGGAGGTGAAGTACATGATTCACATGGGATATAAGAATAAAGATGCCAATGACTACAATACACTGCGTAATCACAGTTATAAATATAAAATAACAATACAATCTGCGAACTCAATAAAGGTGGAAGTTACAGCAAGAGAGGAGCAACAACCGGGACAAGAGGGGAACTATATAGAGTCCACCAATATACGTAATTATGATGCACATTATGAGACGGACGGTATTACGTTAACTCATAGTGATGTACAAAGCGGATTGTCATGGTATGCACGTACTCCTTTTAGCGAGGGATTATCTACCGCAGCAAATAAATCGAAGGATTATAAGTGGATATGGTTTAAACTCAACAATATGACTAATGGAGTTTACGATGATCCGACAAACAACTATATGAACTACACGAGTGAAACCTACCCTGATGATGTAACTTTGCAGACGGTATGTGCTGATAGGAGTAAGTTGCTTAATGTGGATCAGCTTATACGGCTTATAAACGAATGTAAGAAAGATAATGTGGCAGATTACGAGGGCGATATGCCTAACCACATTATGGACAAAGAAGGCAAAGTGGCCGCGACTGTTTTTATTGATGAGTTTTATTATCACTCAAATCCTGTGACAGGCGAAGCTCCCGTGGATTTATGGAAAAAATTTGTTAACCGCAATGATAGGGTAATCAATATTCTGTCTAAAACTAAGTATAGCGAAGATGGTATGAGTGTACTTACCGAGGGTATTATTTCACTACGCCAAAAGTCCATCCAAACAATGTATAGCGTTGCCGCAAATGGGGCGCAGAAGGCATGGGGTATTGAAACAGTGAATGAGACGGGACGGATGGTGTTTGATGATAGTTTTACGAGAGAGGTAAATCATAGTAATACTGACCCAGGAGATCTTGGGGGCTATAGTGATAAAGATGGTTATAACAATACACTTGCATTATGGAGCGCTGCAAGAGGACAGATTGTGAAAGATAGACAAACAAATAGACTTAACTCCACCTATAAAGATAAAGTACGTTTTGCTTGTATGCAACGCAATAGATTTACCAATGGTGTGTATAACCCGGAAGAGGTTACATGGTATCTAGCATCCATTAATCAGTTAACAGACATGTGGATTGGGGAGGATGTTTATAATACTGATGCTAGACTATATAATCCTGATGATGCGCCAATCAAAGCTACTGATAGGGGAGGTAAATATCCATGGGATGAGGATTTTTATTTGTGTAGCACCGTGAAACGCACTAAAAGAACAACAGGATGGCTTCGGCCTACATATTATACGACCGACGCACCTACTCGTTTGTGGTCATCAGAAGGGTCATCGGTAGGAGCGTGGGATAAGGGACACGAAGGAGTATCCACAGTATATTACAATTATCGCTGCGTACGCAGTCTTGGCGTTGACAAGAAAAATGATGTAAATGATATCTATACAGGGTTGGTTCAGTTAGAGCCTGGACCTGACTATGTAAACGGAGATATAAGACGCGCAACACAACAAGTGAATATGAGTTATCTTGATGCAAAAGCAAGAAGAGACTACAAAATATCGACCAGTACATTAGGAAGACACAATGAACGAGATGCGACCAACAGAACTTACAAGGGCTTCTTGGTGATGGACAATGTATGGAACCCGAGCGGACCAACTTATACGCTTGAACAAGTGATAACAACTAACCGGTGTCCTGCCGGCTGGCGAGCGCCAAACCAGCGCGAGTTGGCGGTTATGCACTCTAGGATAGGAAGCGGTTGGGATAATATGGTACATTTATCCTGTACGGAGTTCTCGTTAACAGGAGGTACTGCTAGCGAGCGTCCCGGATTTGCTGTTACTTCATTAAATGGCATATTATACCTTCTAAACTCACAAGGGGAGCAGGGCAGGGTGCGTTGCGTGAAGGATATTGATATCTGATTTGAGTACCTGAGAGTTCCTTGCAAGACTGATGTATCAGGTAAAATATACGTTAGTTCGATACAATATTATAATAACAAACAAGAAACATATGAAACAACACAAAGCCTATTCACTCCGACTTGTAATACTACTAGCACTGATGGTGGGTAGTTGTATAAAAGAGGATAGAGATAATTGCGAGACCTTGCATCTGTCTTTCCGTTATTTGGGCGATGACAATGTGGACATATTGCAAGAAAAGATATGTAGCATACAGTTGTACCTATTTGACGAGCAAGGGCGCTACGTTACCGAGTGGGTGGAGCTTGGCGATGCCGCAGCACAGCAGCACACACGCTTAAATATAGCTCCCGGTAAGTACACCATAGTAGGTGTTGGGAACAATGATGAGAAAACGTTGGTACACGACCGTGGATCGCAGATTCTTTCAACCTTTGTAATTACCCATCCCAACATTTTGGAAGGTTTAAAGTATGTAGATAGTTTTGACGATTTATACCTTGGGAGCAAGGAGATTGTGATAAAGGATGGAGTAGTTACACGTGATACATTGGATTTTGAGTGCTCGCATGATGATGTAATTGTAGAGGTAAGGGGGTACAATCAAGAGAGTGTTACGCGAGCGTTACCTACGATATTTACGATTACGGATCTTACAGCCTCCACATTCCTTGAAAATATTCCCACACAGCGTAAGTGCGCATGTGTACAAATGTTAGAGTTCCAAGACCGTGAGGTGCCAACATACCAATTCACTTTCAACATACAACGTTTTGGTTTAAAACATGGGCGCGATATTAATTCCATGATTCAACTTCGTAATCCTGACGGAAGTATTGTGTATGAGTTTGGTTTATACGACTACCTGATGGAGAATCCGTCTATACTTTTGGATATAGAAGAAGTGGTTATTCCTATTCTGATTGAGTTTACTCCTGTAGGCGTGGAGATTAAGCTACCAGAATGGTATATTCAGGATGTTACTCCAGGCTTTGATGATTAGAATTAATATTTTAGATGAATGGTCTCCTAGAAAAATCAAGGAGACCATTCTTTTTTATATAACCTTTATAGTTTCGCCTAATAATTCGATAACCTCACCTTTGGTGATCTTGGCTCTTTTTCTATACTCGGGTTCGCCGTTACGCAACACTTCGCCATTGTCAACAAATAGTTTTGCCATACCTCCATTTTCCGCTATACGCGTTACTTTTATAAGCTTAATAAGCTCAATATATTCCTCCTGTAGTTCAAATTCAATCATAATATTGTTGTTAATTGCGCCATAAAAATAAGGCAAATAAATTGAAAAACCTCATTTTATAAAATCTATCATTTATAGATAACCCTTTGTGCAATAAAACGTTTTATAAGTGGCAGGATGATTACATACCATAAAGTAGAAACAATACAAAATGTTAGCCTCTATTTTTGTATGCTGTTTTAAAACAGAGCACTAAGCTTTTCATTCTAAGTTAGAATATAATAATTAACATAATCCTCTATGAGAAAAATTGTACTTACACTCTTAACAGCTGCAATGTCATTAAGCGCATTTGCAGAAGGTTATCAAGTAAATGTTATGAGTACCAAACAAACCGGTATGGGACACGTTGGTACTGCAATGAAATTAGGAGCGGAAAGCATCCATTTTAACCCTGCGGGATTGAGCTTCATGGAACATCCGATGGATGTGTCTTTAGGTATTACAGGTATTTATACAAAAGCAAAATACAAAGAAGGCGATTATAAAGCACATACCAATAATCCTATCAGTACGCCATTTTATGCTTATGCCGGATTTAAAGTATCTGAGAATTTTGCTTTTGGTCTAGGTATAAATACTCCTTACGGAAGTCATTTAAAATGGCCTAAGAACTGGAAAGGTGCGGATTTAGTGGAAGAAATTTCATTAAAGTCATATGTACTACAACCAACAGTATCGTATAAGTTTTTAGACAATAAATTAAGTATTGGTGCTGGTTTACAACTTGCAATTGGTAATGTAAGTTTAACTCGCGGACTTATGCCTGTGGGCTATATCTCAACATTGGCAGGATCAAACCCTATTGTTGGTGGTATTCTTGGCCAAATGGGCATTAATGCAGCAGACTATGACGATGTTGTGCCTGCAAGAGCTAAGGTAACCGGAAAATCTAAAGTTGGTGTTGGATATAACATTGGTGTTATGTACAATGTTAGCGAGAAGGTAACTGTTGGTGCTACTTACCGTGGCGAGATTAAAATGAAAGTGGATCATGGTGATGCTAAACTTGAATTTGCCGGAGAAAAGCTTAAACAAGTATTATCGTCTATTTTACCTCCACTTGAGGAAGGAACTTTCCGCGCTCAATTGCCTATGCCTGCAAACTTAACTGTAGGGGTTGCGTACCAACCAACTGACCGTTGGGATTTATCGTTAGATATTCAAGGTGTATTCTGGAATGCATATGACTCTTTGAATTTGAAATTTACAGAGAATGTGCTTAACGGTTACGAAATTAAAGCACCTAAGCATTATCATAACACAATGATTTTCCGTACGGGTGCACAATATCAGGCTACAGAACGTACACAAGTACGCGCTGGTTTCTACTTTGATACAACACCTATTCGCAAAAACTATTACAATCCAGAGACTCCAGGTATGAACAAGATAGGTTTATCGGCAGGTTCATCGTATATGCCATTTGAGAACTTTGAGATGGATTTTGCATTCTTGTATATTCAAGGTATAGGACGTGACGGTGCTTACACTTATCCAGATGTATTAAATAAGAAAGTGATGCGTACGTTTGAAGGACATTACAACAGTCATGCTTTCAGTTTATCCATTGGATTTGCCTATAAATTTTAATTAATAAGGTAATTTTCAT
This sequence comes from Marinifilaceae bacterium, assembly GCA_051656645.1. GTDB lineage: Bacteria > Bacteroidota > Bacteroidia > Bacteroidales > Marinifilaceae > JBOGCH01. The sequence continues at coordinate 40,004 of JBOGCH010000029.1, forward strand.
TACATACACTATAGCGATGATAAGGACACTCTTTTATGGGGTGTCCTTTTTTTACAGTTTAATATGGAGTATTTTGAATAGCAAGACATAAACAGTGGCAGAGATAAAAATGATGAGCATAATGGATTTTATCAACTTAGCACTCATTTGCATCGATATCTTAGCGCATAGCCAAGCCCCGATAAAACTCCCGATACCAATAAAAAGGCCGTCAATAAGCATTACTTGGTGGTGGATGATAAATATGATTAAGGCAATTGGAGTCATTACAAAATTTAAAAATAATTTAGCGGCATTAGCAGATATTACGCCCATTTTTAATCGCCATGTTAAGAGTACATACCATATCAATGTGGCTCCCACTTGGATAAAACCCGCATATACTCCCACTATAAAAAACAGTATATAGGTAAGTATACCTATTCGAGGTTGCTCCTTACACGGAGCTGTACATTTAGTAGTAGGTGGTTTGAAGAGTATGTAGATAATCATGGAAATTAGAATAATTAAAATGACATAGTTAAGAATTGTTTGTGTCATTTTACTTGCAAACATAGCACCAGCTGCTGCACCAACAACCGTTGGTATACTCAGAAGGAGGGATGTACGGAGAGGAAGCTTTTTAGCCTTTATAAACTTTATGGTGGCTGCAATATCCTGACAGAAGATGGATACTCTATTGGTTCCATTTGCAATGGTAGCAGGCATACCAAGCCCCATGAGAACTGGTAATATTACCATGGATCCTCCCCCACCAATTACGTTTATAAAACCAGATACAGCACCTACAAATAGTAACAGTAGATATCTCCATATTTCATGCGTTGCTTCCATCTTCTCTGTAGTTAATCATTCATGTACTGTACGCAATATTAGTTACATAGTTTTCTGAAACTACCACATCATTTTATAACTTTGTGATGTTATAAATTACAAATAATACATTATGAGACCTATTCTTTATCTTTTTGCACTTCTTTTTATTACGAGTTGCTCAACAGTCAAGTCAGGACTAAAAAGCGCGTATAACATGACTCAGTGTGAGTACGGCTATAACTCTATTGCCGATATCTCTGTGGGGGGTATAAACTTTTCAAATGGTGTATCGCTATCCGATTTACCAAAAGCAATGGCCGTGCTTAACAGCGCAAAAACGAATATCCCTTTAAAATTTACGGTAAATGTAAGCGTAAAGAATCCTAATTCAACTGCAGTGGATTTTACCGGCATGCGTTATGTACTTGAGGCCGATGATATTCAATTGGTTAATGGTAGTACGCAACAGACATTAAATGTAGCTCCGGGAGCCGTTGCAACATTACCAGTTGTAGTGAATTTTAATGTAGCACAATTGCTTACGTCTGAGAGTGGAAATGCGGTAATGGGCATTGTTCGTAACATTATAGGCATTGGAAACAGCACGAGTAACGTACGCATGACGTTGATCCCATCGTTTAAAGTTGGTGAGCGCACAATTGAATCGCCAATACAGATTCCATTGTCATTTACTCTTGGCAAGAAATAAAAATCTGAAGCATAAAAAAAGGTTGGCATTGTTATGCCAACCTTTTTTTATGCTATAAAACTTATTAGTTTGCTAATTTAGCACGAGTAATGTATTTCTCAACCTCACGTGCTTGCATAGAGTTAGGAAAATCCTTCTCTACTTTTGAGTATACTTCAACAGCCTTTTTCGCATCGCCAGCTTTTTCAAGGGCTAATCCTTGTTTCATTAGGATGTAAGGAGTTGAAAAATCATTTTGTTTAGAAGCAGTTGCTTTACCATAGAATGAAGCAGCTTCTTTGTAGTTGTTTAATTGCATGTAAGCATCACCAATGTTAGCAAGTGCCATGTTACCCATTAAAAGATCGTCAGCAGAGAACGCTTTAAGTTTCGCAATAGCATTTTCATACTCACCTAAATACAAATAAGATAATCCGGCATAGTAATTTGCTAAGTTTCCGGCAGGAGTAGCGCTGTATTTGTTAGCTACTTCTAAAAATCCTAGACGGTTACCATCGCCATTTAATGCTGTTGTATAGTCATCGTTCTCAAAAAGAGTTTGAGCTCCAAATAACTGTGCTTGCGCTTCAGCTACTTTAGGTTCTCTTACTAATTTGTCATAACCAAACCATCCGCCTACGGCAACCATAATTATTAATAGGGCAGCCAAAAGGTTTTTTTGATTCTTCTCAATAAATTGCTCGCTTCTTGACAAAGCACCTTCAATTTGCTCAAGGTTGTCAACCTGTTGTTGTTCTTTCAACATACTCTTATATCTTTTTTAAATTTAACTTGTAGATAAATAAAGCGCACCTCCACACAGAAGTCGGTTTATAGGTCATGCAAAAATAACTTTTTTTTTTGAACACTCGCCACATTTACAATATTTTATGCTACTAAACGGATAAATTAGTAGAGATAATGATAACTTTGCGTGGCTAAAATGAGGAAATATGTATTTGAAGCAATTAAGCATTGTAAATTTTAAGAACATTGGCGAGAGTGCGCTACAGTTTAGTAATAAGTATAACTGTTTCATTGGAAATAACGGCATGGGTAAAACAAACGTGCTTGACGCATTGTACCATTTGTCCATGTGTAAAAGTTATTTTAACCTACGCGATGGACAAAATATTAGACATGGCGAACCTTTCTTTGTGCTTCAAGCAACTTATATGCGCGCTAATGAGGAAGTTGATATTTACTGTGGACTTAAAAGCAAAGGCAAAAAAGTTATTAAACGCAATAAAAAAGCTTATAACAAATACTCCGAACATATTGGATTCCTACCTTTGGTTATGGTGTCGCCTGAAGACTCTGTACTTATTGATGGTAGCAGTGAAGAGCGCCGTAAGTTAATTGATACTATTATTTCACAAAACGACAAAACGTATTTAAATGCACTTATTGCCTACTCTCGCGCACTACAACAGCGTAACGCACTTTTAAAAAATTACGCCGGAAAAACTCCCGATTATGATATGTTAGACATTTGGGACGATGCCCTTGCAGAAAGTTGTGAACAGATTCGCAGCGGACGCATACGCTTTTTGGAAGAATTCGCCCCACTATTTCAGCATTACTATGAAAAAGTTTCCTTGGGAAGAGAGCGTGTACAATTACAGTATAAGCCATCTGTTAGTGAAGGCATATCCGTTAAAGATGCTTTGCGCGAACGGATACAAAAGGATTGCATACTTACCTATACAACAGTGGGTGCCCATAGAGACGATTTAGAATTGACCATTGGTGATTATCCATTACGCAAGTTTGGATCGCAAGGACAAAAGAAGAGCTTCCTAATTGCCATGAAATTAGCACAATATGTGTGGTTACATCGTGCCACAGGCATAAAACCGCTTTTACTTTTAGATGATATCTTCGATAAATTAGATACAGACCGAGTTCGCAGTATCCTAGAGTTAGTTGCTGATGACGAATTTGGACAGATATTTATTACCGACACCAATCGTAGCCACATTGACGCCTTACTACAAGGCCAAGGAGCCGAAAGTTGTATTTTTCGTGTTGTAAACGGAGAAATAATTGATACCGCTATTGGCGATTAAAGCCTATAAAACTATCCGAGTATCCCCTATTTCTCCACTTAAACACATATAACTTAGATCGCACCCTAAGGTTTATCTGCCGAGTAAATTAAACCTTCGGGAGTTCCTTTTCCATTAGGATTAACAACAACAAATGTAAACATCCATTTTTGTAGTCTTACCTCAGGGGTTGAGAACTTACCTACAGGCAGTTTTAGCAACACCTTGTTCCACCCTTTATTCAGCGTTATAGGTGTTGCTTGGCGCGCCATGAAATTTTCATTCCCTAACGGAGTCTCATTACTTTTCACCGTATGCGTTGCCGTCCATACAGGCGGTAATATCTCCTCATCATTCAGCCATATACGGCTACCACGGTAGTCCCATTTTCCTTGTTTAGGTGCTAAATCCATTTCAGAGCGCCCGTAGTTTTGGAATTCTATCCAAGCAGCTACATCCTGTTTTTGGGGCGAATATACCCATGTCCAAGCATAAGCTGTATGGTTTTCCTTAGGTTCCTTATAAAATCCCGGTATTAACGTACCCCACACATGACGTAAGTAAATACCTGCTCCTATTGCTGTTTTCGTATTGTAAGTATTTCCATTGTAAACAAAAGCCGTATCCTGCTGTTTTTCCGGAGCAAATGAGGCTGTTAAGTCGCCATTATTTGGAAATGCATCTGTAATGCGCCATTTTATATCTGTTTGTTTTGCATAGTGAAATGGTATGCTGTCCTGTAGTAGCTCTTTTTGACGCAACATACGCTGCTCAAAATTGGCAAACATCTTGTATTCTTCACATTGCTCATTCCACAGCATTGTCCCCGATTTGTCAAAATATTGTGTACCACCACCCAGCCATGCGCGCTCAGCCATAGCTAAAAGAGACGGGTACAGGTTATTTTGTGCTATTACTTGTGTCTCCGGTTCTACATAGCGGTCATGCCATATTGCAAGAATTACGCCGGCAATATCATCGCTTCCTTTACTTACATTGTAAATCTTACTTGTGTACAACCCAACTAAATCCGCAAACGCGTCAAAATGATTTAAGTAATGAAAACGACAGTCTATAGCTGGTATTCCCGGCTGAGCTTTTCCTCTGTAGCTCCACAATTGAGTCATGTCTATTTCGCCTGGTTTGTAATGCCATCCCGGATTCCATGATATAACCTTCTTGCCTTTGGCCCGAATATAAGATACCATCTCCGGTACAAAAGTTCGGTTTGTGAATTGCACCTCATCGGTGCCTATATGTATATAAGGTACATCAAAAATAGCACATACCTCGTCCATCAGCTCTTTAAGCAGCAGCATCCCTTCTGGACTTTGCATGTCATGTTTTAGCGCACGTACAAATGCTGCTGAGTGTCCGGGCATATCAATTTCAGGAATTAAAGTAATGTGGCGTTCCTTACAGTATTCCACTAACTCCTTTGCCTCCTCAATTGTATAGAACTTTCCGGGCATACGTGTCATGTTCTCTGCTGCTACAAGCTCCGGAAAACGTTTGCTTTCCAAGCGCCATGCCTGATTCTCTGTTAAATGCCAATGAAACACATTGATTTTATAACGTGACATAACATCAATCTCTCGTTTAAGCTCCTGCATGGAAATATAGCTACGTCCCACATCCTGCATTAATCCGCGAATGCGAAACTCCGGCCAGTCCGTTATACTACATGCAGGGAAACGTAAGTGCTTGCCTTCATTGAGTTGTGAAAGTGTTTGTAACGCATAGTAAGCGCCAGTTGAAGTAATAGCCTCTATTACTACAGCTGCAGGCGTAATGTTTAAGGCATAGGCTTCATTAGGGTTATTTGTAACCCCGGCAAGCGTACTTACTTTCTTCACAATAAATTGTTTGGAAGCTTTGGGATTTACACGCACATTTTGTTTTTGTAGCCAACGCATAACATCCAAGTCAAAATCGGGAGCAACTGTGGCACTTATCTCTTTAGCTGAGAATATCCCTTTGTGAACGGTTAATTCCTGTACTGCTGGCAATAAACATGCTGCAACCCTGTCTTTTGTTTTAGTGTTATTAGCTAATCCTATTTGCATATATACAAAGGATAGCAAGATTAGATAGAATCTCATTGTAATTAAATATTTTACATAAATAATGGTGATATATGCAAATATATAAAATATTTAACAAATAACAGAACCTTTATTCACCTGAACAAAACTCAATATTCTATCTATGAAGAGCAGGTAACTAGTTATATGCAGATTTATATGATAAATCTACATATAATGTGCACAACATAGTGATTGTCTCTTTTTTAAAATACCGATAAGCTTAAACACAGTAGCAATAACAGCTAGTGCGCATAAAAAGGTTATCACAATCGTAGCACCCGAAGGAAAATTAAAGGCTGCAGCAAATAGTAAGCCAATAACAGAACCCACAACACTGATTCCAGAAGACAATAACAATTGACGCCCAAAATGGCGAGAGAAGAATCCTGCTATAACCTGCGGAATTGTTAGATATGAAATAATAAGAATAATCCCGGCAAGTTTCATACTCACCACTATTGTAAGTGCTATAATAATCATAACTCCTGCATTAAGCAGTGTTACAGGCATATTTCTAGTCAAACAATAATCCCTATCAAAAGCAATGTAGAACAATGGGCGGTAAAACATAATAAAAAACAGCAATATCACTCCTGTAAGCACTGCGGAGTAAATCATTTGCGCATTGGTAATGGTAAGTATATTACCAAACAAATAGGTCATCAAGTCGGGCGCATATCCGGGCGTTAAATAAATAAACAACACGCCAATTGCCATGCCCGCACTCCACAACATTCCTATAACCGAATCCTCGCGCATTCGCTTGTTATCTGATAACGTATTAATCAGCAACGACGACAATAAAGCAAAACATGTAGCTCCAGCCAATGGTGGCCATCCTAGGTAATAAGCCAAACCAAGTCCGCCAAATGAAGCATGCGTTATTCCGCCACTTATAAAAACCATTCGTCGCGCAACTATATATGTACCCACAATTCCACAACTTATACTAATAAGCAATGTGGCTATAAGGGCATTCTGAAAAAACTCGTATTGGAATAAGTCTAAAAGCATAAGTTAATTTAGTTGTGTTTCATCATGGATTAACAATACCCTATGTGGAATTGTTCCATGCGCTATAATTTCTAATGGGCAATTATATGATTTTAATTGCTCGTCTGTAATCAAATTTGAATTATGATAATGTAAATGCTTATTTACACAAGCAATGGTTTTTACATAGGAACAAATTGTCCCTAAATCATGCGACACCATAATAATGGCCATTGTCTTATTCAACTCCTGTATTAAGGAATAGAACTCCGTTTCAAAATTACTATCCACGTAGGTTGTCGGTTCGTCCAAAATCAATACTTTCGGCGATGAGATTATGGCACGGCACAGTAACACACGTTGCATCTCTCCACCAGAGAGTGCGCCGATAGGCGTGTTGGCATAGTGCATCAAATCGTATTTTTTTAATAATTCATGGACAGCTTCTCTGTCTTTCTTTCGTGAAAAATTCCACCAATTTCGCTGTGCAAAAAGACCAGATAGCACCACCTCCTCTACTGTTATAGGGAATGCAGCATCAAAATCATTACGTTGCGGCAAGTATCCAAATAAATTTTCGCGTTCATCGTAATAATGCACTTTACCTTTTTGGGGTTTTAATAATCCCAGCACAATACGTAGTAGAGTTGTTTTACCTCCACCATTGGGCCCTATAACACCCAAAAAATCACCGCTTTGTATTGTTAAATTAACACCACTAAGCACGGTTTTGCTATCATAAGCCGCTTCTATATTAACCAGTTCTACAAGTTTTCTTTGCATAATGAAATAAACACTATAAGTTTTCGGCCAATAAGTTAATCAAATTGGTCATCTCCTCTATCCAGTTATTTGTTAACGGATTAATTGTTTTAACGTTGCAACCTGTTGCATTAGCCACAGACTGGGCATTTTGAATATCAAACTGATTTTGTATCAAAATAAGCTTCACATCCTTATTTTTAGCATGGTCAATCACTTCACGCAACACTGCTGGTGATGGTTCCTTTCCGTCTTGCTCTATTGATATCTGTTCCAGTCCATAATCCGAAGCAAAATAAGTTAGTGCCGGGTGATAAATAATAAACGACTTTCCACTCTTGTTTGCCAATTTATTAGTCGCCATACTGTCAAGCTGTGTAATCTGCGTACTTAGTACCTCATAATTTGCTGCAAACTCATCTTTATGTTCCGGAAAATGTTGACATAATTCCGTGTATACACGCTCGGACATTTTAAGCATGAAACGTGGTGACATCCAAATATGCGGATCTGTCCCTGCGCTAATTGCATGCGTATCATGGTCGTCATGAGCATGTCCGCAAGAGCAACTACTCTCAACAAGCTTACATCCCTCAGCCAAATGGACAACACCGGCTTGCTTTCTCTCCGTAAGCATTGGAAATAGCTGTGCTCGCTCAAATGTCAAATTACCAATTGTAAAACACAATTTACTTTGTTGCAAACGCGCAAGCTGCTGCATTGTAAAATCGCAGTTACTATGATTAGCACCCTGGGGGATAAGCACATTTATATCTAATTTATCGCCACTAATTTGCTTTACAATATCCTCAATTGGAAGAATACTCACTGTAACTTGGTTATTTACGGTTTGCTTCGTATTACAGGACATACATACCGCGAGGCATAATACCATAAAGGGAAGTAATATACGTTTCATAATTAAACTTTCTAATTATATTGAATTCTAAAAATAAAGATAAACGGAAATAATGAGAAAATGGATGTTTTTTTAATAAAATAATTAGACATATTACTTCAACAACCATTAATATCACTGTACTACAACTTCCATACAATACTAAAACCCAGCAGATAACCAACGATAACTTCCACTTGCACGTTTTGTATTAATTATTTTCCATTCACATCATTATAACCAAATATACTTTATTCACAGACTAAACTCACTCTTTCCATTACATCACAAAAAGATGACTTATGTATCGGAAAATGAGCATGTTTTATGAACATTTTACAATGCTTACACAAACATTTATTTCGTACTATTAGTATACTACGTAATAAAAATAAATGAACACTAACTTAAGATTGATATATATGAAAAAGATCCTGTTTTTCGCATTAGCACTTGCACTAACAAGTGTATCTTGTCGTCAAAGCGAACATGATATACATGGCAAGTTTGATAATACACAGAACGATACATTATTGGTACAATCCTACGTGCCTGGCATACAGGAGAGTGCAATGTATGACACTGTAGTTATGCGTGGCGGACATTTTGCCATTAGCTTCCCCGACACATCCATTCGTTTTGTTTATGTAATGGAAAAACCAACCATAAAAAATGGTATTGAGCAACCAGTGCGTATGGCAAACGAGCCTATTGTGTTTATTCCGGGAAACAGATTACGTGTTAAAGGAAATAGTTATAGCTATAAAGTAACTGGTTCTAAGTTCTACGATGAATACAATAAATCACACCGCAAATATCAAAAAGTAGAAGAGAAACTACAACAAGCGGAAGAGAATTTAATTGCGCAATACCATAACGGTGCGTCTAGACAAACCATACAGCAAGTATATCAACAAGAAATTGTGCCTTTACAAGACTCCATAGTAAAGATCAAAGAACAATTTATTAAGGACCATCCGGACATGATACTTGCCGGTTACTACTTCCTTCAACTACTTGTTGAAGATATAGGAACGTATTACCCTCTATTAGGTAAAGACGTTATTAATGGCGTATTTGCCGAACAAATAAAAATGGTTCATGAGGAATTCCAAAGCCAAATGGCAAAGGTTGTAGCAAAGGAGAAATTACAACCTGGCATGCCTGCACCGGACTTCACTCTTCCTGACATCAATGGTAAAGATTTTACTTTATCATCATTATATGGACAAGGAAAATTTATTATTCTTGACTTCTGGGGCGAATGGTGCGGATGGTGCATTAAAGGTATTCCTGAAATGAAAGCTTATTATGCCAAATACCAAAACAAACTACAAATTGTTGGTATTGACTGCGGCGATACAATGGATAAATGGAAACAAAGTGTTACTGATCGAAAATTGCCATGGATTAATGTTTACAATGGATACAACCCTACAGTTACAAATATATATGCTGTGGACGGTTTCCCTACAAAAGTAATCATTGACGCCAACGGTAATCTAGTTCACATTTTTGTTGGAGAAACACCACAATTCTATGAAATGCTAGACCAACTATTGGGAGGAAAGTAATTTAATTCAAATAAATAAAAAAAGGCTATCCGTTTGGATAGCCTTTTTTTGCTCCTCAGGTAGGACTTGAACCTACGACCTACGGATTAACAGTCCGCCGCTCTAACCAACTGAGCTACTAAGGAATTTTGCTTGATTGCGTTGCAAAGATATACATAGTTTTTAAACATCCAAAGCTATTAATAAAAAAAATAATAAACAAAATTACAAATCATTACAACATTCAACATAAGCATTTCATTATCTATAATTTACAATGAAATATTTTTTCCAATTTATTTTTTCTCCTATATTCAAAATAATGTATTTTCCACGTAATAGCACTATTAATACAAAATGGAAGTGACTAGAAACTTCTCACACGTTGTCTAAACGTACACAGTCCTGATATCAATTTATCAACACAACCAATCATAATTATACAATAATAGGTGTCTACAGTTACGTAAACACCTATTATTATTTTATATCATTCAATACTATATCAACTCTAAACGTTATAACAGTTAAGTCATTCCTAGGTTTAACCTCACAACATTAGGCTTCTTTTAGCCTAGAGAATTACACATATACATACGCTTCAACAAACTCATCGTGATGGACTCATTGTTTATCTACGTTCTATATGGGAACATTCCAAGTCACTAAATTAGGAAACTAGATATTCCACGCCCATTTTATAAGATCATTCTATTCTATGGTCTGTACACGATCCATGTTCTTGGCTAAAGAACTTTTCACTGCCTATAAATAATTCTTTAATCGCTTCGTTGTTTTAGGCGTTTTGAGTTTTTTAAGGGCTTTTGTTTTTACTTGACGTACGCGTTCACTCGTTAACTCCAAGCGAGAACCAATCTCTTCTAACGACATTGAACACTGCCCATTTAGACCGTAGTACATGGAAATAATCAAAGCTTCCCTGTCATTCAACAAAGACAAAGAACGTTCTATATCTATACGTAATGAGTCTATATTAAAACACTCCTCCGGAGGCAGAATAACACCATCATTCTTTATGTATATATCGTATAACGTCAAAGTCTCGTCATCGTTTCCGATAGGAGCATCCATTGAAATTGGTTTAGACGAAATTTTTATATTCTCTTCAACGTCCTTTTGTGTTAAATCCATAATCTGCGCCACCTCATCCGGCGTAGGTTCCCGTTGTAATTGTTGTTCCAACTGACTATAACAACGAGATACTTTATTTATGGTACTGAGTTTATTTAAGGGTAAACGTATTAATCGGGAGTTTTCCGCAATTGCCTGAAGTATTGATTGTCTAATCCACCACACTGCGTAGGAAATAAATTTAAATCCTTTTGTTTCGTCAAAACATTCTGCAGCCTTTATTAGTCCCAAATTGCCTTCATTGATTAAATCGCCCAATGTTAATCCGTAATTTTGATACTGTTTGGCCACCGATACTACAAAACGAAGATTGCTTTTTATCAATACCTCTTTAGCTATTTCATCACCCGCCTTGATTTGCTTTGCCAGTAAAGCCTCCTCATCGGGCTGCAGTACCCCAATCTTGCCTATCTCTTGCAAATACTTCTCAATAGAGTAAGATTCACGGCCGGTTATTTGTTTGGTTATTTTGAGTTGTCTCATATTGTTAGTAAATTTTGTATAAAGTTAACAGTGATAAAGTGATATGCAAATTTTTAAGTAACTTTTTTTCAGTTAATTACTTCCCTTACTAATTGATACTAAGTCTTATATTTCTCCCTTCCGCATTTCATTCTTCCTTTTTGTACCATAATCTACATGATGACTTTATTGTATTATAAAAAACGGAATTTTCCGTATAACTTTAGGGTTTACGGACACGTTTATCGCTTTGTTTTAATATTATAACTAAAAAAAAGGGTTCAATATTTGCTGTGATAAAAAAAAAAAGTAATTTTGCACGTCGAAGCATTGAAAATATAACGATCAAAAATACATTGAAAAATGAAACGGACATTTCAACCATCTAATAGAAAAAGAAGAAACAAACACGGTTTCAGAGAGAGAATGAACTCAGCATCTGGTAGAGCTGTACTAGCTAGAAGAAGAGCTAAAGGAAGAAAAAAACTTACTGTATCTGACGAGCGTCGTCACAAAGCATAAGTTTTGGAAAAAATATAAACAGAAAAAGCTGCTCTTTGGCAGCTTTTTTTGTTTATATCCGTATTTTTGTATACAAGTAATACAAACGGGACATGGACAGAGTAAAGAAAAAGAATTGGCAGGAGATATACACCTATCTTCAGGAACACGATGAAGAGTTTGTTGTGTTCGAAGAGCCTGTGGAAGAAAATATGTTGCGCCAGTTTAATGTACTCATGGCCAAAATTGCAGAAAATATTGATGACCTGCCACTATCGGAAGATGCCGATTTGCAGGACTCTATTCCCGCACTTTTTGACGAAAAGATTACCGATGCAGAAAAAAAATGCATGATGGTACTTTTTGCCACATCCGGAAACATTGCGTGCTATCGCGCTTTGGAACAATACCTTGCCGGCGACATGCCTCTGCGTTCATTTGCGCTCGTAGCGCATCAACATGCCCGTATGGTTCTAGAAATGACCATACTTGAAAAAGTACCTCTGTACATTTCGTCGCCACTAGGCGGTAAGGACAAAGCCATTCGTTACGCACTCACACTGCGTGGCACTCAACCCGGCACCATCCCACCTTACATTAAAACACTCATTAAGAAAGAGTGTGAATTTATCTTTGCGCCTAATAACATTACAGTGGAGCGTATCGCTTTTAAGCAACAACGCATTGGTATAGTATTATTAATACCCGCCGTTACAAATCCATATGAGTTTATTGAATCACTAATTGACAACATTAACAGCTGTGGCGAGTTATTAGAGGAGGCCTTCTCACTTACAAACACCTCTCTACCTTCATTTATGAAGAAAAAGAAGTAGTTACCACTTATAAATGAATTGCGCTGTTAGCGTACACTTTTTATTTCCGTATATCTCATCTGCCGCAGAGCCCAGGGAACTCTTTCCCGGATAAACAATGCACTCTGCACGCGTTTGCAGTTCTATACGGTTACTCGCTTTGTACGTAAAATTTAATACATTGTGAAAGGTGCGTTGATAAAGCAATACCGAACTATAACCGTACCGAATTATAGGTGCTGAAAGGTATATTCGACTATTGTAACCATCCGTATCGCCATAAGCCACAGCGGCCGAAACACGAAATACATCCCTATCATACGCAACACGCAAGGAAGCTGCAACTCCCCACTCCTCCACCGCATGCTTAGCATAATAAGAAAGTCCTGTTTGTATAAGCAATGAGAAGTCACCCAGTGAGTCACAACCATAACGCATTCGCACCTCTTGCCTGTATTTTAACACTGTAAGCTCCTTCTCCTCATCCTCCGGCTTGCCCCACGTTCTTATCCGAGCACTTAATGTATGGCGTTTTTTACTATACGTCCATTCCGCTCTAACATCATGTCCCCAACGTGGCTCCGATATTCTATAACGAGGCCGTAACGGCGAAAAAACGTCACCACGAACTCGGAGCATTGAAAATCTTCCCACATTACTCTCCCACTGCCCCATTAATCCCTGCTCATTGCCAACACCGGAAAAAGCTGTTGTAGCGTTGGCAAAACGCGAGTTATATGATTTTCCTAAATATCGGCCACCTAGCAAAGCATTCCAGCGGTCTCCACGGTACACCACATTCAACATAAAGGCAATGTCATTTTTTAATACATCCAGTCGAGATCCCGATGCCGAGAACACCCCCTCGCCACTCACAGCTATCCTGCCGGGCGAAAAAGCAAAATACGTACCTCCCAACAGGCGCTTACGGCCATTATCCTCCCACTGACTATACACTCTTGTCGGAAAACGGTATAGTCCCGGCGTATAGTGATAAGCCATACCCATTACTCCCACCTTAAACAACATACCATTCCACTCCAAGCGGCCACCACCGCAAAGTTCCTCTACTTGCCTACGGCCTGATTGTTCACGTAGATTGCGGTGTAAACCATCCGTTCGCAGCGTAGCAAACAAAACGGAATCCCCATCGGCGGCAGCTATCGCATAATACTTACCATCCCACTTATTATAGGAACCAAACATCTCCACACATACCCCCGGGAGCGGCCGGTACTGCAAGGTAATACCGCGAAAATAGTCACCCTCACGCCAAGATCGGTGAGGAGTTACTCCATTCCCCATGCTTATGCCATTAGTAAAGGCATTTCCTAACGCAAAGCGGTTGCATAACATTAAACCATGTCCCCATGCCAATGAGTAGCTGCCCACCAAAACAGACAGCCAATCCGTTCGGAAATGCACATAACCGTTAACATAATCTACTCCCAAAGGACGTCCACCGCCGGCAAATCCTTCCCCCGCATCCTGTTCCAACGCCATGCCGGCATCCCATTTTGTTCCCTGTTGTAATCGAGCTTTTACACCAAATGCGTAGGGGACACCCTCAAAACGGGTTTCCTCATAACGCTTTCGCTCGCTCTCCTTTATAATCTCGTCATAGGGATAGCGTAAAAAACCCTCCTTACGCGGCCATTGGATTACTGTTCTGGTAAATACCTCTCCCTTTAACGGAGCAATTGTTTCGGATTTGCGTAACTTTGTTTTTGCATCCGCATAAACAAAGTTACGCAAGTTGTTATAAACAGCCTGCGTTATACCATCCACCAACAACAGCTCCGACACGGCTATAAAACTTCCCGCACGTCCTCTAAAGCGAATTATATTATCTATCTGATAACCGGACAAAAAAATGAGTTGTGACAATTGCTCGGCATTCACATGGTTTATATCCCATGGACAATCTAATAAAGCGTATAAAAATGCCGTATACTCCTCAATATCCACCTCATCCTCAGCGGTCAGTTCCGCTAATACACGTTGTACCACATTGTCACGCTGTGCCATTGCAGAATAAGTAATGGACAAAAGCAATAACAACAGGGCATACTTTCGTATATAGCACCTCATTTTCATATAGTTATTACGCACCAACACTGTGCAGTGTTTAGGGATAGTTATTCTAAATACCACAACTACACATTCAACGAGGCTGCGTTCCGTCCGCTCTCTGGTCTCCCTCTGGTTGCTCCCTGTTTGCTCTCTGTCAAGTCCGCATTAAGTTCGCATCAACTTCGTGTTATGTTCGTGTCTATAGACTCGAAGTTAATACGAACTTGATGCGAACTTAATGCCTAGTTAATAGGGAGCAATCAGGGGGAGACCAGAGCGTAAATAGAGGGGAATCCAAGAGAAGCCGAGGCGATTCCTGAACGGGATTCCGAATATGCCCAAATGTATCCGAATGCCATAAAAATTAAGAGCTAAGATACTTAAGCATTGTTGATAATTTATTAAATTTGCCAATTCACGCATGTTGATAACAAAATAATACCGCATATAATGGAATACAATTTTAAGGAGATTGAGCAGAAGTGGCAAGAAGTTTGGCGCCACGATAAGGTTTACCACGTAGAAGTGGACGCAAATAAGCCTAAATTTTACGTATTGGATATGTTCCCTTACCCATCGGGAGCAGGACTACACGTGGGACATCCACTGGGATATATTGCATCCGATATCTACTCTCGTTACAAGCGTTTGAAAGGCTTTAACGTTCTTCATCCAATGGGTTACGATGCGTACGGACTGCCTGCGGAGCAGTATGCCATCCAAACGGGACAACACCCTGCCATTACTACCGAAAAAAATATAGCGCGCTACCGCGAGCAGTTAGATAAGATTGGTTTCTCATTTGACTGGGATCGCGAAGTACGCACTTGCGATGCGGATTACTATAAATGGACACAATGGACATTTATCCGCATGTTTAACAGTTGGTTTAACAAGGATACGCAAAAAGCGGAAAGCATAGAGACACTTGTTGCTCGTTTTGCAGAAAGCGGAAACGCTAATGTAAATGCAGCACAAAGTGAATGTGATGCTTTCACTGCCGAGCAATGGAACGCTATGAGCGAAAAGGAACAACAAACCATGTTGTTACATTACCGCATTGCTTACCTTGCAGACACTATGGTTAACTGGTGCCCAGCGTTGGGGACAGTGTTGGCCAACGACGAGGTGAAAGAGGGATTATCAGTACGTGGTGGACACCCTGTGGTACAAAAGAAAATGCGCCAATGGTCACTACGCGTATCGGCTTATTCTCAACGCCTGCTTGACGGATTGGAAACTGTGGAGTGGAGTGACTCTATCAAAGATATTCAACGTAACTGGATTGGACGCTCACAAGGTGCAGAAGTACTTTTCGACGTTAAAAATAGTGATATAAAACTTGAAATATTTACAACTCGTCCTGACACAATCTACGGAGTTAGTTTCATGGTATTGGCACCAGAGAGTGCATATACTGCTCAACTAACTACACCGGAACAAAAAGAGGCTGTAGCGGAATATTTAGAGTATGTGTCTAAACGTACCGAGCGCGAACGTCAATCGGAAGTGAAAACAGTTACAGGAGTATTTACCGGATCATATGCAGTGAATCCGTTTACAGGAGAAGAGATCCCTGTATGGGTAAGCGAGTATGTATTGTCCGGCTATGGTACAGGTGCTATTATGGCAGTACCTGCGCATGACTCTCGCGACTGGGCTTTTGCAAACAAATTTGGTTTACAAATTGTTCCTGTTATTGACAATGGCGAAGAGCACGACATGACTCAAGGCTCATACGATGCCAAAGAGGGTGTAATGATTAACAGTGGTGTAATTACCGGTAAACAAGTAAAAGAAGCTATTGCATACATTGTTGGCGAGATTGAAGGGCGCGGTATTGGACGTGGTAAAATTAACTACCGTCTACGCGATGCTATCTTTAGCCGTCAGCGCTATTGGGGAGAACCATTCCCAGTTTATTACAAGGAGGACATGCCTTACATGATGGACGACTCAAAATTACCTTTAGAGCTTCCTGAAATTGATAAATATTTACCAACTGAAACAGGCGAGCCACCATTGGGACGCGCTAAGGGATGGATTACTGAGGAAGGTTATCCGTTGGAGTTGAACACAATGCCAGGCTTTGCCGGATCGTCAGCTTACTACTTGCGTTACCAAGATCCTAGCAACACTAATGCACTTGTTTCTAAAGAGGCTAACAACTACTGGCGTAATGTGGACCTTTACTTAGGTGGTGCGGAACACGCTACAGGTCACTTAATCTATGCACGTTTCTGGAACATGTTCCTATACGATTTAGGATTAGTGTGCGAGGCAGAGCCATTTAAAAAGATGATTAACCAAGGAATGATCCAAGGACGTTCCAACTTTGTATATCGTATTCAAGGAACCAACACATTCGTATCGTACGGATTGAAGGATCAGCACGACACTACTCAAATCCACGTGGATGTAAACATTGTGCGTAATGACGTATTGGACACGGAGGCTTTCAAAAACTGGTTACCTGAGTTTGCTACTGCCGAGTTTATTCTTGAAGATGGCAAATATGTATGCGGATATGCTGTTGAGAAAATGTCTAAGTCTATGTTTAACGTAGTAAATCCGGATGATATTATTGAGGAGTTTGGTGCCGATACATTACGTTTGTACGAGATGTTCCTAGGACCACTGGAAGCTCATAAGCCTTGGGATACCAAAGGTATTGACGGTGTATACAAGTTTTTACGTAAATTTTGGCGTTTATTCTATAACAACGACACATTTGTAGTTACAGACGAAGAACCTACACGCGAAGAGCTTAAAGTACTTCATAAAACGCTTAAGAAGATTGAGTTTGATATTGAGAACTTCTCTTTCAACACCTCTATCCCTGCGTTTATGATTGCAACAAATGAGTTAGGTACATTAAAATGCAGCAAACGTGCTATTCTAGAACCGCTTGTTGTGGCTATGGCTCCTTACGCTCCGCACATTGCAGAAGAGTTATGGCATGCCCTAGGACATCAAAACAGCGTTTGTACAACCGCATTCCCAGCATGGAGTGAGGAGTACTTAGTTGAAAACAGTTTTGATTACCCTGTGAGCTTTAACGGAAAAGTACGCTTTAAACTTTCAATGCCTACAACCGCAACGAAAGAGGATGTGGAAAAAGCTGCTCTTGCCAGCGAAGAAGCTGCTAAGTGGATTGATGGCAAACCGGTTAAGAAGATTATTGTGGTGCCAAATAAGATTATAAATATTGTTTGCTAAGCACTTAATAAGTATAAATAACAATGAGGTTGCCTTTTTAAAAGCAACCTCATTTTTTATTACAAAAAATATCCGTGAGTATTTTACAATGCTCACGGATATTAATTTGATATAGAATATGGATTAGTCTACTAGAGAGCGTACCATAATGTTTCTTATCATTGCATGTCCATTTCCTGATGCCATGACCGATAATTTTATATAACGTACATCTTGGATATTCGTTATACTACAATCTTGGCCTTCTTGAGAAACTCCATCAATACTATGCGTTCCTAAGTCATACCACTCAGTTGTAGGAGTAGGTTCATCTACACATCCTTCAAGCTTAATTAAAGATTGTCCAGCTGTTCCTGTTTGACGTTTGAATACAGTTACCACCGTTGGTTTAATTAGCTGTTTAAAGTCAATTACAATGTAATGAGGAATTGAACTTCCACCATTTGTCCACTTAGAGTGCCAGAATTTTGAGTCATCCTCATCAATTGCAAACTCGGCATGCCCTTGACCTGCACCTTCACCGCTTCTCTCTTCTGATGAGAAATCAACAACTTCCCAAACACCTTTGTTTGGTAACAGAGCCTCACGGAAAGTTTTGAATGTGCCTTTTACACCTTCTGATGTATTACCAATGTAATCTTGTGTTTTAAACTCATAATGATATTCAGTTACCTCAGATAGTTTCGTTACAAGTTGAGTGTCATGAAAATACTGCAAATTCTTGATAACAAGAATATCGGTTTCTTCATTTGTTTCTTCATCAACTTGATACACACGTAGCATAACTCGATCTAAATCATCATCGGTTGGGTTTACCCAAGTCAACAACGCGCTACTTGCAACTGGCGCAACAATAACACCCGTAACTTCTGCAGGTGCTGTCTCATCCGGAGTTGGAGCACCAACTTCAGTAGTTCCAAGTGATTTTTCCATATTGTCAGAGACACATTTCACCGTTACATTATACGTTGTATTATATAAACGTTCAATGACATATGAGGTCTGTGTTTTAGGAACAGCTTGAGAGTATAGTGTTGCATCAATTGGTCCAGACACCTCACCATTTTCTTCCTGTGTTGATTTTGATTCAACGCCTTTCCACTCCACAATATAGTAAGATACATCCCCCTCAGGAGCATTCCACTCTACTGTTAATTCGCGTAATCCGGGTGTTAAACGTACACCTGAAACCTCTTTATCAAAGGTACCACCTGTTGGCAGCTCAACTCCAATATTAATTTCTCCACCTGTAGATAATACATCTGAATCGTTATTACATTGAGTAAATAACAAGGTCAAACAAAGTAAGGGTAGAGAAATAAGAAAAGATTTAAAATTATTTTTCATATCTATGATCTCCAATTATTAACTATTAATCGTTATTTTCTCAATATAAATGGATGCGTAATTTCCATTAACCAAGTTCCTGTTTCGTTAATTTTATAACCGTTTCTGAAACGTGGTGAGAAAGTAACAAACTGTTGTGCTCCCGGTTTTGCATTATGTGCATCTAACAATTCTTGTCCTGCAGGCGAGAATGTACAAGATTCCCAACGTACACAATAATATGCAAGATATAAGTTTGTTCCATCAGCATATTGACGTCCAAACGAAGGCCATGGTACAGTAGGGAAGTTAAAGATACAAGCTGTATCATTTTTAATTACCTTATCAAATGCGCCCGACTCAGCGATTGAGTTGTCATGATAGTTATTTAAATACGATGCTCCCGATGGCCAAAAGATGATATCATCGCCCTTGAATGGTTTCCCTTCAGCATCTCTCACAACCATAATTACTTTTAGCATATCACCATCTTCAATCTTTGTTAGACGGCGTTTTGGATTCGTATTATTTAATACTTGTTCCTTTTCTACTGTCGAATACGTACTCGCCGATGATGGTTGAAGACCTACGCGGTCTTTTTCGCCAGTGGCAGGGATACCATTAATCATGTCACCAAAATCAGTTGCCGTCTCGAACGATTTTGAGATTAACTTAAACTTACAGAAATCTCTAAATACTTTTGAGTCGTTAACATTCGTAGCACGAACATCTAGACTATAGTAAGTTTTAGGCAAACGTTGTGTAGCACCATTAAATATAATTTGTCCACTATATGGATTTACCTCAAATGGAGCCACCTGTTTTTTTAGTAATTTCTTACTCACCAAGTCCATGGTACTATCTTGATCCGGATGGAAAGCTTCTGTCCATGTATTGATTTCGTATGTATTGATAGCCTCTTCTTGACCTGTTTTTAAATCACGAAATGCTGCAATATCAAAGATAATAGGACGAGTAGACCCATCAACTTCAGGAATTGCTGACATTTGGAATAATCCACGAATTACTTCAACCGTATCTTCGCGCATTTTAATTCCTTCATGACTAAAAAAACCTTCTTGGGGCACACTACAACACATCATTCCAGCTCCCAATATCCCCGTATAAAGTATATGCTTTAGTTTCATTTCATTAAAATTTTAAAGTTGTTATTGTACTTTTAGTTTCCACTTGGATTATGGAAAAATAATACATGCGCATTATTAAGCACGTGAATTACACCTGTTGTTGATATAATGCCCGACGTTTGAATACGCTCTCTCGTATCGCGCTCTTTCTCATTAAGATCGCCGTAACCATCTTTGTTGTACTCGTCGAATGTTTTACCACGTTTATTAATGAAGAATAGATAATCTACCTCATTTACTAACTGACCAGTATATACTTTTTGCGGTTCTTTGCTCAACTTAAATTCACGTCCAATAAAAGAAGTGTAAACTTCACCTTCCTTTACAAGATCTTCGCGAGTTAAGCGCTCATTAAACATGTACATTTGTATTGAGTCCTTCAATACTTGAACAGGAATACTATCAAAAGAGTATTGTGCCTCTGGGTCAAAACCTCTACGATACGTCAATTCTTTATCGACATAATTTTTAAAACAATAGTTTGTTGGAGCATAAAAAGTTCCAGCCTTATTTACATCGTCTTTTAATCCCGCGCGATCAATGGCAATGACTAGCGTATCAAACAGAGGTTTACTTTTTAAGAAATCGTATGTACTAACATACACGTTAGGATCGGCAACTCCACCATCTATTAAATAGTCATCACCACAACTCACACCCAACGCTATCAATACTAAAAATAATAACTTTTTCATTTTCTAACTTTTTAATATATGGTTAAATTTTACCTTGCCACCAAGAAGTTTGAACTAACGCTCTATTCGATGAGAATAATTTTGGTATATCAATTGGCCAGAATTGTCCGTTACGTGCTAAACGGTCTGCTGATGCCCAGCTACAGTTTTCCCAGTAGTTTAAACGAACGCGGTCAAATGCACTGTGTCCTTCGCCAACCAACTCTCTAGCACGCTCATTGAAGATTTCCGCTAATAATTCATCATCACCACCAAGGAAGTTTCCTAAATTAGCACGGTGACGGAATTTATTTACAATTCTGCGAGCCTCACCAATATTTCCTAATTGATATTGTAATTCAGCTTTTAATAAATAAGCGTCTGTGAAACGTAGTAATGGAACATTTGATCCGGCGAAATATTTATCAGGGTTAACTGGGTCCACTTGTAAACCTGCCATATATTTTTTCAAAATAGGAGGAGCTTTACTATCACCATTGTCATTGCCTAAGTTTTCAAAGAATATTTCTCTACGTAAATCGCGAGCATCGTACATTTCTCTTGAGCGCTCATTATCGGCAACAATTAAGTGACCTGTACCTTGATTGAAAGATTCACTCCAGCTTACTTTACAGTGAATAGGAGTATCGTTAATATTAATCAAGAAGCTTTCATTTTGATCGGCAGATATATTCAATTCAAAGATAGACTCTGTGCTACGTCCAACGAACATCGCATTTACATCCTTAGCGTTATTGTAGTCAACCAATGAACGTCCGCTATTTGCAATGACAGCCGACAAACAATCATCAGCAGTACGGCGATAACTTTCCTGTAGTGTTACATCTTTCTCTAAGGAAGCCATCCATGCTAACATGTGAGCTTTTAAGGTTAATGCAGCAGCTTTATCAGCACGCACACCGTAAGTTGCAGAACCCTGTACGTCATAATCCAAATATACAATAGCAACGTCAAGACGTTTAATACAGTATTCTAACACTTCAAGTGGGTCTGCTTGTTTACGTCCAACTGTTGAACCATCAACTAATGCTTGGTCAACACTTTCAAATGCTTCTTTTACCAAAGGAACATTATTCCAAATACGCACTAACCAGAAATAAGTGTAAGCATAAAGGAAATGAGCCTCGCCAACTAAGGTGTTACGCTCCTTTAAACCGGTTGCCTCATTTTTATTGAATGCTGTAGGTTTTACATCCTCAATGTGATACAACAATGTATTTGCAGTTGTTATAATTTGGTAGAAATTCTTCCAGTTAGAAGTATAATCCAAATAAGCATTGTATGCTCCAGACCAGTTTCCGCTAGAGAAGTTTACCCAGTTCCATTCTTTTTCTTTAAGAACTGTTTGAGAAGGTAAGTCCCCATACACATAGAATGGATTACTTGTCAATAAAGTTTTACGGAACTTTGCATAGGTACCCGCTACCATTTGTCTACATCCTGTAGCAGTTCCCCATATTTGCTCACCATTTGCGCTACCTAGTGGCTCTAAATCCAAAAGATGCGTACATCCTGTTGTTATTGCCAGCGCCAAAACGCACAATAATGTATATATTTTTGATTTCATAATCTTAATTGTTTTAATATTCACCTATTAGAAATGAACGTTAATACCCAATACATATTTACGAGGTAGTGGATATCCATCGCCTAAAGTACGTCCCATAGCATCAACCGTAGAAACGTCCATTACAGTTTTAGATTTTTGCCATTGCCATACGTTATATGCTGTTGCATAAACATAAATACGCTTTAAGCCTACTTTAGACAATGCACGCTCATTTATGTTATATGATAACGTGATATCGTTAATTTTCCAGTAATTACCATTTTCCCACCACATTGTTGTTCCTCCGCGGAATGGATAAGCTGTTTTCATACCGGTTACACCACTTGGAACAAGCGCCGGATAGTAAGCTCCGCATCCTTCATGTGTCCAGAAATCATAATCACTTGGGTTAATCATACCTTTATTGATCCAGTCTGTTCCACGTCCATAACGGTTTAAGATACCTTCTGAAACTTGGTCATAAACGTCGCGTCCAAATGCAAACTGGCTATTTGCTCTAAGTTTCCAACCTTTATATGTAAACACAAAGTTTAAGTGTCCCATAGCTTTAGGGTTAGCATTTTTTACAATAAACGCTTGGTCTTGATCTAGTTTATCTGATACGACATAGTCACCAGAGATATCGTCATAAAGTGGGTAACCCGGATAAACTGATCCCCAAATTCCTTCCATTGTTGGGTCAAGAGGTTTTCCTGTATAAGGATTTACAGGCAAGTTATTTACATTATCAACTGGACCCACATAGTTAAGACCATAGAAAATAGGACCTGGACGACCTACTGAATAACCGTAGTTGTTTCCGGCATAGTAGTCTCTATTTCCATTAGGCAGTTTCGTTACCTTGTTATTATTGTGAGTAACACCCGCTTGGATCTCAATTTGGTGGCTGCTTGCACGGTCAAATAAGTAAGCATCAAATGCTAGCTCAACCCCGTAGTTCATGATACCCGCTACGTTAGCTTTTACTTGATTAAAACCGGTGTATGCAGGGAAAGCAACGTCAAATAATAACGCATCCGTCTCACGATTGTACGCATCGAAGGTAACATGGAAACGACGTTTAAACATCTCTAATTCCAAACCTAAGTCCCATTGTGTACTTTCCTCCCATGACAATCCACGATCGGCAAGTTTACTAAAGTCAGGTAATACTGCTTGTACACCGTTATAAGAACCCGGCTCTAACGAACCTGGATAGTTTGATAATGATCCGGCTTTCAGTGTGTACATGTTATAACGTAAATAGTCATCAGAGAACTGTTTACCATTACGTCCCCAACTTGCTTTTACTTTACCATAGTCTAACCAGCTTGAAGTACGTTTCATAAACGCCTCATCAGAGAAAATCCATCCGGCAGAAACTGCTGGGAAATTTCCCCAACGGCTATCAGCTCCGAAACGAGATGATGCATCACGACGGAAGTTTGCTTCGACCAAATAACGATCCATGAAACGATATCCCAAACGAGCCCAGAAAGACACCATAGCATTCATTGACACACCAGTGCTTGCATTAATATCGTCTTTAGAATATCCTTGTAAAGTATGTATCATGTCACCCGATCCACCTGTCGCATCCGCGAATGAGTCCTCCATTTGTGAGAAATCGAATGTGTTACCTAATAAGAAGTTGATGTTATGATTTTTAGCAACATCTCCTGTGTAACTTAAATAGGTTTCTATATTTGCACTCATACGTTGCGAAGAGTAGTGGTATGCATAACCATTCTCATCATCACGTACACTTGATGGCTGGAAATAATTTTTACGATTAGTTCCATAAACCAAACCTATCTGAGAGTTTAATGTAACTCCTTTATATAAGTCAAGATTTGCTAAGTTAGAAATCGATACATCTAGGTTACGGTTCGTATTATACAAATCGTCTAGTTTTCCAGATATTTGTGCATATTGCTCGTCTGTAACCTCAAATAAAGATGAGTTCATATCCTGTGGTTTCACAGGGAAAACGTTATGAACGTTACCACTTCCTTGTCCGGTTTGGCGATCCCCGTAGGCAAAACGCAACACAGTATTGTTACGGAAAGGTTTGAATGGCTGAACAGACATATTTAAGTTCATTGTATAACGATTATAACCATTAGCCACAATAATACCTTTTTCATTATAATAACCTAAGCTTAAACGATAGTTAGCTGACTCTGTACCACCCGACAATGCAACGTCATAGTTTTGCACATGACCTGTTCTGTAGAATAATCCTTGGTAATCAATATTATTATTAAAGGCTGGATTCAAACTGTCCGTTAGTGCCATGATAGCATCTCCTGCACTACCATCAGCATGCGTTGCATATGGCCACCATTTATTAATTAAGTCCATCTTGATACGGCGCTCTGCCATACCTACAGGAGTCTTTTTTAATTCAGGTTTTACAGTAATACCATATGATGCTTTTACGCTAATCTCTGTTTTACCGGCTCTACCACCTTTAGTTTTGATAATGATTACACCATTTGCTCCACGAGATCCGTAGATAGCTGCAGCAGATGCATCTTTAAGAATGTCGATAGATTCAACGTCTTCAGGATTTAACGAAGCCAAATAATCTGTATTTGTAGCATCGTAACCCGCAATGTCTTGTAACGTTGTAGGGATACCATCAATTACATATAATGGATCACTAAACTCATTTACTTCCGATAACGAACCGGACATTACAGTATTACCACGAATAACTAACGAACTTTTAGAACCCGGTGCACCTCCGGAGCTCATTGCTTGTAAACCGGTAACTTTACCACTTAACATCTCCGTGATACTTGCAGCAGGGATATCCTGTAACGCATCTGCTTTTACACGCGTAACAGATCCTGTTACATTGCGACGGTGTACTGACTGATAACCTACAATTACAACTTCATCGAGTTCTTTTTGGTCTTCTTTCATACCAACAATAATCTCAGTTTTATCGCCAACAAGGATTTCTTGTTTTAGCATACCAACTACAGTAAAGACTAAAGTAGTTTCTTTAGCATTTGGTACACTAATAGTGTAGTTACCATCTATGTCTGTTACAACACCGATAGTTGTCCCCTTAATTAAGATTGTTGCACCCGGTATTGGCTCCTTGGATGTTGCATCCACAACCCTACCTTTAATGACGGTCTGTGCCGCTTGAGGAAGTGCATTCGTTGTCCCCTTAGTCGAAGAAGCTTCGGCAGAACCAACTTGAAACCCCATCATAGCACACACAAATAGCATCATTTGCGCATAACTTCTCGCTTGTCTTAGTTGTCTCATAAATTCAAATTTTCAAATCACTTTCATAATTATTATATAGATATCTATCTATCACACACCATATCCCCGCTTATAACCTCCCTCCACATTTTATTTTAAACCATTAATTTTATATCTATTTTATTATCAAATCCTATGCATACGTTTGAGTTATTATTATCATTTTATAACACTCACGTTGTATATATTTAAATATAAATTAGACCAAAAAACACTTATAGTGCTTATTTATAATAATATCATCACAACCAACGATATATTTTAAAATACACGACACTACTTTAATTAATTTTGCACAAATATAAATTAATATTTATTATTTATACAAACGATTGTGTTATTTTTTCTGTTTATACAATTGTTTGGTTAATTTATATCTTTTAATACATACTTTGTGATATTTTTTATTTCTAACTACCCTATTAATAAATCTAAGTTTCGTTTAATAGGATAGAATTATCAATAATTATATCTTTTCACAGTTCTCTGCAACAAAAAGTTATGCTCTATATTTTATTAAATTAATAATTCCCTTTTGTGCTATTAAAATAATTACATATATATTCTCTACTATGTGTTTTATTGTAAAAGCATCATTTTATGTATTTTATAACAATAATATCCCCCCAACTAGTTATCACCTCCTTCATATTTCACTATTAATAGGGATTACTTGGCGTATTTGCTATCTCTACTTTTGTATCCGTCAAGAATACAAGAATGGAGATAATTCAAAAAATAATACTGGTTATGATAGGTGTATGGATCTTCTCTCCCTCTGCGTTTGCATCTACAGAGGGGCGAGGGGATTCTACATTACACATTGCCCATACAATAAACACGGACTCTATTGCCCACCGTTTAAAACTAGAAGAGGTAATTATTACCGCGTCTATAGGCAATAGTTTGTCGTCATCGTCCTTTATTGGGCGCGATGCCATGAAGCTTCTACAACCTAGCTCGTTTACCGACTTGTTGGAGTTACTTCCCGGAGGCATCTCAAAAGATCCCGAAATGAACAAAGCTAATTTTGCCACCCTGCGCGAGGTGGGCATGAGCTCATCCGATTATGCCATCTCATCGCTTGGTACAGCCTTTGTCATTGACGGCATTCCCGTTATGGGGAACTCCTCCCTACAGTCTGTACGGGGAGCATGGGAAACATCAATTACCGGAAAAAACACCATAGGACGAGGCATAGATATGCGCTCCCTGTCCACTGATGGCATTGAGCGTATCGAAATCATACGTGGTATTCCGTCCGTCACGCACGGCGATCTTACCAATGGTGTCATCGACATCAAACGCAGCTACGCCCCTACCGGTATCAATGCTCGTTTAAAAATGGACAGCAAAAGCAAATTAGCCTACGCGGGTGCCGGCATAAGTCTGCCGGGCCACGCAGGCACTCTTAATATAGGCGTGGACTATTTCGCGTCGGCAATCGATCCGCGTAATTCGCTCGAAAACTTCACACGCATCAACGGCTCCCTACGCTATCGAAACCACGGGATGCTTAATTTACGCCCATGGAGCTTGTCTCTATCGGCAGATTACAACACTACGCTCGACGAAGAGAAAAGTGACATAGAATTACTAGGTCATGACAAGGACTACTATAAACAATCCATCCGTCGCACCACTCTTTCTGCAAAAACAGAGATCACGGACATTACCCCATGGTATACCGGAAGTACAATACAGGCTTCTTATACTAACACGCACGAGGATCTCCGTCGGCAAAACTTTGTACAGTTAAGTCGTCCTACTGCCGTACCTAACACCTCCATTGAGGGCGAGCATGAGGCACTTATCCTACCTTACAACTACATTGCCGTGCAACAAGTGGAAGGCAAACCCACCTCCCTCTTCGCACGTTTTTCAAACACGTTTACACTACCTATCTATAAGGAATACAATTCCCTCCTTGTGGGCGCCGAGTACCGTTATGAAAAAAACAGAGGAGCCGGTCATCAGTATGACATGGCCACACCCCCATCCGCTACGCTAACCACGCCACCGCGCGCGTTTAGCGATATCCCGGCATTACAACAGCTGGCCCTCTTTGCCGAGGAGCAGATCTCCGCCACCGTAGGCGCCCATCATATTACGGTGCGCGCAGGTCTGCGTGCCGGCTTCATGCCCGGCATGGACAACGCCTACTCACTGGCTGGCAAGTGGTACGTGGACCCACGTGTAAACCTACAGTGGCAACTCCCGCACATCAACCTGCTTGGCGCACCGCTACACCTATCCTTTGGCGCAGGCATCGGCTACCAGAGCAAAGCTCCCGTACTGGCGCACCTGTATCCAGACCCGTTGTATTTCAACTACACGCAGCTCAACTACTTTCACGAGGATACGGACAAGCGCCTCATCCACCAGCGCACTTACCGTGTGGATCCCACTAACTTCCGGCTAAGCTACTCGCGTAATCTAAAAAAGGAGCTACGCACAGACATCGCCTACCGTGGCGCTCGTATGGAGGTGATCTACTTCCGCGAAAAGCTGAACGACGGTTTTCGCTCCTCCACCAACTATCGCATATTCGACTATAAAAAATACGATGCCTCCGCTGTTACCGACACACGCCCGGACATCGCCCAGTTGCCCTACACTGAGCAACGCTCCATACAAACCTTTTCCACCACCACCAATGGTAGCTCGCTACACAAGGAAGGTGTGGAATACCAACTCATGCTACCCCGTATGCCTTTCCTCAACAGTCGTATCACCGTGAGCGGCGCATGGCTTCGTTCCGTGTATCTCAACTCGCAACCCCTACTGCGTAAGCCCACCAAAATACTCGACGGTAAGGAACTGCAATACTTAGGTGTTTACACCGATCCGGACGGATACACCAAGTCACTTACCACCACCACCTTTGTGTGGGATTCGCATCTGCCACGTATCGGCATGAACATCTCCCTCACCGCACAGGCACAGTGGCGAGCAACAACCCAGCGTATGGCTAAAACCGGTGTTCCTTCGCACTATATTGACATAGAAGGTAATGTCCTGCCCTACACGGCAACCGAGGCCAACCACGCCGAACTGCAATGGCTAACGGAGTACTACACCGATGCCATATTCCGTAAAGAGCGCGACCCCATTGCCATTTACTTTAACCTAAAGGCAACCAAGCGCATTTACAAAGGCACGGACCTGAGTCTTTTTGTCAATCGCTTCACAAGCTATCTGCCGGACTATGAGTCCAACGGATACACCATACGCAGACACAATACCCCCTATTTTGGGATGGAACTGAATATTAATATTTAATTATAAATACCCAATGACAACTATTTTCAAAACCAATCTATTCAAATTATGTGCTGTTGCCCTAGTGGCAATTGCAACCGCCTGCTCCGATCCCGTTGCCGATTCTTTTGGCACTGTAACCCTTACTGTTGAGGCTCCGGACAACATCGAGGCAACCAACATCCAAGCACTGATCACGGAAAAGAACAGTGGCACCAAAACCACCCTTTCCATGTCCGGAACTCAGGAAGATATTACCCTAAAAACAGGTATCTACACCATCACCGTTGAGGCATCCTACACAGACGAGGAGCAAACTCTTCCGCTTGCCGGCATTGTTGAAGGCATCTCCGTGCTTGGCAATCAAACCATGCCTGCCACTGTGCGTCTGCACAAACAGTCGGTAAGCGACGACTTTGTACTGGAGGAGCTATTCTTTACCGGAACTCAAACACCCGAAGGGAAGAACTACACCGGCGACACCTATTTTAAAATCACCAACAACAGCTCGCGCGTGCTTTACGCCGACGGGTTGGCAATTGCCGAGAGTGCTTTTCTCACCACTACCAAATACAACTACACACCGGACATTATGTCCCAAGCATTTGCCGTGAAAGCACTGTATCGCGTTCCGGGCAACGGCTCGCAATATGCGGTTCAACCGGGCGAATCCATTGTAATATGCGATATCGCCATCGATCATCGCCAGGCAAACCCAAACTCCATAGACCTTAGCAAAGCGGACTTTGAGTGGTTTGACGATTTCGAAAACGCCAATGTATCGGATGTTGACAATCCTAATGTTCCTAACTTGGAAAAGATATATTCAGCATCTAAAACCCTATGGACTCCCCACAACCGCGGTTTCTCATCCTACGCCCTAATACGTATGGACAACATCACCGCAGCGGAATACTTGGCTAACTATAAATATGACTATGAATATGATATGGTACTAGCTACCGGAACCTTCCACAAAACCGGTTCCAACTACCAAATCCCCAATACATGGATTATCGATGCCGTAAACCTAAGCGTGGCAACCGAGTACCAATGGTTATTAACCGACGCATCGTTAGACCGTGGCTGGACCTTCTGCGGAACCATCAACAACGATAATACCCGCTATGGAAAAAGTGTACGCCGCAAAACCTACACGGACATCAACGGCATCACCCGTCTGCAAGACACCAATAACTCTGCGGACGACTTTATGGCTGAGTGTACCCCCTCTTTAAAATCCATTTAAACCCAACTTCCCATGCGCAAGTTATTCACCCTCCTCCTAACCCTCATAGCTCTGCCACTTTTGGCACAGGACACCACCACCATTACCCGTGTGGTGGCACAACATGAGCAGTTAAACTACTTGCTGCACCCGGAGAGAGAAACGCCCATGCAGTGGTTTCTTATCCAGCGGCAGCCTTATGTGGCGCTATCCGGACAGTGGCAATCCGTCGGTACGGGAGGAGTGGCGCGCCCGGTACAGTTGGGTACCGGGGAAAATGCTTTCTCCATCAACTTCTCAAACTTCACCGTTATAGACACTGTACACCGTTTTTATAGTGCCGCCCGTTACCTTAACGGACGCACCAACGGGGTACAGTATAACCTGACTACCGATTTTGAACGACTATTTCCCTACATCACCGGCGATACATCCGTAGGGAAAATGAATAGGGAACACTACCTTTTTACACTGGGCTATCTCTATGTAAATAACCGCTGGACACTGGGCACACAGTTGGACTACACCGCTAAAAACGAATACCGACGTGTAGACCCTCGTCCGCATAACACTACATCCGATATGGCCCTCACCGCCACTGCTGCCTATGCCATTACTCCGCGCTACTACGCCTCCCTCTCGGGTGCGTGGACACGCTACACGCAGAAAAACAGCATAGCCTTTATGGCCGAGAGCGGAAAGACACACGTATCCCACTACTTGGGTTTTGGTGTGGAACATCCCCGTTTCTCGGGCACAAATAACGATGTTTTTTTTCGAGGATCGGGCGCTAAAGTCAGCTTTACACTGGCAGCACCGGACTACAACGGTTGGCACTTTACCCTAGGATACGGACGCGAGAATATGGAGAAACTACTCACCTCTCTCAACGATCTGAAACTGAACACCACCCACCACACCACCCTCCACGCTACAGTGGGCTATACAGGACAAACGGCCACCACCCTGTGGGGCGTGGAGGCTAGTGTGCAACGCGACAAGCGCACAGGCGACGAGCATATGTATGGCGAATCGTCCGCCAATGCCTATCCGCAAATAGGTACCACCTCTCCTTTTTTAATGGAAAACATGGCCGGTACCTTGCGTCTAATGTGGGAACATCGAAACAATGGCCGTGCCATAGGCTTATCGCCCTACGCACAATATGACAAACTGGAAACCAGCCGCGAAACCGACTACTGGCATTACAATCGCCTCACCACCGGTTCCGTCCTCTCCGCCTCACTCCCCATAAGGAGCGCACTGTTGGCCATAGAGGGCAACGCGGCATACAACCTATATAGTGGTGTAACCTATAGCAACAATCCCCTATCGCACCTTACGGAGCAGCTCACGCGCAACGGTTTTAGTACCTCCGCCCGTGCCACGCTCTACGTGCCACTCAACCCTCGCATATGCATGGACTTCCACACGGGAGTATCCTACTTGCAAACTTTGGGTAACATGGCAAACTCTTTGGGATGGGATGCTGGGATTGGTTTTCTATTTTAAAACAAGACAAACGGGGTTGTAGTTAGGGGTTAGATTGGACATTCCTCGGTCATCCGCCTATGTTTCTCCGATGTTTCGCCTATGTTACTCCTACTCTATAGAATAGGAGGAACATAGGCGAAACCCCTAACGAACCATAAACCTAAGTACAATATAAGATAACGACAATATTAAGAGATATGAACAAAATTATTGAGTGTAACAATTTGACTCACTATTATGGAGAGCGCAAAATTTACGAGAATTTGAGCTTCTCCGTCGAGGAGGGTAAAATTCTGGGACTGCTGGGAAAGAACGGAACCGGAAAAACAACTACCATAAACATACTGAATGGCTATTTACAAGCGCGCAGCGGACAGTGTTTGCTGTTTGGCGAGGACAGTCAGCACCTATCGCCGAGCACACGCCAACGCATAGCGTTGCTCCTAGAGGGGCATGTGCAGTACGCGTTTATGAATGTGGAACAAATTGAGCGTTTCTACGCGCCCTTCTTTCCGCAATGGAACAGGGAGGTGTATTATGAGTTGATGCGCAAGTTGAAGGTGGCGCCACGGCAGGCCATATCGCGCATGAGCTGCGGACAGCGCTCGCAGGTGGCTTTGGGGCTTATCCTAGCGCAGAATGCGGAACTGCTTATATTGGACGATTTCTCGTTGGGGCTGGATCCCGGTTATCGCCGTCTGTTTATAGAGTATTTAAAGGAGTACGCCGGAGCGGAGCGCAAGACCATGTTCCTCACCTCGCATATTATTCAGGATTTGGAGCTACTCATTGATGACTGTATCATTATGGATTACGGTGGCATCAAGGTGCAGCGCCCCGTGAAGGAGCTGAGCGAAACCTTCCGCCGCTTTACGTTTGAGAGTGCCAATGAATGGCAAGCACCGGCGGAACACTTTCACTCCACCTCGCAACGTGGCAACCGTGTGGAGACCTACTCTTTTCTTAGCACAGAGGAGGTACGTAATGCCATTGGCACGGGGGTGTCCGTAACGGAAGAGCGCCTGTCGCTGGAGGATATATTTATAGGACTAACAGGGAAATATTAACGATATGACACAAAGAGAAAAGCTATTGAGTATGGAAGGCGCTATTGACTACAAGGAGTGGTTAAAGATGTATCGCTTTATTGCGTTGGGCGCGCTATTAATGACGGGGATGACCGTGTACGCACTGTTACGCATGGAACGCGTGGTGCAGTTTAAGGGTGCCGGCCATTTGTGGGATATCATGCTTACCAAGGACGTGGTGTTTATTGAGTCCCTTACCTATATCCCGGTGTTTATTGGCGTGGTGCTTGCCATTGCCCAGTTTGTGCCGGAGATGGAACAAAAACGGATGAAGCTGACACTGCATCTGCCCTATCCGGCGGAGAAGATGATGCGCCGCATGGTGTGGTTTGGTTTCCGGGTAACGGCAGGGATATGCGCCGCATCGGTTTTGCTGATGGCGGTTCGGTTTTATTGGCTGTTAGCACCGGAGTTTATGAGCCATGTGCTGCTTACGGCAACCCCTTGGTTTATGGCTGGGTGTTGTGCCTATCTGCTCACAGTGTGGGTAGTGGTGGAGCCTACGCGCCGCGGACGTTTGCTCAACGCGTTGTGCGCGCTGCTATGGGTGTCGCTGTTTTTTGTGCCGGCAAAGCCCGAGGCAGGCAATGGCATGATAGGCTGGTACGCGTTGCTAACGGTGGTGGCCGGAATGGTGGTGTATCGTTCCATGTACCGATTTAAGGAAGGAAAACAGGATTAATAAAACGAATAACGATGAATATAAAAGCATATAGCATAATGGCGCGCAACCTACTCATTGTGGTGGGATTGAGTTGGGCGCTTCCGGCAACCTACTCATTTTTTGCGGACGCGCCGGTGTCGCGTCAGTTTATCATTTACTCTCCCATTGGGGAGCTGTTTACGCGCGTGGACAACTCTACAGGTAAGAACCGCTATATGGGACCGGACAACAGGGAGTTTACCGAGAAGGAGTATGACGCGCTACACCCTACCATATTTACCAACCAGTTGGTGGCGGACGACCGATTTCCTACGCACATTATGGGGCGTGAGGTTACGGCACGTGAGGTGAAACAGAACTCGTTTTTTATGCGCCATCAGGCACGAGATATTAACAAAACTGCGGTACAGCTGTATCCGCTGCTGGAGAGCCGTTCCAAGCGTGTAAACTTGGAAATGCCTGGGGATCTGTTCAGAGTGAGCGGACGTGGTATTGAGTTTATAGACATGGAAAGCAATACGGTGAACCGGGAGAAGAGTGAGCTATTCCAGGCGGTGTTTGAGCAGAAGGGGTTCCATTTCCCTGCACGCTCCGTGTGGGGTAACCCTACAACTCGTAAAGAATATGACGAGGGCTATTTGATTGTGGATAATGAGGGCGCGCTGTTCCACTTGAAACAGGTGGTGGGTCAGCCCTATTTGAAGCCGGTGTCACTGCCTGTGGGTATGGTTCCGGACATTGCGTTTGTAACGGAGCATCCAAGCAAGCGCACGTTGGCCTTTGTTATCGACACGGAGGGACATTTTTACCGCCTGATGGCCGACGCGGCAACGTGGCAGCGCATTGAAGGATGGCAGGTAGATCCGCGCAAGGAAGGATTTGCGCTATACGGCAATCCGTTTGTGTGGACAGTGGTGCACTCCAAAGGGAAGGCTACGGACTACTATGCGGTGAACGATGCCGACTTTACGATAGTGGATAAAACGGAGGTGGCTATTGCGCCTACATGGCGAGATAAACTACCGGAGTGGCTGTTTCCGTACCGATTGAGTTTCACATCCGGACTGGACCATTGGGTAACTCCGCGCATAGTGTGGGGTGGCGTGCAGGTATTGGTGCTGAACGCACTGCTGGTGTTGGCTGTAATTGTTATGAATAAGCGTAGAAATAAAGGCACAACACTTGCCGATATCTTGCTGACGTTGACGCTGGGCATTTACTATGCGGGGATGAAGGCGTTGGTAAGCCGGTACTAGAAGAAACTTTTTATACAATTTACCACAGATGGTGTAGGTTGCACCCCTCCCCTAGCAAGGGGAGGTCCCAGAGGGGAAGGGGGCTATTGTTTAGTCCAAGCGGGAATATCTCATCCCTCTGTCCTACCGGACATCACCCCCACGCTACCGGTAATGTTGCGATAGTAGAGAAGGAATAAATTAGCGCTTTGAGAGGCCAATAAAGCCGCTATTTACCTACAAATGGCTATCTGCTCCGGATAAAATCCCCATTAATGGGTATGGACAGACATACCGGAAGAGCCTATCTTTGTGGTATAGATTAATAATAAACTTTTCATCATTTCAAGAAGGATTGCAGATTCCATCACATTGTTTGTTTTTGTTTGCATTTGTAGTAATATTTTATTAATTATGGAATCACAAATCTCTTACACGGATTTGTCGTCTTGTCGGAAAAGCAACCCCCGATAAGGCGACATCTTCTTGAAATACAGAACCGAAGGATTAGTAAAAACAATAAATATAAACCAGAATATGAAAGTTAGAATATTGACAGTTGCGGTAATGGCTTGTATGGCATTACTAACAGCATGCGGAGGAACAACACAGAACAACGGACAAAAAGCAGAGGCAACAACTATGGCCTCTATTAATATTGACCAGCTATTGGCAACCGCCGATACCAAAGCCGGACAGGATGTAGTGATTGAAGGTGTTTGTACACATATATGTAAACATGGAGGGAAAAAGATTTTCCTAATGGGTACAGACGATAGCAAGATGATACGTATTGAAACTAGCCCCGAGATTGGTGCTTTTAAACAAGAGTGTGTAAACAGCATGGTGCGTGTGGAAGGAACACTTGTAGAGGAGCGTATTGACGAGGCTTACCTTGCAAAATGGGAGTCGGAAATTGCCGCTCAGGAAGAGGAGAAGCACGGCGAGAAAGGCGAAGGAGGATGTTCTACAGAGAAGAAAGCACGTGGAGAAGGTGCTGCTACGAGTACAGAGGAGCGCATTGCAAGCTTCAGGAAGCGTATTGCCGAGCGCCAAGAGCGCGATGGTAAAGCGTACCTATCATTCTACCGCGTCGACGCTAAGAACTACGAGATAAAGTAATTGAATACCACCGACATGAATAAATTTATAGCTAAAGGGATACGTTTTCTACACAGAGAACTATCCTTTTTCTTTGCTGGTGTAATAGTGATTTACGCCGTATCCGGAATCTTTTTGAACCACAAATCAACGTTTAATGCCGACTACTCCATAAAAAGGCACATCTACACCGTTGAGGAGAGCGTGCCGGTAGCTAAGTCCACACTAACCAAAGAGTATGTGTTAAAGATGCTGGAGGAGTGGGACGAGGCAAAGAACTACACGCAGCACTATTTCCCAACGGAGCAGAGCATGAAGGTATTCTTAAAGGGAGGTTCATCGTTGGTGATGGATTTAAGTGATGGTAAAGTATTGTATGAGAGCGTACGCAAACGACCGGTACTGTCGGCATTTAATCGCTTGCACTACAATCCGGGACGCGGATGGACCATATTCTCGGATATCTTCGCCGTGTCGTTGTTGATAATTACCATTACCGGTATCTTCATGGTAAAAGGACGTAAAGGGCTCATTGGCCGCGGCGGCATTGAACTACTTGCCGGTATAGGAGTTACAGTGGCGTTTATTTTGTGGGTGTAACGTACGGAACAAAAGATATTGATATCAGATATCAATAAACATGACCCCATACACAAAAGCACGGACTAAGAAGTTTAGTCCGTGCTTTTGTGTATGGGGTCACTTTATAAGTATATCCACGCTATTCAGTGGATTGTATTAGTTTTATAAATTCATTGAGATCCACTTTTTCATCCTCCTCAGCGCCAATAAGTGCAATAATGCGTGGAGAGGTATCCTTGTCTATAACTAAATTGGGATAATCCGATAGTTTTAGTCTTTCCGTTGTTTTCTGTTCTGTGTTCATGTCTATAATCTATTATGTTTTACAAACATACATAGTTAAAAACGTTGCGAAATATAACAGAATGGAGAAAAACTTTCATTGAAAATAGCTATTCTTTCTAAAATTAAGTGTATTAACACAACTAATAGGGGAAAGAGGAGTTATGTGTACCTTACCACATCAACCCTGCCACTGCTCCAAACCCTAATAAGAAACCACACAATACCTGCATGGGTGTATGTCTTTTTAATTTTAAACGCGCAAAGCCCAACATACCTGCCGCAATGAAGGCCAACATAAGTTCCCAACGTACATCAACGCCTACACGCGCACCCATGTAAAAAAGGAAACCGCATAAGCCGCCAATACCAAGCATGTGCATGCTTATTTTCCACCACATGGTAATGAGAGAGAATACTGATAATAGCACTATCAGTACTAAATAAAGGCGTAACACCACCGGTATTTGTTCCACGCCACGCAATATAAGAAAACCAACACCTACGGAAAGAATTGTTATTAATAACGGGTACACTCGTTCCGTGCGTACAGTAAGCTCATAGTTACTTATTAAATTGAGTTTCTTCAAGGAAAGCATACCCAGTGCCGGCACTATTGTCATAAAAGCAACAGATACGCACGTAGTAAGCCATTTTATGGTTTTGGGTACCGCGGAGAATACCGAAGGTACACAAAACACCACTATAATCATAATAATTGGCATAAAAAGCGGATGGAATACCACCGAGAATATTCGGGCCAATAGTGTACTTGTTTTCATCATAATCTTTTTAAAGCATTACATTTCACGGCGCAGTCGTGCTACAGGAATATCGAGCATTTGTCGATATTTAGCAACTGTACGACGCGCAATCTTATACCCCTTCTTCTCCATCTCGCTTACCAACTCATCGTCCGTAAGGGGTTGTTGTTTGTCCTCATGGTCTACCAGTTCTTTTAAACGGCTCTTCAACTCGTCCGTACTTACCTCCTCACCAGCGGTTGTTTGCATACTTCCGGAGAAGAAATCCTTAAGAGCATAGATTCCAAACCAACATTGAACGTATTTGGAGTTGGACACACGACTTATGGTCGATACGTCCAGTCCTGTAACATCAGCAACGTCTTTCAATATCATTGGTCGGCGTTTACTTTCATCACCCGTCAGGAAAAATTCCTTTTGGAGTTGTACAATGGCACTCATGGTAAGCATCAAGGTGTTATTACGTTGCTGAATGGCATCGATAAATCCCTTTGCTGCCGTAAGTTTATATTTTACAAAGGATACTACGTCTTTCTTCTCCCTTGTGTTGCCTTTATCTTTATAACTGTCCAACAACTCCAAATAGGAGCGATTTACGCGCAACTCCGGAACATTCTCCTCATTAAGCGAAAGTTGTAACTCACCATCTATCAAATCAAGTGTAAAATCGGGGATAATCTTTACCATGCCGGCATCAAACAACGCCGATCCCTCACTACCACCCGGCTTAGGGTTTAGCTTGAGCACCACATTCATGGCCTCTTTGAGCTGGTCGTCCGTTATGCGTAGTTTTCGAGCTATTTTCTCGTAGTGCTTTTTGGAAAATTCTTCAAAACAATCGCTTATAACTCCAAGAGCGTAGGTCAATATTGTACTCTCACTATTCTCCTCTATTTTACGTTGCAACTGCAGCATTAACGATTCGCGCAAATCGCGCGCGCCTACTCCGGCAGGCTCTAGTTGTTGCACTTTTTGCAACACGGCTATCACAGTAGCATCCGGTAAAACTTCGCCGGTAGAGAAAGCAATATCATCGGCTATCTGTTCAATTTCACGGCGTAGATAACCGTCCTCGTCAATATTCCCGATAATATACTCGGCAATGTTGCGTTCGGTTTCCGTTAAATTCAACAGTCCTAACTGTTCCATTAGGTTATCACGAAACGTTGCCGCATCGCTAAGCATAAAACCGCTACCTGTATCATCTTTACTGTGATTATTAGCCGAAAGTTTATAGTCGG
This sequence comes from Marinifilaceae bacterium, assembly GCA_051656645.1. GTDB lineage: Bacteria > Bacteroidota > Bacteroidia > Bacteroidales > Marinifilaceae > JBOGCH01. The sequence continues at coordinate 79,014 of JBOGCH010000029.1, forward strand.
GCACATCGTCCTCACTGTCGTGCATATAATCATCGAGCGAGAAATCCTCATCCTCACGTGCACTATCGTCCTGAGTGTCGTCAGATTGCTCAATTGGCTCATCCTGATAACTCTCTTCATCTCGTCCCTCTTCAAGCAGGGGATTGCTCTCCAGCTCCTCCTTTATGCGTTGTTCCAACTGATAGGTAGGGAGCTCCAGCAACTTTATCAACTGTATTTGCAGCGGGTTAATCTTTAACCCTAGTTTCTGCTGTAACTGCTGCTTGAGCATAGTCTCTCTCTCCTTCCTTATAAACAAAAGAGGGGGAAGCGTTTACTTTTGCTACCCCCTCTTCAATATATTTAAATCCTTATTTCTTTTTCCTAGAATTCAGCATTCTTTGGTGTACGTGGGAAAGGTATTACATCCCGGATGTTACCCATTCCTGTTACAAACAACAACAAACGCTCAAATCCAAGACCAAATCCCGCGTGTGGAGCCGATCCGTAACGTCTAGTGTCCAAATAGTAGCTCATAGCTTCCACCGGAATACTTACCTCTTCCATTCTTGCCACTAATTTGTCATAGTCTGCTTCACGCTCGCTACCTCCAATAATCTCACCAATTTGTGGGAATAAAACGTCCATTGCAGCAACTGTATTACCGTCCGGATTCTGTTTCATATAGAAAGCCTTAATCTCTTTAGGGTAGTCTGTAAGGATTACCGGCTTTTTAAAATGTTTCTCTACCAGATAGCGTTCATGCTCGCTCTGTAAGTCTGCTCCCCAAGCTTCGATAGGGTATTGGAATTTCCCTTTTTTATTTGGTTTGCTGTTACGCAAAATATCAATTGCCTCAGTGTAAGTTACGCGCTCAAAATCGTTCTCAAGCACAAAGCGCAACTTCTCAATAAGCTCCATCGATTTGTCTTCTTCTTTCTTACCTTTCTCCTCGTTTTGTAGACGCTCGCTAAGGAATTTCAAATCGTCCATGCAGTTATCCAATGCATAACGGATTAGATATTTCAAGAAATCCTCCGCTAAGTCCATGTTGTCTTTCAATTCGTTGAAAGCAACCTCAGGCTCAATCATCCAGAACTCCGACAAGTGACGTGTTGTATTTGAGTTTTCCGCACGGAATGTAGGACCGAAAGTATAGATTTTACCCAATGCCATTGCACCAAGCTCACCTTCCAACTGTCCGCTAACCGTTAGGTTAGTCATTTTTCCAAAGAAATCCTCTTTATAATCAATGGCGCCTTCCTCTGTGCGTGGTAGGTTGTTCAAGTCAAGGGTAGTAACTTGGAACATCTCTCCGGCTCCTTCACAATCTGACGCTGTAATAAGCGGAGTATGCAAATAGAAGAATCCATGATCGTTAAAATATTTATGGATAGCAAATGCCATTGCATGGCGAATGCGGAATACTGCACCAAACGTATTGGTACGGAAACGCATGTGTGCCACCTCTCTTAAAAACTCCAAAGAGTGTTTTTTAGGCTGAATAGGATAAGTTTCCGGATCGGCAGTACCCAACACCACAATCTCGTTAGCATTGATCTCCACCGCTTGTCCGCTACCGGTACTTGCCACCAATTCTCCGCGTACAGCGATTGCCGAACCTGTTGTTACTTTTTTCATTACCTCCTCAGGGAAATTTTCCATTTCCGCAACAACCTGTATATTATTGATGGTCGAACCGTCATTAAGAGCAATAAAGTTGATTTGTTTATTACCGCGTTTGGTACGTACCCAACCTTTTACTTCAACTGCCTTAGGGCAATCCTGCGATTGTAACAGCTCCTTAACTGTTACGCGTTCTGTTGTTTCCATCATCTCTGTTTAATTTCAGTTTGAATAATTGCTTTTCTATACAAATTCCATACCAATGGAGTTTGTCACATACAAAAATAATATTTATATGGTAAGGGAGCAAACAATTAGCAAAATAGCTCACTAAATATCTTATCCGATAATAACCAGCCCTTTGGCGTCAGTGCAAATCCACTAACAGACATTGTTGCATAGCCTGCTTCCACACACTTTTTTCGGTAATTATAGGATGCATGCCACGCATCCTTGTCAAGCGCCTCCATCTCGGCATTCGTCACACCATCGCGCATGCGCAGTCCTGTCATTACCCGTTCATTGTATCGGTCTGCCGCAGTTAATACCTCTTCCTCAATCGGCAAGTTTCCGGCCTCTATCTCCTCAACATAACGTTTCACGGAGGCAATACCCCAGTGACGTCCCTGTTCATTGTATGAGTGGGCTGCCGGACCTAGTCCTAAATAGGTATCTCCTCTCCAATAGGCACTATTATGCACGGCTCTACAACCCGGAAGTGCAAAATTAGATATCTCATAGTGCTCATAGCCGGCATCTGTAAGCCATTGGCACACTTTCTCAAAACGGGCGGTTAGCTCATCATCGTCCAAGGGAGTAAAAAGCCCTCGTTTCACCTGCATCTCCATCTCTGTCCGCTCATCTACGGAGAGCATATAGACTGACACATGGCCCACACCTTGTGCTATGAGTTGCTTTACATCCTGCTCCAAGATTTCTTCACTACTTTCCGGAAGCCCCACAATTAAGTCGCCACTCACCAGCTTTATTCCTGCCTCCCTTAGTATTTGCAAAGCGCGCAAAGCACCCTCGCCCGAGTGTCTACGCTTTACCCTTCGCAGTACATTATCATTGAAGCTCTGAACACCCATACTTACCCTGTTAAATCCCAGACGCTTCCACATTGCCACTCGCTCCGCGGTAACATCCTCCGGGTTTACCTCGAGCGTACGCTCGGCATCGGCGGTAAAAGTAAATGTATCCATCACCGCACGTAGTAACTCCTCAAACAAATCATCGCGCAAAACGGATGGGGTACCGCCTCCCAAATAGAGCGACTTGTGTGCTACACGGCCGGGAAGATAATCTTTTCGCCACTCCATTTCCTGCAACACGGCGCGCGTATAACGCTCCATCAATGCGGCTGATGCCACCGAATAGAACGCGCAATAGGTACACTTGGAGGCACAAAAAGGAATGTGTATATAGACGGACATAACTACTAGTTTATTATAATTAAAATAGTGGAACGGCTACACGGAGCGCTCCACTTTTCCTAAATGATATACAACCAACCATACGGCATTATCTCCATGCTCATCGGGCACAAAACCGTCCTCATCGGTATATCTGTAGCGGGCTTCTTTGCCATCCTCACCTTCGGCCACCTCAAAGCTAATTCCTTTTATTTCTGCCAGCAGCGTGTCGCACTTCTTATCATATCCTACACCAAATTTTATGTGTGTGTAAGGTATTGCCAAAAACGGAAACTCGCCTCCATTATAGGTATAGCAATCAAGCGGAGCCTCATCACAAAGTGTTTTATCATATTGCAACCATCCTTCGGGTGTTGTTTTCAGATATTTACCAAAGCTGGTGTCCGTGATTTCACAAAACTCCTCGGTAGTTGTTCCGTCTGCTATTTTATTAAAATCCTTTTGTTTTACAGAAAGGAAAAGTATCTCGTTATGATTCATAGCTCAATGTATTGTATAATTTATTTACGATTAAAAATAATCATTTTCATCAATATCCATCCTATAATCGCACATTTTTCTTATTAATCTCTTGTACCCCTCCCTATGTCAAGTACCGGTCATGTCCCAATCATGGCTGGTACATGCCTTGGTTTTCAACACATCAAGAACAGGTTTTCTATAGCTTTTCTACAGGTTTGATACCCATAAACCTATAGAGAACCTGTAGAAAACCTGTAGAAAACCAGTAGAAAACCCAATTAAGAGTAAACGGGGATGGGGACATGCCCCCTTTAACATTATCCCAACACGGAGAATGCATATTGGGATAGGAATCACAGCATAAAAACCACATACTATTATGAGGGACACAGCGTACAACCGAAAATTAAAACACTATCTTTGCGAAAGTAAAACAATGCAATTATGAATTTTATCGATATACTACTTATTATCCCTATTGTTTACGGCGCTTATAAAGGATTTAGTCGTGGTTTTCTTATTGAAATAGCCACACTCCTAGGTCTGTTTGTTGGCGTGTTTTGCGCTATGCGCTACGCTCCGCAGGTGGAACATTATTTAGTAAACACCATAGCGTTAAAAAGCGAATACAATAACTACATAGCGTGGTTTATAACCTTCCTTGTTACGCTGCTTGCGCTTATGCTACTAGCATGGGGAGTAACAAAACTGGTAGAGATGCTATCCTTGGGGTTAATTAATAAACTGTTGGGAACATTTCTGGGCATGGTAAAGTATTTCATTATAGTGTGCGTGGCATTGTTGCTTGTCAATTTTTTTAATAGTAAATTCGCCTTTATTAAGCCCAAACATAAGCAAGAAAGCATGTTATACAGTACATTCTCTCGCGTGGGCGATAATATATACACCATTTGTAAGAGTATATAGCGTTATGTATGTAGAATTTAGAATAGTGGGGACACTTTATCGCTGACAGAGCACCTTTGGGGTGCATGCAGAAGAAATCCGACAATGAGCGGGAATGAGGACAAACAAAAAATATATTATAACATAAACACAACAATACTATGAACTTTGTTGAAGAACTACGCTGGCGAGGCATGATTCAGGACATTATGCCCGGAACTGAAGAACAATTAAAAAAAGAGCAAACAACAGCATACGTAGGTATAGACCCAACGGCTGACTCTCTACATATTGGTCACCTTGTTTCTGTAATGATGATGAAACACTTGCAAATGGCCGGTCATAAGCCTATTTTCATTATCGGAGGAGCTACAGGGATGATTGGAGACCCTAGTGGAAAAAGCGCTGAGCGTAACCTGCTAGACGAGGCGACCATTGAACTCAATATGGCCGGTATCAAATCGCAATTAGATAAATTTATCGATTTCAACAGCGATGCGCCAAATGCAGCCATCATTCTAAATAACTACGACTGGATGAAGGAATTTAGTTTCCTAGGATTTATCCGTGACGTAGGAAAACACATCACCGTAAACTACATGATGGCTAAGGACTCCGTGAAAAAACGTCTTAACGGCGATTACGGACAAGGCCTATCATTTACTGAGTTTACATACCAATTGGTACAGGGATATGACTTTTACTACCTACGTCGCAACCATAACTGTATGTTACAAATGGGTGGTTCGGATCAGTGGGGTAACATCACCACCGGTACGGAGTTAATTCGCCGTATGGATCGTGCAGAAGCATTTGCATTAACATGGCCATTAATGACAAAAGCTGACGGCGGTAAATTTGGTAAAACAGAAAGTGGTAATATTTGGTTAGACCCTGAGCGTACATCTCCTTACCAATTCTACCAATTTTGGCTAAATAGCACGGACAACGATGCAGCTAAATACATTAAAATATTTACAATTCTTCCGCCTGCGGAGATTGACGCACTGATTGCTGAGCACGCTGAAGCTCCACACTTGCGTAAATTACAAAAGGTATTGGCAAAAGAAATTACTTGTCTTATACATGGTGAAGAGGCTTACAACCAAGCGGTAGAGGCATCGGAAATCCTATTTGGCAAAGCAACTGCCGATACACTACGACGTATTGATGAGAAAACGCTTCTATCCGTATTTGAGGGTGTTCCTCAATTTGAGGTAAATAGCGCGGACATTGAAGCCGGTGTAGATATTGTTGACTTCCTTGCTGAAAAAACGGCTATCATGGCTTCTAAAGGCGAAGCACGCCGCTCACTAAAAAGCAATGCTATTTCTATTAATAAGGAAAAAGTGAAAGAGGGCGACATTATTGGTAAAGCACATTTGCTTAACAATAAATACATCCTTGCTCAAAGCGGTAAGAAAAACTATTATTTGGTGATTGTAAAATAATCCAATCTATACTACAAAAAAAGGAGCCATTTGGCTCCTTTTTTTTGTAACTCCTAATCTTTTGTCAATATGATTTTAAGAATAACTACATATAAACTAAAGTTATTATATGTAGTTAATTGGTTTTACTTAGGGCTAACAACATTAAAGTTGTGTACGTAACCTCCAGATATCCAGCTTTCTTGATCAACTAATATTGAGATGTTATTAATGATAGTAGCTCCATTAACATAACCTTTCAATATATTTGCATCAGACTGACTATCGTATGGTCTGTTGATTGTTAATAAATTAGTTCTATTAATGTCTGCATTCGCCATATATAACACGTTACCTTTACCGATAATTGTTCCCTCATCGAAATATACATTACATACAGCAGATATGCCACCATTAAATACTGCATTCTTAAGGTTTGCAATACCTATTGAAGAATTGCCTAAGTCATTTAAAGTAACGATACCTGTATATGTACCTCCATTAATTGTAATTGCGTTTGATGTAATATTAGAAGCACCAGTTACGCCTCCTGTCAAGATTACTGTGCCACTAATAATTTTACCTTCAACTTGTCCGATGTTTAAGTTTTTAGTAATATGACCATGAATTCTGATATCACCTGCAACTGCTTCAATCGTAACGTTACCTGCGATATCACCAAAACAAGTTATATTATTAGCTGATATAATATCTAAATTACCATTAATAGCTGCAAGAACATCAACACTATTTGCAATAGTTTCAAGGTTAACATTACCATTAACAATACCGCCTATTGATGCATTATTAGCTTTTTTAACGGCAATATTTCCAGTTACAATACCATTGTTTGATGTAATGAAATCTGCCGTAGCATTCTCAATTATTACGTCGCCTGTAACAGCCGCATTAATTTTCATATTAGTACACTGTGTTGTCACAGTAACGCCTCCATTTGCAACCGCTCCATTAACATTTACATTACCAACAGTACCTAATTCGATTCCTGTTCCAACTGTTGCGTTAGTAGTTACATCAGCTCCTTTAATAACAACTAATTTACCACTAATTGCTCCGTTAACTGTGCTTGTTACATTCAATGCCTCAGCAATAGTAACATCTCCGGCAACTGTATTGTTAATAGTAACATCATTTGCTTTAGTTACATCAACATTACCTCCAACAGTACCGTTTACGTTGATATCTCCTGACTCAGCAACTGTTACGTTTGTAGCAACAGCACCATTGATTTCGATATCACCAACAGTATTTTGTGTTGCAATGCTATTAGTAGTTGCATTAATGATAACATCTTCAGTTCCATTATCTGTAACAACTAGGTCATTAACTGTACCGTTAACAGTAACTTCATTGCTACCTGTGTAAGTTAAGTCTGCAGCTTGAGTATTATTTGCATTAATTCCAATAGGACAAGCTGTGTTTGTATTTGTCACTACTAGATTTGTACCATTTTCTTGGTTTATAGTAATGTTACGGAATTTATCGTTTACCGGAGCGAAGTCGATATTTACAACATCACTAGCTGTTTCAAGATTTACAATTAATAATGCTCTATCAGCTCCTGTTCCATAGTAATAAAGACCTGCAATCTCAGTTAAAGCTGCTTCTACTTTATCCTCTTTTAAACCTTCTTTGATAACCACTTTAGTAATCATACCGTCAGCGTTACGATCAACAACAACAGTAGCACCTTCGATAGTTACATATTCAGTATTTGTTGACAAGTCGTCCTCAACAGTAACATTATCAAAGTTATCAAACTGATCTTGGATAGTGATAGTAAAGTGAGTTTTCTCTGTTAACAAGTTACCTGCAATTGTAGTTAAAGTGTTTTTACGAGCCGGTACGCTTGCAATTGTACTTTGCTTTAATACTTTTGGAGTACCATCGTTGCTTGCAAGTAACTTGAATGTCATTGCGTAAGCTGAAGACTGGTTATCAACAGTATTAGGGAAAATGTAATTTAAGTCCAATACAGGGTAAAGAGCCGTTTCAGTTTCAGCTTCGATATCCTCAACAGAAATAAAACGCTCTGGTTGAGATGGATCTTTTTTTACCCACTGAATAGTTCCTCTATCCCAGTTTGTAGCAATTGTAACATCTTGCTTTGTCTCGTCAGTACTAACCGGTTTTCCTGTCAACGCATTAAAAGTTGTCGCAGCACTTTTAATTGTTGTTTCAATACGGTTTAGTTTGTTAGCTCCATTAGCTCCTTCAAACGAAGCAAAATATTGGTTCCATTTGTCAATATGATCGTAGTCAGTAAGTACTACACGTACTTTACTAATAGTTCTCTTAACTGTAATGTTTTTGGTTGCCTCTACTGAAACATCTCCTGCATTTGCTGGAGCAACAACCTCAAGGTCAGAAATTGCCGAATAAATGTCACGTCCTTCTGGTAACAAATCGCTAAATTCAGTAGCTTGTGGCTTCATAACAACTGAAGTCAAGTTATCAGTTGAATAGAATAAATCAAATGTTGATGCTGGTTGCAATGTTACATCTACATCTCCCATTCTATTATCATCTTTTACAAAGTCAACCCAAGTAACTACTTTATAGCTACCTTGTGGTAAACGTAAGTCATCGATAATTGGTAATACATCACTGTTAATAGCAGCCGGATTGTAGATTCTGCGTGTAGTTACAATCGGCGTTGTAGTGTTAGCTGCATCAAAAATCTGGATTGTTAAACGGTGGTCAAACATTCCTTGCATACCCGAAGCATCTAATTTGTAATTTGTCCATGCTCCTTTTTCGCTTACGATTCCTGCACGGGTAGCATTCTCCCCAACATTAATCTTTAATTCAATAGGATACTTTTCACCTGTCATTACTGGTGCATCGTGTCCCTCCATGGCATCTTCTGCACAACTTGCTAATAAAGTTGTCGCTGCTAAAGACCATAAAAACTTGTTTCTCATAATCAATAAAATTTAATGTAAAAAGATATTTAAAAATTCTCTAATTTTCTATTTGTATATTATTACTATAGATAAAGTCCAAGCTCTCCTTAATGGTTGTTTTGGTATTTGCTCTTAACTCTCCTGTAATAAATTCCGAAGTGGAAATCTGTTTATCCAAACGATAATATGGACAATATCCTTGCTGTTCGGATAGTTTTACAGACAACCGAATCCCTCTTGTCGCAAGTGAAGGATTTAGTTTTTTATCTCCAACAAAACGGTAGTCATACAGGTTGTGCGTGCCTGGCGCATTATCTAAATGAAAATAAATTCCTGTCTCGTCCAATAATTCCTCTCCCGTGTTTTCATCCACTACTGTATATATTTCTCCTTTTTTCGCATCGAACTTATAAAGCTTCTCACCTTGCATATATACTGCAACATTATCCGTCTGAGCTGTTGGTTCGGCCGATATGGTTGTCTCATAAAACACAATATCGCTAAACACAACTTTTGCCAATGGGCGAGAAAGCTTTACGCTAAGATTTTCTTCACCATTGTACAGCGGAACACCCTCTTCACTCATAGTTAGGGTAAATAAGAATGCTCCACAGTACGCATCTTGACTATCATTAGGTAGTTGAATATTTGCTTTCCTCATGCTAACAGCTCGTAATGACGTTGCGTCGTAAAACTCCACTTGTCCAGGCTTTATATAATCTGCCCAACATACAACTGTATATTCAGAATCCTTCACTAAGCGCACATCCTGGAATTCAAAACTTTCTATAGCCGTTTCTGCGTTATTTGCAATATCCGAGAATCGGACTTCTCGTAACATTGGAACTTCCTTATTCCCTTCATAGAACTCAAGAATATAGCGTAACTGATACCCTTGCGGAATAAAACCGTCTCCACCCGCCTTCGATGTCTCTCCATTATCTGTCGCAATTGATAATTTCACTGGGACCATCGGTTTTTCTGTATTCTCAATCTCAACTGTTTTACTACAACTTATAACTATAAAAGGTAGTAGTATATATAAAAATAATCTTCTCATATTGGGGAGTATGTTTACACTTTGTAATTAATTATAGTATAGGTCGTATAGTGATTTCATCTTCGAAATCATCATCAATACCGCCACCTTGCACAGGATCTCGCGTTAAGAAGTTTTGAATTATCTCAGTGTGTGTATTTCTACTCACACCCATGGTTATTGTACCAAGACTCAAGTCCGCACGTGTAGTAACTCCGGTCTTGGTAGTAATTTCGGCATAATAAACTTGCTCTTCATCGCTAATCACCCCAGTCATTATGATATCATCACCCAACAACAAACAATTAACTCCATCCTTTTCCATCACATCACAAGCACTTGAATAGTTAACATTTGTTCGCGGATTAATTAATAAGCCCGCTATGGCATTATACTCTGTAGACAACCACATTTGGTATTTAATATTTGTCTCTGACGGAATATCTTGTTCGTAACTATCAATATCATTTGCATATATCGTATATCTACCAATTGGACGTTTAAGCGCCATGTTTTCCTGCACGATATACTCCTGATTAGGATCGGTTAACATTGTATAATTTAGTGTTTGACAGTTTGTAAAAGCATCCTTGGTAGTCTCTGAACCAGAGCTAAGCATTTTTACTTCCAACAAAGAAGCGGCATCAAAGTGCGGATTAACATCTGCTCCAAGTTCCATAATCTCTACCCATGCCCCTACACGCACTCGAGTTGCAGGAACTTTAAGTGAAACAGTAAACTTATTTAAGCCTTGTGCAATTTTTTGATTTCCTAGCTCAATACGCTTATATAACTCTGTAACATTCTCATCCTCATCGGCAAGCCAATACTCAATTATATATCTATATTCAACACCCTCAACTTCCATTGGAGCCTTCGTGGACGTGCCTCGCATTGGCGAATAATCAAATGCAAATTCGGTTACCGACATAACCTCACCACTCACCCCTGTGTGCGGATGCTCATAGCATAAATTATGTTTGTTACAACTACCCGCCGCAACCAACATCAAGGCGCAGATAATGAAATAAAGAGCCTTATTTTTTATTTTATCGTATCTCATTTTGTATTATCTATTTAGTAAATTTTTAGAATCTCCACACCAACGATGCTCTTAAACGGGTAGGGCCAAAGTAGTTATTGTCCTTAACGTTCCCTTCAAAAACATTACATCCATCCGCATGCTCATATCTATCGTAGTTCAGATGCGCCCATCCTAACGATCCGCCAAACTCCATAAAGAAGCACTCCCAACTTTTAAATGGCAACACGTAACCTACAGACAATCCGGCTCCGTTAAAATGACCTTGACGCCCAATCTTTCCAAACTTTCCGTCAAATTCACCAAACTGATAATACGCTCCCATAAACCAACGTTGAAACTCATTATCCTTGAACCAATAGCGTAACTCCGGATTGATACTACTTATATTCCATCCCTTATTCTTTCCTTTAAAGTGAAACCAACGCCAAACACCTTCAACGTCTACAGAAAAACGTCTCGCGAAATAAAACTCTACTTCCGCATTTGGAATACATGTGGCAGCCCAATACAAAGCATTTGTTTTCAATGCAAAAACAGGTGGTGAACATCGGCAATCATCTTCCACTATTGGCTCCGGTTGTGGCTCAGGCTGAGGTTCAGGCTGTGGAGCTGGAACCACCTTGGGCTGCGGAGCAGGCTGTGGTTTTAATTCTAACATCTCAATCGTACTTGCGCTTCGTAATTTTGGAAATATATATTTACATAAATAAGCGTATGTCTTACCTCCATTCAACTTACGTAAAGCAATCTCTCTATCGATATCTGATGGTGTATTATCTATGATATTCAATATCTGCTCTTTCTCTGCCATTTTACTAGTATCCACCATCACTCTCAACTCGTCCCAGTTCTCTCCGCCCCCAAACAATTGGAATTTATTATCACCCCACTTTAAATAATCCTGTAAGTAATTCTTTAAAGAGACTGCGCGGGCTTCACTCAACTTTTCATTAAATTCTAACGGTCCATCTGGCGATGCGTATCCTGTAATTTTAAGCCCAAGCATATTATACACCTTGCTCTCTGACGCCTTTTTTATACTTTGCTCTAAAGAGTTTAGGGTTTGTTGGTTTCCATTATAACTATGGTCAAGATAGCTCTGTCCAAGTTTAAAATGAATATACCATTTCCCCTCTCGAGTGGTATCTTGAGCCGATCCATTCTGTGCGTACAAAGTTGTACTCAACAGCGCAAGCATTCCAATAGAAGTTAAGATCTTTTTGTAGGTTTTCATTATCATTGTTTATTTTATTTTTCAACGGTAATATTGCTTTAAGAAGGCTTAAACAGCAATTTGCTTTCTCAGATATTCAATTGTCTCATACAATATTACAGCACTATTTTGCATCGCGTGTTATAAATAATTGACAAAATTTATCATATTTCAGAAAACATACATTCAATAAAGAAAACCAGTGTATTTAGTGGTTAGAGGGGTGTAAAAACTAGATTTTTACGGAAAAACTATGACTAATGTAACATGTTGTCGTGATTATAAAATATTGTGACAGTTATTTGAAACTTCTTTTTTTCGCTCACGTAATAACATCCTTAATTTTTATCTACTAATAATACTATTTGGCTATTAAAACTCATCAATTCCACTTTAATTTTATCCATAATAGCTATCTCAATACTAGTCTAAATTCTTCCTTTGCCCTATCATAAATAATGGCAGCCATTATGATAAGGCAAATCAATATTATTCTATAAGGAGCTTAAAGCAACATCAACATTTTTCCGAATCACATTTGGGGAGTCGCCCAGATACTTTCTACAGAATTGTGAGAAGTGAGCAGATGAAGAAAAGCCATAATCATAAATAATTTGCTTAAACGGAGTATCTGCTAGAATTTCTTGCTTAATGTATTTTGCATTTTGTTTTATCATCCAACTATAAGGAGAGTCATTAAAACAATCATTAAACTTTCGGGCAAAATCCCGTTGACCATATCCACAAAGTTCAGCAAGCTCTGCAGCATTACGCGCCTTTCTATGATATAACAGAACCTTTTCTTTGAAGGTAGGCATTCCTCCTAAAATAGGATAAAACAGAGAATAAAGGTCTTCGTCATTATAATACGACTCAAATAACAGCCACAACTCTCTCTGTTTTACGGATTGGAAGAAAGTAGATAACACTCCATCGCGTCTGTAGGAAACCAATTGATTCAAAAATGAATTGAGTGGACTGCCTATGGTTATTCCATGTGTCCTCTCTTCAAGCAGTGTTTCCTTAAGTGTATTTAAACGTATACACCACTCCTCATTATGGAGATCACGTTGGTTGAATGCGCAAAACATTACACGGCACCGCTGTTTCATCTTCGCACGATAACCACAGCCCATCCGAAGTAAGAATATGTCTCCTTCATTATACTCCCGTATCATTTGATTATCACAGGACGATAAATCCAGACATCCAGACATTACAAAAACAAGCATATAGCTCTCCAACTTATCGTCTGATATAACGATCCCTTCATCCAATTCATGGTACTTAAATAAAGAATCTGTAACACGTTGCGTATTCGTGTCATTAATCACATTGTAGTTTGTCATACTATTATATATTAATAGATTAGATTATCTACAAGGGGGGTCGATATAATAGTTATTACAAATATAGATTAAAAAATCAACAAAATAATTTCCATATTATAAAAATATGACATTTAACATTTTATTTACTAAAGACGATATTTTAGTCTACCATAAATAGAATCCCAGACATAACTAGATAACAGAAAACGCAATGTCCGCTAGTTACTAACAATTTTATTTCATTGTTAATAACTAGCGGACATCACGCCTATTGCTCAAAGAAAGAGCACATTATTAGTTAGTTCACCCCACCACCTAAAGCGTGGAACAACTTCACTATTTGCTGGTTATACTCTAACCACTCATTACACTCCGTTAATTGGGCTTGTAATAAACCCTGTTGCGCAGTAAGTACTTCCAAATAGCTTGTATTACTGTGCTCCATTAACTTTTGTGTAGTTATTACTGCCTGACTAAGGGCATCAATCTGTTTCTCTCTATTGTTTAGTTTTGCTTCGGCACTCTGCACTGCTGCAAGAGCATTATTCACTTCAACACCCGCATTAATAATGGTTTGTTCAAGCTGAAGAAGCGCATCCTCATAATCCAATTTCGCTAATTGCAGTTGAGCACGATTCAATCCTTTATTAAATATGGGTTGTGCTAAATTTCCAATAGCATTGGCTATAAGCGCACCCGGATTCATAATATATGCTCCGGCCTGATTGGTCCAACCCGCACTTCCCGAAAGCGATAATGACGGATACATGGCTGCGCGTGCACCATTAACATTGTAATGTCCGGCCGCTACAGCATACTCTGCGCTTTCAACATCCGGACGGCGGCGAATAGCTGTAAGCGGTATAGCCGCAATAGCCGTTTTCTCTACCACTACCTGGTCCATAGATACACGCTCAATAGGTTCATTTCCTCGCTTTAAAAGCGCGTTCAAACTATTTTGCGCCACTACTACCTGTTGTTCAAGTGCTAGCAGGGTATTTTCTGCTGCAAGAATATTCGCTTCTGCTTGCGACACGGCCGCTTGATTTGTCATCCCGGCATTTTTCAAAGCCGTCATAACGCGCAAATAGTCCTTCCAGTTTAGAAGAGTACGTTTGGTAATATTTATTTGTCCGTCTAAATTCACCAATGCATAGTAACTACATGCCACCGTAGAGATGAGCTGTGTACGTACTGCTGCGGCATATGCTTTTGATCCTTCAAGCCCTGCCTTCTTGGCTTGCTTAGCATTGTACAGCTTTCCAAACACATCTATTTCCCAACTGCTATTTAAAGCAAGCTGATAACCTTGTGTCGCTTTCCCTTGATCAAAACTGCTTATTGTTCCTTGCGCTCCTACACCTAATGATGGTGCATAAGCTAAACGACTTACACGTAAAGCAATTTGCGCACGCTCTATATTATGTAGAGCCGTATTCAAATTTGTGTTGCTCTCCAAGCCAAGTTCTATCAATTCCTTTAGGTGGGCATCCGTAAATAACGTTTGCCACTGAGGTAAAGAGTCCTGTGGCTCCTCAGATGGTGCAGTCCACTCATCCGATGCCAATTCAGGACGTTGATATTTATTATATACCCCGCAACTGTTAAGTCCAAGCATAAACGCTAACAGGAGAATAAATTGTATTTTATGCATTACTGTTACTTTTAAAATTATTTGTGGATAAGCTTTCCTCAACCTCTTTCAGCGTTCGCATTTTTTTACCACGCACACGCTCCTCTAATGTTTGGAAAATTGTAAATAGCGTAGGAACAACAAACAATAAAGCTAGCGTTCCAATAACCATACCTCCAACAACACCCGAACCAAGGGAAGAGTTTCCGTTGGCACCTACTCCCGTAGCTAACATCATTGGTAAAAGACCAAAAATCATGGTTAAAGCTGTCATCAATATTGGGCGTAAACGTACCTTCGCAGCTGTATATGCAGAAGCAGCTATGGTCATTCCCTGCGCACGCATTTCAGAGGCGTACTCTGTTAACAGAATAGCAGTCTTCGCCAACAACCCAATAAGCATAATAAGTCCCGTTTGTAGATAGATATTATTCTCCAATCCCATCATTTTTGCAAATAGGAAACTACCCATCAATCCAAATGGAATGGAAAGTATCACCGCTACCGGTATAAAATAACTTTCATACAGCGCTGCAAGAATTAAATACACAATAATTAAACAAACAGCAAAGATTATAGTTGTACGTCCTGTAGCACCACTCTCCTCGCGAGATATTCCACCAAAGTCATATCCGTAACCACGCGGTAAAAATTGCTCCGCCGTTTCCTCAATGGCTTTCAATGCCTCGCCCGAACTATAGCCGTCCGCCGGCGCACCATTAACAGCAATACTATTGTACATATTAAAACGCGCAAGCGACTCTGAACCGTAAATGCGAGTAAGGGTAACAAACTGACTTAAAGGAGCCATTTCCCCATTTCCGGCACGTAAATACATTCCGTTCAGTGACTCCTCATCCACACGGTATTGCGGATCGGCCTGCAACATAACACGGTAAACCTTTGTAAAACGGTTAAAGTTAGATACATAACTTCCTCCCATATAACCGGACAACACGCTCAATACATCCTTAGGCGAAATATCCTTACGTTTACATGCTGCCGCATCAACATCAACAACATACTGCGGATAGTTTATATTAAACGAGGTATAAACACTTCCTATCTCCGGACGCTTACGCAACTCTCCCAAAAACTGTTGAGTAGTTGAATAAAGTGAGGCTATATTACCTTCCCCTTGTTTATCCTGCATGTGCATTTCAAAACCATTCCCCATTCCATATCCGGGAATCATTCCGGGAGCAAATACAAAGATTTGCGCATCGGTAATTCCGGCCGTCATTCCGTAAATACGCCCTTTTATAGCATTTACAGCATCCTCCGGATTTGGACGATCGTCCCACTCATGAAGCTTAAGGATAAACATACCGTTACTTGGTCCTTGTCCGGAAATCATTCCGTAGCCCGATACCTTAGCATAACTTTTAAGCTGAGGCAGCACTTTTATCGCATCCTCCACTTTATCCATTATCGCAACAGTATTACTCAATGAGCTACCCGGCGCAGACGAAACATTTACAAATACAACACCCATATCCTCATCAGGAACCAAACCTGTCTTGGTATTCTGAACAAGGAACAGTAACACTACCACCGTCACCGCTAGCGATGCCCATGTAAGCCATTTACGACGAATAAAAAATATTACGCCCGTTTTGTATTTATCCAAAAGTCTATTGTAAGAGGCATTATATGCCGTACGTACGCGCGAAGCAAAATTACGATTGCCATTCTCAGGCGTTGGTTTAAGCATTAAAGCACAAAGAACGGGACTTAGCGTTAAGGCATTTAAAGTGGAAATAGCTACTGCCACCGACATGGTAATACCAAACTGTGTGTAGAACACCCCAGCAGTTCCTCCCATAAATGTAACCGGAATAAATACCGCCATAAATACCAACGATGTGGTAATAATTGGCGACGTTAGTCCTTTCATTGCATCCACCGATGCCAGGTAGGCCGATTTATACCCCTCATCAAAGCGGGTTTGAACCGCCTCTACAACAACTATGGCATCGTCCACAACGGTACCTATGGCCAATATCAACGCAAATAGTGTGAGTAGGTTAATACTGAAACCAAATAACGCCAACGCCGCAAATGTTCCTATTAAAGAAACAAAAATGGAGATGGTGGGTACCAATGTGGAACGAATGTCCTGAAGGAAAATATAAACTACTAATACTACAAGTAGAATAGCTTCTAAAAGTGTTTTTATAACGTCTCTAATTGATGCGTAAAGAAAATCATTCGTACTCATCATGTGCTCAACCTCAACATCGTCCGGCAAATTTCTTTCAATGCTATGTAAAAACGCATCGATATCCTCTACCACCTGTGTTGCATTTGAACCGGCAGTTTGGAATACCATAGCCGTACATCCGGGTCCTCCGGTGCTTTCGCCCTTAAAGTTGTAATCCTCTTTTCCAAGTTCTATACGTGCCACATCCTTTAATCGCAAAATCTCACCTGTAGGTAAAGACTTCACTACTAAATCCTCAAACTCTTCCGTTGTTACATTACGGCCACGAAATTTAAGGGTATATTGGAACGTATTACCACTGCTTTCTCCCAGCGAACCAATGGCCGCTTCAATATTCTGCTCGGCCATAATACCCGATATGTCCGAGGGGATTAGGCCATAATGTGCCATTACATCGGGTTTTAACCATACACGCATACTGTAGTCAGGACCAAAAACCATAAGGTCACCAACTCCACTAATACGCAAAATCTCCGGCTGAATATTTATTTTTATATAGTTGCTAAGAAACAATTCATCATACGTACCATTAGGACTGCGCAATGAAAATATCTTTAGCATACTGCTTTGTCTCTTTGCCGTTGTAACCCCAATTTGGTTTACCTCCGCCGGAAGCATACTCATGGCCTTTGCCACACGGTTTTGTACATTTATGGCAGCTAAGTCCGGATCCGATCCCTGTTTAAAGAAAATGTTCACGGATACAGAACCGGTATTTGTTGCCTCACTTTTCATGTAAGTCATGTTCTCCACCCCGTTTATTGCCTGCTCAAGTGGTGCAATTACACTTTTCTGCACTGTCTCGGCATTAGCTCCGGGATAAGAGGTAGACACCATAATTGTAGGTGGTGCTATGTCAGGATATTGCTCTACCGGTAAGGAGAATAGTCCAATTACTCCGGCAATGACAATAAATATGGACATGACCGTAGCGAGTACGGGACGGTCAATAAATTTTTTAACGTTCATATCTTAGTTGATTATTGAATTGTTACCGTAATTGGCGTTCCTTCTCTAAGTAGTCCGGCCCCTTGACTTACTATTGTATCCCCTGCAGTAATTCCGCGAGAAACAATATACTCCGTACCATTATTTATAGGGTTTACGTCAATCTCATAAGCTTTTGCTAAACCTTGGTGCTCGCGGAAAATAAAGTATTTATCCTGCAACTGGAAAGTTGCCGCTTGCGGAATAACAATGGTATTTTCTGCAACCGTTGGGATAATTATTGTCCCGGCACCACCAGCATGTAACATTCCCGATGGATTATCAAAAAGTGCACATACCTGTACCGCACCTGTTTGCTTGTTTATAACACCACTAATAGACTCCACTTTTCCGGATACCGGATAAATTGTTTTGTTGCTCAGTTTTAACTGCACATCGGGCATAGCTGCAATGGCCTCCTCAATGTTTGCATACTGTTGTACCATATCCAATAATTGATTCTCAGATATTGAAAAGTAAACTCGCATTGCCGAATTATCACTTACCGTAGTCAGCGCAACAGGAATAGATGGGGACACCAACGCACCCAATTTATAAGGCAATGTACCTATTACTCCATTACTTGGACTTTTTACTTGCGTATAGGATAAGTTATTTTGTGCATTCAACAATTGAGCTTGTGCCAACTGTACTTGTGCCTGCGCGCTACTATATTGGTTACGCGCCGTTTGTAAATCAAACAAGGAAATAATGTCCTGTTCAAAAAGTTGCTCTTTGC
Organism: Marinifilaceae bacterium; assembly: GCA_051656645.1. Lineage (GTDB taxonomy): Bacteria > Bacteroidota > Bacteroidia > Bacteroidales > Marinifilaceae > JBOGCH01. The sequence goes on from JBOGCH010000029.1 coordinate 97,991, forward strand.
TTTGTAGCGTTAAAAGCGCTGTTGCACCTGCAGCCTCTGCTGCAGCCACATTGGCTTTTGCTGTTTGCAACGCTGCCTGATAAGGGACCTGATCTATAACAAAAATCACTTCGCCCTTTTTTACTTTTTCCCCCTCTCTTTTCAGAACCTGCGTTATTGTCCCCGATACTTGAGGAAATAGCTCAACATCCTGCAAACCCTTAATAGAAGCCGGATAATTTGTTTGCAATGTGCGCGATGACAAACCAACAATTGTTGCCGGATAATTTTTAGCCATTTGCTGAACTTGTTGTTCCTTATTTTGACAACCAGCCAATAACACTACACCGGTAGCACACACCGCTGTAAATAACTTGATTTTTATCTTATTCATAGCTTTTATTTTATTTTCCGTTGCAAATTTACCCATCAAAATGTGTATCTTGCATTTCAAATCTAGCACAGTGTTGTTCAAATAAGGAAACAGTTAGTTAATAAATACTGTATTTCTTATAATTATGTTTTTCTATATTTTAATGGTGATGAGTGAGGAAAAAGACCAAAAAAGTCCGTTTAAATTGGACCAAGATGAGTTATTTAAAATTGGACATACAGACTTATCCTACTTTAGGGATAGGACACATCGTGCCCGCATTTTAGTCAGTTTGTACTGTACTACAGGTACAGCATTGGTAACCATAAACCTGCAAACACACAGATTTGTTGCCAACTCCGAGATGCTCCTACTGCCCTCCTCATTTATACAACTTGTGGAAGCCACAGAAGGGACTGAATTCCGCTACATGGCATTTAGTCAACAACTATTTGTGGAAGCGTCACGGATGTTCGATCCCTCCTTCTTTAAACTAATAAACAACTCCGTCCCCTATTTTCATAAGGACATGGAGTCGCGAAAATGGTTTGAAAGCTTCTTTTTCTTGGTTCATGACCTATACTTAAGCAAAGAGCATGAGTTTAGAGATAAAATTATGCTTAACTACTTAAGCAATTACTGCATGGAGCTTTACGTACATGTTAAACCCTTTTTTCCGGAAAAGGAAAACAACATGACCTTAAGTAAAGACAGTATTCTACGCAATTTTATCCGTTTAATACAAGTAAATGGACGTACACACAGAGATCTCGACTTCTACGCCAAGAATCTATGCATCTCAAAACGTTACCTGTCAATGCTCACATCCCAAATAACCGGAGAGACACCGAAATTCTTTATTGACAGATTTGTTATTCTTGAAATAAGACTACTACTGGAAACAACCCAAAAAAGCATGAAAGAGATTGCCGAGGAGCTACATTTCCCCGATCAATCCTATCTGGGCAGATACTTTAAGGACCATATGGGAGTTTCGTTAACCGAATACAGAAAAGGATATACTACAGATTAAAGCAGAATAGCATAATTCATCCTCTAATTATTGCCGAAAATATCTCCTCTTTTACTAGATTCTCCTTTCAAATTCCAAACTAAATAAAAACATCCGGATCGGAGCATCCTCACAACCTCGCTCTGGTTGCGCCCTGCTCGCTCTCTGGTTGCTCTCTATCAAGTCCGCATTAAGTTCGTATTAACTTCGTGTTATATTCGTGTCTATAGATACGAACTTAACACGAACTTGATGCGAAGTTAATACCTACATAATAGGGCGCAAGGAGAGCGCAAACAGAGAGGGACCAGAGTGCGAGCGGAAAGAGGATGTAGTAAAAGTTTAAAGATGGTGGGCCGCACTATACACAGAATAAGGTATTTATAGAAATCGGCAATATGCTACCCTTATAGCGGCGTGACCAAGAAATTCCAATAATAATAGTCTATGACCTAATAAATATTAACTATCTGAAAATAGATTTGTTAGCCAAATAATTCTATTATATTTGTGTGGGAACCTGTACTTCCCTAAATTTTATATGTGTGTAATATGTTGAGATCTATAATTACGTCCTACAAGACCATGTTGGTGTTAATGGTCCTTTACGCCCTTTCGATGGCGTGTGCTACATTTATTGAAAATTCCTATACCACGGAGGTTGCCCGCACATGGGTTTACCATGCCGGATGGTTTGTTTTATTGCATTTGCTTATGGTTGTTAATGGCGTGGCCATTATTAATAAACATAAGCTTTTCAGGGTGGCAAAAGCGGGAAGCTGCTTGTTCCATATGAGTTTTATTGTGATTCTTATTGGTGCCACCGTTACTCATTTCTGGGGCAAAGAGGGGATTATGCAAATTCGCGAGGGCGAAAGTTCGAATGTTCTCTATGACAATACCGGAAATGTAATTGATATGATTCCGGTACGCGTGGCATTGACAGACTTTGAGCTTAAACGTTATCCCGGATCGCACAGCCCGTCATCATACACTAGCAAAGTTAAAGTTGTTAGAGACAATGGTACGGAGGAGCACGTTATTGGGATGAACAAAGTTATGAACATTGACGGCTATCGGTTTTTCCAATCGTCCTATCACCCGGATGAGAAAGGTACTATCTTGACCGTAAATTACGATTTTCCCGGCATGCAAATTACTTATTTAGGGTATATTCTGCTGTTGTTAGGCTTTGTTATTGTACCGTTTCAACCGGCATCGCGCTTCAGACAGTTATATAAAAAGCTGGGACAAGGCGCTGCGTTAATGCTACTACTTACAATAGGTACTAACAGTTATGCACAATTGCCAATTGTTGACAAAACACATGCCGACATGTTTGGTAAATTACTTGTACAAAATCCGCAGGGACGCATTGAACCTATGGATAGTTGGAGCCGAAAGCTTATGCGTAAAATTCATCACTCCGAAACATGTCAGGGCCAAAGTGCTAATGCCGCTTTTATTGCCATGATTTTCTATCCGGAAGTAACCAATAATATGCCATTAATCTACGTTAAGAACAGCGAGATTCAGGAGTTATTGGGAAGCAATGGCGATTATGTTACATTTAATAGTTTCTTCAACTCCAATGGGGAATATATACTAACAGAGGCGGTAGAGAAAGCATCTGCATTGCCTGCTGCAAAACAGAGCAAGTTTCAAAAGGATATTCTCTCTGTAGACGAAGTTGTAAATATTGTTTATCAACTACAACAAGGCTGCTACTTTCCGTTGTTCCCCAATGATCAGGTAACTAGTGACTATTGGGCATCGCCGGGAGACGATTTATCTCATTTCATGGGGCGTGACTCTATGTTTGTAGCCAAAGTTACCCATCTATACGCAGAGGAGCTAGATGGTGCGCTACGCAACGGGAATTGGGACGGAGCGGATAAGGTGTTAGATATGATTGCCACTTATCAAAGTGCAAAGAACAAGACCATACCGGTGGATACTGCGAAGATTGAGGCCGAATTACAATACAATAAATTAAATATATTCGGTAAGCTATTCAAAGGTTATTTAATTCTTGGTGGCCTACTGTTAAGTATGCTTTTCTATGCTATGCTTAGCGGCAAGAAACAGACAAACATCATTGCACGCATCCTGTTTTTTGCCATTGGAGCATTATGGATTGCACACACATATGGTTTTGGACTTCGTTGGTATATTGCAGGCTACGCTCCTTGGAGCAACTCTTATGAAACAATGCTTTTCGTTGCATGGAGCGTTGTCTTTATTGGGCTTATTGCCGGCAGACACAATAAGCTGTTAACAGCACTTTGTTCCCTACTTGGAGGTATATTATTGTTTGTAGCATCCTTAAACTGGTTAAATCCATCTATAACGCCATTAGTTCCTGTTTTACAATCCTATTGGCTTATGATACATGTAGCAGTTATTATGATGGGCTACGGATTCTTCTTTGTGTGCGCGTTGATAGGTATAATGAACACGGTTCTCTATTCTATGCCTAAAGTGGCTGCACGCCCTTCCGTGAAACAGACCATAGCGCAAAGTACCATACTGAATGAAATGTCCATGATTGCAGGAACCGCATTCCTTGCCATTGGTATATTTCTTGGTGCAGTATGGGCCAATGAATCATGGGGACGTTATTGGGGCTGGGATCCAAAGGAAACATGGGCATTGATTACCATGATTGTATATGCGTTTGTTTTACACATGCGTTTTGTTCCACGCTTAAACAATAGCTATTGGTTCAACACGCTTTCAATGTGGAGTATCTTGTCTGTATTGATGACCTACTTTGGTGTAAACTATTATCTATCGGGATTACACGCCTATGGTACAGGTGGGAATATTGGCTCGCTACTGCCGTTAACGGGCGTACTAGCCCTATTGGGTATTCTCTCATTTTTTGCCTACAGAGGATTTAATTCAAAGATAGCGACTCACAAAAAGCAGAAAGTGTCCTAATTGATACAATATTGTACCTATTTGAGATGATATTACCGTCTTAATATGGTGTGAAAATGTTATTTTGTCTCAAAATTGATATCTAACTATTTAAATCTTGAGACATGATAAGAATTATATTCTTACTTCTAGTTTGCGCATCAGTATCCACACATGCGCAAACGAATAAAACATTACTGCTTGACGGAAAAAACAGTAATATGTGTATTGGCATGGATACTATCAATGAGCGTTGGAGTATTGAGATGTGGGTTAAAGGAGACGATAACCAATGGAAAGAGAACGAAGTTTTAATTGGAGGTGGAGAATACAGTACAATAAATACAGCTGATAAATTTCCTGTTGTTCTTAAAAATGGTCATTTATACAATACTGCCGGCAATGTAATGGCGCCTACTCCTCTAGATGCAGAGTGGCATCATATTGCTGTAACCTGTGGTAAAAAGGGTACCCGCCTCTATGTTGATGGCGAAATGGTGGCCCAAAGCGATGTGGTTAGTTCAATACTTCCCGGAGTTATAGGGGCAGATGAGAAGAGTGAGACTATATTTGGCGGAAATATAGATGAAGTAAGAATATGGAGGACCGAACTATCTTCAAAAACCATCCGCAATTGGATGGGACATGCCATTACTCCATCTCATCCAAACTTCTCAACATTGAAAGGTTATTATCCTCTCGATGAAGACACTGATGACTATTATACCAATTGGACCGGCTGTGGCCCGTTATCGTTTCACATAAGAAACTACCGCATGAACTATAAAGAGCCGGCACCATTAACACCTACAGTGATTAATGATAATAAGCATTTTAATATCAATACAAAGAAAACCTATTTTAATGCCATTGATATTCCAAGCGAATGGGATGCCGTACAAGGCGATGAGAGTGATCAGATATTGAAATTACGTATTGCAGTTAATGGAGATGGTCCTAATAAATTAATGTTGAACAATATTATCTTGGATTTAGCTGCTACTCAATCCCTGAGCGATATTAAAAATATATCAATATACGCCACCGGCAATAAAGCAAAAAGTAAGGAGCGTACTCTTATAGCTACAGCTACACCTGCTAAAATAATTCAATTTAAAACACCATACGAACTAAAAACCGGAATAAACTATTTTCTTGTTACCTTTAATATAGCTGATAACGCTGTAATTGGGAACAAAGTAGGTGGCCGCGTTAAGACCTTCTCAATAAATGGAAAGAATTATACACCAAAGCGAGACAACAACTTTTACCCTAAATATGTTATTCATAAAACCGGAGATACAAATATTGTAAAATGTTTACAATGGAATATTTGGCATGGCGGTGTACATTTAGGAACAGACGGACCAAAACATATTGTTGATTTACTGAGAAAATGCGATGCAGATATTGTTACGATGCAAGAGGCCTACGGATCGCAAGATAGATTTGCTCAAGAATTGAATTATAACCTATCCACAAGAAGTGCTAAAGACAATTTGGCTCTATTTACAAGATATAAAATGTTACCTATTGGTACAAGAAATGGTTTTAAGTCAAACCCGGCAATCATTACACTACCCAATGGCAAGAATTTGTTTGTACTAGATTGTTGGTTGCGTTATGCCTATCGTCCGGCCTATGCGAGTGAATATGGAAATCTTGGTATGTCTACAGACAAGTGGACGGAAGAGGATAAGATTTTATCAAAGGCAGATATTATAGAGATTATTAATAACGATATGAGTGCCCATTTTAACTTAGATAGTATGCCGGTAATTATTGGTGGTGACTTTAACTCAGGGTCCCATTTGGACTGGACAAAGGAAGCTGCTCATTTGCATTATGATTACGTTAATACGCATTTGCCTACTTCTCATTTTATGCTTGAGCAAGGTTATAAGGACAGTTTTCGTGAACTAAATCCGAATGAGATTACTCACTCGGGCGGAACCTTTGCTGTTATATACGGACAACTACAACACTCACGTATTGACTACATTTACTATAAGGGTAACAAAATTAAAGCGCTTCATTCCAAAACTATTAGAACTGCGGAAGAAATTGACTATGTTTGGGCAGGGGACCATGCGGCCGTGTTTACCATTTTTGAGATAGAATAAATAAACAATGAAATTTGTAATACTCTTTTTATTCCTGAATATATTACTACCAGGTTCTGTAGCTTTTCCTATAAAGCTACAGAGCTATTTGTTTAATCACTATTATAATCCGCAATGTCCTATTACGGATATTGTGACAATAGAGGAGGATAAAAGAGGATTTATATGGATTTCATCTCGAAGTTATGGTGTTTTTAGATTTGATGGCACCAACCACATTAATATAAGCGAGTTGGCAGGAATAGACTCGCTTGCGGACATACGGGGTAGTATTTCAATTGATAGTAATAACAATTTATGGTTTATAAGTCAACAGCGCATAAAATTATATAGTTGCGATGGAAACAACATTATATCTACGCCCTCCAGTTTAGCAGAGTTTGATAAGGTTAAACAACTAATGCATTTAGATAATGACCACATTGTTATTAATAATAAAGATTCTGTTTGGAGTTACAATATAAAAGATGACAAGGTAAATAAGTTGGCGATTAGCTGCGACAGACTTATTGGTTGTACCAGAGACGAAGTGTGGTATACAGACCGCAACATGTTTTGTAAGTATATATTTAAAACAAATGAATGCCAAATAGTGGCTTCATCCGGTTTTAATACAGCAAATATAAATGTCATTACCAAATTAAGCGATGGTAGCTATTTAATTGGATTGTTCAGAGAAGGCTTAGTACTCCTCTCCTCCGATGGGTTTTGTAAACCTTTAATTGGAAATGACATAATAAGAGACATTGAGGCAAATGGGGATGGTAGTTATTGGATTGCGAGTGAATCAGGCTTATACCGCTACTATGAAGAAAATGGAAAACTGGAAGTTACACGAAAGGAATGGATAAACCCCTATGGACTACCAGATAATGCCGTTTATGCGATAAAAAAAGATAGTAAACAAGGTTTATGGATTGGTACTTTCTTTAAAGGTTTAAGCTACATTCCTAAACGAATTTTGGACTACACGTATATAAATCCGGCAATTAGTAATAATTTGAACGTTGGAAATGTTATTCGTACTCTTGCTACAGACAATAATAATAATTTATGGATTGCAACTGAGGATGGCGGATTAAATTGCCTTTATTCCCAACGCGGCGAGATAATCAATTATTCTGCCCATAACAATACACATCCGCTTAGTAGTACCAATATACACGGTTTGATATTTTATAATAACGAAATTTGGGCCGGAACATACAAGGAAGGAATTGATGTTCTAAATCCGCAAACAGGAAAAGTGATTAGACACTACAACAAGCATGATAACGGACTACTTGACAACTTTATCCTTGATATGAAACAGAGTAAGGATGGGCAATTATTTATTGGCAGCAAAGGCGGTGTTCAACAATACAATTTAGCAACTGATTCTTTTACCACCCTCATAAAGGGCATTGCTGTGTACTCAATGGCAATAGACAGTGACAATTGTCTTTGGATAGGTTCGACTAGTGGACTTTTTAAGCAAAATAACAAAGGGGAGATTCCCAAGAGAATGGATATGTTTGAACAAACGGGTAAGCAACGATGCATTATTACGTTTATTAAAGAGCATAGTGACCGTTCTATTTGGATTGGGACGAATAAGGGATTATATAAATATGTATCAACCGATTGTAAATTTCAATATATTGATATTTCAACTAATAAGCTTACGCTAGAAATTAAAGCTATAGAAGAGGACCAATATGGATATGTGTGGTTATCCACATCCAATGGCATATTACGTTTAGATACTGCAACCAATAAGGCAATCCATTTTTCGTTTAAAACTGAGCCTACAACATCTCAATTTAATTACAATTCTGTATATAAAAATTTGGAAGGAGATATATGGTTTGGTTCACTAAATGGCTTAATCCGTTTCACACCTAAAGAGAAATACAACGAAGTGCAGGACCGAGAAATTGTAATATCGGCTTTTTCTTATAACAGGATGGAAGGGGATGGATATGTTACACATCATAGAAATTTTACCAATTCCATTTTCAATAATAATTTACCACATAAGCAGAACAATATAAAAATAGAACTTTTTTGTGCGGATTATGCCAATTCTGCTAACAGAAAGTTTATGTATAATATTGAAGGGTACACTAGAGGATGGATAACGACAGAAAGTAATGCGATTGAGTTACAAAATCTATATCCCGGAAAATATAACATTAGAGTAAAAGGATATAGTCCTATAGATAGATTCTCTACTTTAGAGACAAGCTTTGCTTTTACTATAGCACCTCCTATTTATTTGTCTTTATACGCATATATTATATATGGATTTCTCATAGTTGTTAGTGTATCGGTAATCTTATATTTTTATCATAAAAGAGAAAAGTTAAAGCGTCAACGTATGGAGCAGCAGTTACATGCTAGACATGAGATTGAACTATATGAAAGTAAAATTGATTTCTTTACTTCTATGGCTCATGAAATACGTACCCCACTAACTCTGATAAAAGCACCTTTAGAGAACATAGAGGAATTAATTAACAATGATAAAGTTAATAGTCACATCTCAGTAATCAAACGTAATACGGAATGGTTGTTTAGTCTATGTACACAATTATTGGATATGCGCCATATGAAAAATTGTCACAGAGAACTAAACATAAATATTGCTGAGATAGTTGGCATTATTAGATGTTTAGTAACCGATTTCAAGCCAAGCATTAATAGCAAGGGATTAATTATTGAAAGCAATTTAGATGACGCTACAGAGATCCTAATTAAAATAGATACAGATATCTTGAAAAAGATTATGATTAACTTACTGCAAAACGCACTTAAATATTCTCAAAAACGAATTCAAATCAATATAGAACAAAACGAGGATAATGTTGACATATCTGTTTTTAACGATGGCGAGTTACTTACACCGGAAGATAAATACCACATATTTACCATGTTTGGCCGGAAGGAAAGCAATCAGCCGGGATGTGGTATTGGTTTAACTTTTGCAAAAGAATTAGCCTTATCTCATGGATGGACATTGGATGTTATTTTTGACCTACCCAACCTTAATCATTTTAAATTAAGAATCCCTGTTATAGAGCATCAATACGAAATTGAGAATTGTGGGAAGAATGGCGTTAAGGATAAGTCGCGTCTACATATACTTGTAGTTGAGGATAACGTTGAGCTAAAGAATTATTTGGCACAGCTTCTTAATGATAAGTATTATATAACTACAGCGAGTAATGGTAAAGAGGCTTTAAATATCTTAGGACAACAATCCGTATCCATGGTTGTTAGTGATATACGTATGCCACAAATGGATGGTGTTGAATTATGTACTGCAATTAAAGGAAATGATGCTTTGAGCCATATTCCTATTATTCTACTTACGGCAGATAATGCCATAAACTCCAAACTTAATGCTTTAGCTTGCGGAGCAGACGATTACATAGAAAAACCGTTTTCAGAACGTTACCTGATAGCACGGATTGATAATATTATACAAACACGTGTAAGATTATATGAGGAATTTAAGCGTAAACCGCTTTCACCACTTCAATCTGTGACGCTAACAAATCCTACAGAGCAGTTGTTTATAGATAAACTTACGGGATTAATTGAAAACGAGATTGGGAATAGTGAATTGGATGTTGATTTTGTTGCCACAAGTCTTGGTATGAGTCGCGCTACTTTATACCGAAAAGCAAAAGGTAATTTGGATATGTCGATAGCAGACTTTATCACCTTATGCCGACTTAAGAAAGGTGCTAAGCTATTAGCTGAGAATGGTTATATGATATCTGAGGTGGCTTACATGGTAGGTTTCTCAACTCCGTCGTATTTTTCACGATGCTTTTTGAAGCAATTTGGCATTACTCCGAAAGAGTTTATTGATGAAAAGCGCAAAAAACAAGCAACTGAATAGTTTTTACATGTTGTTGAGCCAATATTGACAGCGAGATTAGTGACAAATAGTTTTCTTTATCATTGTAATATAAATATATAGACAATGAAACGAGACTATGTAAAGTACGCAATTTTACAACTTATATTGGCTTTGAGTATAGGTTGTTCATCCGTTAGTAATGACTATAAATTAATCAATCCTAAAAATTTTGAATGTTTGCATAATGGCAAGCAAATATCATTACACACTCTTAGAAATACGAATGGCCTAACGATGCAAATAACTAATTACGGTGCAAGAGTTGTTAGTTTATGGGTACCGGATAGGAATGGAAAATTTGACGACATCGTATTGGGGTATGACAATATTGAGCAATACATTGAAAATCCGGGAGAGCGCTTTCTAGGTGCTGCTATTGGGAGATTCGCAAACAGGATTGCCAATGGAAAATTTACTCTTCTTGATAGTACTTATGTATTACCTCAAAATAACAACGGACAAACACTACATGGCGGAGAATTTGGCTTGGACAGAGTTGTTTGGTATACAAAATATTTTTCAGAGAATAGAATTCAATTTACATACTTTTCAGTCGATGGCGAAGAAGGCTTTCCAGGTAATTTAAGTATAGATATGACCTATGAGTTAACTGACGATAACGCTTTTATTGTTACTTATAGCGCAACGACAGATAAAGCAACGCCTGTGAATTTAACTCATCACTCATTCTTTAATTTAAAAGGCGAAGGAGGAGGAACTATAAATAATCATATACTTAAAATTAATGCCGATTATTATCTTCCTATAAACACGTTTCTTATTCCACTAGGATATACTGAAGAGGTAGCTAACAGCCCTTTTGATTTCCGAACGCCCAAATGCATTGAAGCAGATATTAATGCTAAGCATGTGCAGCTTATTAATGCGAAAGGCTATGATCATAATTTTGTGCTACGAAGAGAGTCATACTCAGAGTTGGAGATGGCTGCTACCATCTATGAGCCTCTAAGTGGCAGAGAAATGCAAGTATGGACATCCGAGCCGGGACTGCAATTTTATGGAGGCAATTTCTTTGACGGAAAAGCTAAGGGAAAGAATTCGCACACACACAACTACAGAGAGGCCTTCGCACTAGAAACGCAACGATTTCCGGATGCTCCCAATCAGATAGCATTCCCCTCAACAATCCTGAATCCAGGCGATACATATACCCATATATGTAAATACAAATTCCTTACTAAATAATAAATTAACATATAATACAATGAAATTTTATTTTACTATTCTTTTATTGCTTGGACTCCATATTAATATCCAAGCACAATTTAAAATTGTAGATAACGCTCCTAGATGGGAGTTAAATCAAAAAGATTTACTTAAAACACCGGAGGAAGGTGTCTGGTCTATTGCAACATCATGGAAGAACGATTGGCCAGCAGATTGGGTGCATGTTAAACCGTCCACTATTGAGAAATCGGATAATTGGACCATCATATCTGGAAAGGCAATTATCAACGGAGGTGAGATGCTTGTGAGAGATTCGTATAGAGCATTGCCCAACGGTTTGACACAATGTATTCGTCGATATGAATGGCATGGAAAAGACACATTAAATGAGGTAACATTATCGGTGCGGTTACATATGGATGGTAATAAATTGATGCCATTTGTTCCGGGCGTACTGTATTATGGAAATCCCAATGGAGCCAGTGTAAATCCTAATATTATTCCTGTTTACAAAGGAGAGGAAGGCGATATTGCAATTTTTGAGGATCATAGGTATCCACAACCTTATGTAATGCTAGAAGATGGCAGCAAAAAAGTTGCAGCTGCCGTACATACAACTCCCTCATCTGTAAGAGGTGCAGTCTTATCCGATCAATGGTGGTCTATGGGAGTTGAGGCATCAAAACATTATTCTGAATTTGTACTATTATCCGGACCAATTGCTTATAATAAACAACATAGCGTTGCCAAGGCTAGACAATTTCAACCTATGCGCTATACGGATACATACATAAAAATGGAACCAGGAAGAATTATTGAGAAAGAGTTCTTTGTTGATGTTTATTCAATAGAGAAACAGGGAACAGGGTTTCAACGTCCTCTATACACTTCCATTGCAATGCATAAACCTTTCAATACTGATAGATTTCCTGAGATTAAAGATATTGTGAGGTCAAAATATAACTTTGCCTCTTCCCGTTGGATAGATGGCGAGACACCAGGGTTTGGAATGTACGATTTAACGAAAGTTCGCGATATTGTTGTTGGATGGGCAGGACAGTCTGATGCTCCGGGTTTCGCACTACAAGTACTTGCGAAATACTGCTCTGACCCAACAATAACGGACAAGGTCCAACGGTCAATGGACTTTTTAAGTAAGGCTCCTATTGGAAAAAATGGGATATTTCCTGCAGGTTATAATATTGACGAGAAGAAGTATCACGGAGGAGATCCTGTATCATGCGGACAGGCCATGTACAACTTTGCTCTCGCAATTAAGCAAGCGCGTAAGGATAAGCGCTATAATACAAAGGCTTGGGAAGAGTTTCTACAAAATACATGCGATGCTGTAAGCGATAATATTTTAAGTAATACATGGAATCCACGCTCTACAGCGGATGCATTTTATATTGCACCTCTTGCACTTTCGTCTAAATTGTTTAGAAAGACTCGTTATCTTAAAGCTGCACAAAAGGCAGGCGCACTGTTTGCAGAGAGACATTTACATAATGCGTCCTATTGGGGAGGTACTCTTGATGCTACTTGTGAAGACAAAGAAGGCGCTTGGGCTGCTTTTCAAGGCTTCCTTGCTCTGTATGAACAAACACATACTAAAACCTATTTAGAATGGGCAAAACACGCTATGGACGTCTGTTTAAGCTATACAGTTATTTGGGACATACCGTTACCAGCCGGACGAATGGCCGATTATAATTTTAAAACAACTGGATGGACTGTTGTTTCGCCGCAAAATCAACACATTGATGTATATGGGGTTGTATTTACTCCGGAAATATACAGAATGGGACAAATACTTAAAAATGACAACTTAAAGAAATTAGCAGAAGTTATGTACCGAAGCTGTTTTCAACTCACGGACGCCTATGGAGCACAAGGGGAGCAATTACAACAAACTAATTTTGCACAACAAGGAGACATGAGCAATGTACATCGTCTTCGAGGAGGCTACTCCGAACGTTGGACTGTTTTTTGGATTACAGCACACTTCTTAAACGCTGCGGCAAAATTCGAGCTACTGGGTTTAAATATAAATTAACTGGAATATTAAGATCAATCTCGCAGTGGAGATTGATCTTTTTTTATCGCCTAAAGGCATTTATAGACTTGAGTTAAAAGCTCTCTGTAGATCCTTCTTAGGAGTAGTTAGGAGTCTTTCTCTTAAGCAGGAATCTTTGCAATTCTGAATAAGAAGAATGGGGGTATCAGCCACGTATAGGATTCATGCTCAAAATGCTTATATTTTGGCATAAAAGGATCAACCATAGCATTCGTAGGGCTCTCTCCCCATATCTAAGGGATACCTAGGATAGAGATCTTGGATGAGATATAACAAAAAAATCCCAAGGTAATTTACCTCGGGTTGACAGAAACGATAAAAATGGAGATAGATATCTATCTCCATTATATATCTTCAAATTAACAGAATCTGATTATAAACTATTAATGTGTAGAGCTAACTTAGACTTGATATTAGAAGCTTTGTTAGTGTGAATAACATTTTTCTTAGCTAATTTATCAAGCATAGAAGCTACTCTTGGAAACAACTCAATAGCTGCACCTTTTTCTGTCATAGAGCGCAATTTCTTAACCGCGTTTCTCGCTGTCTTAGCATAGTAGCGATTGTTCGCTCTTTTTGTTTCAGTTTGTCTAATTCTTTTTTCAGACGATTTGTGATTTGCCATCTCTACAGATATAAAAATTCAACTTCTTAACTTTAAAGTAGTCCGTACGGGAATCGAACCCGTGTTACAAGAATGAAAATCTTGCGTCCTAACCCCTAGACGAACGGACCATAGACCTTGTGATGTTTTATAAAAACTACTTTCGTAGTCCGTACGGGAATCGAACCCGTGTTACAAGAATGAAAATCTTGCGTCCTAACCCCTAGACGAACGGACCATCGGTCTATATTTTTTCAACATTTTGTTTTGTAGTCCGTACGGGAATCGAACCCGTGTTACAAGAATGAAAATCTTGCGTCCTAACCCCTAGACGAACGGACCATCTTTCGGTTTGCGAGTGCAAATATAGGGGCTTTTTATTTACCTCCAAACTTTTTCTATGTTTTTTTTGCTATTATTTTTCAATGCACTGATAATCAGTGTGTATTTTTTTCAACTTTTTTCTACTGTTTATTTTATCCCTATGACATTATATCGTTAAGCACACTCAAGAAACTTTTCTTCTTTATAGGTTTTGAGACAAAAGCAGTAAAGCCACTCTTCCTCATTACCTCATCATTTTCCATAAATGCATGCGCTGTAACGGCAATTATAGGTGTTTGCATATCACTCCGTCTAATTATCTGCGTAGCTTCAATTCCATCCATCTTGGGCATCTTGATATCCATAAGTACTAAATCGGGCTTATGCTTGTAAAACAAGTCCACAGCCTCTACTCCATCAACAGCATGTATTAGTCTATAATTTTCTTTCAGTATTGTCTCAAAAAGAATAAAGTTACTCATCGTGTCTTCCGCAATCAATATCAGTTTCTGAGAGGCACCACCTTCTATGTTTACTAATTCTGTTTCTGACACATCCTCAACAATGGGTACAATGTTTACTTTTTGGTAAGGAATTGTAAAGCTAAAAGTAGACCCTTGTCCCTCTACTGACTCAACGTAAATTCCTCCGCCTAATCTTTCAACGATAGTTTTGCAAATAGCCAATCCCAAACCGGTGCCTTGTACAAATTCATTCAACTTAACGAAACGTTCAAAAACGGACGTAACCTTCTGCTTTGGAATTCCACAACCGGTATCTTCCACATAAAACAATAACATATTCTCATCAGCCATTAACTTATAACCTATTTTTATATGTCCGCGCTGCGTGAATTTTATTGCGTTATTGATTAGGTTAGTTATCACCTGCATAAAACGGATTTTCTCTGTTAATACGGTACATTGCTTCATACCTTTTTCCATAATTAACTCCACATCCGAATTTTGCATACGTCTATAACTTTGAGCATATATACCATCAAAAAGTTGATTTATATCAACCTCCGAATAGACAAAATCCAACGTCTCTGACTCAATCTTTGACAAATCCAAGATATCCGATATTAACTGTAACAGCACATCGTTATTAACCGCAATATGCTGTGCACACATTTGTCGTTCCTCCTCAGTCTCGGCATCTACAAGCACCTCTGAGAAGCCAACTATTGCGTTTAACGGAGTTCTAATCTCATGACTCATATTTGCTAAGAATGCCGATTTTAACCTATTCGCTTCTTCTGCATGTTCCTTGGCAACTATCAACTCTTCTTCGGCTTTCTTCCCTTGCGTAATATCCTGAATAAAGCCAATACCTCGTACATTTTTGCCTTTCTTATTTTTTTCATTCACAACGCCCTGAATTTGATACCATCGATACTCAGATGTAAAATAATTGGAGCGTATTGTGACCTTAAAGTCAGACATCGCATTCCTCTTTATAGCAAGCAAACTATTATCATACGCTTCAAGATCCTGTATCATAATTGTTTTGCGGAATTCATCCTGTGATATTTCCGCATACCTTGCCATATCGCTTATTGTTGTGTCACTCGCCGATGTATAGAAATTTATTTCGTCCGTTTCTAAATTCCAACTACATGGAATAATATTTCCCAACTCTAGCGCCATGGAAAGCCTAATAGCACTCTCTTGTAGCTGATGTTCAAAACTACGTTGCTGAGAGACATCAATAATACGCATTATCCCGCCTGTAATTCCGCCATGTTTATCCATTACAGGAATGGCAGCTATCATTAAGTTTCTATTCTCAATAACCGTCTCAACCGTCACATTGCGTTTTAACTTAAACATCTCCTTAATAGGACATCGTGTACAAGGTATTTTCCTTTTATGCATATGTTTATAGCACACAGTCCCTTCCTTGTAAATCTTACCCGTAAATAGAGTATTGAACTTGTGCATAGAACTTAACAGCACGTTATATTCCGTATCCATATAGACAACGCCGACATCAATATTATCCAATATTGTTTTACAAGTATTAAGAGCATGCTCCATCGTATCCTTCGCCACCATCAATTGTTGTTCGGCTTCGCGCTTGTCCGTAATATTCCACATAAAAATAATTATCCACCTGTGGCTGTCTTTTCCGGAAATCATGCTTTTTCGAGTACTGTATACTTTACCATCAATAACATCCTCTCGTTTTATCAAAGAGGTCTTGCCAGATATCAGAGCCAAATCCTCCTCTCTAAAAGCATCGGCCTTACCCGGATTAAAATCATAATCAGTACTACCTATAACTTGCTCAACGGGCATATTCCATAACTCCACCGATTTTCTATTCCAATATACATATCTAAAATCATCATCCGCATCCTTTATAGAAACTCCCGTAGGCATTTTATCCAATATCTCTGCAAGTGTTCTATTGGTGACTAAAGAGAATCTATCCCCTTCCTCGATACTTCTATTTATCTCTACATGATTAATAAAAAGTAACGCATAGCACTTAATATTTAAATCATCATCGGCCTCAACCGCTTCTGCCATACACCAAAAGGTCCTAGCAACTGCATTTCCATTATCATCTTCCCGCTCAATTGTTATTTCCTTAGATACAAACGTCTTATCTCCTACACTTAACAATTCATCATATGTCAGTAACTTAGCCAGCTCATCATCAGCATTGGCATATATGAAAATATTATTTTCAATATCTACCATCTCACAAAATGCTTTATTACAATCAATAGTCTTCAACTCTTCGTTTAATAACACTACAGCAACCGGCAAATTCATATACAACTCCATCACTTTGTTCTTAAACTGTGAAATTGTATGTTGTGCATCAATTAATTCAGTAATATCAGTGTAAAACACATATACCTCATCCTCATTCTCTGCCGGATAAATGTATATCTGATAATGACGCTTTGTTAATGCCCAGTACCAAGTAGAAATCACAGTCTGCTTATTCTTTACCACACTTTCCATTACCAATCTATCCTTAGCTGTGGGCCTAACTAACTCTTTTAGTCTACTTTCTTCAATATCCTCACCTGTATATTTTCTGATATGATCTTTTAAGGCCGTATTGGAATAAATAGTATCGTAAGTTATATATCTGCCCTGTTCATCATACAATAGTTTGATATGAGTATGCAATATCGGCATCGTATCATTCAATCTGGCCAACTTTTTTATCAACTCAAATTCGCGCTGCTGCATTCTTCGTCCCTTTAAATAACTCAACATAAAAAAGAATACAACTATCAGCAAAAACACAAACGAAACAAGCAAAACCTCTATCCACACCCTATTTGCCTCAAAGAATGTAACTGATTTATTTATAAAAACAACGTCATTACTTCCTGCTTTTATCTCACTTCCTAAACCATATCTTCCCAAAACATTATAGTCTACAAATGCCTTTATAGTACTTGTAATATCAATAGAGTTCAGTGAATCATATCTTGCATCCATTGCATCCATTGCATCCATTGCATCCTTAACAGCCTGTCCAACAGCCAGTCCTATCTCATCTGCCGCCACGAAAGCACCTCCAAGAAATAAGTCATGATACGTCATCAAATCTGTGGTAACAAAAGCAGGCACCGAAAGTAAGGAGGCTATATATTTATACAAAATATAATTGTCCGCTTGGTAGTAATTTTCGCCTGGAATTAATTGCCATGAATGGAATAACACAGCACTGTGCCTATCTAATTTTTGAATCGTATCCAGTAGCTGCTCAGTGCTCATATTGCGTTTATCAAGAAATGTCAACTCTAAATCAGACATATTTTGAAAACTCTGTTCCAGCTTATTACGAAATATAACCCCTTTATAGCTAAAATCTGTTATAGCTACAATCTGTTTTAAATCAGGAACAACATTCGTCATCAGCTCTATTGTACGCTCAGTACTCATGTCAGCATGTACTAACGTTGCATTGAACCCTTTACAAGTTTCCTCTACTGTAGCACTCTCCCCAATTTGACTACTGCCACTTTCCTTGTAATTCTTAAAACTATAAATAGTATCTTGAAACATTGACAGCACCACCGGGACATCCTTCCAACTCTCAGGTACAGTTTCTCTATATAACTCCCAGCCCTGTTCGCCAATAAAAACTATTGTCTTAGGTTTTTTGTTGTATCTATTAAAAATATAGGAAAAGCGTTCTCGACAATCATCATATGAAAAATGTGGCGAGCATGGAAGTGTTACAACATATACTCCGAGTTTCTTAGGAACAAAAAGAGACCGTTTAATAGTTTCTTGGATCTTAAAAGCCCAAGGATTTCTAAAATGATAGTAGCTTACCAATAGAATATACTCTTCCTCCGCAAACGGATAACTTTCGCTCGTGTTATTCAATCTTTTACCATCCGATTGACCATAGACATAACTTACACTACTATTCACACATGTACAAAATAGAAGTGCTATAATCAGAAAGATCTTCATATCTTATTATTTTAAGACCAATGCACAGAACATTACTCTAACAAATGTACTATAATAATTTTTATTAAGTTACATTTTTTTACGCAAGTAACAAAATATTACTCATTTACGATTAATAACATGATTGAAATAACTTTGTTTTTTATATATTAGCACACCAAATAAAAATTCACACGATGTTTTCAAAAGACGAATTCAAAAAATATGCTTTAAAGCATCAAGGCATCAGCAGTTTAAATATGCACCGATTCGAATCGGCAACTGCAAGCTACATCTCCCCAACCATTATTGAGGAAAGACAAATGAATGTAGCTAGCATGGACGTTTTTTCACGCTTAATGATGGACCGCATCATCTTTTTAGGAGTACCTATCGATGACGACGTTGCAAACATCATCATGGCCCAGTTATTATTTCTTGAATCGGCCGATCCTTCAAAGGATATCCAAATCTATTTCAATACTCCGGGAGGTTCAGTTTATGCCGGTCTAGGAATTTATGACACTATGCAGTACATCAGTTGCGATGTAGCTACAATTTGTACCGGAATGGCTGCATCTATGGGTGCCGTACTTATGTGTGCAGGCGCAAAAGGAAAACGCTCCGCGCTTAAGCACTCACGCATCATGATACACCAGCCTATGGGAGGTGCACAAGGCCAAGCCTCAGACATTGAGATTACGGCTAGAGAGATCCAAAAATTAAAAAAAGAATTATACACAATTATTGCCGACCATTCTGGGAATACTTACAAAAGAGTTGAAAAGGACTCCGACCGCGACCACTGGATGACAGCGGAAGAATCCCTTGAATACGGAATGATTGACTCAATACTAGCGAGAGATAAAAAATAATGAATAAAGAGGATAAATGTTCATTCTGTGGCCGCAATCGTAGCGATGTTACGCTACTGATTGCCGGTGCCACAGGATTTATTTGTGATGAGTGCTCTGAACGTGCTTATGAAATCGTTCAGGAAGAATTAATGAGTTCACCGGGATTTGACCTGGCAGGACTAGACGTTAAACGTCCCATTGAGATAAAAGAATTTCTTGACCAATACGTGGTGGGTCAAGACGAAGCAAAAAAATATCTTGCAGTTGCCGTTTACAATCACTACAAGCGTCTAATGCACAAACCATCAAAAGACGATGTTGAAATCGAAAAATCTAACATCATCATGGTTGGACGTACGGGAACCGGTAAAACCTTATTGGCTCGTACCATTGCTAAAATGCTCAACGTACCATTCACCATTGTCGATGCTACTGTATTAACAGAAGCCGGATACGTAGGTGAGGACATTGAGTCTATACTTACGCGTCTATTACAAGCTGCCGACTATAATACAGAGGCTGCCGAAAAAGGAATTGTATTCATTGACGAAATTGACAAAATTGCCCGCAAAGGCGATAATCCTTCCATTACACGCGATGTGAGTGGAGAAGGAGTACAACAAGGTCTTTTAAAGCTATTGGAGGGCTCTATCGTTAACGTTCCACCACAAGGAGGACGCAAACACCCAGATCAAAAAATGATTCCTGTTAACACAAAAAACATCCTGTTTATTTGTGGTGGTGCTTTTGACGGTATTGAACGTAAAATTGCTACACGTCTAAATACAAAAGTTGTTGGTTTCAACGCAAGCAAAGCGAAAGAACATATTGACCGTGACAATTTCTTACAATACATTTCTCCACAGGATCTTAAATCTTTTGGGCTTATTCCGGAAATTATCGGTCGTCTGCCTGTTCTTACGTACCTAGAGCCGCTAAACCGAGCAACATTGCGCAACATCCTTACCGAACCTAAAAACGCCATCATTCGTCAATACATTCGCTTATTCGAATTAGATGGTAAAAAACTTAAGTTCGATGAAGAGGTATATGACTATATTGTCGATAAAGCTGTTGAATTCCACCTAGGAGCTCGCGGTCTGCGTTCTATTTGCGAAGCCATTATGACAGACATTATGTTCGAGGCTCCATCGCAAGAGAAAAAGACAATTACAATTACCAAAGCTATCGCTGAAAATAAACTTTCCAAGATGAGTGCACAAATGCTACACGCATAAGGAAGATAGCTTTACTTTATGTAACTAAAAGAGGCTGATTGATTACTCAATCAGCCTCTTTTAGTTACATAAAGTCTCTATACTTTCTTAAGTATATCCTCTAAACCGGCAAAATGATTTTTGTAGTCCTCTAAACTACGCATAATTACCTCGTAAGCTTCTTCTTTGCCATACACATCGGTAATCTCGACTTTGCTTTTGCCTTCAGCACCTGGTAAATCCTTGTAAGTAAGGAAATAGTGCTTCAAACGGTCAACAACAACGGTTGGAAGTTCGCTAATGTCGTTGTATCCGTGATAAGTAGCGTCATGCTTTAAAACAGCAATAATCTTGTCATCGGCTTCATTACCATCAAGCATACGGAAACCACCAATTGGTCGTACTTTTGCAATAATATCGCCATGGGAGATCGTGCGCTCTGTTAACACACAAATATCCAATGGGTCACCATCGCCAAGTATATCCTTCATTCCGGTTTGTTGCATGCAGTAATTCGCAACCAACTCTCCACAGTAACTTTGCGGTATAAAACCATAAAGTGCGGGAACCACGTTCGAGTACTTTTGAGGACGATCAATCTTGATGTATCCACTCACTTTGTCCAATTCATACTTCACCGTATCGGTTGGAACCATTTCTATAAAAGCGGTTAAAACCTCCGGAGTCTCTTCGCCCACTTCTAAGCCATGCCAAGGATGAGATTTATATCTTAATCCCATTAATCTGGCTATCGGATCATTAATTTTGTTTCCCATGTCAACTGTTTTCTTGACCTTGTTATTATAAAAAAATGTGTCGCCTGAATCAACTGTTGATTCTTGAACGACACAAATGTAGTTATTGTTACTCATTTATTGAAGCATTTTTTCCTCAATATATTCTATCAGGATGTGAATTATTTTAATGTGCACCTCCTGTATTCTGTCCGAGTACTCATTCCAGGGCACTACAATACAAACATCACACATCTCTTTCATCGCTCCTCCGGTCTTTCCGGTCAACCCAACAACACGCATTCCCTTCTCCTTGGCCGCCGTTATTGCTTTGTTTATATTGGCCGAATTTCCAGATGTACTGATAGCAAGCAATACATCGCCCGCATTTCCCAATGCCTCCACGTAACGAGAAAAAACATCCTCGTACCCAAAATCATTGGCAACGCAACTCATATGAGACGGATCGGCAATAGCTATTGCCGGCAATGCTTTCCGGTTACCGCGAAAACGCCCGGTCAACTCTTCCGCAAAATGCATCGCATCACACAACGAGCCGCCATTTCCGCAGCTCAGTGCTTTACAACCTTTTTCAAAGGCTTCCACAAACATATCCCCGGCTTGTTCCACCTGCTTCAAGTTCGTTTCATCGCTAACAAAGGCCGACAATACATTTATAGCATCGTTAAAGCTTTTTTCTATCAGTTTGTTCATATCTATATTTTTATTGAGCTCTCCACTCCACAACTCTACCGCGCGAGGCATTCAGCATCTCCTGTGGAACAACGCTCATTATCTCATTGGCTAGAATATCAATAAGACGCTGTTTCGTATAGTGGCGAGAATAAATTAAACTCACCTCTCTCAACGGTTCGTAACTTGTAAAGTGGCGCACCTGTTTGCGTTTCTCCTCCGGCAAATATTGCAACACCAACTCTGGTATTAGCGTAAAACCGCCTTCTCTATCCACAATCTTCATCAGTGTTTCAAGAGAATTACTTTCAAACTCAAAAGGCAATCCGCTGTGACTCACACTGCGCATATCACAAAGATTAATAACCTGATCGCGGAAACAGTGTCCATCGCCAAGCATCCAAATCTCTGATGTCGCAATATCCTTCACATCCAAATGCTCCTTCTTCAACAATTCATGCTCGGGATGTGCATACACAAGCATCTCCTCATAAAACAAAGGACGCTCAATAATGCGCTCATCCTTATAAGGCGTCACAAAAATACCAACATCAATAGTATCCTTCTTTAAACGTCTTATTATTTCATCCGACACCAATTCCTCAATCTCTATCTGCACCGCAGGATACTCTCGGATATAGCTACCAATAAACATTGGCAACAAATAAGGGGCTAACGTTGGGATTATTCCAATCTTCAACGTTCCGCCCACCTCTTGGCTGTCTTCTAATATTATTTCATTAATACGTTTCGTAGCCGTTAACACCATGCGCGCCTGCTCAATCACCTTAATTCCTATGTCGGTAGGGATTACAGGATGATGCGTACGATCAAAAAGCATCACACCCAGCTCATCCTCAAGTTTCTTTACCTGCATACTTAAGGTTGGTTGCGTTACAAAACAATGCTCCGCAGCAGTGGCAAAGTGACGATACTCGTCAATAGCTACAATGTATTCAAGTTGTGTTATTGTTATCATTCAAAGAAATCTCTCATTTTTCTAAAAAAGCCTTTACGCCCATCTGCGTTAGTCGGTTTTAAGAACTCTTTGTCATTTAGGTCTTCTATCACCGCTTTGTCATCTTTTGACAAGTTTTTAGGTATCCATAAGTTTATTTTCACTAAAATATCCCCATGGCGATAACCGTTCATATCCGGTAATCCTTTACCGCGCACACGCAATACTTTCCCAGCTTGTGTTCCGGCTTCAAGTTTCACTTTTATTTTCCCTTCTAATGTAGGAATTTCAAGCGAATCCCCAAGCACTGCTTGTGGAAAACTTACAAAAATATTATATAATAAGTCGTTTCCATCGCGTACAAAGTCCGGATGTTCCTCTTCTTCAATTAAAATAATCAAATCTCCCGGAACACCACCTCTACGCGCAGCGTTTCCTTTTCCACTCATGGATAGTTGCATACCATCAGCAACACCCGCAGGGATATTCAATGTTATAATCTCTTCAGCAAGCTTTACACCTTCGCCCTGACAAGCAGTACACTTAGAACTGATACTTTTACCTTCGCCATTACATGTTGGACAAGTAGAAGTGGTTTGCATTGCTCCCAATATGGTTTGCTGTACGCGTGTTACCTGACCACTACCATTACATGTTGAACAGGTACTATAGGATGTTCCATCCTTCGCTCCCGTACCATGACAACTTTCACACGAAACGTATTTTTTTACCTTAATTTTTTTCTCAACACCTTTGGCAATCTCGTCAAGCGTTAGCTTCACTTTTACCCGAAGATTGGTACCACGGTTCACTCTGCGTGCCGAACGGCCACCGCCACCAAAACCGCCAAAGCCACCAAAGCTGCCAAAAATATCGCCAAACTGTGAGAATATATCGTCCATATTCATGTTCCCGGCTCCACCAAATCCTCCTGCTCCGCTACCCATTCCGGCATGACCAAACTGGTCGTAACGGCGACGCTTATCCTCGTTGCTCAACACATCATACGCTTCGGCAGCTTCTTTAAACATCTCCTCTGCCTCTGCATTTCCCGGGTTTTTATCCGGATGGTATTGTATTGCTTTTTGTCTGTACGCTTTCTTGATCTCCGCAGCTTCAGCATTTCGCGAAACGCCTAACACTTCGTAGTAATCCTTTTTTTGTGCCATTTTCTGTTATTTATGTCAAATATAGACAAGCACACGCGCAATCAACACACCTCATGTCTGCGCGTGTACCCAATAAGATAATATTTTTACTCCTCGTTATTCTCCCACTACAACTTTGGCATAACGGATAACTTTGTCATTAAGGATATATCCTTTCTCAACACAGTCAACCACTTTACCCTTCATTTCAGGCGTTGGTGCCGGAATTTTAGTAATAGCTTCTTGCTCGTCAACATTGAACTCCGTATTTACGCAATCAATCGTTTTAACACCTTGACGTGCCAATGTGTCGCGCAAACCGTTATATATAAGCTCCACACCTTGACGTACTGCGTCAACATCTGTAGCTTTTTCCATTGTTGCCAATGCGCGCTCAAAGTTGTCAACAACAGGCAATAACTCTACAATTACTTTTTCTCCTGCAGTTTTTGTCAACTCCATTTTTTCCTTCAACGTACGTTTACGGTAGTTATCAAACTCCGCTTGTAAACGCAAGTATTTATCGGCAATAACAGCTAACTGCTCTTTCAATGAATCAACCTCATTCGATTCTTCCTCTACAACCTCTTCAGCAACTACCTCTTCAGTAGTTTCATCTGTTGCTTCTTCTTTTAACTCTTCCTGATCAAGTTGATCTTTAATCTCTTCTGACATAACTTATATTTTAATTATGATTAGATACTCTATTGGACTACAAAAATATACAAAAACTTTGCCTTATGCAAAAAACTGACATTATGACATTTCACTCCCGTCAAAGGATGCCATTATCTACAAAACTATAATACTCTCTGGCACCTACAATAAGATGATCCTGCAAGGGTATTCCCATAATTTTTCCTGCCTCCTTTATGCGTGTGGTTAAATGCTTATCCTCCGCACTGGGCTCTAAATGACCACTAGGATGATTATGTACTGCTATTATACCACTAGCCTTTAACTGAACTGCATTGCTATAAATTATTGTAATATCCGCCGGCGTGCTCGACACGCCGCCCAAACCTATGCGTCGTTTATCAATGGCGCGTAAACCTCTATTTAAATAAACTACCCAAAACTCCTCATGATCCAAATCCAACAAATGGGGAGCTACATAATTGTAAACAGCTTGACTGTTATACAATCGCGTCGATTCGCTCACCCCGCTTCCCACTCTACGCCGAGAAAACTCCAATGCAGCCACTATAGATGCCGCCTTGGCCAAGCCAATACCTTTGTAGTTATGCATAAGAGTATCGAGCGATAACTGAGACAACTTATCTAAATCTCCTCCACAATCCGCAACTATGCGTTGTCCCAACTGCAAAGCGCTTTCATCCCCATTCCCAGAACGTAAAAGCACCGCCAGCAACTCGCTTAAAGATAAAACGCTCGCCCCATGACTTTTCATTCGTTCACGGGGACGAGCGTCCATTTCCATATTGGTAATCTTATTGTAATTTATACGGTCCATGTTAGTTTAATTGCGTGCAATACAAACTAATACGAAACCGGTAACTACATAGTTTTAATTCTTTGTCGGAATACACATTAACTTTCCTGCGCTATTTTCCGCTCCATTGCGCTTAACTTTTATTATTAATTCGCAAATATTATTTCCTGTTGCATGCTCCGGAACTTTCAGCTCATAAATACGGCTCTTTTTGTCCCATTCATCGCTTTTTTCCACACCTTTTACAAGTGTACCGTCCAAATTCAAAACAACCGACTCGACAAGTGGACACGATCCTGTTTCAGAAACCAAAGCAATTCCTTGGATTGTTTTTAACTGTGCAGCCGAAAGTTTCCAGTTCAAATCACTTTGATTGTCAGTAAGCCCACTAACACTCCACGTTCCCAACTCATGACTATCAACCATTGCTATCATACCCGGAGTCACATCCTTAGCCTTATCAATCAACGCCAAACAATCGCCAATGACATCCTCACTAATCTCCTGCGTTGTTAATCCTTGCTCATTTTCCACCCAATTACGTTCCCAATTCACCATATTAAATGCCTCTCCTGTCTTTTTGCTCGCAAAATAATGCTGCCAACGTGGCAAATAATAATCTCTAATCAAGCCAGACCAAATACGGGCCGAATAATCATCTACCGGAGGACCCCAAATTGTTACAATTCGGCGCGCATTGCGTTCATAATAAGCTTTCTCCTCTTTGTTTTTATTACCATAAGCCTTAGCATAATCTAACCATTTATCTAAACGCAATGTTGGGTGAGATGACAACACTCTGTCCATACCCATACCCAGTTCCATAAACTTATTCTCCAGCACCTCAGCATCCGCTAACTTCTGAGCTCTGTAAGCCTCTTCAATAGCTTGTACCAAAATTTCCATTTTACCACCTAAGTAATGCGCTGTCATTTCTGCAAAATCCGCTTCAAACAAGGTATTACCGCGCATGCCATTAGCCGAGTTCGCTAGCTGCTCAATACCATCAAACATAGACTCGGCAGCATTAATACTCCCCTTACGTACTCGTCCCGGACGGAATTGCCAGTTATAGCGTGGATGGTCTGTAAACGTACCGTAAACTGATTGTTGTAAACCATCCCAAAACTCAGGCATACTTTTAGGCATTTTGCCATATCGGCAGTTGGTATAATTCTTTAACCACCATTGTAAATCTATAGAGTCTGTAGTCCAACCGGCATCAGCAACCAACTCATATATAACCTCATTATTCTCTATCCCCTCGGGTGCCATTCCATAACCAACAAGCTTACCTTTATTTACTGAATTCAAAGCTTTGAGCCTACCATTGGCATAAAACTCCAAATTACCCGTTAAGCCTGTTTTTCCACCCATATTTGGGATTACACTATACACCCATGGTTTATTATAATATCCTTTATAATGATCCCAATTGGCACCATTATGCCAAAAGCAATAATTATAGTCAACCGCTAAATCTAACAACAACATCTTCTCATCCGGTACCTTACTCACCAAAGCCTCAAGCGTTTTAAAATCCCATATTGAACGCTGATAACCAAACATCCATCCCTGCATTACCCATGTAGCACTTGGATTTCCGGCTTTTATGGATTTATAAACATTATCGCCATATTTTGAAAGGAGCGAATATCTCTCCTCTGTACCGTGCGCCGGGAAAGGAATTTCCATCTCGTTAAAACTATCAATCAAATAGTAATCATTTACACCAAACTCCTTTTCCCACTCTTTAATAAACATTTCACCTATACGCACAAACAACTCTTCCTCAGGCGAAAGCATCCAGTTGTGGAATGCACCTCCGCACCAAGACGTTTCCATAATATTAATATCCGGAAAAATACGCTTCATTGCTTGAGGCACAAAACCGGCAAAACCGGGACAAATAGGTTTCATTCCCAGTCTGCGCATTTTTTTCAATATCTTATGCTGTAAATCAACCTGATCATCATGCCAACCTGCAGGTAGTGGACCGTCAATTCCACTGGCATTTCCCATACGCATCCAAGGAAAATGAGCAGGACCTACAAAATAATTGGCAATTTCCTCCTCAGTTAATCCTAATTTCTTCCACACACGTGCCGATATAGCCTCATTCGCAACCAGTGCCAAAGGCATATCAATACCATGCAATGCCATCCATTCAATCTCTTGTTCCCAACGGCTCCAATCCCAATAAGGCATAGTGTAGCCATAGGTTACTACATTGAAATAGTAGTGATGCTGATAAGGCGAGACAACTCTCTTTGCAGGCTTATCAAACAACGAACGGGGACGCTCCATTCGATTTCCACTCCATGAAGAAATTCCCATCTCCTCACTTTTAACATAATCATAAAAGGCTCTACACAACGCCACGCCGCTACTACCGTTTATATATAAACGTCCATTCTCCACCTTATACTCAAAAACATTACAACCTTCTTGCTTATTAAGCGTCATAGAAAGTTCTACAGGAAAGCGTCCGTCCACAAAGTTCTCAATCACCTCGCGACTTTCTCTCAATGCTTCCTTCTTAGATTGCCCACACACCAATAGGGGCAGTAAACAGAAAATAACTAAAACAGATCTCATCATTCAATATTTAATAAAACATACATAAAGTATCAAATCGCAATATAATTAAGTTTTATTAAAAAATGGCAAACAAAACGAATATGCATTCATCTAATGCATGAAAAAACAGAAGTTTACGCACCAAACTGTACAATTAATCAGGACATTTCGGCTGTTATATCTCAACTATCGTTCTATATCTGTTTCAATCTCTCTCCGTACCCTCGCTATATCCTCTCCGTGTTTCCTCCGTGTTTTGTCCGTATTCCCTCCGTTCTATATAACAACGGACATAATACGGAGGAAACACGGACAAAACACGAGGAGGATATAGCGAGGGTATAGAGAAGATGGGAGTGGGGTATAAGCCCCACAACTGAATTTATAATTGAATTAACAACACCACTTTTATTAAGGTATAAATATGATCTGTGTTTATAACAATTTAATTCTCCTACTAATTAACTCATACTGTCGGTATAACATTTAAAAGCAAGTACGATATCCGTGCGTCAATACATGATATCTATATTTCTCATAATCAATAGATAAGAATATGCACAACCCATCTAATTATTGTTAATTGATAAATTTTTTAATTTTTAATTACTAACTATGTATTATAAATTAATTAATATAACAATTATGAAAAGTCATCTTACCTCACTTACTGTAATTGCAATATTTTTGCTATTGTGTTCATGTTCGAAGGAAAATGAAACGGAGCACGAACAACCTTCTATTAATAATTTTGTGAAAATAGCTGTTACCAAGCTACCCAATAAATTAGAGTACACAATTGGTGAACCTCTGTCGCTTGAGGGTATAGAAGTTCAAGGAACACGTAAGGATAATAGCACTGAAATTCTTAAGGTTTCCGAACAGAACATTAAAGGCTTCTCTACAGCTCAGTCAAATGAAAATCTTTCCATTACTGTTGCCATTGACACTCTTACAACTATGTTTACAATACACATTTTACCCATTGGGGTAAAAGATGGGACACTTACATTTGTTGAACCTAACATTACCAATCTAGTTTTACCTCACAACATAAAATCAATTGGCGATGCTGTTTTCAAGAAAAGTAAGATTACCTCAATTCAACTAAACGAAGGATTAGAGTCCATTGGCGTAATGGCATTTGCATGGTCGGAGATTAAAACTATTAATTTTCCTAAGTCCTTAACTGAAATTAAACAACAAGCATTTTACGGATGTAAAAACATTGATGCGATTGATTTATCAAATACTGCCTTACAAAAAATAGCTAATGAAACATTTGCCTTTAATGAAAATGTAACATACATTAAACTTCCACAAACTATAAAATCAATAGAATACCAAGCTTTTACACACACTCAAAGTTTAGATGAGCTACATTTACCTGAAGGTCTTTTAACCATAGGGAATGAAGCGTTTAGGGCATGTGGAATTAAAAGTTTAAGACTTCCTAATAGTATCTGTTATATGGATCAACGCGCATTTTACTTGTCGGAGAAATTACAACGCGTTGAAACATTTGGAGACGTAAGTTCTCAAAGTTCAGAAATAGAAAAATGGATTATGGAAAGTTCTACTTTTGAGCGCTGTCCGGAACTAATATACTTTGAAATACCGAAAGGGATTAGCATTATTGGCTGGAACACTATTTCGGGCTCCCCACAATTAACATCCATCACAATTCCCTCCACTGTCAAGCAAATAAACTTCAATGCTTTTGGCAACACAGCACTACAATCTGTTACGCTTGAGGGTATTATTCCACCTACTGCAGAAACAAAATCAGGAGCTTGGCAAGCCTTTCCATATAACATACAAACTATAAAAGTTCCTAATGGATATACCAACACCTACAAAGAGGCAATAGGGTGGGCAAATTACGCAGACAAAATCATTAATTAGCAATATAGAATATTAGGTATACTTTAGCATGTAAGACAATCACAAATGTATTACATGCTAAAACCATCACTTTATTTTGAAGAATTTTCTTTGTTTGATAGGTTTTTGATACCTATTCTTAGAATGTCACACTTCAATTACCCAAAAGGTTGTTTCTATTATTAATGGCATCATACATCTTAGATATAAATTGGAGAGAATAGATTTTTCATGAAAATATAATTATTATATACAGTTTATTACATCTTGTATTTTCGTAAATAAATCACGCTGTTCTACTTTCATGATTTCTCTTATCCACATTGTGTGTCTAGCTGACTATATACAGATAAAGCGTACTCTATTTTAATATGCTGAGATTTGCTCTTGGAATATTGATATACAGCATTTTAGTTTATAATATTTTAATAGCTTAAAATTTAAATATATGATATTACTAACAATTGCAGATTTAACATTACCAATTGCCAATCCGGTAATTAAATTCCTAATTATTTTATCCATTATTCTTTTCGCGCCACTTATTTTAAATAAGTTTAAAATACCTCACATTCTAGGATTAATTATTGCCGGCGCAATAATTGGACCCAATGGTTTTAATTTAATATTACGTGATAGTAGTATTATCTTATCAGGGACTGCGGGCCTCTTATACATTATGTTTTTAGCCGGATTGGAGATAGATTTATCAGAGTTTAAACGTAACAGTAGTAAGAGTCTCTTATTTGGTTTATATACATTTATAATCCCCATGGCTCTTGGTACAGCTGTTAGTTTATATGTCTTAGAATTCTCTCTTATGACATCTATTTTATTGGCCAGTATGTTTGCTTCACACACACTAATTGCCTATCCAATAATAAATAAACTAGGCGTAACTCGCAATAGAGCCGTTACCGTAACTGTTGGCGGAACCATGATTACAGATACATTGGCTTTACTAGTATTAGCCGTTGTTGTGGGTATGACTCAGGATGTAGTAGACTCGCTATTTTGGACAAAACTAACTATCTCCGTATTGCTAATGGGAGCGATAATTCTATTTGTATTTCCAATCATTGCAAGCTTCTTTTTCAAAAACTGTTCTGATAGTGTTGCCCAATATATCTTTGTGCTGTTTATGGTTTTTCTTGGTGCTACATTGGCGGAACTTGCCGGCATAGAGGCTATTATAGGTGCCTTCCTTGCTGGATTGGCCCTAAATAGACTTATTCCGCACTCCTCACCACTAATGAATAGAGTCGAGTTTATTGGGAATTCCATTTTCATTCCATTTTTCTTAATAGGAGTGGGGATGCTTATTGATTATAGGGTATTTTTATCCGATTGGAATACACTCTTCGTCGCATTAGTGATGACCGTTGTTGCTACTTTTTCTAAATATTCAGCAGCATATTTAGCACAAAAAACATTTGGCTACACTAAAGTTGAGAGGATGCTCATTTTTGGATTGAGTAATGCTCAAGCCGCAGCAACACTGGCTGCAGTCTTGGTGGGTTATAATGTTATTTTAGGCGAAACAGCTACAGGCGAACCTATACGTCTATTAAACGACAGTATTCTGAACGGCACAATTATAATGATCTTTATAACGTGTACAATAGCCTCAATTTGTGCACAACGAGGAGCACATAAATTATCCATGAGTTCAAATATCTCATCGAAAAGCAAAGATAAAAGTGACATTGAACAGATGCTAATTCCGCTTCGTAATCCAAAGAATGTAGAGCAACTCATAGCTTTTGCATATGCTATTAACAAGTATAGCAATATACATCCACTGATTGTTACAAATATTATAGATAACGAATATGATGAAGATAAGCAGTTATCTGCCTCGCAGAAAATTTTCAACAAGGCTTCGGAAATAGCCTCTGCCACTGATAAGCAAATAAATACTCTATTAAGATACGATACGAGTTTTAGAAATGGAGTTTTGAATTTAGTACGCGAGCATAGTGTCACAGACTTATTATTTGAGTTAAACACTGAGGAAGACCTATATTTATCTTCACTTGATACTATGCACAAGATTATTAAGGAGAGTAATATCAATACCTTTTTGTATAGGTCAACACAACCAATTGAAACGGTTAAGAGGTTTATACTCATTATACCTCCACGGGCTGAGGATGAACTTGGGTTTCCATTTTGGATTAATAAAATTTGGACCTTAGCAAAGAATAGTTCCAGCGAAATTGTTGTATTCTCATCCAATATAACTCGTAAAGTATTAGAGGATATTAACCGGAATAACCCTATTGAGATTACCTTTAAGACACTATCGGCATATAGGGATATGCTCATTTTTACTAAAGATATGAAACCGGAAGATGCCCTTATCTTTGTACTAAGTAAAAGACACAATGTATCCTACGATGAGAATATGGAGAATATTCCATCTTACATCAATTCATATTTTAAAGATAGGAATATTTTATTGATTTACCCTATGCAACAAAATGCGAAACTAGGGGAGATTAGTGAAATGATTAATCCGTCGGCATCAAGTGCTTTATCACAAATTGAAGATATTACAGGAAATATTATTAAGTATATTAAGCCTAAAGAGTAGGTTTACATATTGCTCATTCGTAGAATTTCATCAGTGTATTTTTTACGAATGAGCCAAACATTGGCTCGCTTAGGACTTTACGCTGTCCTTCAAAATTGTCCGTCTATAACAGTATATAACAAAAATACCGGACAGTAATATTATCCGGTATTTTGTAGTTGTCTCACAAAGATTCGAACTTTGACAAACAGAACCAAAACCTGTTGTGCTGCCATTACACCATGAGACAATCTTAATTCGTCAAAAAGATACCCCTAGCATAGTTAGTGGTATTTTATGTTGTCTCACAAAGATTCGAACTTTGACAAACAGAACCAAAACCTGTTGTGCTGCCATTACACCATGAGACAATCTTGATGTCGATTTTTGATTTCGACAGTGCAAATGTATATGTTTTTTGTCAGTTTGCAAACTTTTTATGAGAAAAATTGAAAGTTATTTGTTATTTTCGTGGAATAAATTTTGTTACATAAAAGTGGTATATTGTAAATCAATAGATTATAACGAAAGTATAAATATTACAAATGGAAAAAATCACAGAGGAGAACAAAACAGGTAGCGGACAACCTACAAGGTTCAGCTACAAGTTAGTGAACAATGTAACCGGTTGGGTTGCATTTTTTGTGGCCGCCGTTACTTACCTGTTAACGTTAGAACCTACAACAAGCTTGTGGGATTGCGGAGAGTTTATAACAACAGCAGCAGGATTGCAAGTGGGACATCCCCCCGGAGCTCCTTTGTTTATGATTTTGGGACGCGTATTTGCAGTATTCTCTCCGGATGCGAGCAAAATTGCTTACATGATCAACGTGCTATCTGGATTAGCTTCTGCAGCCACCATTTTATTTTTATTCTGGAGTATCACACATTTAGCAAAGAAATTAGTGGTTAAAAGCGGTGAGGTTTGTACCACCGGCCAGTTAATTGCTATTATGGGAGCCGGATTAGTAGGTTCATTGTGTTACACTTTTACGGATACGTTTTGGTTTTCGGCGGTGGAAGGTGAGGTTTACGCACTATCATCGTTGTTTACAGCAGCTGTTTTCTGGGCTATTTTACGTTGGGAGGAAGTTGCCGATGAGCCTTTTGCAAACCGTTGGTTAGTACTCATTGCATATTTAATGGGATTGTCTATTGGGGTTCACTTGCTGAACTTATTGGCTATTCCGGCAATTGTTTTTGTATATTATTTCAAAAAATACAAGCCTTCAACTGTGGGCGTTATTAAAACAGGAGCTATCTCGTTGGTAATTCTTGGTTTTATTAATTTCATGCTTATTCCCGGCGTTATAAAGATTGCCGGATGGTTTGAACTTTTGTTTACTAACAGTTTTGGTTTACCTTTCAATACAGGTGTAGCTTTTTACGTGATACTTCTTATTGCTGGAATGGTGTGGGGTATCCGTTACACTATCCACAAAAACATGGCTATTTGGAACACAATTCTTACTTGTTTCCTTGTAATTATGATTGGATATTCGTCCTATTCAATGATTGTTATTCGTTCAATTAGTAATCCTCCAATTGATGAGAATAGTCCGGACAACGTATTCTCATTACTGTCATACATTCAACGTGATCAGTACGGACAATCGCCATTGTTTTTTGGACAATATTACAATGCGCCCCTTATAGCTGTTGAGGACGGCGAACCAATGTATTATCAAAACCACACTACAGGAAAATATGACAAAATAGGTAATAAACCTATTTATAAATATGATCCACGTTTTCAAACCTTTTTCCCACGTATGCACGGTGCAACACGTAGTGGAATGGATCAGGTTTATGAAATGTGGGGAGGACCGTCTACTGGGCCATCATTTGACGTGAATGGTGAAATGATACAACGTCCGGGATTTGGTAACAATTTACGTTATTTCTTCTCTTATCAGTTAGGACACATGTACTGGCGCTACTTTATGTGGAACTTTGCCGGTAGACAAAATGACACGCAAGGTCATGGAGGTATTCGTAACGGGAACTGGATTTCGGGAATTAACTTCCTTGATGAGATGCGTTTAGGCAATCAATCGGAAATTACAGACTCTATGAAGAATGCTCCTGCACGCAATAAATATTATTTATTACCGCTAATTTTGGGTATTCTTGGAATGATTTTCCAATACAGAAAAGGATTAAAAGGAAAAGAAGATTTCTGGGTAGTTATGTTCCTGTTTTTCCTAACAGGTATTGCCATTATTCTTTACCTGAATCAAATGCCAATGGAACCTCGTGAGCGTGACTACGCATATGCCGGCTCATTCTATGCTTTTGCCATTTGGGTGGGGCTTGGAACATTGTGGTTATGGGAACTACTAAACAAACGTCTAAACGGCAATGTTTCGGCAATTCTTGCTACAGCAATTTGCCTTGTCTTGGTTCCGGCTAACATGGCTGCTCAAAACTGGGATGACCATGACCGTAGCGGACGCTATGCAACATTGGCTCATGCTATGAACTATTTAAACTCATGTGCGCCAAATGCCATTTTGTTTACATACGGTGATAATGATACTTTCCCATTGTGGTACGCACAGGAGGTGGAAGGTATTAGACGTGATGTACGTGTAGTTAATCTTAGCCTTTTAGCCGGCGATTGGTATATTGACCAAACGTCAAGAAAGGTATATGATAACGAGCCGGTAAAAATATCGTTCACTAAGGATCAGTATCACGCAGGAGTTCGTGACCAAGTGGGCATCATGGAGCGTTATGAGAGTGCCGATTTGAAACAAGCACTTGAGTTTGTTGCCAGCGATTTACCACAAACAAAGTTGCGCGGATATAAAGAACCTATTGATTATATGCCAACACGCACTGTGACTATTCCTGTTGACTCGGCTACAGTTGTCAATAACGGTACGGTACAGATTGCCGATGCGGACTCTATACTAAAACAGTTGTCGGTTAATTTGAAAGGTAATTACCTAAACAAATCGCAATTGATGGTATTGGATATCATTGCTCAAAACAATTGGGAACGCCCTGTGTATTTTGGTGTAGGAATGGGATCGGATGCCTTTATGGGATTAGATAAATATTTCCAATTGGAAGGAGCTGCATACAGACTTGTACCTATTGAGAATAAAGGCCATAGTCCTTACGAAGTGGGACGTATAAATACAGATGTATTGTACGACAACATGATGAACGATTTTGTTTGGGGTAACATTAATAATGAAGATGTACTGATTGATCATTTCCATGACAACACCATTGCCATTATGAAATATAGAACCACATTCCTTCGTTTATCTGAACAACTATACGTAGAAGGACAAACTGACAAGGCTATTGCCGCGTTAGACAAGTCTCTACAGGAGTTGCCAATAAACAAGGTTCCTATGAGCAATGAGTTATTAAATTACATTGCTATGTACTATGAACTAGGCGAATATGAAAAAGGAAATGAGCTTGCTCGCGCATTTGTAAAAGAAAACGAGCAGAACATTCGCTATATTGCATCGTTGGCACCTTCGAGAATTCAGTCGCAAGAAATTCAACGAGAATATAGCATTTCACGCCAGGTTATAAAAATGATATTGGATATGGCTCAAAAAGCAAACCAAAAACAATTGGTGGATGAGATTAATATCCAAGTGCGAGGAATGATTTAATTTGACACTGAGAATTGAGGATTGAGAATTGAACATTGTTGATTGACTATTCAATTCTCAATCCTCAATTTTTATTTATAAATAAAATTACAACACATGATTACAACAGATCACCTGAAAGAGGTTGAAGAGCGCGGTGGCGCCCTAAGGAGGTATCTTTGACATTGACCAGAAACGTGTAGAGTTACATGAGGAAGAGCTGCGTACGCAAGCTCCCGAATTCTGGAATGACTCAAAAGAGGCAGAAAAAACCATGCGTAAAGTTCGTGAGATAAAGGCATGGATATCAGGTTACGAGGAAATTGAGGCTTCGATAGAAGACTTAAAAGTTCTTTTTGACTTTGCGAAAGAGGGTGAAGCTACCGAGGAGGAGGTAGATAATCACTACGCTGAGGTTATAAAATTGCTTGAAGCTATTGAGCTTAAAAATATGCTCCGTAATGAGGAGGATCGTTTAGGTGCTATTATGAAGATTAATTCAGGTGCCGGCGGAACCGAGAGTATGGACTTTGCTTCTATGTTGTATAGAATGTACCTACGTTGGGGCGAACGCAACGGATACAAAGTAAAGCATATTGACTACCAAGAAGGCGAGGAGGCCGGTATTAAATCGGCAACTATTGAGTTTGAAGGAGACATGGCATATGGTTACTTAAAATCAGAGAATGGAGTGCACCGTTTGGTACGTTTATCTCCTTTCAACGCCAATAATAAACGTATGACATCTTTTGCATCGGTATTCGTATACCCTGCTGTAGATGACACCATAAATATTGAGATTAATCCTGCAGACATCTCTTGGGATACTTTCCGAAGCGGTGGTGCCGGTGGCCAGAACGTAAATAAGGTGGAAACCGGAGTACGTTTACGACATGCTCCAACGGGGATTATGATTGAGAATACAGAGTCTCGTTCGCAATTACAAAACCGTGAAAATGCCATGCGTTTATTACGCTCGCAACTTTACGAATTGGAGTTACAGAAACGCCAAGAAGAACGCGATAAGATTGAAGGTTCCAAAATGAAAATTGAATGGGGATCACAAATTCGCAGTTATGTATTTGACGACCGACGCGTTAAGGACCATAGAACCGGATGGCAAACATCCAATGTACAAGCGGTGATGGACGGAGAAATTAACGACTTTATCAAAGCATACTTAATGGAGTTTGCAGGAGTTGAGAAATAATCTAAAACAGACGGATGAATACTGACTTTTCGCACTGCAATGTGCTTATAATTGGCGATGTAATGTTAGATAAATATTACATTGGGAAAGTAGATAGAATATCCCCAGAAGCACCTGTTCCCGTTGTTAATATTACAAAAGAGGAGAGCCGATTGGGGGGAGCATCCAACGTAGCACATAACGTTGTTGCCCTTGGTGGTAAAGCAACGCTTATGGGCGTTGTGGGATATGACTTTATGGGCAAAGAGATTGAGCGAATGGCCAAACAACATGGCATTGGCACCTCTCTGCTTAAAGGTACAGCTCCAACAATAACCAAAGCACGAGTAATTGGCGGTAAACAACAAATTGTGCGAATTGACTACGAAGAACGCATTTCGCTTAGCGAATTGGAACAAGAGCACTTTATTAACAATGTTAATAACTTGATTCATGATGCCGGCATCGTTGTGCTTTCTGATTATGGAAAGGGTGTTATTACCAATGAATTGGCTCAACGCATTATTCAAATTGCGCAAGCTGTTAATAAGCCTATTTTAGTTGATCCGAAAGGCAAGGAATGGACCAAGTACAAAGGTGCAACCATTGTTACTCCAAACGTTAAGGAACTTAGCGACGTTGTTGGACGAGATGTAGCTAACGAAGATGCTGCGATTGAAACAGCCGCCGCTGAAGTTTTGAAAATGGTGGGACTGGACGCACTGCTTGTTACAAGAAGCGAGAAGGGGATGAGTTATATCTCGGCAACTGAAATATTACATATTCCAACTTACGCTCAAGAGGTTTTTGATGTAAGTGGGGCAGGCGATACCGTTGTTGCAACGCTTGCTTGTGGACTAAATAAAGGACTATCTATTAAAGATGCAATTCATGTAGCTAACGTAGCTGCAGGTATTGTAGTTAGAAAGATTGGTACTGCCACTTTATCGGCCAACGAGTTAGAGCGAGAACTATAAATAATAAAACGCGATTAAATGTCCATTTAATCGCGTTTTATTGTTACATATACCTACCTAATCGAAGTACTCACTCAGAATTTCTTCAATACGTTTCCCACGTACCCCATATTCAATGATATTGTTATTCTCATCAATTAATACCATTGTAGGGATGCTATTAAAAAAGTATAATTTGGTGATATCGCTATCCCAACCTTTAAGATCGGACATGTGAATCCATGGTAATCCATCCTGCTGTACGGCTTTTTCCCAACGTTCTTGCTTGGTATCTAAGGATACTCCCACAATCTGTAAGCCTTTATCCTTATATTTTGCATACAATTCCTTCAAGTGTGGAGATTCAGCACGACAGGGACCACACCAAGATGCCCAAAAATCAACTAACTTCACCTTGCCTTGTACACTATGAAGGGACTGTTTCTGTCCTTTAATATCTGTTAGTTCAAAGTTAGGAGCTTTTCCACCTGGAACAAAAGCACTTAATCTTTGATAGGTAGACTCAAGCCAAGCGACCTCTTTACACTGTCTTGCATTGGAGCCTAGCATATCCATTTTTTGTACTAATGTCTTATTGCGGATGTAGCTTTTGCTATTCGATGCCACAATATAAGCAGCTATTAAGTTATCTTGGTGCTGAATAACAGAGTCTATAAGCTGTTGCTTTTTTTGTTCATTATCCATATCTAGATAACGGAGATGCATTATCTCACTTAGATTATTATCCTTCTTAGCAATCTTATAGCGCTGGCTAATATCTGCATTCTTCTTTTGTATTAAATCTAACTCCGTTAAATAGTGATTAAGCGCTGATTGAAGTGCAGACGGTTTCTTTAACGTATAGATTGCGTTATTTATGGATATATCAGTATTCTTTCTATCTAAAACAATAGGGCTCATCATTGTTATTGTATCATTGATACATAGTTTACCAATAATAGGTAACTGAACACTTTTATCTACACTCAATTGTTTTTTATTCCAATTTAGGGGTATAATTGAGTCCTGAGTACCTTTACTATTAATCACTCTCAGAACGATCTTATCTTGTGCGTTACTGTTATTAATGGATACCAAGGTACCCATTAATAACAGCGTTATATTTATCAGTTTTTTCATTTTAATTGCGTCTTTCTCTATATGCTATATCTACAATACTTCCTAGTCTCTTAATTTCTTTCAACTTATCCAGAGGATCCATAAACTTATTGACTCTGTACGATCGGAATATTCCACTCTCAGACTCATCCATACCGTCAACCGTGGTTCCAATTATTAGATGCTGTCCTCTTTCTCTCTCCCAGTCTTCATATTTTAGCCAACCTAAAAGCTTATTAAATTTCAACACCTTGATAGTCTCTCCGGGAAATTCAAATATCTTTTTAGGTGCATCTTTACCTCCAACACTCATTTGGTATACTTCATTGCCTGCAGAGAAGAAACAATAGATTCCAGCATAGGAGTGGAAGCAAAACTTGTCTATAGTTCCATCAAAGTCTATCTCTTTATAGTATTCTTGAGAAGTCGAACCATTAGCTTTAGCCATCATTCCATAGATATAGTATTTCTCAACTGAAGCATCTCCATCGCTAGGACCTTTTAAAACAGCAAATGTATAATTCTCGCGTGTTGTTGCCATAAACTCCATTGTTCGTCCTGTTTGTGTATTGAACCCTGCGATTGTATTCGAAAAACGTGCAGGTGCAAAATAAGCAGCGCCATCTCTAAATTCAACAAACTGTTTACCGTCGTTATCATAACATAAAATTACGTGACTACTACAGCTCCAATCATGCGCTGTCCCAAAATATGGGGCTGCATTAAAGCGTGTACCGTCTTCAAATTTGTTTATGGGATAGCTAAATAATGACCCTACAGACATTGGATCTCTACTATATATATCTCCTTCTTTTGTCGCGAGCATTTGTACCTCATTATCTCTAGTCCCAACAGTTATTACGCCACCCGTAATATTTAGATTGTCTAATAATGTTCCAAAACTCCATTTCAACAAATACTCTTCGCCTATCTCCAGCTCTTCGCCCATTAAATAAGATTGGCCATTCATACTGACAATTCTACTTTGTCTATCCCCAACGTCATATAGATAAAGTAGACCGGTAGGTGTAGAGGTTTTTGTGTCGTTATCTCTCCATATATCAAATCCAATTAAGTCTTCTGTCTCGCTAATATTAGATATAACATCTAACCTGCTGCCACCCTTATCCTCACATAGCACCATCCAACAATCACTAGCTATTGAACGAACTCTCACCATAAATTTAGTTTTCCAAACCTGATTTGTTTGCAAATCTTTGACATCGTAGTATCCAATATATGTTCCGGCATTATGTGTTATTGGTAATACCAAGTTTTTTGTTGTAGCAACTACATATTCGTCATCGTCTTGAGTCCAATCCTGAACACCAGTAGGTATTAGCTTCCACTTATAGCTCAGATT
Organism: Marinifilaceae bacterium; assembly: GCA_051656645.1. Lineage (GTDB taxonomy): Bacteria > Bacteroidota > Bacteroidia > Bacteroidales > Marinifilaceae > JBOGCH01. The sequence continues at coordinate 139,282 of JBOGCH010000029.1, forward strand.
ATTTTCATCACTATTTAGTTTTGCGTCTATTTGGGGATTCAATTTTAACGTATCGACAAACGCTATTAATTCCAGCCATTTTGAATTATCGATACCAGATATCTCCAATTCATTAATCTCGTTATAGTTATAATTGCCCAAATCCTGGCTACAGGAACTTAGTAATGCAATTACCATAACTAATATGGATATGTATATATATTTCATTGTTTATATTTTATTTTTAATTTAGAACGAAAGTAATTTTGTCGCCCTGTTAATTAATTGATTTATCCCCCATAGTCATTGGCTCTCCATTCTCATCCATTACCTGCGGATCTTGCTCTTGAAGCCATCTATGCATATATTGACCAACAAAGGTTAAATAGCCACTTGTGAAATTACCGACAAGATCTCCAACCCATACTTCACGATCAATTTTCATGACATCACAAATTAAAGCTGACTTTGTAACGCTCCATGTTCCAAAAATACCTTGTCCTATGTTACTCCACCACCATGGTTTAGGGAACTTCTCATCCATCACAATTACTCGTTGTCGCTCTAACTCATATATGGTTGAATCCTCAAGCATTGTACGACGAGAGTATAACACCTGTAGCTCATCGTTTTCTATTAGCTCAATCTTAAATGCGCGTTTACGTTCTTTTAGTTTTGGATTTCTTAATATGGTAACCGGTATTTTGACATTATTACTGTTTTTAGGGATAACATGCGATGTTTCCACTGGCAAAAAATCCTGGTTTACAAATCCTTGCAAACTATCTGAAGTAAATTCAACTACACGTATCTGAAACGGACGATCATATGGCGCTGTATTTCCATACAAGTTTACCACTAAGTCAATTTGCTGACTTATTACATCCGTTGGCTTTAATCCCCATGAGATAAAGATTGAATCCGATAGTACATCTTTAGTACTAAAATACATTCCACTCTCCCCATTGTAGATATCTATTTCCTCATCACATGAAACAAATGTGAGAAGACACAATATTGATATAAATATTTTTTTCATACGTTTCTTTTAATTGTACATAGTTTCAGAATCAGGTAATGGCATTTGATATGTTCTATCATTCATATTAATATTTGAATAATAGCTTAATGCACTCGGAATACTTTTCATATTTAGGCGCTTGTAATGAAAAAATAGCTGTCCCTCTCCTAAGAACTCCCTCTGATACTCATTCGTAAGATGTGAATCAAAATTAATTAGTCTATTATGAGCGCTTACATTTCTTGCTTTTCGCATTTCATTTAGGTATTGAAACTTTATCTTATTGGTTTCACTACATTCTGCAGCAATGTAATACATTTCACTAATTCTTATCATAGGCAACAGACTCGCGTGTGACACTGGATCAGATGACTCATCAATCTTCATATACTTCGAGAAAATATTATACTCCCGTCCCCCTTGCTCTACAGTACCCTTTAACCAAGTCTGGTAACGATAATCCTCCTTCTCATAGTCATACAATTGATCCGTTGTCTTACTAGCAGGCGCTAATAAGTTATTCATCTTTAATACAAGTCCTTCAAACAATGAAGTGTACAAACCACTTCTATTTGTATTTTGCAAAGCAAATAACAGTTCTGATGAGAATACCCTATCTGGTGCTGCATTATCAGCGCTTATATCTTTGAGCTCTACAAAAGGAAATATTGTTGGTTGTATTTCTATTACCTCTAAGGCTTCTTGTAAAGCAGCTTCTTTATTACCGCAATACAATTCGGCCCTTGCCAACAAACCACAAATTGCGTAATAATTCATTCGCAGATTACGGGCTTGCATAAACTCATCATATGAGTCGCCGGCCACACCATTGTTCTTAACCGGATCGTCCGTCAATAACTCTTTTGCTTCTCTAAGATCCGCCAATACTTGAGCCATATATTCCTTAGCCGCAAGCGTTGGTTGAACATTTAAAGAAAATTCTTTGCAATAAGGTATTGCCTTCATGTTTTCATTACCTACGTAACAAGTTCCAAACAATCTATACAAGTCAAAGTGTAGATATGCGCGTAAGGCCAAAGCCTCTCCTTTTATCGTATTATACTGTGAAGTACTTAATATAGTACCATTAAGCTCACAATTTCGTAATATCAAATTAAGATTAGCTATTAGACTATAGGACTTTTTCCATATTCCGTCTAACTTACTCTTTACACTCGAAGCTGTATATTCATGGTTAAAATAAAGTGAATATGTAATTGCCTCACTATTTATCAAATAACTTTGTGCCAAAATGTCTATAAATTCGCACATTAGCGTTCTCCCATATAGTTCGGTTGCATTTAGTTCAAGGTAAACACCATTTAATGCTGTTTTAAATCCATATGCCGACGTGAATAACTGATCTTCTGTTATCCTATCAGAAGGCTGAACCTTTAACCAATCTTCACAGGATGTACACAACGTCAACGATGCAAATAAAGCCAATATATATTTTTTCATAATCTATAGTTTAAAAGTTTGCCGATAATGAGAATGAAAAACTACGTGCAAAAGGATAGTCTATACCACGCTCTGTTTTTATACTGCCCCATCTGTATATATCCGACATGTAGCCGCTAACAGATAAGCCTGATAATCCTATTTTCTTTACTAATTCTTCGCGAAATTCATATCCTAATCTTACTGACTCTATTGAAAGAAAATCATTTTTTTGCACAAAGCGTGATGATATTGGGGTTGTAGAAGTTAAAGATATTGCTTTAAACTTAGCCTTATCTCCTGGTTTCTGCCAGCGATCGTATAACGCTCTCTTATCCTGATTTCGGCGTAGTGATTCAGATGAAATATTTTCAACCTTTTCATACAAGGTACTATTAAAGCCCTCCCCACCAAATGAATAACGCATATAAACATTAAAATTGAATCCCTTATAATTCAAACTACTTCCTATTACTCCCTCAAGGGTTGGCTTACTATTACCTACTATAACCTCATTATCATAACTATGTGTAAATGTTGGATATCCATCTGCTGTCAGGAATATCTCATTTCCGGTTGCAGGGTCGATACCTAACGATTTTACAGCCCATAAATCATAAGGACTACCGCCATCGTAATATCTCATCAAGCTTTTCTTGCTATTATATTGTTTCAGTTTGTTTGCAACATCATGATATGTTATCTCATTATGAGATAATGTCAGAGATGTTGTCCAATTTATCCGCTGGGATGGATTATAAAGCAATGCATATTTTATTGTAGCAGCATAACCTTTAGTAATTTGCGATCCTACATTTGAAAGCCTATTTATAACACAGGTAGAAGATGAAACACCGATAGATGCCATTAAAGGATCAGTATTCTTATAGTAGTAATCAAAATTAGTGTGGAATCGATTATCGAATAATGATACATCGAAACCAATATTCTTATCTATTGTTTTTTGCCATTCCAAATCCGGATCTCCAAAAGCAGTTACCAACATACCTACACCAAATTGATTCTGTATCCAGTTATTAAACTTGTATGTAGTCATTGTATTGTAAGAGCCAAAGTTCTGGTTGCCGGGATTACCTACCGATGCACGGATTTTCATGTGCGTTACAGCCTTTGTATTCTTAAAAAAGGATTCATTATGTACATTCCATGCCAATCCAACTGCCCATGTGGTAGTAAATAATTGGTTGGAGCCAAAAACCGAACTACCATCTGACCGTAAGTTAGCATCAAGTAAATAGCGATTATCAAAGGAATATCCACCATTAAAATAGTAACTACAACTACGTTTCATATAATCCGAATAAGATGGCTTACCATTTTCCGGATAGGTATTTGCGAAAGAAGGTGTTATGAAATTACCTTCAGGAAAACCAAGAGCAGCAAAGCCTTTAGATTTTCCTTGAGATTCATTAAAGTTTGCTCCAAATATTGCGTTTATCTGGTGTACTTTCCTTAGTACTTGACCATAAGTAACAGAAACATCACCATTATAGCTCCAACTATCTGTTCTATAGTTTGAGTATGCACCTTGTTTCAATTTATCCGTCTGGTCATACTGTGAATCACTAGGTGACACAAAATCTTCTTTTTCTGACGTCGATTTAGAGAAACCTCCACGAATACGCACATTTAAGAATGTTAATGGACGGTACTCTAAACTTAAGTTTTCTCTAAAACCTACTGAATTGCCCGTTTTATAACTATTCTGAGCATCATTCCATAACGGGTTAGCTACCCAGATACTAAGTGGCTGCGTATTTGATGCGTCCATCGGTTGTGGTTGTTCTAACCATTTATCTATTAAACCATCATCGGTATATTTTTTATAATACGGATTTGCTCGTGAATATTCTGAGAAGTCAACAATAGGATTTGATGTTTTTTGATAATCTATAGTTAATCTATTACTAAAACTAATCTTAGATTTTCGGTAAATTAAATTTGCATTTCCGCTAATTAACTCCCTATCAGAGTTATGCATTACCCCATTAATGTCGGAGTAATTAACTCCTAAGCTATAGCGAACCTGACTGTCCCCTCCCTCTACATTTAAACTATGCTTATGGGTTACTGCTTTTCTTAGCGGCTCCGACAACCAATAGGAATCAACCCCTCGATCCACATCTGCTAAAAGACGATAATAACGCTCTTTTAACATCTCGTCATGTGTCGGAACATTACTCTCAAAAACACCAGAAAGACGTTCAAACTCTAACTTCTCTGCCGCATTCATTAAATTATACTCTGTCAAATCGGCAAATGAGAATTGCATATCGCCATTATAAGAAACTCTTAAACGACCCTGTTGCGGAACTTTTGTTTCAACAACGACAACACCGTTAGCCGCCTTAGAACCATATATTGCAGTTGAAGCAGCATCTTTCAAAAGCGTTACTGATCCAATTCTATCCATACTTAAGTTCATTATCACCTCAAGCGATGTTTCAAAGCCATCTAATATAAATAAAGGCTGATTGGGATCCTCGCCAAACTCTTCTTTAAATCCAATAATGCTACTCTTTCCACGAATCTCAATATCGGGCATTCTGTTAGGATCTGATCCATACTGATTATCTTCAACAATTTGGAACGAAGGATCCAAGGTCTTCAAACTTTGAATAATATTCTGATTACCAATCATTTTCAAATCTTTCCCCGTGAATGTTTGAGTGGATCCGGTAAAACTCTCTTTTTTACGTTCATAGATACCTGTTACAACCACTTCGTCCATTTCTGCCATATCTTCTTCTAAAACAACATCTATCTCTGTTTTATTGCCTACTACAACCTGTTTCTTTTTCATCCCCACAAAGGAGAAACTTAATGTCAAATTCCTTATCTGTGGACACAGTATTGTATAATTTCCTTTACTGTCAGTTGTCACACCAGTTTTAGTCCCCTCAATCATTACTGTTACTCCCGGTAACTCTTGTTTATTTACGTCAACTACTTTACCTATGATTTTTCTTGCAGTAACATCTGCTTGAGGGGTATCGTTTTTACGGATTACGTATACACCGTCAATCTCTTGATAGGATAACTCTGTCCCATTAAGCATATGTTTCAGAACATCTCCTAAGTCAGTATTTTTAAAACTACCACCTTGATAAGGGATATTCTTTACAATTTCACTATCAAAAAGTAGACGAACGCCACTTTGATTCTTTAAATGCTTTAAAGCTGTTTCTAAAGTTCCATTGCGTAAATCGGTAGTTATTTTCAATGTATTTGCCTCTACGGCCATGGAAAATAACAGCAACAATGATAACGCCAATGTATACCGTAGATACATTTTACCATTAGACAGAGCTAATTGTGCTCGCGCGTTAAGTTTGTTTTTCATAAGGTTATTAAATATTGGTTTGTTTGATTGTATATTTTAGCCTCCTCATGAGAGTATTCTCGTGAGTCATATTTTATATTAACATATTTTTATTATTTACGTCTTACAATTACTTGCTTGCCATTCACAATAAATTCGATATTCATTGTATTCTCAAACAGTGTGAAGAACCGTTCTATGTCCTCATATTTATCTATTGCGCCTGTTAAGCGAATGTGCTTTAAATCGTCGGTTTGAAAAATGGTTTCAAAATCATACCATCTCTCTAATTTTTTTATAATGTTTTCTAAGGATTCATCCTCAAAGTTTAAATAATTATCTTTCCATGAGATAAAAGTTACAGGATCTACCGTCTTTAGTTCTACTTTATCATCACATAAGGTATACTTTAAATGTTGTGAGGGCAGCATTCGCGTCTCTCTGTTACTTGGTGTTTTAAATCCTACTAATCCTTTTACCAATACTATATCTATCTCATCGTCGTTATAATCGTTTACATTAAACTCTGTTCCATATACCTTAACTGTTCCATTAGCAAGTTCAACAATAAATGGAGTGTTACCTTTCTCAACATCAAAGTAGGCTTCGCCTTTTAACATTACTTTGCGCTCTCCATCTGTAAAATTATCAGGAAATTTAAGTTCAGAGTCGGCATTTAACCACACCTTAGTACCGTCAGCCAATGTTACTGCGTATTCTGCTCCTCGCGTAATAGTCAATACATTGTATTTTGGTTGCTGACTCTCTGCCATAATCTTTTCCTCATTGACAATGGGAGCCTGCATATGTTTAGCCACTTCGTACGATGGGTCAATTAACTGTTCTACCGATCCGTCACACTTTGTCAAGATAGCCCTTGTTGTACCAGGTTGTATAGACTGTGCAATATGTAGCTCCTGACTAACTACACTATCCGTCTTCTGAAGCATTAATACAGCTACTCCTAATGTTACAGCTAACATTGCTGCCACTACACTATATCGGAATATGCGTTTTTTGCGCTTTTGCCATCTCATCTTAGCAATAAGAGGGGACACATCGTATTGTTTCGTATTCCGGTTGTATTGATCTTTTTGAAAAATGCTATCTCCTATCATTACATCATCCTCTAAACAAAGTTTACTTACCGTGTCCTTTAGTTTATTTTGTACATGATCTGAAATATGATTCCAATTTTGCATCAATCTATCTTTTTATATTCACATAACACCAATGCGATAATTACGGGTAACAGAAAACCAATATTTTTTTATTTTTTTGTAATAAAAGAAAATAGGATAGGGCAATTACTCCAATATTAGCACGTAGAGTAGCATAGGCACGCTTTTTTTGCATTTTAATTGTATTCTCAGATACCGATAATTTCTCAGCAATCTCTGCAACTTTCAAGCCTTCAATAGTTAACTGCATTATTGTCCCTTGCTGTGGAGATAGTTTCTGTATTTCTGAATATAGTTGTGTTATGGCACATTCCTCAATGGCTAATTCATAACCTCTTTCTTCGGGCAAATCAGTCTCACAATAATATTGCTCTTGCTTCAATCTGCTTCTCTTTGTATCTCTAATATAATTCAGTGTGCGCGTATATACCGACCGATATAACCAACCTGTTAGCATGGATATATCTGAAAAATGAGGAGGTGATTTCCACAAATTTATTAAACATTCTTGCACAATATCCTCTACTCCGTTATCATCTTTTAATAACTTTGCGACATAACGACATAATGACGGATAAAATTCGGCATAAAGTTTCTCCCATGCTCTCTCATTCCCGTCATTAATATCCTTTATAAACTGATTAGCTGCCGCCATATTACTTATTTCTGCATCTCATTAGCTATTCACATCTATTAATACGCAAAACTATAAATTTAAAATAATATACAATTAAATTACATATATATTTAATTTTAACAAGCTACATCTACTCTTTTCCTAAAAACATAAGCCTTCTACTTTTGCAATACGCTGTTAAACACTTATCTTTGTTTAACAACTTAACTCATGTCCACTGTTTTATTGATACAAGACATTTGTTACATTTTTTAATTGAATAGAAATTACTCTTATATGAAAATAAAAAGCGGAATAGGTTATGATGTTCACCGTCTTGCTCAAGGAGAGGAGCTATGGCTGGGGGGTATTCGCATAGATCACTGTAAAGGTTGTGTGGCCCACTCTGATGGTGACGTGCTTATACATGCAATTTGCGACGCACTACTTGGAGCAGCAGGCTTACGCGATATTGGATATCATTTTCCCGATAATGATAATACTTATAAAAAAATAGACAGCAAGATTTTACTACGTCGCTGTGTTGAGCTTATACGCAAGGAAGGATATGAAATTAGTAATATCGACTCCATAATAGCTATGCAACAGCCTAAATTAAAACCCCATATCGAAGCCATGCGTACAATCCTGGCCGACACAATGGGCATACCAACGGAGGACGTATCTGTCAAAGCCACTACTACTGAGAAGTTAGGATTTGAGGGACGTGAAGAAGGTGTTTCGGCCTATGCAACAACAATCTTGATTAAACAATAAACTTTGTGAATACCGAACTTTTTATAGCGCGGAGATTACTACGCGAACAAACAGGCAAAAGTGTTTCATTACGCATTATGAATATTGCACTTATTGGCATTATTCTTGGCGTTGCCGTAATGTTACTTTCCATATTTATTACCATTGGATTTAAAAAGGAGATAATTTCTAAACTTTCGGGTTTTGTTGCCGATATTGAAATCACTGCCTACTATCCCGACAATACGGCATTCCAAGGCGTAGTAGAGCTATCGGATACTTTAATCAAGCGCATTGAAACAACTCCGGGTGTTACACACTATTACCCGTTCGTTACCAAACCTGCTATTTTGAAAAGCAAGGACGAGATTCAAGGCATTGTTATGCGGGGTGTAGATAATCGTTATGATAGCGACTTCTTTGCTGCACATTTAGTTGATGGCGAGCTTCCCGATTTTTCATCGGCGGAGCGCTCTGACGACATTCTAATCTCCAACGAAATGGCATCGGTGCTAAAACTGAGCACTGGGGATAAGGTACAAGCACACTTTGTACAGGAACCCCCTCGAGTACGTCAACTAAATGTTAAAGGCATATACAACACCGGGTTTAAAGAGTACGACGACGTTATGGTGATGGTAGACATGCGCCATTTGCAACGTCTAAATTCCTGGTCGCCTAATATGGTTAGCGGTGTGGCCGTAAATATTGCCGATAAAGACAAGATGCTAGAAACTGCTGAAATTCTTGCAGAATCACTTCCATATGATAGGAACAATAATTACTATCGCGTTACGCCGCTGCAAATGCAGGCACCACAAATATATGATTGGCTTGCTATGCTAAATACAAACATTTGGATTATTCTTATCCTATTGGCTGTCGTAGCAGGATTTAATATGGTATCAGGTCTTTTGGTACTTATTATTGACCGTAGTACAATGATTGGCGTTTTAAAAACTCTAGGTATGAAGGATAAAGCATTAGCACGCCTATTCCTATACATATCTGTAGGGCTAATAGTACGTGGTGTACTTATTGGGACAGCAATAGCAGTAGCGCTGGGGTGGGCACAACAGCATTTCCAGTTTATAAAACTGGATCCAACATCGTACTATATGGACACTGTCCCTATATATATTGATTGGTTACAAGTTGCGTTGTTGGATATAGGTGTTATCTTTGTATCCACATTGATGTTATTGGTGCCCACATTATTGGTGGCACGTGTAAACCCAATTGAAGTTATTAAGTTCGAATAATAGGTACGGTGTGAATAATTTGTTTAACAATTTTCTCAAATGGTTGTATCCGCGTCGTCGTGGCGTAATGGGTACTGTTATCATTCATCTATTAGCTGCCATTACTTTGCTAAGCATGGAGCTCTCAAAAGGGGAGCAACACATGGAAGCCATGGTAGTGGTAGAAGCTCCTGCGCCTAAAAAAATAGAAGAGAAGAAACAGGAGGAAAAGAAACGCGAAGAGGTGAAACAAAAAACTTCCAACGAAGAGGTTGAAAAACTTCTCAAATCCCTTGCCATGAACGAAAATGCGCCAAAGGAAAAACGCTCCGATGCCAACCGGGTGCAAGAGTACATTGATGAAATGGAAAAGGACATTGACCGTCGTGGATACGGAAATAAATATAAGAAGGACGATAATAAGAACTACAAGAAAGATAGCCTTCAAAACAAGCAGGATCAGCAACAAGCGCAATTGGACTCTCTAAAATCCACATTCTACGCCGGCAAAAGTAGCGTTAGTTACAATTTAAAGGACAGGTTTGCGCGCAACATGCCCATACCTGTATTTAAATGTGAATTTGGTGGGACTGTCGTAGTAACAATAGAGGTTGATCAACGCGGCGTAGTTCAACGTGCACAAGTACAGGAAAGCGCCTCTGCCAAGGACGATTGCCTGCTTGAAGTTGCTACAGATGCCGCACTCCGTTCGCGGTTCAATGCTAAAGCCGATGCTCCACAACGCCAGCTAGGCACTATAACTTATCGTTTTGTTAAACAATAAATATTCAACAATAGTTGTTATACAGATATAAGAAAAACGTCCCGATAACATTACGTTATCGGGACGTTCGTTATACTATTCAATATTTTTCATTTCTAATTGCGTGGGCGCTTAAGTATAGTCTCACCTTTCCGTATTGCATATTTCTTACCGTTTATATACAATTTATATGGAGCGTTCGTCACAACCTTTATCTCATCGTCATTAGCAATCACATCCGTCTTAATATCTCCAAAACGTAGCCTTTTTATCCCCACAAGGTTATCCGATGGCATATTCCAATACAACTCTCTTTTAACTCCATCAGCTTTATAAAAGCCCAATACATTCTCTATAAATAGGGAAATAGGACCTAATGCACTCCAGCCACAAAAATCCTCTCGCACGCGCTCTCCATGGTTTATACTTGGCTCTGGTGTATTGGGGCGATAGCACTCCCAAATAGTAGAAGGTTCATATTGCTTAAACGTATGGAACTGATGCTCTAACACCTGTTTCGCTGTAGTGTTAGCCTCTTCAAAAAGACCATACTTCTCAAGTGCCTTTACACCCATATAGGCTGTAGGTAGCCACATGCCCCCACGCCAATAATCGCCGTGCTCAGCATTAAAATCGGCATCATCGCGAGCAACCGTAACCCACGGTACAATACCGCCCAATTTTGAATCCTGTAATGCAAACTCAGCCATTCGCTGAGCCTGTTTTTTTGTTGGAACCTCAGCCAACATTGCCCAAAATGAAGCCGGAGTCACCACCTTTACAAACGAGGTGTCGCGCTCACGTAGATCATAGTAAAAACCATCCTCTTTATCCCAATAATATTTATTGATTAATTTCTTTAGCTCAGTATAGCGTTTAGCAAAAAGCTTAGCATCCTTCTTCTCTCCAAATTCATTACACATTCTTGAAATGTAAAGCGCCGATAGTGCTTGCTGTGAAATTGCGTCAATCCATAATAAATTATCATATTCCCCACGTCCCCTTGGAGTATTATCCATACCACTCATTACACCACGCCAATAATAGCCCAGTGGTCTGCGTTGCATGGCAATATAAGTATGATCAAAATGGAGCTTCTTTCCCGGCGTTAATGCCTCAAACCAATCATAGTAACGTTGCAAAAACCGTTTCTTGCTAAGCAGGTTACTCATATGCTCTTGGTCGGCAGTAAAAGCGTAATACTCATTTTCTACCCATGCATAAAACGGTGGATTATCCGGATGTTGAATACGCAAAGAGGAAGTGCCTTGCTCCAAGGTTGTATAATAAAAATTATCCAAGGTCTCTATACCCGGAAACATATCTGGCGCATATTTGCAGTATAACACCATAAACTCCGAATCCCAAATCCAGATGGTATCATCCCAAAGCCCCTCATCCATATAACGAGGTTGTACTAGTCCGGGTTGAATCTTTACATGATCCCATGCCTGTTGCCATGCAGTCCAATACAAATCTAAATAACCAGGTTCTGTTCCATACACCGGCTCGGGAAGCCGCTCTCTATCAAATACCACTTGCTGCGCAGTAGCTACCGCCGCGCTTCCCCAAATAACCAGCGCGGTAATAAAAATTTTAAGCATAATGTTTATTCTGAAATTAGTGATTTCGCAAGATAACGATAATTTCAGTTATTTGCACAAAATAAAAACATCATTACATTAGTAATTCTTATTTACACTATACTCTATGTCCTAATGTTCCGAGATTACAACACCTAAAGTAGAGGCTATACTCTATACATCACGTACAATTTTCTCAACAGTTGGCATTACTCTCATCAAGGGTATGATAGTTCTTCTTTCGTAATTGAACTGGATTCTTCCGTTGTATTTGAATTCACTAGCACTTATCAAGTCACACAATGTGAATAAAGGAATTATATAACCATCGATCCAGCGATTTATTGTATTCTAAAATCGGTCCAAAAAACATATATCCCTCTTAAGGGTATCGACTAGGTTACGGCAAGGTATCGACTAGGTTTCGACTACTATTGAGATGTCATAGTAGTCGAAACCTTGCCGTAACCTAGTCGAAACCTAGTAGAAACCCACACGAGGAGTAAGGCAGATTGCTAACAATTTTTAAACATACAATTGCTTAAATGTAACTAACACAATGCCCTGCTCATTAAAAGCATGAATCCATAAAAGAAAAGACAATAACCCGATTATAGTACACGTTGTGGGCAAGAACTTGCTTACTGATATAATCCAGTATCGCCTGCTTCGAGTAATGGGAGTAGGCGATTAACCACATTGGTTTTGAATGGGGCAATGTTGGTGCGCTCATACCTGTCTTTTTTATAATCATATAATTCCAACACAGGCTGCGCATTGCGGTAATATTTGGTGAGACGATAGCGTTTACTACGCACACTTATCCCTTGATTAAAGTAACTATAAGCTCCGCTGCGAGGCGTGTATTTCTCACCGCGGGTAAGTAACGGCAAGAGCGACCTACCATTGATATGTTCCGGAGCATTTATTCCGCACCACTGTGCGAATGTGGGATACAGATCGACAGTTTCAACCAATTCCTTGCATTTTCCCGTCCTACCGTTGGGCGCAGCCATTATTAATGTACTGTTTAGGGCAACTTCCATGAGTGTATGTTTGCCCCATGAGGAGTGTTCGCCCAGATGCCAACCGTGATCTCCCCACACTACAACAAGCGTATTATCTGCCTGTCCCGTTTGCTCCAGCGCATCCAAAACTTTACCTATTTGCGCATCAACGTAACTTACGCAGGCTAAATATGCATGAACTAATTTACGTGCGTAGGCTTCGGAATAGGGGGTGTTTAAAGAAGCCTCTTCATCGCCTAGGATATACTGCTTAATTTCGTGGCTATTGTGCAAGGATGCGCGGTGTATTCCCTCCGGAATAGCGCTATAGTCCGTTAACTCAATAGCGTCTCTATTGTATAAATCCCAATATCGTTTGGGAGCATTGAAAGGTAGGTGCGGTTTGTAGAAACCTACACACAAAAAGGTTGGCGTGTTACTATTACTCATGGCTTGAATGCGTTCTACGGCAAGGGTAGCAATGTTACCATCGGCATAAGCACTGTCGGCCACGTCAGCACACTCATAAGGAGCTACGCGTTTACCAAGCGCATTACGATCCGTACCATCGGCATAGCCGAAAAATGCCGCTTCGCCATGTCTGAAATTAGCGTCGTTGTAGTACAAACTATCCCATGAGTTGGGAAGCTCGTGCTTATTAACCATTCGCTTATCGTTAGCATAGCAATAACCATCGGGCGAGTGACCTATTTTACCAATGCCCTCCGTACGATATCCGTTTACACGTGCCAATTGTATAAAGCTTTCCACATGGGAGGTATCTCTACGCCGAGTAATGGCATGCGTTACACCGTCGTTACTTGCAAGTACCCGTCTGTCCGGATACTTACCCGTTAACAAAGCTGCTCGCGAAGCCCCACTGGTTGGTACTTGTACATAATGATTAGTAAAAATACGTCCTCTTTGCGCCAATCTGTCTAAATTGGGCGTTAAGGCACGCGCTCCTTTATATCCCTGCACCTCAGTACGCAAATCGTCCACACAAATGAAAAGAACATTGCGTTTATTAGAGTGCTGCGTCTGCGCGGAGAGTGGTAACAGGAGAGCTGAAAGAAAAGTGATTTTTCCGTAAGCCTTGTGCCAAGTCCATATAGTTTGTTTCATCGTCATGTAAAGATTGATTGTTACTGCAGACAAAACTATCGATTGCAATTTACTTTACAAAGCTATTTATCATGATTATTTTACATTAACCTATCTTGCAATAATCGTTGTATGTACAAATTGATATTCTATTTCATCTTTACTTTCATTCTGTTCATGTTTTTAATTCTTGAATTTTTAGGACATTTTTATTTTCCATATTGGTTATTACATTAAAATGAGTTAAGTTTAAGGACTAAACAAATTGTGATATGCAAATCATTGATGAGCAAAAACTAATAGATCTGGTAGAAAGCGTAGGTGCCGAGTTGCTAGAGATGTCCGCGTACGGAGTTGGAGATATACAGGTAAAGGCCGATTTGTCGCCTATTGTCGAGGCCGATGTGATGTCCAATTCACAACTGCGATACGGCCTTATGGAACTGTATCCGGAGATTCCTATTATTAGTGAGGAGAGCGAGGTGGAGAGCTACAGGGAAAGAAGCAAATGGGAGTATTGTTGGATTCTAGATCCTCTGGACGGAACACGTGAATTTATTTTACGCAATGGTAGGTTTTGCATCAATTTAGCGCTTATCCATAAGGGGGAGTGTATCTTGGGAATGATATATAGTGTTGTGGACAAGGAGTTATTGTGGACATCGGCAGATAAGGTTGTTCATAGACGTGTAAATGGGGTAGAGATGCCATTAGCACCGGCGCAACCAAGAGAGCATATTACTGTAGCTATTAGCCGGTTTGACATGATTGAAGCCGAATTCCAGTATATTGATTTTCTACGCGAAAATGGATTAAGTGTTGAGATGGTACCATTGGGAGCCGCCATTAAGCAACTGGATATGGCAAAGGGCGAGATTGATTTACATGTTAAGCTGGGACATACCTATGAATGGGATATTGCTGCCGGCGATTGTTTAATTAAAAACAGTGGTGGCGTTATGCGCAGCTATCCAACAATGGAGCCATTGACCTACAACAAAAAGAGTATGGACAATCCGCCTTTAATAATGATGAGTAAACGATTGTTTGAGATGTACAACAATGGTTTATCCATATTGACCGAATTTAAATTAAAAGCAAAATAGAGAATGGAAAAAAAGAATGCATTAAGTTTACTTGATTTTATACAAAAAAGTCCTTCAAGTTTTCATGCCATCCTTGAAGCTAAGGAACAGTTAAACCGCAATGGGTTTACGCAGTTGTTTGCAGGCGATGAATGGAACATTGAAAAAGGAGGAAAATACTATGTAACCAAGAATCACTCTTCGTTATTCGCATTTATCCCGGGTACCGGCGATGTTGCAGAGGAAGGGTTTAAAATGATTTGCGCACACAGTGACTCGCCAACTTTCCGCATTAAGCCTAATGCTCCTATTGTGGTTGAGAATAAATATATTAAGCTAAATACTGAGGTATATGGTGGTCCTATCCTATATACATGGTTTGACCGTCCGCTATCTATGGCTGGACGTGTAATGGTAAAGAGTGACGATCCGTTAAAGCCTGCAACTATGTTTGTAAACTTTAAGCGTCCTATCCTAATTATTCCACACTTGGCAATCCATTTTAACCGTGCAGTTAACGATCAGGGTAATCCATTAAGTAAGCAAAAGGATATGCTTCCGGTAATTTCAATGATCACTGAGAATTTTGAGAAGGATAACTATATTCTTCATTTGATTGCCGATGAAATGAACATCTATCCTGAGGATATATTGGATTTTGATTTGACGTTGTACGAGTTTGAAAAAGGATGTTTAGTGGGACTAAATGAGGAGTTTGTTTCAAGCGGGAAACTAGACGATCTTGCCATGGTTCACGCCGGATTAACTGCATTAATTGACTCTAAGGAGTGTACACGTACAAAAGTTCTTGCAATCTTTGATAATGAAGAGGTGGGAAGCGGTACAAAACAAGGAGCGGCATCGCCGGTTTTACGTTCTATTCTTGAGCGCGTTGTATACGGCATGGGAGGTGGTTTCGAGGAAATTCACCGTGCGTTCCACCACTCTTTTATGATTTCTGCAGATATGGCGCACGCGCTACATCCTAACTACACGGAGAAACATGATCCTACAAACCATCCGTTAATGAACGGAGGTCCGGTTATAAAGATTAACGCAAACCAGAAATATGTGTCGGATGCCGACTCAATTGCCGTATTTAAAACCGTTTGTAAAATGGCTGATGTCCCTGTACAAGAGTTTGTAAACCATTCGGATATGCTTGGTGGATCAACACTTGGAAATATTCTACAAACGCAATTGGAAGTACGTGGCGTGGATATAGGTAACCCAATGTGGGGTATGCACTCTGTACGCGAAACAGGTGGCGTTGAGGACCATAATTATGTAATCAAAGCATTTACACAGTTCTACAATTTATAGAAACAAAAAGCGCTCCCGAGAGGAGCGCTTTTTTATTTGTAGAGTGGGGGATTAATCTAATCCCATACTTTTTTCAATTTCTTTTCGGATGTCCGGATTCTTTTCAACTACAACTGGCATTAGGTAAGGGCTGTAGATTGGCTCAATCATTACACACTCCTCCATTTGTTCAATCATAACATGAAGTGCCTCTTTAGTTACACCAAAATAGGCTACTATTGCATCTTCCGTTAGTGGAAGTACACTGTGCTTGACATCGCATAATAAATTTACACGGGCAATGGCTGTTATAATGGCAGCTGCAAATTCAGTAACAGAATATTCATGCTTCATAAATCTGGTACCGCGGGAAAGATCGCGAACTAGCTCATTACCTGCCTCAACAAAGCCGTTTGTATCGTGATGGTCATCCCAAAACTTAGCCGCAGCCAACTGAACCTGTTTAGGCATACTTAAAGTACCTGCAGCAGCTTCATCATCGTATATATAGTCAAATAGATAGTCTTCAAGCTCTTCTTCAATAAAGTCCTTATCAAAACTATCTGCGTTATAGTATTCGCCAACCCACTCGCGTATTTCGTTATACTCCGGATTTTTAGGATCATTCAGAATCTGTAGAAGCTGGTAATATCCAGGAAGTCCCCCACAATCCTCCGGTGGAGCAGGACGCTCTCCGCCTATCAACTGAGGTACCATAACGTTGTAATCGGTTACAATATCTTCCAAAACAATAGTAATATCCCACCAATCGCCAAAGTCATAGATATAGGTCAAAGCATCGCCTTTTTGCTTTAGAACGTTTTCCACAGCAAGCCCTTCTATAGCTACATTTACATCATTAATCTCTTCTTCGCCGTTATCCGTTACGTAAGAGATATTATCCTTTTGGAATTTATACAAATGACAATCTTCCCACTCCATAAGTACCTGAATAAGCATATGCAATGACTCCATAGTCAAATTAGCAGGTATACGGACTTGTCGCCACACAGGTGGTTGTGTTCCTTGCAGGGTAAGTTTTAGTTGATAGGTTACCATATAATTCTATTTTTTTGTAAAGTTATGGATTTTAAATGAGAAGACAACTCCACAAATTAATTACTTGGTGTTAGGACTCCCGTAAAGGATAGGTAATTGCCCGATTGTTGCGGATAGAATCCCAAATTGCACGTATTACTTCCATTAAATACACGGAGTACTACTTTGGCAGTTACTCCTTCACCATTAAACAGAAAGGACATAACAAGGTCTCCTTGCGTATCGGTAGTCATATTTACCTGGCTGGCTTTGCCGGTTACTTCATATCCGGAAATTCCAATAGACTGAGGGATGGACAACAGTTGCATTTGTATTACGACCGAATCCTTAATAAAAAGCATATAGTTATAATCATCGGGCAAACTATAGCTTTGACCGTAAGCCACAACCGACGATGCATCGAAGTCCCATTTCCCCTGTTGCAAAGCTTGCTTGGCATTGTTGAAATCATTGTTACCCACATCATTAATCTGCTTTTCGAACTCAGTTTGCGGACGCGCAGAGAAAATCTCCAAACCGCTAAAAAGCAACGCCACAAGCGCAGCTACCAATAAATATTTACCCGATGTCTTCATACTTCCTTGATTTGTTATTAATGGTCCATTAAACATGAATACCTTAAACAAGATGATATCTAATATTCACGCTATAAAAATCCTACCTCAATTTCATATCCTTAGTACGTAAACCACAGATAAATGATAAGTATAAAACAAAAAAACCTCCCTATTAAGGGAGGTTTATATCGATATTGAAAACAATATGCAATTACGCGTTCAATGTGAAACGTCCAAATGCAGTTACTGTAGCATCTTTATCCAAAGATTGGATGTATTGACGAACTGTAAGTTTGTTTTCCTTTACAAACGCTTGGTTTAATAAAGTAGTTTCTTGGTAGAACTTGTTCAAACGACCTTCAGCAATTTTATCAAGCATAGCTTCTGGTTTACCTTCTTCACGCGCTTTTTCACGACCAATTTCTAATTCGTGCTCACGGATGTTAGCAGGAACGTCTTCTTTGTCGATAGCGATAGGAGCCATAGCAGCTGCTTGCATAGCAACGTCACGCATAGCTTGAGCATCGATAGCTTTGTTGAAACCGATAACAGTTGCTAATTTGTTTCCTGGGTGGATGTAAGCAACAGTAGCTTCAGCGTCGATAGCTGTGTAGTATGCTAACTCAATTTTCTCACCGATAACACCTGTACGTTCAGCAACGTGGTCAGCGATAGTACGTCCGTCTAGCTCAAGAGCTAAAAGAGCTGTTAAATCAGCTGGTTTTTGATCCATTGCAAGATCAAGAACGCGTTGAGTGAAGTTGATGAAATCCTCGTTTTTAGCAACGAAGTCAGTTTCACAGTTAAGACTAACGATAGCTGCATGTCCGCCGTTAGCTGCTGCAAGTACACAACCTTCGCTAGCGTCACGGTCAGCACGTTTGCTAGCAATAGCTAAACCTTTTTTACGGATAACGTCAACTGCTTTGTCGAAATCGCCTTCAGCTTCTTGAAGCGCTTTTTTACAGTCCATCATACCTGCGTTAGTTGCTTTACGCAACTTCATTACATCTGCTGCTTTAATTTCCATGGTATCTTTTTCTTTATAGATTTATCAAAATTAATGGTAAGGAGTAAAAGGAGATGAGGGTGTCCCGTTTTCACCGGACACCTCTCATCTGTAAATTATTCAGCTTTAGTAGCTGCTGCTTTCTTTTCTCCTTCTTTTTCTTTCTCAGCTTTACGCTCAGTAAGACCAGCTTTGATTGAATCACATACTGTGTCAAGAACAAGGCTGATTGAAGTTGAAGCGTCATCGTTAGCCGGGATAACGAAGTCAATTAAATCAGGATTTGAGTTTGTATCTACCATTGCAAATACAGGGATACCTAATAATTTAGCTTCTTTTACCGCGATGTGCTCCTTCATTACGTCAATTACGAAAAGAGCTGCAGGAAGACGAGTTAAGTCTGCGATGCTACCTAAGTTTTTCTCTAATTTCGCACGTTGACGTGAAATTTGAAGTCTTTCTCTTTTAGAAAGGTGACCAAATGTACCATCTTTCTCCATTTTATCGATAGTGGTCATTTTCTTAACCGCTTTACGAATAGTAGGGAAGTTGGTTAACATACCACCCGGCCAGCGCTCGGTTACGTAAGGCATGTTAATTGAAGAGATCTTTTCTGCAACAATATCCTTAGCTTGTTTTTTTGTTGCTACAAACAGAATTTTACGACCACTTTTTGCAATTTGTCCTAAAGCAGCTGATGCTTTGTCCAATAATACTGCAGTTTTGTTAAGGTCGATGATGTGGATTCCGTTACGCTCCATAAAGATATAAGGAGCCATTTTAGGATTCCATTTGCGAGTAAGGTGTCCAAAGTGACAACCTGCTTCTAATAATGCGTCAAATGATACTTGTGACATTTTTTTTCTTTTAATGTGTTTACCTTCTGTAAAATCAATTGCCGGGTAGCTCTCCAAAGAGGTCCTAACAATTTAGATACTAAACCAATATTAACGTTTAGAGAACTGGAATCTCTTACGAGCTTTAGGTTGACCTGGTTTTTTACGCTCAACTTCACGAGGATCACGAGTCATGAATCCTGCTGCGCGAAGAGCTGATTTATCCTCAGCATTGATTTCAACCAATGCACGAGCGATACCAAGGCGAAGCGCTTCAGCTTGTCCTTTAAATCCACCTCCATCTAAGTTTACTTTGATGTCGTATTGACCTTCTGCTGCTAAAAGAGCAAGAGGTTGTTTAACAATGAACTGTAGAGTTGGGATTGTAAAATACTCCTCTAAGCTACGCTTGTTAATTGTAATATTCCCTTTTCCTTCACTAACGTATACGCGAGCAACCGCTGCTTTACGTCTACCAACTGTGCTGATTCTTTCCATAATGCTTACTTAATTGAATTTAAATCGATTACTTTTGGTTGTTGCGCTTCGTGCTTGTGCTCAGTTCCTACATACAAGTGAAGATTTTTCATGATAGCACGTCCAAGGCGATTTTTAGGTAACATACCACGTACAGCATGCTCAATTACGCGCTCTGGATGATTTTTCATTACTAACGCAGGAGAAGTTTGACGTTGTCCACCTGGGAATCCTGTGTGACGAGTGTAAACTTTATCAGTCATCTTGTTACCAGTTAACTGAATTTTCTCTGCATTGATGATAATTACGTTATCGCCACAATCTTCATGCGGAGTATAACTTGGTTTGTACTTACCTCTTAATAGTTTCGCAACTTTAGAAGCAAGACGTCCCAAAACTTGATTTTCTGCGTCAACGATGATCCACTCTTTTTGAGCAGTGGCTTTGTTGACTGAAACGGTTCTGTAACTAATTTGATCCACTTTTCTTTCTCTTTAATTTATTAAACTTCTGTTTGTCATTCGGGTAAGGTTCTCCTGCTTATAGCCGGCAATCATATAAACGCGCGTTGTATCCGGGCAAGATGCAACAAACTACGATGCCACGCTCTGAAAAGCTACTACGGGATAAATGGCTAAGGTTCACGCCCGCAGCGATAAGAGCTATTACCGCAAATGAGCCACAAAATTACTATAATATATTAATATTCAAAATACTCACACCCCTTTTTACTTGACTATTAACGCTTTATTTTGATGGATTACATTTTTTATGGGTATTAATCCTTATGTTCTCATTCTCAACAATCCCAAATGTTAATAAGCCTTTTCCGTCTCAACAACAGAAAAGGCTTATTAACATTTCACATATACTTAGTCGTAAGCTCACAAAGGCATTACGGCATCCATACACTCGGCTATAGCAACTCCTTTAGCACCTCCGGCAATTCGTTACTACAGCATTTCATGGCTTGCAGTTTTTCAGCGCCTGTAGCAGTCAACGTAAATCTGTTATGACGCTTGTCAGCATCGCCAAGGGTGCGCTCCACGTATCCCTTTTTTTCCACAGAACTTATCACCTTGGAACAGTTGGAACAGGTTAATCCCAATAGCTCAGCAAGCTCCGTAGATGTAATTCCGGGTTGTTTCAATAAACTACACAACAACATCCCCTCATTTAACGAAAGTCCGTGTTGTTTTTCCATGCAATTCTCAAACTCAATAATTGCTCGGTATATAGTGCGTATTTTACAAAGTTGTTCCATGATTATGCTTTTAACCGCAAAATTAGATAAACAAATTGATATTTGCTTGTTCCGCGCGCTCCATATAGGTAGCTACTCCTCCAATAGTCACCTCATCCAGAAGTTCCTCTCTTTTTACACCCATCACATCCATAGACATTTGACAAGCAATAAATTCAACACCATTGTCCAATGCTTGCTGACGTAAAGATTCAAGCGAGTCTACGTTTTTCTTTCCCATCAGGTAACGCATCATCTTACTTCCCATTCCTCCCATATTCATTTGCGACAACGATAATCCGCGCGAGTCGGATGGCAACATCATTGAAAACATCTTGCCAAACAAATCCTTCTCCACCCTTGGTTTTTTCACTTTCTTAATAACATTCAATCCCCAAAAAGTAAAGAATATTGTCACCTTTTCTCCCGTTGCAGCAGCTCCATTGGCAAGTATAAAGGTTGCCAATACTCTGTCCAAACTATCACTAAACATAATGAAAGTCTTTCCCTTTCCCTGTGGTTGACCACTTGGCGAAGCACACTTTGTACCGCGCTCAAGCAACACCGTATACTTTCCTTTATCTGAACTGTTACTAATCATAGTGTTACCTGTACTCCTACACCATGCCTCCGCATCCCTAGCAAATGCAGGGTCAGTACTTATCACCTCAACTCTATTTCCCGGTTGCAACACATCCATGGCCTGTTTTACCTTCATTATTGGCCCCGGACATTGCAACCCACATGTATCTACTTGCAAGGTTTGGACTGCCGCTAGCGGACATTTTGCATTATCTGTTTGCTCTTGAGGTTTAGGGCTACCTATTGGCTCCATACACAACTTATAAGTTTTATATCCTCCCAATAAATTGTACACATCCTTAAAACCATGTCCCATTAGGATTCGTGTTGCCAAATAACCTCGTAAACCAACAGCACAATACAACACTATCGGTTTATCGGTAGGAATATCCGATAAACGATCGCGCAACGAATCTAGCGGAATATTTAAAGCACCAGGCAGCACACCCATCTCAGTTTCCTCCTCTGTACGTACATCAATGAGCGTTATGCTATTCATATCCATGGCGTTCAACTGGCGCCATGTTATCGCCGGCATTGCGCCACTAATTCTGTTTGCTGCAACATATCCGGCCATTGCCACCGCATCTTTTGCCGATGAGAATGGGGGAGCATAAGCATGTTCTGTAGCCATCAAATCATACACTGTTCCTTTTTGTTTTATCAACATTGCCACCTCATCAATACGCTTATCCACACCCTCATGTCCCACAACCTGTGCTCCGAAAATACGTCCATTCTCCGGATTAAATGTAAGTTTCACAGTCAGCGGCATCGCTCCCGGGTAGTAAGACGCATGACTATTGGAGTGTACAATACTACTTTGATAAGCTATACCCAGTTGTTTTAATCGTTTAGCAGGCAATCCTGTTGTTGCTACAGTTACATCAAACACCTTAGCTATTGCCGTTCCTATGGCTCCCTCATATGGTATAATATTTTTACGCGTCATATTGTCTGCCACTATACGTCCCTGACGGTTAGCCGGATTCGCTAAATAATTCAACCAAGGCTGTCCACTTATGGGATGTGGAAACTCAATTGCATCTCCAACAGCAAAAATATCAGGTTGTGATGTCTGTAAATATTCGTCCACCCATATACCACCTGCCTCACCAATACGCAAACCAGCATCACGCGCCAGTTTTACATCCGGACGCACTCCAATGGAAAGAATTACCATATCTGTTTCTATACGCTCTCCACCGGCAAATACAACATACAAAACATTATTTAAGCGCTCAAAATACTCAACCTTACGCTCCAAATAGAGTGCAACACCTTTTGAGGTAAGCTCATGGTGCAACACCGAAGCCATAGAGAAATCAACAGGCGGCATTACCTGATTGGCCATCTCTACCACAGACACCGCACAACCGGCATGATGCAAATTCTCGGCCATCTCCAATCCAATAAAACCAGCACCTATTACAACTGCACGCTTCACTGCATTATCGTGCATATAACTTTTTATTTTATCTGTATCCGCAACATTTCGCAATGTAAAAATAGCACGGTCGTCAATTCCTGCCATTGGAGGAACTACAGGCACTGCACCCGGCGACAGTAATAACTTATCAAACTTCTCCGTATACTCCTCGCCATTCTTATTGCGCACAACAACTGTATTATTATTGGGATGTACAGATAATACCTCGCTCTCTACACGTACATCAACATTGAAACGTTTACCAAATGATTCAGGTGTTTGTACAAAAAGTTTCTCACGTTCCTTAATCACGTCACCAATATAGTAAGGTAAACCGCAATTTGCATAGGAGATATACTTTCCCTTCTCCATTAAAATAATCTCTGCTTGCTCATCAATTCGTCGTAAACGTGCAGCAGCTGTCGCTCCACCGGCTACTCCACCAATAATAATGTATCTCATACGCTTAATAATTTATTTTTAAGTTCCATTTATTTTCCATTGGAAATAATACTGCAAATATATCACTTACATTATATTAAACAACTTTCCAGTGGAAAATGTTTCAAAAAAATATACATTACGCTTTTACAGCTATTTTCTGGGACAGAACGGACGGATTACGCCAATATTTCAATACGCACACATTAAAGCTCGATTAATCAATCTATTAACAATAACGTTCAACAAAAAAACAAGGATATTATAAAAGCCAAAAACAGAGATTTTCTCTTATGTCATCAACTTCCTTACTTTAAGAGTAAGGCCGTCCATACTGACAATAAGAAAAAATCTCTGTTCTGTTATACATCCTCTTCATTCAATGCAAACACATTGAATAAAGCCAATTTTATTGAAAGCGTTTCAAGCCCGCCTTTTCTATTTCTTTTATAGGCACGGCAATAGTTGCCGGACCGCATGCATATGGCCCAAGTGCATAGGCCTCAAAAGTAAAATACAAAAAGTCCTTGCCTATATTCATACCGGCAAAACCAGGCGTTGTTACTGTTGGATCCACATTGTAACAGTTATCCGTGTTCACCAAATACTGTTTTAAAAGCTTATTTAGTTTTTCTATGTGTTCTTTATCATTGCGTAAATAGGTACCCATAGTAATGAGCGTACCATTATGCATATCGAGATTATAACAATTAAACGTTGTCATGCCATGTGCGCCTCCAGTATATTGATACTCCTCTAGGCGTACTGAAATATAATGACGATCCATTAAAAAAATAGTATCTCTCACATATAACTCATACTTAAATGCCGGACGCTCCAATGTATCTGGCCAGTTTGCAAAAAGTTGGCCTGCCTGTAACTTAGTCACCTGCATTAACGAGTCAACTTGTGTGCTGATTGCCGTACTTAGCGTAGCGCACATTGTATTGGTATTTTCGTCGTTATTGGTAAACTTTGGATACTTCCAATTTAGAATCCAATGGTCACTTTCCTGCGCACCATTTTCCATTGTCACGGTAGTCTTACTACAACCTGCTGCAATAAATAAAATACAAAGAATACTAAATAGCTGTTTCATGTGGTAAATGTTTAAAGTTAACTATCTTGTTTTGTACGCGTTTGTACAAATAAAAGATAAATGCAAGTTACACTTTTTTTGCACACATGTTAACAAAACACCTATGCCATTCGCCATTATCCGTTAATTCCGGATGGAAAGAGGTGGCAAGCATATTGTCTTGGCGTGCAGCAACCACATCACCATTCACTTCACATAAGGTGGTTACATTATCTTTAACATCCACAATAAATGGAGCGCGTATAAATACCAAAGGTAACGGTTGGTCCGACACTTCCGGTACAGTACATAACGTATCAAAGCTGTCTAACTGCGTTCCGTAAGCATTACGGCGCACCTTGATATCCATAGTTCCCAGGTGGACAATCTCGTCATTCTCTATCTCCTTAGCCAACAGTATCATTCCGGCGCATGTACCCCACACAGGCATCCCTTCTTGTATACGGGCGCGTAGTGGTTCCATCATTCCTGTACGATTTAGCAATTTGCCAATTGTGGTACTCTCCCCTCCCGGCAGAATTATTCCATCTAATTCACTCAATTGCTCAATGTATTTTACCTCCACTGCCTCGTGTCCCAATTGCTCAATGTGGCGTATATGTTCTATAACTGCTCCCTGAAAGCTTAAAATTCCTATCTTCATAATTGTATCAACGTGAAATAAGATAATAGAAAAAGAGTCAATGGAGTTATATTTCGTCTCCATTGACTCCTTGTTTTATTTAAACAGTACTGAGTAGTAACTCATTACCATCCACGCTCAGCGTATTTATCGGCTAACGTATTGATTTCAAGCCCTGACATTGGTTCGCCAAGATCCTCAGATAATTCAGCCAATTTAGTAGGGTCATTGTAATAAGTTACTGCTTGTACAATAGCACGTGCACGTTTTGCAGGATCGCCAGATTTGAAGATACCCGATCCAACAAATACACCTTCCGAACCTAATTGCATCATTAATGCAGCATCAGCAGGAGTAGCAATACCACCTGCAGCAAAGTTTACCACCGGAAGTTTACCATTTTCATGTACGTAAAGAATTAAATCATAAGGAGCATTGAACTCTTTCGCCAACGTCATTAACTCTTCTTTACCAGCTGTTTGTACACGGCGCATATCTTCGTTGATTTGACGCATGTGAGTAACCGCCTCAACAACATTACCTGTTCCGGCTTCACCTTTTGTACGGATCATTGCAGCACCTTCGCCAATACGACGCAATGCTTCACCTAAATTACGAGCACCACAAACAAAAGGAGCTTTGAATGCAGTTTTGTCTACATGATATACATTATCAGCAGGTGTTAAAACCTCGCTTTCATCAATAAAATCAATTCCGATAGCTTCAAGAATCTGCGCCTCTACAAAATGTCCGATACGTACTTTTGCCATTACCGGTATTGAAACTGCAGCTTGAATTTCTTTAATCATTTGTGGATCGGACATACGCGCTACACCACCGTCACGACGGATATCTGACGGTACACGCTCTAACGCCATTACCGCACAAGCACCAGCAGCTTCAGCAACCTTTGCTTGCTCCGCGTTAGTAACATCCATGATTACACCACCCTTTAGCATTTGAGCTAAATTCTTGTTTAATTCGTATTTTCCCATAGTTTATTTTAGATTTAAGACATTATCTTATGGGGCACAAATATATTAATTTATCTAACTTTAAACAGATAAACACAAATAAAAGTAAATTTTATGTGTAACATATGTGATAAATTGAAAGTTAGCACCCCCAGGTATATATAAAAATAAAGACTATCTCTATGAGACAGCCTTTACTTTATTGTTGTAACAAACTTTTATTACAATAGTTTGTTTAGTTTTTCAACCAATGCATTTTTAGGCACCGCTCCAACTTGTTTGTCAGCAACATTACCACCTTTAAAGAAAAGGATAGTAGGAATATTACGGATTCCGAAACGCGCTGAAATACCAGGATTTGAGTCTACGTCAACTTTTGCGATTATAACTTTACCTTCAAATTCAACTGAAAGTTCGTCAACGATAGGCAACATCATTTTACATGGTCCACACCATTCTGCCCAAAAGTCTAATAACACAGGAAGTTCTGCTTTAAGAACTACCTCTTCAAAATTTGCTTCATTAACTACAATAGCCATACTATCTAATTTTTAAGAGTGATGATCCGTGGGATCAATATTAATAAATCATTTATTTGCAACGTAAAGCAAAGGGTGTAGGTTACCCGTTAGCTTAAAAGTTTTACGAGGCTAATTTAAAATAATTTTTTAAAAGAAGGGGAATAGTCTTGTTGTAATACTTTGTTAAAAATAACATTTTCACATAAACATACTCCGTGACATAGTCCCAATCAGCCATTTACAACATTTGTTTGTTACTCTTAATCGCACCTCTTTTCCATTATGCAATATTTCATACCTCTACATTACTTCTCCATAACTCATTCAGCTTTCATTGTAGTTTCATTCGGGTTTCATTCAGGTTTGGGGGGTCAAACCTGAATGAAACCTGAATGAAAGCTGAATGAAACCTGAATGAAACCCCAAGAGGATGTAGGGAAGATTATATGCAAATCCTTGAATCATAAGTGTGCTTATTCACCTATGTTCTTACCCGTAGTAGCATAGATACAGCATTAATGTACTATCTTATACTTACGGAGTAATATATTACAAAGTATTTATTATCATGCAATTACACATTTATAACCTATATCCAAAAGTGATATTACATTATTTTTTTTCTTAAAAATAGAAGCGGGTAATTGTTTTTTAGAAAACAACCTTTACATTTGCAGTTATAGAATTCAAAAAATAAATTATGCATTTATTGAATACAAATTGGTGGTGGCATAACTTACAACTCAAAAGTCGTAAGGATACCCGCCTATGCGTATAACTAATGTATATATATAATACAAAAGGATAAAACCGAGGCCTGTCGTACTTACGACAGGCCTCGGTTTTTTTATGTCTCTAATTAATCCATTTTATCCCCATGAAAACATTTCAAATTGACAATCAAGGTTATTACGGCCCGTTTGGGGGCGCCTATATTCCTGAAATCTTACACCGTTGCGTAACAAACCTGCAACAAGAGTATAAAACTATTCTAGAGAGTGATACTTTCCAACAAGAATATATCTCGTTGTTACAGGATTATGTTGGACGTCCTTCACCGCTCTACGAGTCGGCAAAATTATCTGCTATTCACGGTTGTAGAGTATTCCTTAAACGAGAGGATTTAAACCATACAGGCGCGCATAAAATTAACAACACCGTGGGACAAATACTTTTAGCCCGTGCCATGGGCAAGAAACGTATTATTGCCGAGACGGGGGCCGGACAACACGGAGTGGCCACTGCTACGGTATGTGCATTGATGGGAATGGAATGTATTGTTTACATGGGAAAAACGGACGTTGAGAGACAACAACCCAATGTGGCAAAGATGCAAATGTTGGGTGCTACGGTGGTGCCGGTTACTTGTGGTAACATGACATTAAAAGACGCAACCAACGAGGCTATAAGAGATTGGTGTTGTCATCCGGAGGAAACATTTTACATTATCGGTTCAACCGTAGGGCCTCATCCCTATCCGGACATTGTTGCTCGTTTACAATCCGTGATTAGTAAAGAGCTACAACAACAAATCCAAGAAAAGGTTGGAAGGGATTATCCCGATACGCTGATTGCATGCGTAGGAGGGGGAAGCAATGCTGCGGGGACAATATACCATTACATAAACAGACCGGAAGTAAAGATTGTATTGGCCGAGGCTGCCGGAAAAGGTATTGACACCCATCTCAGCGCCGCCACCATCCATTTGGGACATGAAGGGATAATTCACGGGTCACGCACTTTGGTAATGCAGGATGAGGACGGACAAATTACTGAACCATATTCCATATCGGCCGGATTGGATTATCCGGGCATTGGCCCCATGCATGCGCACTTAGCACAAGAAGGACGTACCCGTGTGGTTGCCATTACCGATAAGGAAGCACTAGATGCTGCATACGCACTCACCGCATCGGAAGGAATTATTCCCGCATTGGAGTCTGCCCATGCGCTAGCCGCACTACAAAAAGTAACTTTTCAACCCAATGAAATTGTAGTTGTTACCCTTTCCGGACGTGGAGATAAGGACATGGACACCTATTTAGAACATTTACCAGCCAAAAAACTTACACATGAAAACATATAACTATCACACGGCACATAAATCGCTATTAGGGGATACGCACACCCCTGTAAGTGTTTATTTAAAGGTACGCGACCTATACCACCAAAGCGTACTTATGGAGAGTTCGGATTATCACAGTTCGGAGAACAACAGATCATTCATAGGTTTATGCCCCATTGCAAGTGTGGCAGTAAGTCATGGTAAAGCGCTTTTAACTTTTCCGGATAAACAAACAACAGAGCGTGACATTACCCCTCTTTACACCGCCGGAGATGCTATTAGCGAATTTATTTCCTCCTTTAAAATTAAGGGTGAATATGCATCCTATTGCGGAGCCTATGGCTATACTTCCTTCTCGGCAGTACGTTATTTTGAGAATATTGACATTAAGGATAGTTACGCGGATGTACATGATGCACCGGATATTTTGTACATTGTATACAAATACATCATTGTATTCAAAGACTCTCGACAAGAAATGACACTTATAGAACTGTTGGATAATACAGAAACAGATTCTCTAAACTCCATTGAACAGGAAATAAATAAGCACGCCACTTCCTCCTATGCATTTACTCCGGTAGGGGATATCCAAAGCACACTTACCGACAATGAGCATCGCGAAAACATTAGTAAAGGTATAGCACATTGTTTACGTGGGGACGTTTTTCAGATAGTGATATCACGACGATTTATTCAACAATTTTCCGGCGATGACTTTATGCTTTATCGTTCATTACGCAGTATTAACCCTTCTCCTTACTTATTCTATTTTGACTTTGGAGGTTACCGCATCTTCGGTTCATCGCCCGAAACGCATTGCCGCATTGAGGATGGCATGGCTTACATTGACCCCATAGCTGGCACAACCAAGCGTACAGGTGACAAACAAAAAGACCAGGAGCTCGCTACTGCATTGCTAGCCGACCCGAAGGAGAATGCGGAACATGTTATGCTAGTGGACTTGGCAAGAAACGATTTGAGCCGCAACTGCACAAATGTAAAAGTTGATTTCTACAGAGAGATTCAATACTATAGCCACGTTATCCACTTAGTGAGCCGTGTGAGCGGAAAACTGAATCCCAATGTAAATCCGATAAACGCATTTATAGACACCTTTCCGGCAGGTACTCTTAGCGGCGCCCCAAAAGTAAGGGCTATGCAATTAATTAGTGAATATGAACCGCATAATCGAGGAGCATACGGTGGCTGTATTGGCTTTATTGGCTTTGACGGTAACTTAAATCAAGCCATTACCATTCGCACTTTTGTGAGTAGAAACAATCAGCTGTGGTTTCAGGCGGGAGGCGGAATAGTTGCCAAAAGCAATGTGGAAAACGAATTGCAAGAGGTGAATAACAAACTGGGAGCTCTGCGACGTGCTATTGCTGTAGCTGGAGAGTTACAGTAATATAACGAATAGGTCTTTAACGGACTAATAAACAAGCAGCGTGAAATATTTATTACGATGAGCTTGATAGAATAACTTTTAAAATGTTTACGTATGAAACTCTTATTGCTCGATAATTACGACTCTTTTACTTACAACCTATACCTTCTCTTCTCAGAACTAAACGTAAAGATGGACGTTGTTCGCAATGACAAAATAGACTTAGACACATTATCCAATTATGATGGGGTAGTACTATCGCCGGGTCCCGGCATACCGGCCGAAGCGGGAAAAATGTTACAAGTTATACAACAATGTGCCGGTAGGATACCAATACTTGGCGTGTGTTTAGGACACCAAGCCATAGCAGAGGCATTTGGTGGCGAACTAATAAACCTATCGGAGGTATTTCATGGCATACAGTCCCCGGTATATAATCTTTACAATGACACGCTATTCGCAGACTTAGACAGCGAATTCAATGTAGGGAGGTATCACTCCTGGGTAGTAAATCCTGTCACATTACCGGATTGTCTTGAAGTTACGGCTATTAGTGCCGAAGGACAAATTATGGCATTAAAACATAAGGATTATAATATACGCGGAGTGCAGTTTCACCCTGAGTCAATCCTCACCCCTTCAGGTAAAACAATGATTACTAATTTTATACAAGATATAAACAACTATGAAAAAGATATTAACACGGTTAATAAACCATGAAGAGCTTTCGCAAGCAGAAGCAACAACAGCCCTCCTTAACATTACGTCAGGCAATTGTAATGAAGCACAGATAGCAGCATTGCTTACCGCATATCAGATGCGCATGCCTTCCGTGAGCGAAATTCTCGGCTTTAGAGATGCCTTACTACAAACCTCTGTTTCCATCCCTTTACAAGGGTATAACGCCATTGACATTGTAGGTACCGGCGGCGATGAGAAAAACACCTTTAACATATCCACCTGCGCGGCCTTTGTTGTTGCCGGAGCCGGATATAAGGTGGCTAAGCATGGTAATTATGCATCTACCTCTATTAGTGGCGCAAGTAATGTTTTACAAGAGCATGGCATAGTATTTACTAACAATGTTGATAAACTTAAACAGAGTATAGACAACTGCGGAATTACATACTTACATGCGCCATTATTTAATCCAGCTATGAAACAGGTGGCGAGTGTGCGCAAGGAGTTGCAATTACGAACACTATTTAATTTATTGGGACCATTGGTTAATCCGTCACGTCCTACGTACCAACTTTTGGGAGTAGCTAATTTATCCCAAATGCGTTTATACGCCAACGTACTTAATCATATTTGTACGGACTATGCGGTAATTAGCAGTCTGGATAAATATGATGAGATATCACTTACCGGCGACTTTAAGGTTACAACCTCCAAGGGGCAACAAATATATAGCCCCTCCGCTTTAAATTTTTCTACCATAGATGCTCAAGAACTTTATGGCGGGGATACGCCACAAGAGGCTGCCACAATACTGCGCAACGTGCTTGGCAATTGTTGTACCCCGGCACAACGAGAATGTGTGGTGGCAAATGCAGCTTTCGCTATACACATTGTTAGCGGCCTATCCATTGACAATGCCATTGACAAAGCTTACCATTCGCTATTGAGCGGACAAGCTTTATCGGTTTTCAAGAAATTTATAACACTAAATTCTTAATGACAATGAAAGACGTATTACAACAAATTATAGCCGACAAGCGCGAGGAGATAGCCTATTTAAAGAAACATCAAACGGCGCAACAGCGAGGTCCTTACATGGACCGCTCACCGCGGAGCATGAAACAATCTGTACTTAATACTCCGGGAGGTATTATTGCCGAATTTAAACGCCGTTCGCCATCGCGCGGATGGATTAACCAAGAGGCTGAGGCTGGAGCTATTGTGCCGGCCTACGCAGCAGCAGGTGCTGCCGCTATATCTATTTTGACAGACAACGCCTATTTTAGCGGTTGTGCACAAGACATGCTTACTGTCCGTCCGTTGGTGGACACCCCTTTGTTACGAAAGGAGTTTATTATTGATTCATACCAGATAACTGAAGCACGCGCTCTTGGCGCCGATGCCATACTCCTTATTGCCGCAGCACTCTCCAAACAACAATGTGACGAGTTTACAGACATGGCACACAGTATTGGGTTAGAGGTTTTACTTGAAATACATTCCGAAGAGGAGTTGCATTACATTACCCCTAAAACGGACATGGTAGGAGTCAATAACCGTAATCTCGGTTCGTTTATAACCGATGTTAATAACTCATTTCAAATCGCAAAACAGCTGCCGCAAGGCATGGTTAAGATTTCCGAAAGCGGAATCAGTAATACCGACACCGTACACAAACTTAAAACACATGGATTCAGCGGGTTTCTGATTGGCGATTGTTTTATGAGTAATCCTAATCCGGCGCAAGAACTACTACATTTCATTGACCAACTAAACTTACTAACATGTTAATAAAAGTGTGCGGCATGCGGAATGAGACAAACATACGCGAGGTGGAAGCCATAGGAATAGAGTGGATGGGATTTATATTTTATCCCCTCTCGCCACGCTATGTAGACATGCCTCCCGCATATATGCCCAAACAGGCAAAACGTATTGGTGTATTTGTAAATGAAACCATTGAGAATATTCAAAAAACAGCACAGCTGTACCAATTGGACGGCATACAATTACATGGAGATGAGCGTATACAGGATGCAATTGTATTACGCGGAGCAGGATATATTATTATTAAAGCCTTTGCCATTTATGGGCCGGAGGATTTTGCAAATGTTACTCCATGGACAACCGTGTGTGACTACGTACTTTTTGACACCAAATGCTCCACCTATGGCGGATCGGGGGTACGTTTTAACTGGGAACTATTAAACCACTATACGGAAGCTACACCCTTTATACTTAGTGGTGGCATAACACCTCAATGCGCTGAGCGCATACAGCAACTTAATCACCCGCAATTGGCCGGCTTAGATTTGAACAGCGGCTTTGAAACAGAACCGGGATATAAAAACACACAACACATAGCTCGTTTTATTAACCAACTAAACCACAACCAATGAATCGCATTAACACTCTATTTCAACAAAACAAAAACAACATCCTTTCCATCTATTTTTGTGCAGGACATCCTAACCCGGACAATGTGGTGGAAACAATACAAACCTTACAGGATAAAGGCATTAATATGATAGAGATTGGCATTCCGTTTAGCGATCCTATGGCCGACGGACCTGTAATACAAAAAGCAGCAACAAAAGCCATTAAGGACGGAATGACATTAAAGAAACTATTCCAACAACTTAAAGAGGTTCGTACCACCGTGCACATACCACTACTGCTAATGGGTTATTTGAATCCCATTATGCGATACGGTTTTGAAGCGTTTTGTAGCTCTTGTCGAGAAGTGGGAATAGATGGAATTATTATTCCCGACTTGCCTTTTAACGAGTATGTTGCTCAATACAAATCCATTGCCGACGCCTATGGCATACACATTATTATGCTTATAACCCCGGAAACCTCGCCGGAGCGTATAAACCTCATTGATCGCAACACCAATAGCTTTATATACATGGTATCCTCCGCATCCACAACAGGAGCACAACAAGCCTTTAGTCCGGACACCTTGGCCTATTTTAAGCGAATAAATGACATGAATCTACGTTCTCCACGCATGATAGGCTTTGGGATCTCTAACGCCAATACACTCCAATCTGCCTATCAATATGCAGCAGGTGCCATTATTGGAAGTAAATATGTCGGTTTACTGGACAAAGCAAACAACTGCGCAAAAGCAACTGAGATGCTGCTGGAGGCTATTAGTTAAGACTAGAAATATGTATTTAAATTTTTTATAATATATCATTGTATATTAGGCATTGCGATATATACACCGAACTTATTAACATGTTAATTACGTCATTCATAGGCTTTATGCTTATGAATGACGTAACATAATATAACTACCCCAAAGTGCATATTCCACCTATTTCGATATCCAAATTAAAGACTACAATCACCCGGGAATATTATTAGATGATTTAATGAAATCTTGAATAGCGCATAACAAAAGAGAAACTAGCTATCCGGAATGTTATAGGGTCATATATTTTTAATACAACGCATATGTAATTCAAAATATTTGTTTAATTTTAAATTATCTAAACACATAAACACTACTTATGAAGAAATATGTACACTTAATACTAATATGTCTATCTTTTATACTAATTACTCATGGAAAATATCATGATAGCAATGTATTAGATGAGTTATCCCCAGCGCCTATGAGTAGACATAGCTTATGTTGATTTTGCAGCATTAGCACGTATAGATGAATGTGGTGCTTTCTTCGTTACCAGAGCTAAGGATAACATGCAATATGAAATCATTGAAAAAAGTGGTAACATAGATGAGAGCACCGGCTTAAGAGGTGATTATAATATTTAACTCATAGGAGCTAAATC
>JBOGCH010000030.1:0-28768 GCA_051656645.1 Marinifilaceae bacterium
AAAATAATACTAAAAATATATTACAAATATAATTAACTTTATTTTAACTCTAGTTATAAATATTGTATTTTTTACACTGGATAATAAAATTCCACTGATTCATATTTTATTTACGTCACAAATAATAAATCCCATACCATCAAAACACATATCATCATCTATATTTGGTATCATCGTCACACAAAAACAACACATACGTAGAGAAAATGTAGAGACTTCGTAATATTCACTTAATCTTATCCTACTATTCTTGCACTGAATATAAAACAACACTACAATGAAAATTAAACAATTCAACATTAAGTCTTGGTTATTTATGGCACTTTGCTTCATGGTGTCATGCAGTGAAAGCGAATCTTTTCAAGAACCGGATAAGGACGAATCGGATACACAAACAGAAGCACCGCAACAAATTAAAATAGCGGTATTCTCGGACACACACCTCATGGATCCTCAACTTTTAATATCCGAAGGGAGTGCATTTGAAACCTACATTAATCACGACCGGAAAATGCTTAAGGAATCTACGGCAATTCTAGATGAACTCCTAAATAAATTAGAGAATGAAAAACCGGATATCGTTCTCGTCCCAGGCGATTTGACAAAAGACGGTGCCGAATCATCCCATTTATTATTTGCAAATAACTATTTATCCACATTAAAAAAACGCGGAGCAAAAATATTTGTCGTTCCGGGAAATCATGATATTAATAATCCGCATGCTGTATCTTTTGACGGTGACAGCAAAACTCGCGTTAAAAGCGTTTCTAAAGACGAGTTCGCAAACATCTATGGCGAATATGGATATAACAACGCCATAGCAAAAGACAACTATTCACTTACCTATGTTGCCGAACCATTTAGTAACTTGCGTATTTTAGGGATCGATGCATGCAAATACGAAGAGAACAACTTTACAGATGATATTTGTGTTACAGCAGGCGCCATTAAACCGCAAACAATGGAGTTTATCCGCGCACAAGCGGCAGATGCTAAAGCAAAAAACATTCGCCTCATCGCCGTTATGCACCACGGCCTTATTGAGCACTGGAAAATGCAGGAAACACTTATGGCCGAATATTTAATTGACAATTGGCGTACATATGCCGATGAGTTTGCCGAATTGGGTATTCAATTAACATTCACCGGTCATTTTCATGCACAGGACATCGTAAAGCATGAAACAAATACAAATTTTGCGTTCGACATTGAAACAGGATCCATGGTCACCTATCCATGTCCATTCCGCCTTGCCACAATAAGTGATAATTCTATTACCATTGAATCTAAATTTATTAAAAACATAAACTATAATACTCAAGGTAAAGAATTTCCTCTTTACGCGAAAGAGTATGTTGAATCCGGAATAGGAAATCTAATACTAGGTTACTTACCTCTTCCTGAAAATGTAGTCAACATAGTTATGCCCCTAGCATCAAATGCAATTATAGCGCACTATACAGGCGATGAGCAAATTGATGATGCCGAATTGAAAAAAATTAATAGTGTTGCAATGGCAGCTAACATTGTAGCACCCGGAATGGGCGATTTCCTAAAAAATGCCGCATTAGGGCTGTGGACAGACTTAAAACCCGCAGACAATAATATAACTATTAACTTAATCACAGGCGAAACAAAATAGTTATTATTCACATCATCGTCAAAGAGCGGCAAACGTAATTTGCCGCTCTTTATTCTTATATCCATCCATCACAATCCCATACAGGTTAAATTTGTAATTTTGTTAATTATCTACGGACAATTTGTGTATTATTATTAGTTTATGGTTAACTTCGTTGCACAGACTATATTAAATCACCAAATAGTAATATACACATAGCGACTACTTGCATAAACAAACTTCTAAGCTGTCTATGCAGGTTAATCCCTATCGTAATTAAAAACAAATTATTAACGTATGAAAATCTTTGTCTATTGGGTCACATTCCTATCATTACTAATCATTAATCCCATTTCATCCGTTGCACAAACGGACACTATCCATCATTTTGACCAACAAAAGTTGCCGGCCCCATTTTCCGATGACTATCCTCACTTTGAAGAGTTATATTACACAGCATGGAGTATTGCACAAAAACACATACAATACAATGCAGTGATGCCCCAACCTCTATTTATAGACGAGGCTTTCTGTAAAATTAACGACTGGATTTGGGATACCAACTTTATGTTAATGTACTGGAGATACGCCTATCACCTTGGACCTTGGATTCTCACCAACAACAATTTCTATGGTCCCATTCACAACCAAGAAAAAACAGCCGGAAAAATACACATCCCCGACAATCCTCCCATGTTTGCATGGACAGAGAATTTATACAACCACATGAGTGGCGATAAAGAACACTTAAACACACTATTACTCCAAAAACAATACTTACAACGCCATTTTCATTGGTTTGACACCATTACTCCGGGACAATCCATTGCCGGCAGTGCAATTACGTGCTTACAGAGAAATGACAAAGGTTACTTCTGGGAAGGCGGACGCAGTGGAATGGACAACACCCCGCGAGGTCGCACCTACGAGGCAGTTAAGGAGGATAGACCAAACAATCCCAATATGTTATGGATTGATGCCATTGCTCAACAAGCATTAACTGCCAATCAAATCAGTATACTGTACACCAAACTGGGTAATAAAAAAGAAGCAAACCAATGGCAACATAAACATGACTCCATTGCATCTATTATTAATAAATTATATTGGGATTCCGAGGACGGTTTCTATTATGACATTGATAATCGCGATAACAAGAAAATAAAAGTTGCTACACCTGCATCGTATTGGGTCCTACTAGCAGGAGCCGCTTCTAAAAAACAGGCCAAACTAATGGCACAAAAAGCTGCGTCCGCTACTTGGTTTGGAGCAAGTATCCCATTTACAACATTACGTCCCAACGACTCCAATTACAGCTCCGACGGCGACTACTGGCGAGGCGCTCTATGGTTGCCAACGGCTTATATGAGTATTAAAGCTCTAGACCGCTATAACTACCGAGACATCACCCACAACGCAGCCATCAAAATTATAAATCATCAATATAAAACATATAAAGAATTTACACCGCACACCATCTGGGAATGCTACAGTCCAACAGAAGCAAAACCGTCATTCAGACATGATCATCAAAGCTACGTTCGTCCTGATTTTTGCGGCTGGAGTGCATTAGGTCCCATCTCTCTTTTCATTGAAAACGTATTGGGCTTCTATGATATTGACGCATGGAATAATACAATTAAATGGGATAAACGGCTAACTAAACCACACGGTATTCGCAATTTGCACTTCGGAGATATTACTACAGACATTGTTTGGGACGGTAAAGAAGTAATTGCCACTGCAAATAAACCTTATACCCTATTGGTAAATGGTAAAAAAATAAAAGTAAAGGTTATTCCCGCAAACCACAAACAGTAACAAAAAAACATTATCATTAAACATAACAAAAACAAACAAATGAAGTATCTATCTATTCTATTTTGTATTTGTCTATCCATTCTCTCCGGACATGCACAAAACATTGACGTGAAAGCTTTAACAATGAAAAATCTTCCCAATAAGGACAGTCATCTAATTCATTATTATCAGCTTCAATCATCAAACAATGACATAACGCAAAAACTATATTCACAGTGCGAAACACTACTTACTCAAAAAGGTCTATCCGTGCGCAGAGCAAAAGCCGACACAATTGCAGACCTTATTATAAATGTTGATAAACTGACACAACCATCAGCAAGAAAAATTGTTAACATCATACATAAAGAATTCTACTCAGGGAGTCGTCCGGAAATTAGTACCGCCTTTGCTATGGACATTGACGGTTATCCGGAATTTCGTATACCAACAGTTGTTTCAACAAAGCCGGGTGTAGTATTGGCATTCATTGAAGCACGTAAACACCACGGAGCCGACCAAGCAGAGAATGACATTTTAGTACGTACAAGTACCGATTATGGTAAAACATGGGGAGACATAAAAGTCATTGATAGCCAAGGAGCAGCAAGTCTCAACAACCCATGCGCCGTATATGTGCCATCAACAAAAGAGGTACTACTTATGTATCAAAGTTTTCCTCCAAAAACGAACGAAGGATCGGTAAATGCAGGTTTTGAAGGAGAAAGAGTGGTACGCACCTATATTGTCCGAAGCAGCGACAACGGACTTAATTGGAGTAAACCCCAAGATATTACTCGCCAAGTAAAGCACCAAAACACCTATTCTTATTGTAGCGGCCCCGGTATAGGCATCATAGACGGTACAGGTCGCATTGTGATGCCATACAATGCCAACGGCGCAAGCAAATGGTTCAATTATCTAGTAATCTCCGATGATAACGGTAAAAGCTGGACAATTACTGAAGGACAATCACAATACGGCTCAAACGAGAGTCAAGTGGCTTGGCTCGATGGCGATAGATATTTAGTCAACGCCCGTTCACACCGTTTTATTGGCGACACTGCAACACTTGCTCCTAAAGGATGGAGCCCCTGGAACTTTATGAAAGTTACCCGCAACAGAGCCAATATGCTAGTTGAATTACCCAAAGGCGAAAAAACAGCACTTTGGCACGCCACTAAAATTATGGACAACCAACCCGATCCAACATGTCAAGGTTCAATACTCAAGTTACATAATATAAAAGGAAAACCACTACTGCTAAGCAATCCTGCAAATCAGCTTACCTATCCAAGTGAAAAAAGAGGCGGTTTCCATGCCACTCCACCTATGCGAATGAATGGAACCGTGAAATTAAGTTATGACAATGGCGAAACGTGGAGCTGTCAAAAACGCATATACGGTAATCCATTAACTGAATATCAGTACTCTGTCCTTACAGATTTAGGGGACGGCAAAGTAGGTGTTATTTTCGAAGCAAATGGCTATATTAAATTCGCCCGTTTCGATATTAAATGGTTGCAAGGCAACACTAAAAACATTGATTAAACACACAAAGAGAGATTACAACATGAAGTAATCTCTCTTTGTTTATATAGCAACATTATATGAGTTTATCCATTTGTTATTTACCTAATCTCTCAACTCCATCAAAACCAAATTGTGCAACAATGATTTTATCTCTTCAGTCCAGAATAATTTCCGATAAATAACACTTTCTTCTTCATAAATTGATATTATATAATATTGAAAATAACTTGATTGGCTTACAACTGAATTCAGTTTCTACGATATCCATGGACAAGTAAATTACATTCTAAAATAATAGTTCACATCAACACACACTCCTGTTGTGTGTATCGACTAGGTTACGACAAGGTTTCGACTAGGTTTCCACTAGTATGGTACCCCAATAGTAGTCGAAACCTAGTCGAAACCTTGTCGTAACCTAGTCGAAACCCTTAACAGGGGCAAAGGGAGGTAGCTACCCTATTTTAGGTACCTTGTTACCTAAACGGAATCATACAATTACCAAACTTATACTCCCACATTCACATAGTGATTACAGAATAAGGCTCAATAACATCTCATAGATATGCATTCACGGACACATCTATGTTTAATTATTACAAGGAAAATAATTCTCCAAAGTTATCATACATAACGTTCTCATCCGGAGAGAATACATGGGTAAATAATTAAGCAACCCAATAATAATTGTACCTTTGACATGTAAAATACAGTGTACATGAATAATTATCCGGGTAAGGCATTTTTAGCACATTTGACAGAATCGTTGGAGTCGCGTAATTTTCGACTTTATTTTGGAGGTATGTCCTTATCGCTCATCGGTACTTGGATGCAACAAATTGCCATGAGTTGGTTGGTGTTTGAAATGACCGGATCACTTATAAGTTTGGCAACTATAACGTTTCTGGCTCAAATTCCCATACTTATTACAACGCCATTCCTTTCCCTACTGGTAGATAGGTACGACAGACGGCGTATTCTTATTTTTACGCAAACTATGTCCGCTATCCAAGCTTCAATTTTGGCATGGCTAACATTGACAGACAGAGTGGAGGTGTGGCATTTAATGGCACTTAGTCTGCTTATTGGACTAATAAACTCATTAGATAATCCCACACGGCAGGCTTTCTATCCCTCGCTTGTAGAGAAACGTTTACTTAGTAATGCCATTGCACTTAATTCGGCAGTAATTAATGGCTCTAGATTGATTGGTCCCGCTGTTGGTGGTATTATTATTGCCGGTATTGGATGTGGATTGTGCTTTTTAATTAATGCCGTGAGTTATTTTGCAGTAATAGCTTCGCTAATGCTTATGCGTAATACGCCCTCTCCTATAAATAAAACACATGAGGCGGCAGGAAAATCGCTTATTGAAGGTTGGAATTATATTTGTAATAATATCCCCATACGTACCCTGCTGTTACTTATGGCCGGCGTAAGTACGTTTGCATTACCATTAATGACATTTATCCCGGCATATGCCAAAACAATTTTACTTGGTGACAGTCAAACCCTAGGAACATTACTGTCACTAACAGGTGTAGGCTCCTTTGCAGCAGCTATTTATTTGGCTGCTAGACGCTCTGTACAAGGCTTAGAGAAGGTTATTGGTTACACTACTGTAATCCTTGCTATTGGCATTTTACTGTTAAGTATTATACGCTTTCACTTTTTAGCCTACGTGGCTTGTGTTGTTATTGGCTTTACCATGATTACCACCGTTGCAGCCATTAATACATTGCTTCAATCCATATCGGACGAGCATATGCGCGGACGTGTTATGGGCTATATGGCTATGACGTTTACCGGTGTATCGCCTATTGGCGGAATGTTTTTGGCAACCTTGGAACATTATTTAACTCTGCAACAAATTCTTATTACGGGCGGAACAATAACCTTGCTAATATCGGCAATATACGCAATTTATCGGCACCACTCAGCTGCCTTTGTTATTCAACTTCCGCGGTAAGCTACCATTATGTTGAGTTCCAATTTGTACTATTGAGAGCATTTCATTATATTTGCGCCCTAAACGTTTATGTATTAATAAATAACTAAATAAAACGGAGGCACATGCCTCTAAATAATAGTAAAAATATGGCAAGTACAGCAGATTTCCGTAACGGATTATGTATCCACTTTAAAGATGATTTATACACAATTGTGCAATTCCAACACGTAAAACCTGGAAAAGGTCCTGCGTTTGTGCGTACAAAACTACGTAACGTTAAAACGGGACGTATGCTTGAAAACACTTTCAACTCGGGTGTTAAAGTTGATACAGCGCGTATTGAGCGTCGTCCATGTCAGTTCCTTTACAAAGAGGGCGATGAGTTCGTAATGATGAACACTGAAACTTTTGACCAATTACATATTGCTGAAGGCATGATCAATGCTCCTCAATTTCTTAAAGAAGGTGATATGGTTGAAATGGTGGTACATGCTGATACTGAGACTCCACTTTATGTTGAGCTTCAACCATCGGTTGTATTAGAAGTTGTTTATACAGAGCCAGGACTTAGAGGTGATACTGCTTCTTCAACAGCATTAAAAGCTGCCGAAGTTGAAGGTGGTGCTCGTGTTATGGTTCCTTTATTTGTTGAAATGGGTGAAAAAATCCGTATCGATACAACTACTGGAGACTACGTTGAGCGTGTACGTAACTAATAACGTTACATTACAAGATATGAGGGATGTGTCGCATTGACACATCCTTTTTTTTATTCCCACCGCTAAGTACATAGGCTAGACCAAACTATACGCTAGCTTTATAGAAAAACTATGAGATGTCTGCAATAATCCTAGGGAACATTTAGCTTTTATGCTGTTTTAGCATAGAATGCTGAATTAAAAAACTACTTAACTACAACAAAACCTATGTAACATATTGAGGAGTTATAGCTACAAAAGCAGATAACAACTACTTATAATACAAGTTATTGCTGATTATTATATATTTAATTAAAAAAACCAGCGGTTTAGCAATTATTTTATTAAGTTTTTATAGTTTTGTAAAATCAAAAACGTTAGCTTTATATCGTTTTTGGTACAGCGTTATAACGTATGCTAAAAGCTGTGTGCAAAGCAATAATATATAATAAAATATGACACAAACTAACCGAAATAACTTACCGGGGTTAAAAGAAAAAAGATATCAGCAAAAAAAGGATATTATCACCTTTTTATATAAAATGGGCGAGCTGTCAAAGCCTGAAATATGCCGTTTAACCAATATGACTACTCCAACCATTAGCCGTATCATTGATGAGTTGATAGAGGAAGGTTGGGTTGTGGACTTAGGTCAAGGGGCATCTGTAGGTGGAAAACGCCCTCATATCTTCTCTTTGGCACCCGATGCTGCGTACATTCTAGGTGTTGATGTGGGACGTATTGATGTTAAGGTGGCTATTTTTAACTTGCGTAAGGAAATTTTGGGAGAGATAAAAGTATATCCGTCAAATTTAGAAGCAGGAGATAAGGATGCAACAATGGCACACCTTAAAGTATGTGTGAACAATGCTCTTGAGGAACTTAATATTCCTAAAGATAAGCTGAAAGTTGCCGGTTTCTCAATTCCTGGATTAATAGATAGTGACGGTACTTCTTACTCATACCTTACTTATGAGAATCCAAACATCCGCCACGTATTGGAGAAGCAGTTTAATATGCCTATTTTTATTGCTAATGACTCAAAAGTTATGGCCATGGCCGAACATACATTTGGTGCTGCTGTTGGCGTTGACAATGCGCTTTGCATTAGCGTTAACGAGTGTATAGGTATGGGTATGATTATAAACGGTAAACCGTTCTCCGGCTTTAAAGGTATGAGCGGGGAATTTGGACACATACGTATGAGCGGTGTTGAGGAACAGTGTTACTGCGGGAAAGTGGGATGCTTAGAAACCATCGCTTCCGGACGCGCCATTGTTAAACAGGCTACTAAAGCTATAAGCGACGGTGAGAATACTCTTATTCCGAAATTTGCCGCAAATGGACACGTTACACTTGATGCAGTTATTGAGGCAGCAAAACAGGACGACATATTTGCTATTGACTTGGTACAAAAAGCGGGAGAAAAAATTGGAGAAGGTGTTTCAACACTTATTCACTTATTTAATCCACAGTTGGTTGTGATTGGAGGAGAAATTGTGAGCTGCGGCGACATGATTACCGCTCCTATACAACAAGCTATAAATAAATATAGTATTGCACGTTTACGTAACCAATGCGAAATTAAATTAAGTCCGTTAACCTCGGACTCCACTATTCTAGGAAGTTTAATGGTGGTAATGAAGCATTTATACTATGAGGAGGCTTCGGATAACTTCTCATTATACTAGGAAATATTTTTGAGTAAATTATATATTGAACATAATAGATAAAGTTATGGTAACGAAAAATTTTATCGCAACCGGCGAAGGAGCTGATCGCTTTGAGAAAGTGCCTGTTGCAATTTATGAGAGTGATGATTTGGCTGTAAAAGCCGTTG
Organism: Marinifilaceae bacterium; assembly: GCA_051656645.1. Classification (GTDB taxonomy): domain Bacteria; phylum Bacteroidota; class Bacteroidia; order Bacteroidales; family Marinifilaceae; genus JBOGCH01. The sequence continues at coordinate 9,444 of JBOGCH010000030.1, forward strand.
CTAAAGAGATTGCCGATTTAATTAAAGAACGTGCTGCACTTAACGAAACGTGTGTTCTTGGATTAGCTACAGGTTCATCTCCAATTAAATTATACAGAGAACTTGTGCGTATGCACCGCGAGGAAGGATTATCATTTGCGAATGTAATTTCTTTCAACTTGGACGAGTATTTGCCAATGCCTAAAGAGTCTAAGCATAGCTACCACTATTTTATGCATTTGCATTTATTTAATCATGTAGATATTAAACCTGAAAATATTAACATTCCTGACGGAACGCTTGAGGGCGATGCAATTGATGCATTCTGTAACGAATACGAGGCTAAGATTGATGCTGCCGGAGGAATTGATATTCAGATTTTAGGTATTGGACGTACCGGACACATTGGTTTCAATGAACCGGGATCTCCATTAACATCACGCACACGCCGTATCTTCCTTGACGAACTTACTATTAAGGATGCATCGGGCGAGTTTGGTGGAAAAGAGTTTGTTCCAAACAAAGCTATTACTATGGGTGTTGGTACCATTATGAAAGCAAAAAAGGTTTTCTTAATGGCATGGGATGAGAAAAAAGCAGATATTATCAAAGCAACAGTTGAAGGACCTATTTGCGATGCTGTTCCTGCTACTTATTTACAAATGCACCAAAACGTACAATTTGTTATTGACGAAGCGGCTGCAAGCAGTTTAACTCGCGTTGCTCACCCTTGGTTAGTAACTAAATTAAAATGGGATAATCGCATGATTCGTCGCGCGGTAATCTGGTTATGTCAAAAAGTAAACAAACCTATTCTTAAAGTTGAGAATAAGGATTACTTAGACAATGGTATGAGCGACCTAGTGAATGAGTTTGGATCGGCAAATAAAGTGAATATTCAGGTATTTAACGACCTACAACACACAATTACCGGATGGCCAGGTGGTAAACCAAACGCTGACGATAGTACACGTCCTGAGCGTGCTACTCCATATCCTAAACGTGTGCTTATTTTCAGTCCACACCCGGATGATGACGTTATTTCAATGGGAGGTACATTTGCTCGTTTAGTTGAGCAAGGACATGAGGTACATGTTGCTTACCAAACATCGGGAAATATTGCTGTATTGGATGACTTTATCCTACAACAAATGGATATTGCTTTGGCATACACAAAACACATTGGTGGAGATGTTGCGAAAATGGAAGCTGCTTACCTACGCGTTAAAGAGCTTGTTGAAACACGCAAACCAGGCGATGAAGAACCTACGGAATTACTTGCATTTAAAGGAGACTTACGTAAAGCGGAAGCTCGTGGCGCATGTCGTTTCTTTGGTGTACCTGAAGAGCGTATCCATTTCTTAAACCTTCCTTTCTACGAAACTGGAACAGTGAAGAAAAATCCACTTGGACACGAAGATGTTGAGATTATTGCAAAATTACTTCGCGAAGTACAACCTCACCAAGTATATGCAGCCGGTGACCTTGCGGATCCGCACGGAACTCACGGTGTTTGTCTTGACGCTATTCTACATGCTTATGACGTTGTTATGGATGATGAGTGGTTTAACGAGTGTTATACATGGTGGTACCGTGGCGCATGGATGGAGTGGGAAATTGAGAAAGTGGACATGGCTGTACCTATCAGTCCGTTTGAGTTAGATATTAAACGTAAGTCTATCTACAAACATGGTTCACAAAACAATGGTCCTGCATTCCCGGGTGATGATCCGCGTGAATTCTGGCAACGTGCAGAAGACCGTAACCGCAATACTGCAGATACTTACAACAAACTTGGTATGGCAGAATACGAGGCAATGGAAGTGTTTGCACGCTATATCCACACTAAAAAGTAATTAATAATATACTACGATAATGAAAAATAAAACTACATTACTTGTAATGGCTGCCGGAATGGGATCTCGTTTCGGAAGCTTAAAGCAAATTACTCCACTAGGACCAAAACAAAAAGCACTTCTTCACTACACTATTTACGATGCAGTGAAAGCAGGTTTTGACAAAGTGGTATTCATTATCCGCGAAAGCTTTGCGGACGAGTTTAAAGAGTTTGTTGGTAAATACTCTGAAGGATTGGTTGAGACAGACTATTGCTACCAAACAATGGACGAACTTCCAGGAGGAATGCCTGCAATTGACCGTGAAAAACCATGGGGAACAGCTCACGCTATTTGGTGTGCTCGCAACGTGGTAAACGAGCCATTTGCTGTGCTTAATGCTGACGATTTTTACGGAGCTGATGCTTTTGTAAAAGCACATGATTTCCTTGCAAATGCTACTGATGAGAATGAGTACGCATTAATTGGTTATCACTTAGCTGCTACTCTTTCTGAGAATGGAACTGTGTCTCGCGGTGTATCTAAAGTAGATGCAAACGGCTACTTAACTTCGGTTACTGAATGTACTAAAATTGGTTACCAACCAGATCGTACAATTAAAGACGATGATACAGGTATGACATTAGAGGCTGATGACGTTGTTTCAATGAATTTCTGGTGCTTTATGCCGTCGGTATTTGACGAGATTGAGCGTCAGTTTGTAGCTTTCTATCCTGAAAACAAAGACAACTTAAAATCGGAGTTTTATATTCCTAAAGTTGTTGACCAAATGATTAAGGATGACTTTGCGAAAGTGAAAGTAATTCCTACAACTGCAAAATGGTTTGGTGTAACTTACAAAGAGGATACTCCAGGCGTAAACGCAGCACTTGAGGATTTCCACAAAGCAGGCGATTATAGCGACATCTAGTGGTTAAATAACTACATAAATAAACCTCGGTTGGTATTCCCTTCCGAGGTTTTATTATATAAAAAAAATGAGACACTGAAAAGCGTCTCATTTTTATATTTAGATGCATTTGAATTCTCCAAAAAATTCGGGTAAGTGAAAGTTTGGTTTCTCAAAATGAATAGGATTCCACGAAATGAAATGCGGTTGTGACAAATCATCACCACATTTGTAGAAGTTTGCAGTTCCCGTTACACCTTTCCATGTTTGGAAATTGTGTTTGTAAAGCGCTGTAGCCGGAATAGCCACAGTAAGTTCCCAATGTGTTTGTCCCATTTTTTCATCAAATGGAACAGCCTCTAGGGTTGTGTAACGTTTTACGTGTTGCATAACATCGCTCGTAGCACGTTCGCTCTCGGTTCCATTACGGAAACCTAGCAACATTGTACCTATACAGTTAAATTCAAAGTTGTAATAGCACTTAGTGTCGGGAGAAAAGAAAAACTCCACGCAACTATCGCACCACACATCACCACCATCTACGGCAGCCTTTGCACGTGTACTTTGTTCGTCCACACTGAAGTGAATAAACAAGTAATTATCATTATATGCCGCTGTGAAGGCCACAGAAGGCTTGTAAGGATATTGCACCGGCCAATTAACATTATTAATCGTGTTGTGCGGCAAAGCGCTTAAAAGCTGCGTAGCTGCCTCCAAATTGGATGCCTGCAATGCACTGTTTTCAACAATCTCCAACTTCATAAGGACTTATTTTTTTAATTCAGCAGCTTCCTCAGTAACAATAGCACACATTTGTGGATATTGCTCTTCCATGCTTTGAAGTAATTTGTATTGAGCGTGTGTTCTCTCTAAGTTGTGAGTTGCGCTTTTTACTTTGTAGTAAGTGTCGCCGTTAATGTAGTCCATTAAGAAACGTAGTACTTGCTCATAAGTAATATATTTAGCAGCAAAAGCAAGGTGATCTAACTCAGCTTGATTTAAGAACGAGATTGTTTCAGTTAGGTAACCTTGTGTATAGCTTTTAAACATTTCAATGTTCATAGATACTTTGCTTAGGTCTTTCTCATCCTCAGCTCCTGTGTTTGTATAAGAACGGATAGCATCACCGAAGTCATTTAAACATGTGCTGTTAAGAACTGTATCAAGGTCGATAACACAAAGAATGCTTTCGTTTTCATCAAAAAGGATGTTGCTAATCTTAGTATCATTGTGAGTTACACGCGTAGGAATTGTTCCGTTCTCTACCAATGTCCAGAAGTTAAGCATTTCTTCACGACGTGACTCAATCCAAGAAATCTCTTCAGCTAAATCTTTTTTACGTCCAGCTGCATCGTTTGCTAAAGCTTCATCCCATTGTTGGAAACGATAGCGGATATTGTGGAAACCTGGAAGAATGTCCGTTAACGGTTGCGTAAAATCAGACAACATTGATTGGAAACGTCCAATACCTTTACCACCTTGGAATGCAAGTTGAGGAGTGTTTGCTGTTTGGTATGTAATTGTATTTTCAATAAATAAAGTTACTGTCCAGTACTCTTCTTTCGCATCAAGGAAATAGAATTTATCATCGTGTGTAGCAAGGATGGTCATTGCCTCACGATCAGGATTTCCACCGTTTGCAGCTAATTGTCCTTTAAGGTGATTACATACATTGTTAATGTTATCCATCATTGCAGGAATGTTAACAAAGATGTTACGGTTTTTACGTTGTAGGATATAGTTAGGAGCAACGTCTTCTTTTGTTTTCACTAAAAAAGTATCGTTAATAAACCCTTCGCCTAATGGCTTGATCGTGTCGATAGTACCTTCAATCTTGAATTTTTCGCAGATATTTAGGTAATCTTGCTGTGTATATTCCATCTTAAAATGTATTAGTTTAATTTTCGGTTAAGATAATATGAAAATATAAAAAATACAAAACTTTCCACAACTTTAATCTATTTTTTATATATATCCCTATTAAGTTAGTAAAATATATCACAATCTTTAAAACACAACCATTTGAATGTGACTACGTATAAGTGGAAATATATTAACGTAAAAATAATCTATCATGAATAGAATGGAAGTTACAATGCATGGGCAATTGCTTCAATTAGAGGGCACTCCAAAGAATGTTGGTGACAAAGCTCCCGACTTTACAGCCGTTGATCAGGCGATGCATCCTATCAAATTAAAGGATTTTAAGGAAAAGATTATTGTTATTACATCATTTCCATCGTTAGACACTCCTGTATGCTCTGCACAAGTGAGACACTTTAATCAAATGGCCTCAGACCTATCAAAAGATGTAGCTATTATCTGTATTTCGTGCGACTTACCTTTCGCTTTATCGCGATTTTGCGCAGCTAATGGCATTGAACGTCTAAACGTTGTTTCAGATCACAAGGAATTAAGCTTTGGCGAACAGTATGGACTTGTTATAAAAGATTTAAGACTCTTGGCTCGCAGTGTAATAGTTCTAGACCAAGAAAGATACATTAAATATATGGAGATAGTAGAAGAGGTGACACTTGAACCTGATTACGATTCTGCACTAAAAGCAATAAAAAGTTTACTATAAGTATAAAAAGAAAAGCTCAACATCGAAATGTTGAGCTTTTTCTTTTGAGCCTCTTGTCGGATTCGAACCAACGACCCCGAGATTACAAATCACGTGCTCTGGCCAACTGAGCTAAAGAGGCAAATATTCCAATAAAAAGTTTTTTGAGCCTCTTGTCGGATTCGAACCAACGACCCCGAGATTACAAATCACGTGCTCTGGCCAACTGAGCTAAAGAGGCATGCTGCTATGAGCTGTTATCGGGACTTGAACCCGAGACCTCTTCCTTACCAAGGAAGTGCTCTACCACTGAGCTATAACAGCAAATATCTTAAGAACTTGCTTGAGCCTCTTGTCGGATTCGAACCAACGACCCCGAGATTACAAATCACGTGCTCTGGCCAACTGAGCTAAAGAGGCGTTAAAGATGGGTAAGCTACCTACGTCGCACCGCTACAACCGTCTACCCTTGCTGCCTTCCGACCCTGGGGGGATTCAACAGGAGCTGGTCGCGTAGGACTTACCCGGGCACAAAAGTAGTAATTTCAACTTTACTACCAAAACTTTTGGAACTTTTTTCGCAACAAAATTACAAGTAAATACACTCTAATTTGATTATCAATACATTGTAATAGCAAAAAAAATGCATCTTATTTCTATGTTTTATCCATATATTACCTTTTTTCCCGCTTAAGGCTTTTTTGTTTGCAGCAATAGTGTTAGGTAAGAATGAAAAAAATAATTAACAATAGCATGTGTTTTTGTAAATAAATGTATTATGATTTCAAACTAAAAGGTTAAATCTAAATAAACCTGTAACAACAACACAAATGTTAAAGTATAAATAGCACGATCAGATAACTGAATGAATGTAAACATAAATAAATATCTATTTAAATCTACTTTGAGTGATGGGAACCGCAGCAACAAACATATCTTTACAACCACAAATAGCTTCGACTGTATCATTGAGCGATAAGATTCTTTCTATTATCGCACATGATTTACGCGCTCCTATCGGTACAATTAAGATGATTAATGAGATTATAGAAAGTAAAAAGGATAAGATTGGCGATCCGGAGATTGTACGCCTATTTGAAATGGTAAATAATACTACCGACCAAGCCTTTCATTTGTTGGAAAATCTGCTAAGATGGTCCCGCTCCATAAATGGCACCACAACAGTGCGTAAAAGTCAATTAAACATAACAGATGTAGTAAGACAGGTCATAGCGCTTTTCACCTCCATATCGCAAGCAAAGGACATTAAAATTGTTTATAAAACAAAGACTCCAATTATTGTTTTCACAGACGAGGATATGGTTAGAACCATTGTACGTAATTTACTATCCAATGCTGTAAAGTTTACGCATCCGCAAGGCGCAATACAAGTTGAAGTGAAACAACTAAAGGGTACAATTGACATAGTAGTCAAAGACTCAGGTGTAGGTATGGATTCAGCTACACAAAAACGCATTAAGGAGCAACGTAATTACACCAGTTACATGGGAACACACAATGAAAGGGGTAGCGGCTTAGGATTAATTCTTTGCTATGAGTTTGCCGATTTACTTGACGGTAAATTGTGGTTTACATCAACGTTAAACAAAGGGACTCTATTTCACCTAACTCTTCCTATCGATTAAAGCCTCATGTTGTTTATAAATTGCCATGAACATTCTACGCGCACCCCAAGCATCGGTTGCAGCATAGCGTAGTTGCGCTTCTGTCAAATCTGGTGCTTCCCAATTAGTCACTCGTTGACGTTTAGAGATACGAACACCAAATATGATGGCCATTAACTTAGAAAAGGACTTATCTTCAATACCCACCGTAGGTGCGTAATTTTGTAAATCAAGGAAGGATGCAGGATTAAATTGTGCTATGCGTCGAAGTGCTTTTATATCGTCACGAATTCCTACGCCCACTTTTATTATATTCTTATCGGAAAATATTTTGCGTAACTGAGGTATAAAACCACAATGGTGTATGCGAAACAGATACACCTTCTCCGGTGTTGCCAACTGTATTAAGCTTACTTTGTTAATAACACCTTTTTGAAATGAGGGCTTTGTCTCCGTATCAAATCCAACAACTTTAGCCTGCGTTATTTCTGCGACGGCTATACGTGCTTCTTCGACACGATTAATTACCATTATTTCTCCCTCGTATACATATTGAGGGAGTTTCTCCATTTCTTCTTTGCTTATTGTATTTCTGAACCCTGATTCCATTGTGTTTTCTCCTCTATCAACGTCTCTCTTCTTGCTCTTCTTTTAATTTATATACGGAAAGATGCACTGCACGTAACAAACTAGCTACGGTTTTTCCCCAATACAATTCGAAATTATTATTTAAGGCCCATAACGCTTCAGTCATTACGTCGTCTAAACCGCAACGATATACCATAATGAAGTTCTTTAAGTCTTGGTATACGTCAGCAACACCTTCAGAAACCAAGTGTACTATAGGTTCTGCACTATATTGCATTTCATCATCGAATACTTCCAGATATTCATCATGAGCGCCCATTAATCGACTAACACTCATTCTTACTCTCTCATAATCCGATTCTGTTACAGATTCTTCTAAATATTCATCGTCTGCACCCTCACATTGCGGTAACATTGAACCTTTTAGGTAAATTAATGGCAAGAACTTTTGCAAACGTTCTGCAAAATCAACCGATTCCATTTGCGTTGTCGTTTCTACAAAATCGCAGAACTCTTTAGCCACCGCAACAAACTCTATTACTTGTTTACTATAAACAACAGTTTGAAATTCGTCCATAATCTTCACTCCTATCTATTATTTAAACAAAGGTATTAAATTATTATCAGTTACTGTATAAATCTAATTTTTATTTTTATATTTGCATCGCATTAAGCCAAAAGCACTAAGGAGAGGTGCAGGAGTGGCTGAACTGGATCGCCTGGAAAGCGGTTATACCTCAAAAGGGTATCGGGGGTTCGAATCCCCCTCTCTCCGCAGAAAACGTTTAGAGAAATCTAAACGTTTTTTCTTTTATATAGACCATCCATTTCTATTTACTGCGACTCAATAATACAAAAAAAAGACTCATTCTATAAAGAATGAGTCTTTTTCGTGATCCAGCTGGGGCTCGAACCCAGGACCCCAACATTAAAAGTGTTGTGCTCTACCAGCTGAGCTACTGAATCATCATGTTTTTGCACTGTCGGTGTTACCCGATTGCGAGTGCAAAGGTAGTGATTATTTTATTACCTCCAAATTTTGAGAGTACTTTTTTAAAAATTATTCTACCCTATCTATTCGCAACCCTTCCACTTTACTCAATCTATCAATTAGCAACTCATTCATTGACTGCCTAATACATAACGTCATTTTACAATCCAACTGAAAATCGCGACTGATAATTTCAGGCATTTCATCTTTAATTATTTTCATCACATCATTCATAACTAAATAACCAAAGACTATATCTATTTCAACATCCACAGTTTTCTCTATAATTTCAGCATTCGCAATAGCATCAATCGATGCCTCCTTGTACGCATTAATTAAACCTGAAACACCCAACTTTGTACCCCCAAAATAACGCACCACAACTATTAATACATTCGTCAAATCATGCGATACTATTTGTCCTAGAATTGGTTTTCCTGCAGTAGACGACGGCTCACCATCATCCACAGCTCGTGTACGCTCCCTATGCGCTCCTAAAGCATAAGCATAACAATGATGCCTGGCATCATAATAATACTCTTTTATATCGCTTACAATTTGCTTTACTTCCTCCTCAGTGCGTACAGGATGAATAGATGCTATAAACTTACTCCCTTTCTCCTTATACAAGCCCTCGGCAAGCTTGGTAATTGTTTTATATTGATCTTCCATACACTTTCATTAGTCACCCAAAGATAATAAAAAGACAACGCGGAAATGATACATTCCCGCGTTGTCTTTATCTCTTATTTGTTACAAATTAGAATAGAACAACTGTTTTTGTATCTCTTCTACATTTGTTTTAAATTGCTTATCTGTTGAAATCAAATCATTAACTGCCTTACATGCATATAAAACAGTCGCATGATCTTTATTACCAATTTGACTTCCAATAGAGGCCAATGAACAGCTGGTATACGTTTTACTCAAATACATTGCCAACTGACGTGCTTGCACAATTTCACGCTTACGTGTTTTAGCTTTCAACATCTCATTTGTTATATTGAAATAGTTGCATACCACATTTTGAATTTTATCAACTGTGATTTCCGACACTTCCGACTTCACAATCTTTTCCAACGACTCTCTTACCACATCTAACGTAAGTTCTCGTTTATTGAATGTAGACTGCGCAAGTAAAGATATCATTGCACCTTCAAGCTCTCTAACGTTATTATTTACATACTTACATAAGTACTCTATCACATCGTCAGAGAATTCAATACCATCCTTACGGGCCTTGTTAAGTATAATCTCTTTTCTTGTATCAAAATCCGGACTTTTAATCTCTGCTGTTAATCCCCATCTAAAGCGAGATAACAAACGATCCTCCATTCCACTCATTTCAGCAGGCGACTTATCGGCTGTCAAAATCAACTGACGCCCTGACTGATGTAAATGATTAAATATATGGAAGAATGTATTCTGCGTTCCCGGTTTACCCGCAAACTCTTGTATATCGTCTAGAATTAAAACATCTATCAACTGATAGAAATGTAAAAAGTCATTCACCTCATTTCTACGAACAGCTTCAACATACTGTGTTTGGAATAAATTAGTCGATAAATACAACACCACTTTTTCCGGATGACGTTGTTTTACCTCTAGACCAATCGCTTGAGCTAAATGCGTTTTTCCCAATCCCGAATTACCATAAATAACCAATGGGTTAAATGCAGTTTTACCCGGTTTCTCAGCAATTGCCATTCCCGCAGAACGAGCCAATCTATTACAACCTCCCTCAATATAAGCATCCATCGAATAACTTGGATTCAATTGAGAGTCTATACGAATAGTATTTGTTGGAACTTCAAAAGGGTTTCTTAACGGAGCTTTACCATGGTTATCGTATTTAACTGTCGAAACCGCAGGTTTCTGTACATTTGTAGACGACATTGTCACAGCAATATCATTACGCTTCTTGCTCTGCTCAACTATTACCGAATATTCCAACTTAGCAGTTGGACCAATCACTGTTTTAAGTGCGCTTTTTAATATATCAATATAGTCACCCTCTAGTGCCTCATATACATAAGCACTAGCCACCTGAATTGTCAAAACGTTGTTTGCAAATCGCAACGCTTTAATTGGTTCAAATAGGATCTTATATTTTGATGGAACAATATGTTCACGTATCAATTCAAGACATTTAGACCATATTACATCGCACTCTTTATTCATCATGATTTATTTTCGAAGTAGCTGTTATTCTTTTCACATTCTATTGGACTTGCAAATTTCGACAAAAAGAATTACAAAAAAAAATGATACGGCTATTGATTTTCTAGAAATATTTTTAATCACTGAATATCAACACATTAAACCTTGCACACTAATAATCAATCACTTATCAACAATATCACTTTACAACGCACACTAACACAACACACAACACCTTATACTACAAGGCATTGCACTATAATTACAATAATAAAAAACAGCTTGAAATTATCTCTAATTCCAAGCTGTTTTTATATCGTTATCAATAAATTACTTCTGTACTTCAGGCAATTTTACAATAAAGGCATTTGGATATGTATTTTTAACTTGCTTCAGCTCACTTTCCGCCTTCGTCAATTTCTTATAAGCTCCGTCAATATACAAATACTTACCCCCCGAATAAACCATTTTCAAAGATGGATGCTTCTTATAAAGCAAATCATCCAGAGCCAAAGGTGCATCTGACGAACGTATTACCACATTATATAGCTCTACCTCACGTGGCGTTTTTGAGAAAACAGAAAAACTTATATACTTTTTCGGGTTCTTTTGTAAATCAACCATCAGCTTATTCAAATTAGAACTCACTTCCACAAGGTTATAATACACCTCGTCCTGATCAATTAGTTTACCAACCGTCCCTTCTCCCAATGCTATTTTACTTGTAATAGAGTCTACATTCATCAACACCTCATTTATACGAGACATCATTAAGCCCACATTTGCTGCCTCTATAGAATCCGTTATACTACTAACATTCTCTAGTGCATTGGATATATGTTGGTTATTACTCTTTAAGTTAGATGTTACACTGTTTACATTACACAAAATATCATTTATGTTTTGAACCTCGTTTTCAACCAATAAATTCAAATTCGCAGTAATCTGCTCAACATTATCCAACGTTCTGTTTATACTTCCTAAACCGCCCTTTTGCTGTGTACTGTCTGTACCGTTCAGCATTCCTTGCAATCCGCCAATCAACGTATCAAGTGACGAAATTAAACTCTCCACCTTAATTTTTATTGGAGCTATTTGTTCATTTACTTGTTGCATTAAACTTAACTGTACACAAGATGTTAAGGTATCGCCACTCAACGCAAAATGGATGGAGTTTCCAGGCAATATCTGTATGGCTTTTGATCCCATTAAATCTAGATTTGAAATCTCAGCCGTCGAATTAGAAGGTATGCGTATAGATTTAGAAACACTAAATTCAACCAATACTTTATTGTAGTATTCGCCGGCAAAATGGATACTACGCACCTGCCCTACTGAATATCCTCGAAACATAACGCTACTCGACACTTTTAATCCATCAATCTGATCATAGTAAGCGTAGTAAGTATGGTCTTTCGCAAACAGTGAGCGAGCTTTCAAATAGTTCAATCCCCATATCAATATGATAATTGCAACTACAGCTGTTAAACCCAACTTTGCCTCTCTTGATAAATGCATATTATATTATTCTTTATTTTTAATTAATACAACAAAAAGCGTGCTAAGTTACACTATTTGCTCATTTCTTTTGCCTTTGTCACCGATATCTGCTTTCCTTTATAAATGGCAATCGGAAAACAATCTTTTACGCTTCTTCTAACGGTAGACATATTCTTTACAACATCATCATAATTTGAAGAAGGATATACGTAGTATCTGTATCGTCCATCACTGTGCAATTCATTGACTTTTGTCGCTACTTTTAAGTGACCAAAACTTTTCATTTTAGCTGTCGACGAACATACCTGAATGGCATATACTAATCCCTCCACACCGCGAGGAGTAACTTTTGTTACCTTTGTAACGGTTTCCGTCACTGCCTTTTGTTCCTTAACAACCTCTTTCTTTGCATTGCCAATCGGCTCATCATTCTTATTCTGATCCTGAACTACAAGTTGTAAATCAATATTTTTTTCTACGGTATCCTTATATCTAGCAAATGCCTTAACTATTGCATTCGCCATATTATCTTGTCCAACTTTCGATTTCAAGTACCTTTCTTCCTCCAAATTGGAAATATATCCCATTTCCACAAGTACAGAAGGCATTGCCGCATCTTTCAATACCAGATATCCTGCTTGGCGCACTTCCCTATCAGGCAAACGTGAACTTTTTACCATCTCCTTTTGCATGTGCCCTGCCAATTCCAAACTCTTTTCTAGGTGAATGTTCTGAATTAAATTAAAAATAATATATGACTCCGGTCTATTAGGATCAAAACCTACATATTTTGTTGTATAATCCTCTTCATATCGTATCGCAGCATTCTCCTTCATTGCCACGCGCAAACTATGCTCATTACTATTTGAACCCAATACATAGGTTTCAATACCCTTAACGTCTCTCCTATCAAATGCATTTGTATGGATAGAAATAAACACATCGGCTCCTGCCTTATTCGCAATCTTTCCTCTGTTAATTAACGGCACACTAACATCCTTTGTCCGTGTATAAACAACCTTAATGTCAGGATAGCGTTGTTTTAGCAATTCACCAACTCGTAACGCAACATTTAGCGTCACGACTTTCTCTTGTGTGCCATTTTTACCCACTGCACCAGGGTCTACGCCACCATGTCCGGCATCTAAGCATACCGTCTTAATCTTACCCGATCCGTTCTGCCCTTTCACCGTTTTATCACATAATAGACAAACTGATATTAGCATACAACAACTAATCACCCATTTTATTATCATCTTCTATATACTTTTTAAAAAAAATAGTGAGCTTAACAATCAATATTTGCTACATTTGCAAATCATACAGCCTTTTGTCTGTATTAAGATAGTACAAAAATAGTATATTAAATTGCAAATAATTCCATATATGCGTCAATTTATTGCCTCAATAGTTATTTTATTAACTATTGCCTGCGTTACTTTTGTAGCACAAGCTGAGACAACAACGTCACCTAAAAACAACTTAGCGGCTCTACTGGATTCCTTGGAAATCAAGCAGGACTCTATTATGGCCGAACAATTTATAAACGATTCTACGTCGGGTAAACATTATCGTGTCTTAAAAGCAGATACTATTCCTACGGATTCTATAAACAGTGACTCTTCTTCAAATAAAAAGCCACTATTTACAGATTTAATTACACATACGGCCGAAGACTCAGTAATACTTTCAGTTGACGGAAAAAAAATGTTTCTATACGGAAATGCAGAGGTTAAATACCTATCTACTGAACTCAAAGCTGCATATATTGAGTTAGATATGGAACAAAAACTTGCTTTTGCAAGTGGTGTTGCAGACACTGCAGGAAACATGATAGGTACTCCTGTTTTTAAGGATGGTGGCCAGCAATTTGAAAGTAAGGAACTTAAATACAGCTTTGAAACGGGTAAAGGGTTTGTAAAAGACATCATCACTCAAGAGGGAGATGGCTACGTACAAGGAAAACTCACAAAAAAAATGACCGATGAGATATACTGCGTCAAAGACGGATGGTACACAACTTGTGACCGACATGATCATCCTCACTTTTACATACGTATGAGTAGAGCAAAAATGATTAAGGACAAAAAAGTTGTATCAGGTTTTGCGCATCTAGTATTAGAGGACATTCCACTCCCTCTTTTCATCCCATTCGGCTTTTTCCCCATTTCTAAAACCGGGACATCAGGCATTATCATGCCTTCCTATGGTGAGGAACGTATGCGTGGTTTTAACCTCCGAGATGGTGGATATTACTTTGCCATTAATCAATATGTGGATCTAGCAGTAATTGGTTCCATATACACCAATGGTTCATGGGGTACAGGTATTACGTCAAACTACCGACGTAGATACAAATTCTCCGGAGCCTTTAATTTCAACATGAGTAAAAACTTTTATAGTGAGAAGGGATTACCTGACTACGCCAAATCAAGTGACTGGTCACTTCGTTGGACACATAGCCAGGATGCCAAAGCAAACCCTTACACTACGTTCTCAGCATCGGTTGATATATCGTCAGCTAACAATAGCTATTTTGAAGAGACTACTATTGACGGTATTGCCAACCAACGTAAACAATCAAGTATATCATGGAGTAAAAAATGGCCGGATAAACCGTTTAACGTTACGGCATCCTTTAACCACAACCAAAATAGTAGGGACTCATCCATTACATTATCATTCCCTAACTTAAACTTCCGCATGTCACAAATATATCCTTTCCGCAAAAAGGATCATGTCGGAAAACTTACATGGTACCAGAATCTTGGCTTTACTTACAATGCTGAAATTAAAAACAGCATTACTACCAAGGAGAGCGAATTGATGAGTAGCTCCTTTAAAAAGGATTGGAACAATGGTTTCAAACACAGTATTCCATTAAGCACTAGCATTAATGTTGCAAAGGACCTATCCTTCTCCCCATCATTAAACTATAATGGTGTGGCATATCTTAGCTCCATTCGCAAAAACTGGGTAACTGACACTACCTATTCGGCTGGCGGTTTTGTACAAACTGATACCATTTACGGCTTCCACTATGCGCACAATTACAGTGCTAGTGCATCCTTGAGCTACAACCCAACGCTATATGGTATGTATATGTTTAAACCAACATCTAAAATATATGCAGTACGCCACGTAATACGCCCAAGCGCTAGTGCGTCCTACACTCCAAAAGTTGGTGTGCCACGTAGTAAATATTATCGCAACTATGTTGATGGTAATGGCAATGAGCGAGAATACTCCATTTTCGAAGGGAAAATGTACGGTACTCCGGCGGGAGGTAGTGAACAATCAGGTAACGTGAGTCTTAGCTTAGATAACAACGTCGAAATGAAAGTTCGTAATGACCGTGACACTACGGGAAAAGAGGAATTCCGTAAAATTAAATTATTGGAGAGTTTCCGTTTGAGTACATCGTACAACATTTTTGCCGACTCTATGAATTGGTCAAACATTCAACTTTCTGCACGTACAAAAGTTATTAACGATCGTATTGACATCAACATATCGGGGGTATTGGACCCATATGCGCTTAATTCACGCGGTACACGTATCAACCGTTACCACGGTGGTGTTGGACGCTTAACAAGCGTTACAGCTAGCTCAGGTATCCGTTTCTCTGCCGATAATAATAAAACCCGAAAAGAAAAAGAAGAAATTATTGGTGCAGCCTATGATCAATATATGGATTTCGATGTACCATGGAATATTGGTATTGACTACACCATGAACTATAGCAAACGATACACGCCTAATACTGAAGTTGGTGCAACAAAACCACTATCTGAACATGATATCAGACAAATGCTTCGTGTTACGGGCGACTTCTCCTTAACACCAAAATGGAAAATTGGATTCAGCACAGGTTATGACTTCGCAGAAAAAAACGTTACAGCAACTAGCTTTAACATTACTCGCGATCTTCACTGCTGGGAAATGTCCTTTAACTGTATTCCTTTCGGAACACACCAATCTTACAATTTCCAAATTAACGTTAGATCAAGTATGTTGAAGGATTTAAAACTAACCAAGCGCGATTCTTGGTACGGACGCCAATCCTTTTAAATAAAAGAAATAGCTAAACTCACCGCACTTCACTGGCTGAGTTTAGCTATTTCCTTATCACCATTTACTAATCACAATCACACTATTGTCAACTACTTGTACATTCTGAGAATAGCTCCGTTTACGTCATCTCATTACACTTTAAACTCACGGCCAACATCTCCTTTGCTCTGTGTATGCGCCCTTTCACCGTTCCCAACGGAATAGAAAGTTTTTTTGCTATTTCCTCATACGTCATTTCACTGTAATAACGCAATTCTAACAACTCGCCATACTGCCGCTCCAATCGGCCAATCTTAGCTCGTATCGTCGCATTACGCTCATTTAAAATGGCATTCTCTGCAGGTGTCAAACCTTTGCTAGGCAAATTAATTATTTTTCCGTAATCATCGTTTTCCGAATCATCAAGTGAAACTAACACCATTTTACGTCTTCGTACAAAATCAATTGCAGTATTAGATGCAATTTTAAATATCCAAGTGCTAAAAGCATACTGTGGTACATACGTGTGTATACGCGCAAACGCTTTCTCAAACGTCTCAAATAGGATATCCTCAGCATCTGTCGCATTAGCATGCATTCTCAAAATCATGTAATACACTGATCTATTATACCTGCGAAATAATTCCTCATACGCACGCTCCTCTCCTTTCATAGCAATCTCTATGATTTCATAATCTGTTTTTCCCTTTAAATCAACTCCATTCATTCGTAATAATAGATTTTTATAACTTACCATATCAAAAGTAAGGCCTAAATCTCTCTATTTAATTACACTTTTGGGTGAATGGGCAATTACTACTTATAAACACACTATAGTGTCGTATTATAATGTAACATTTGTAAATAAAAAAAGCTGCCTCATTTCTGAGACAGCTTTTATATTTAGAATTGTAAAATTACTTTACAACGCTTTTAAACTGATCGTTGTCAAATAATTTTGAGAACTCCATGTCAGTTGCAGCAAGATTCTTCATAGAAGATTCTTTAGTGATAGCAGCTTTCAAGTTAGAGATAACAGCGTTAGTATCGTTATTACGAGCACTAGCAACCGCTTTGATATAACTAGCAAGAGCGCTATTGTCATTACCTGCGTTCAATTTTTGCATAGCTTTGCTTGTGTTACCAGCAAGTAAGTTAGCAAGAGCAGCGTTAGTACAGTTGCAATCTCCAAAGTAAGAAACAGCATCGTTGTATTGACCATTGATAATAGCTAATACACCTTTGTTGTAGTTAACTTCTTGACCTAAACCTGTAGCAGCACCGAAAAGAACTTCAGCTTCTTTGTAGTTTTTGTTTTTCAATGCAATTGCACCTAAGTTGTTAAGTACAGTTTTGTTTTGAGCATCGATAGATTTTGCTTTGTTGAAAGCAGCTGTAGCTTCAGCAATTTGTCCTTTTTCAAAGTAGATGATACCTGCATCGTTGTATCCTCTCCAGTCATTAGCAAACTGAGATTGAGCTTGTTTGTAAATAGCTAATTTCTCATCTGCAGTATTGAATAATGTTGCAGAGTAAAGTAACTCTTCTACATTTAATTCAGCTGGGTTAGATTTTGCTAAAGTTTTGATTTGCTCGTCAGATTTTCCAATACGCTCAGCGTTTACAACAAACTTAGAACGACGTAATTTTGGAAGAATTTGATCTGCAATAGTAGAGAATGCAGAAGCGATGTTACGAATTTCACGCTCTCTTACTTCTGGATCTTGGTGCATAGAAAGAACACGTAGAATTAATTCTTTATCTTGGATGTTAGAAGCTTCTAATGCAGTTTTGAAACCATCCCAGTCCTCAGCTACAACCAATTGTTTTAAGAACTCAGCTGTTTTAGCTTCGTCAATTTTATTCGCTTTTAAACGACCGTTTACGAATTTAGAAGAAACTTTATCACGAGTTCCAGCTAAAGACTCATTGAAGTCAGTTGCTCCATCTGGAGAAGCGTATGATTGTACTTGAATATTTTTTAAGTTTCTGTTTTCAGCAGCTTTAACTTCTTTAATGAAAGCTTCCATATCTTTAATCTCTTGAGATTTAGATTGAGAACCTCTTAAATCTGCAGAATTGATTAAATAATAGATAGCAGCTTCTTTTTGCTCCTTAGTAATACGCTCAAATGCATCACCTCCTAAAGAAGTTGCAGGAGCATTGTTTACTAATGTTGCTGTTGCAAGTACACCGTCAGCGATTTTGTCTGAGTCGAATGTTCTTGTTTTTTTACCTTTCTTAGCAACAAAACGTACTTTTAAATCAGACAATCTCATGTCATCAGTAAAAGGAACTTGTCCAACATAAGAAACTGTTTTGCTCTCTTTGAAAGGAACAACTGTATTGTTTCCTTGAACTTTAATACCTTGAAGAGATGTTGCTTGGAAAACTGACTCACCGTTTGCGTAAGCTAAAACTGGAGAAGCTTCTAAAGTAACTTTCTTTTTGAAATACTTAGCTGGCATTGTTGCATCAACTTTTACGTCAACAGCCATACCTTTTTCAGCAATTACCTCAGGTGTAGTTTTGTAAGATACTTTCCCCTTGTTCTTTTCCATTTTTTTCAATGGAGAACATGAAGTCATCACAAGTCCTGCCAATGTAACATACGCTACAGATCTTAGTGTTTTTTTCATAATCATTTAAACGTTTTATTCTTAATATTCAACTTGGTTTCAAAATTAACTGAGCAAATATATAAATAAATGTTTTAACATTTATGCTTTTATAAAAATATTCACACTTATAATTAAGATATTAAGTTTAAAATATGGGAATTACCTTCACAAAAATTTCCTATTCCATATTTTCCATTCAATGATTTATTAATTTCAAAATGTACTATACCCTATTTACGGCATTTAAACACCTGTATTTACCATTTACTTCATCATATTATTCGTTGTACTACAACACATTACTACAACTGCATACAACTAACCTAAGAAACATATTTTATAAAACTTTTCACCTCTATTTCCACCATGACGTCACACTCTCGTCACAAATTACTATACATACTTTCTTCTCACCCTCTCTACATTTCATTCAGGTTTCATTCAGCTTTCATTCAGGTTTCATTCAGGTTTGGCATGCCAAACCTGAATGAAACCTGAAT
>JBOGCH010000031.1:0-77048 GCA_051656645.1 Marinifilaceae bacterium
TGAAACCTGAATGAAACCCCTAGAGGGTGAAGAGCTGGTGTACTCTTGTTACGTATTTAATTTTACAAATCTCAATTTAAGATAATTCTCCCCAACCACAACATTTTCCCGGAATTGCGTAAAAAGAAACGGGGAAATAACCTTATCCAGATTATTTCCCCGTTTTAATTTTTATTTTATGTCTTATTCAGCTCTCAAAGCTGTAAATCCAGCCAATAGCATCTCGGCAGTTGCCGGGTTAGTTGCAATAGGTATATTATGTACGTCACATACACGCATTAGCATTTGCACATCCGGCTCGTGCGGATGTTTTCCAAGCGGATCGCGGAAAAAGAATACCATTTGTATTTTGCCTTCTGCTACTTGTGCTGCAATTTGAGCATCGCCACCAAGTGGTCCGGACAAGAAACGGTGTACTGCCAAACCGGCATCCTGTGCATGCTTACCGGTAGTTCCCGTAGCTACAATTTCCATTCCTACTGATTTGAAAAAATCCATATGTCTATTTAAAAAGGCTACCATCTCCGCCTTTTTTCCGTCGTGTGCAATTACCGCTAATTTCATTGTTGATGTCTGTTTAAATTTGTTTTTCTTTCTTCTTTTCTTCGTCAACGAAGTTACTATTAATATTTGTATTTCAACATGAAATGGTAGGAAAAGCACGAATAAAACTACGTATTCGTTTGCAACCGCATGTAGTACGTTTATATAGAATGTATTAAAGTGCTATTCTGCATGTTTTATAATGCCACACATATTTGTTTTGTAGTTCCTAATCCCTCTATTCCTTGCTCAACAACATCGCCCGGTTTAAGGAAAGGTTTATCGTCTCTGCCCATTGCTACCCCTGATGGGGTACCTGTGGAGATTATGTCTCCGGGAAGAAGTGTGGTTACATGCGATATGTATTCTATAAGTTCAGGTATTTTAAAAATTAAATCGGTTGTATTTCCTTCTTGCATTATTTTACCATTTACCCGTGTCCATAGAGCTAGGTTGTGCGGATTGGATATTTCATCGGCAGTAACTAAGTACGGCCCCATAGGAGCAAATGTATCAAAGCTTTTTCCGGGAGTCCATTGACTACCTCGTTCCAATTGGAACATACGCTCACTGACATCATTAAAAATGGCATAACCGGCAACATATTCCATGGCATTTTCCTTTGCTACTCTACGGGCCGTTTTTCCAATAACAAAGGATAATTCTACTTCCCAATCTACTTTCTCACATTCGGGGGCAATAATAATGTTATCATAGGCACCTGTGAGGGCTGTTGTAGCCTTTAAAAAGAATACCGGATATTTAGGAGCTTCCCAATTGGTTTCTACAATGTGTTTTTTGTAGTTAAAGCCTATGCATACCATTTTAGACGGATTACGCACCGGATAGCTTAACTGATAACCACCGGTAACGGGCTGCAATGCCCCTACCTTTAGTAACTCGTGTACTACATCTATCCCTTGATTGTGAAAAAAAGTGGGATTAATGGCATCAATATGTGGATGCAAGGACAAAAGTACGTCGCCAATTATTACGCCGGGAAAAGCAATATCATTTTGTATGTAGGTTACCAGTTTCATGTTGTTGTTTTTAATGGTTAGGAGTTATTTCTTTTTAGGAGTTTCAACATCCTCTAAATAGTGTTCAAGAGCTGTTACGGAAATAAGTATCTCTTTGATTGAAATTCCTAGTGATATTGTCAATGAAATTAGCGCTACACCAAATGTATATACGCCCAACATTTGCCATCCAATGTACAGAAAGAAGGTACAAATAACGCATAGAAAGAGACTACCTACACCAAATATCTGCATGGAACGCGCTAAATATAATCGTTTTTGCAGATTGGCTATTTGCTTTTTTACTGTAGCATCTGAGTAGTTACCCTGTTGTGCCTTTAAGTTGCGTACCACTTGAGCATAAGCAAGAAAGCGATTTGTGTACGCAAGCATTATTAACGAGATTGCCGAAAATAATATAGAAGGTGTAGTTAAATTTAATTGTTCCATATTTATAGAATCTTTTTATTAGTTGTTTTTGTGTATTTATGATGCAAAGATAGGATTTTCAGCGCAAAAAGATTGGGTGGAAATTACTATCTTTGTCCTCATTTGTATTGATTAACAGCTAAAAAGATATAATAATAGAGAGTGTATGATTTCAGTAGATGCATTAACCGTTGATTTTGGAGATAGGATATTATTTAAAAATGTATCGTTTCAGGTAAATGAAAAGGACCGTATTGCCCTTATGGGAAAGAATGGTGCAGGTAAAAGTACTTTGTTAAAAATTTTGGCAGGAGCACGCAAGCCAACTAGTGGGGCTGTATCAGCACCTAAGGATACTGTGATTGCTTATTTGCCACAGCATTTGATGACCGAGAACTCCCGTACTGTATTTGATGAGACATCGCAGGCTTTTTCGCATTTATTTGAGATGGAGAAGCGCATAGAGGATTTGAACCAACAATTAATGGAGCGCACGGATTATGACTCTCCTGAGTATTACCGTATTATTGAGGAGGTTTCTACATTGGGCGAGAAGTTTTATAGCATAGACCTAACACATTTTGCTGCCGATGTTGAAAAAACCTTATTGGGACTGGGTTTTAAACGTGAGGATTTTAATAAACCAACCGAAGAGTTTAGTGGCGGATGGCGTATGCGTATTGAGTTGGCGAAAATGTTGCTAAAAAATCCGGATGTTTTACTACTGGATGAGCCTACAAATCACCTTGACATTGATTCGATTCAATGGCTTGAGGATTTCCTTATTAATAATGGTAAAGCGGTTATCGTTATCTCGCATGACCGTCAGTTTGTTGATAATATTACAAATCGTACTATTGAAGTTACTATGGGACGCATTTATGATTATAAAGTTCCATATACACAATACTTGCAACTCCGCAAAGAGCGTAGAACACATCAGTTGAAGGCTTATGAGGAGCAGCAAAAAATGATTGCAGAGAACAAGGAGTTTATTGAGCGCTTTAAGGGTACTTATTCAAAAACATTGCAAGTACAATCGCGTGTTAAGATGTTGGAGAAACTGGAGATTATTGAGGTTGACGAAGAGGATAACTCAGCATTACGCCTTAAGTTTCCGCCTGCACCTCGCAGTGGAAGCTATCCTGTTATTGCAGATGGCGTTGGCAAAAGCTATGACGATAAACTTATTTTTAAAGACGCTGGATTTACCATTGAGCGTGGAGAGAAAGTTGCATTTGTGGGACGTAATGGCGAAGGGAAATCGACCTTAGTGAAATGTATTATGGGCGAGATTCCATTTGATGGAACTTTAACATTGGGACATAACACACAAATAGGCTATTTTGCGCAGAATGAGGCATCACTCTTGGATGGAGAATTAACCGTATTCCAAACCGTTGATGACGTTACACCTCTTGAAATGAAGAGCAATACGAAAAACTTACTCGGTGCTTTTATGTTTAGCGGTGACGATATAAATAAGAAAGTGAAAGTGTTATCGGGTGGTGAGCGTACGCGCTTGGCAATGATTAAACTTTTGCTTCAACCGGTGAACTTATTGATTTTGGATGAGCCAACCAATCACCTTGACTTAAAAACAAAGGATATTATGAAGAACGCATTAAACGATTTTGATGGCACAGTTATCGTAGTATCACATGACCGTGATTTCTTGACCGGATTAGTTACTAAGGTATATGAATTTGGTAATAAAAAGGTGACCGAGCACCTTGAGGACATTCAAGGTTTCCTTGCGAAAAAGAAGATGGATAACCTACGTGAAATTGAAGCACAAGTAAAACAACGTTAACTTATCTTTCATAGCATCAACTTATTGCTAGTCAGTGCGTATATGATAACGCAAACTATTAACAATAAGTGTTATGAATTTATTACATAAAAGATTAATATTCTTGCTGTTACTATTGGGATTTGGATTCCCCAATAGTAATGCGCAAGAGAGTAAAATGCAGGTACAATCCCTAGCTACCGGTATGGACAACGTACAATGGTGGAATCAATTTGGGGATACGCTACTAATAAATTTAATCCAATCGGCTATTAAGAATAACAGTAATTTACTAAATGCTGTTAATAATATAGAAATAGCCAAACGACAAATGCGAGTGAGCCAAAGTGGCTTTTACCCTTCGTTCTCGCTTAATGCAAGCTATACATTTGAAAAGACCAGCGCAGGAATTACCGGTGCTGAAGTACGTGACAATATTGGTGCCGCATATGCTTCCATGAGTTGGGAAGTGGATTTATTTGGTGCCATACGTAAAGGTGTACAATCTCAAAGGCAATTATACTACGCTAGCAAAGAGGACTACAGGTCCATGATGGTGTCGGTTGTAGCACAATTAGCAACAAATTACAGTTATCTACGCACTTATCAGCAAAACTTACTCATAGCTCAGAATAACCTCAAGTCCCAGGAGGGAATTATGGATCTTACTCAGAACAAGTTTGATCTAGGTCTTGCCTCAAAACTGGATTATTTACAAGCACGCAGTTTATATTTACAAACAAAAGCCGATATTCCAGCTTTACAAAGCGACATACGCACGCAAATTGACGCTATTTGTGTACTGATAGGAAATTTTAGCGACAGTTTAGTTAACACCCTTTCAATAATTGAACCACTTAAAGGCTTAGAGAACGTAACGATGGAAGGAATTCCGTCCGAACTCATTACGCGCAGACCTGACATCCTTGCAGCCTCAATGCAAGTAGAAGCGCAAGCAAAGTCGCTGGGTGCAACGAAAGCTGACTGGTGGCCTAAGTTCCTAGTAAATGGATTGTTTGGTTATGGCTCGGATAAATTTAAGCATTTCACAAAGTATAAAAACATGGAATGGCAAATTGAACCAACTATTCAATGGACCATTTTTAGTGGCAGGAAAGTGATACAGGAAACTAAGATTGCACAGCTAAAACTGGACGAACAGATTAATACATTTAACTATAACGTATTGACAGCAATACAGGAGGTGGATGGAGCTATAGTGTCCTATAACTATAGTTTAGAGCAACTACAGGCGTTGCAGTTGGCACAAACACAAATAGAGGAGACGTTTAAAATGGCTCTGGATTTATACAACGGCGGACTTTCGTCCTACCAGAATGTATTGGATACACAAAAAAGCTTGCTTAGCATTCAGCAAAGCGTAAACAATGCGCACAGCCAAACACTTATTGATATTATTCAGCTATACAAAGCGCTAGGAGGCGGTTGGTAAAATTACTATTGATTTATAAATTATACTAAACATACACGTTATGAGAAATATAACGATTTTAACACTTAGTTTGCTTTGCATATTATCAGCTTGCAAAGATAAGAAACACCACACCGAGCAAATGCCGGCGTTACACATACAGGTGGATACTCCACAAATTACAAACATTACATGTATGTTTGAGTATCCAGCTTATTTACAATCTGCACAACAAGTAAATCTTGTGGCACGTGTTCCCGGTTATTTACAACAAATTGACTATACTCCGGGGGAGAAAGTAAAAAAAGGGCAAACATTATTTGTTATTGAGCCTCAACCTTACAAAGATAAATTAATAGCAGCGCAAGCAGCCGTGCAACAAGCAAAAGCGGAGTATGACTATGCTCAAGCCAACTATCAGAAATACCAGGTTGCAGTGAAGCAAAACTCTGTGAGCGAGATTGATTTCTTACAATCTAAATCGAACTATTTTAGTGCTCAAGCTAATCTTGAAAATGCCAAGGCAGCTCTTAATTCAGCACAAATAAACTATGACTATTGCTTTGTAAAAGCTCCTGCAGATGGAGTTGTGTCAGTTAATATGTTCGATGTGGGTAATTACGTTGGAAGTCAAGGCGGATCGGCAACATTAGCAACATTCTATGCAGACAGCCAACTATATGCTTATTTCAATATGGCATACTCGGATTATTATACAGCCCTGAATTTTATAAAAATGGGAAATAAGGCGAATGTTACAATTACTGATCCGGTTATTGCAAATCAGGCATGGACAGGTATTCTAGATTACTCATCGCCCAATGTTGACCAAACTACAGGTACCGTAAATATGCGTGCCGTTGTTGATAATACAAAAGAGGAATTACTGGATGGAATGTATGTACGTGTGCACATGCCTTATCAGTATGTAAAGAATGCTATTATGATTCCTGAAGCATCCATTGGTACGAATCAGGCAGGACGATACGTTTATGTGGTACAAAAGGACAGTGTTGTCAGTTTACGTCAGTTAACCGTAGGGTACCTAGACAATGACGGCATGAGACAAGTGCTTGACGGAATAAAACCCGGCGAAGAATATGTTGTACGCGCACTGGTAAATATGCGTAATGGGGAAAAAGTTGTTCCTTATATTATGCCTACCGGAACTGTAGCAACCGAAGAAAAAACTAAGTAATAAAGAATTATGATATCTACTTTTTTTATAAATAGACCGATATTTGCAACTGTTACCTCAATTATGATGGTAGTGGGAGGTATCATAGCAATGATGTCATTGCCTATTGAACAGTACCCCACCATTACACCACCAACGGTTGTAGTTTCGGCAAGCTATCCGGGTGCTAGTGCATCTACGATAGCAGATATGGTAGCATCTCCTATAGAGCAGCAGGTTAATGGTGTTGAGGGGATGACGTATATGTCCTCGTCCTCGTCATCATCGGGCGATTATCAGTTAACTATTACATTTGATTTAGGAACAGATATTGATATTGCTACCGTTTTGGTTCAAAATAGAGTTAACATTGCGATGTCAAATTTACCAGAGGAGGTAACACAGCTTGGAGTAACTACTCAGAAACAATCGACAAACGTGGTTATGTTTATATCATTAACCTCGTCCTCGCCGGATTTGGATGCCTTATTCCTATCTAACTATGCATCGCTGAATATAGTCAATGAGCTTTCGAGGTTACCTAGTGTGGGTAATGTACAATCCTTTGGATCGGGCGATTACAGTATGCGTGTATGGCTTGATCCGGATTTAATGATGATAAGAGGCGTGACTCCCGAAGAGGTTGCGGCAGCAATACAATCGCAAAATATTCAGGTAGCAGCAGGTTCGGTTGGATCACAGCCACTTAATCAAAATGTTGCGTATACTTACACCATACAAACAGAAGGTTTATTGGTCACTACGGAGCAGTTTGGAAATATTATTATAAAAACTCTACCCGGAGGTAAGTATCTACGTCTAAAAGATATTGCTAAAATAGATCTAGGTAGGGAATACTACAATTACACCGCAACATTGGAGGGTAAGGATGTAGCCGCTATTGGTGTTTATCAATTGCCTGGAGGTAATGCCCTAGAGGTATCTAAGGGAGTACGTGCAAAAATGGCCGAGTTGGCAGAATACTTTCCACCCGGATTAGACTATAATGTAACGCTGGATACCACAGAGTTTATCCATGCTTCTATCTCGGATATCTATTCAACACTCATCACAGCTTTTGTACTTGTACTTATTGTGGTACTATTTTTCCTACAAAACTGGAGAGCAACTCTTATCCCAATGATTGCCATACCGGTTTCCTTGATTGGAACATTTATTGTGATGGCAGCACTAGGGTTTACCATAAATACATTAACATTGTTTGGTATGGTACTTGCCATTGGTTTGGTTGTAGACGACGCAATTATTATTGTTGAGAATAGTTACCGACTTATTGAAACAGGTAAATTTAAAACCGTAAAAGAGGCAGTTATTGAGGCAATGAATGAGGTTTCCGGAACTATTGTGAGTATTGTATTAGTATTACTTGCTGTATTTATACCTACCGCATTTATATCGGGAATTACAGGACAGTTATACAAACAATTTGCGTTAACTATTGCCATTGCAGTTGCCATTAGTGGTTTTAATGCACTTACGCTAAGTCCTGCTTTATGTGCACTATTCCTAAAACCGAAGAAAGAAACTAAGTTCTTTTTATACGTATGGTTTAATAAAGTATTTGGATGGGCAACTGACGGTTTTGTTTGGATTGTCCGCAAATTTCTAGAACACTCCGTTGTTACATTGTTTGTATTCCTTTGTTTATCGGCACTAGCATTTTGGGGTATGAGCTCAAGACCTAAGAGTTTCCTACCGGTAGAGGATCAAGGTTATTTCTTTGTTTCCATGCAATTGGCCGACGGTGCATCGCTTACTCAAACTTTGCAAGCACACAAAACCTTAGCATCTATACTTGATACTTTGGATGGTGTTGATAATTATCTTACTATTGGTGGATTCTCGCTCATTGAGAATGCTCCGCTTACAAATACTGCAACAATATTTGTAATGTTGAAAAACTGGAGCGAAAGGAAAGGAAAAGAGCTTAGCGCAACTGCAATATCCAATCGTTTAAATGGAATAGCATATTATGCCATTCCGGAGTCACAAACTTATGCTATGACACCACCAGCAATTCCTGGATTAGGTGAAAGTAGTGGATTCCAAGTTATGATTGAGGATATAAATGCATTAGGCGCCTACGAACTTCAAAACATGGTAGATATTATTACACAGCAAGCTAACCAAACTACGGGATTGACGGGTGTAAATAGCGAGTATAGTGCAAATGTACCTCAATACTATTTAGATATTGACCGCGATAAGGTTGAGTTTCTTGGCATTAATTTACAGGATGTATTTGGAGCTCTATCGTCCTATCTTGGTAATCAATATGTAAACAACTTTGTTAAGTTTAATAGAATTTATCAAGTACACATGGCTGGTACGCCTATGTCTAGAACATTCATAGAAAGCTTACGTAATGTGTACGTTTCCAATAGTGATGGACAGATGATTCCATTTACAGCCTTTTCTACTGCGCAAACTCAACTTGCACCAGAATTGGTAACTCGCTACAATACTTATGTAGCAGCTTTAATATCGGGATCAAGTGCGGCAGGTTATAGCTCAGGACAGGGTATTAGTGCCATGGAAAGTGTAATTAAAGAGAAAGCCGGTAAATCGTTTGGTTATCAGTGGACTTCATTAGCCTATCAAGAAGAGTCGTCAACTTCGACAACTACTTTGACATTTGTGATGGCTATTTTATTTGCATATTTCATTATGGCAGCGAAATATGAAAGTTGGACAAGTCCGGTAGCCGTTATCTTAGGTCTTCCAATCGCCGTATTAGGCGTTGTACTTGGTTGTATGGCAATGGGATTATCCATTAGTGTTTACACACAGATTGGTATTGTACTGCTCATTGGATTGGCGGCCAAAAATGCCATTCTGATTGTAGAGTTTGCCAGAGACTACCGCGCAGCTGGTCAGTCCATCACCGATGCAGCATTAGAGGCCGGTAAAGTACGCTTACGACCAATTTTAATGACTTCGTTCGCATTCATACTAGGAACTTTTCCACTTGTTGTTGCAACGGGTGCAGGTGCAGCTAGCCGTATATCCCTAGGTATTGCGGTATTTGCCGGAATGACAATGACCTCATTTGTAGGAACTCTATTCATGCCTAACTTCTATAAGTTAATGCAGGAGATACAAGAGAAATGGTTCACTCCAAAATCAAAAGAGAATGAACAAGAACCACCCAAAGAGGATACTGTAATATAGAGGTAACAAAAAAAGGATGCTTTTAAAGCATCCTTTTTTTATATTATTCGCTAATTCTATTAATAGAACTTGTAGCGTTGATCAACGATATTTCCGTTTTTGTTTAATGCTTGCATAGCTTGGTAAGCTGCGCTATAAGCATTCATTTGCGTCATACGTTGTTTTACATTCTCTTTCATATCAGAAGTGTTCTCTTCAGCTTTACGAGAAGTAACTTGGAATACATATACACCTTGGTTACCTTCAATAGGTTGAGAAAATTCACCTTCTTTTAATGTAGTGATAGAACCAATTACATTAGGCTCGATTCCAGCTCCTGGGATTTGGAAAGAATTAAATGTAATATCAGCAGCTTCACGAACATCGCTGTTCATTTTTGATGCTAAAGACAATAAGCTTTGGCTTCCTTGTTTTGCTGCGTCAAACTCCTTAGCTAACATTTCAGCTTTTTTCTGACGTACTAAGATGCTGCGAATTTGTCCTGACACTTGTTTTAATGGAGAGATTCCCTCAGGAGTAATTCCAGTTAAAACAGCAATAGTGTATTTATCACCATTTTCAAAAATAGTCTGTTCGCCTGTAGTAAGCACTTGACCAATTTGATCGTTTAAGTATGCTTGACGTACAATATCTCTTGATCCCTCAATTCCTGCAACTGCACGGTCATTACCAGCAAGAGTAGCCATACGTTTAGTTACATTCATCTCAGCAGCACGGTTGTTGAATTGCTCAATAGTTTTAACACCTTGTGCAAATGAACGCGCATCGTTGTAGATTTTATTTGTTGTTTCAGTAGAAGGATATACTTCCTTAGCAATAACAGCAATCTGTACTTTCTCTACAGGTTTTGAACGATCTGTAACTTGTAGAATATGTGTTCCAAATTGAGTATTTACTATTTTAAGCTCACCTTTATTAGCAAAGAATGCGCTATCGCTGAATGGTTGTACCATCATGCTTTGAGAGAACCATCCTAGATCTCCTCCATTGATTGCTGAATTTTGGTCTGTTGAGTTTGTTTTAGCAATTGCTTCAAAGTCTGCTCCTTTTTTGATTAAGTTTACAAGACTATCAGCATTTGTTCCTAAAGGTAAAAGGATATGACGAGCTCTTACTGAGTCCGGCAACATACGGCTTTCTCCACGACGAGCAATTTTATAAGCTTCGCTCTCTAGGTATGGTCCGTAAACACCTTTATCGTTAGAAAATACAAAATCAGCTAATGCTTCGTTACTAATATCTTCTTTTTTGAAGTATGTACCGTCAAATTTTGTATCAGAAGTTAAACCAATAAATTCAGCAACGTCAGTTGCATCCGCAAATTCATCAGCTAAACCAGCTACTTGCTTTTCTGTTTCGTTATAATCATCTGTAGATGGTACGATATCGAAACTTACGTAAGTAATTTGGCGATTAGCATTTTGCTCAAAACGTTTTTTGTTAGCGTTGTAGTATTTTTCAATTTCGCTATTTGATACTTGCACAGCCGAATCAGAGATTGTACTGTAATTACGTACCACATAGTTAATATCGTTTACTTGTGCATTTCCGGCTAAGTTATCCTCAATCTGAGCATCTGTAACAAACATAGCTTTTGCAAGCAAGTTGTTGTATTTACTCATTTCACGAGCATCAGCAATCTCTTTCTCCATATTTAACCAATATGCTTTTTGTGGAGAATTTGCAGGCGCAGAAATAAGTTGTTTAATCACAGTACGAGCCTGATTTAAATCAACCTCACCAGTAGTAGGATCAGCAAAAAGTCTGCGAACATTAGGATCCATATTGTCTCCTAATAACATGTCATAAAGTTCGTCGTTACTTACAGCAATACCTAGTTTTTCAAACTCTGTACCCATAACGCGCTCCATGATTAATTGTTGCCAAGTACTTTCGCGTAATTGATCATGTTGCTCTGAAGTCAATGCCGAAGCATCACCCATCATTTTAATTAACTCTTCATTTTTGGATAGTAATCTTTGATACTCTTGGATCGAAACTTCTTCTCCGGCAATTTCTCCTACCTGATTTCTGCTTCTGTTAAATACACTTGCTCCTGAGCTTAAAGCGTCACCAACAATAAAGGCAATAAGTGCCAAACCGATCACGATGCTCACAAGCAAACCACCACGGTTTCTGATCTTTTGTAATGTTGCCATCTATATAAATTTAATGTTTCTTAATAATACATCTCGCTATTAGGCTACGAATATACTCATTCTGCCCATTTTATGCAAATATTTAGCTCTAATTCCGCACGTTAAGCTACTCTTTCTTAGCACTCTTTTTAGTTGTACTCTTTTTAGCAGTAGTCTTTTTCGCTGTGGTTTCACTTTTTTTAGCACTTGCACGTTTACCTTTTGAACTGGACGGTTTCTCCCCCTCCTTAGCAATTATTGCCTTACAATCATCGTGCGTTAATGAATGGGCATCCGTTCCCTTTGGTATCTTATAATTCTGCTTATTCAACGTAATGTATGGACCAAAGCGGCCATTAAGAATTTGAATTCCGTCCTCAAAGGACTTAATCAACTTCTGTCTGTCGCTTTCACGTTTCTCCTCTATACGCTGCACTGCTCGGTCATACCCTATTGTTTCAGGATCGTCCTCACCCTTTTTTAAAGATATAAAATCACTTCCCAGCTTAATATACGGCCCAAAACGCCCAATGGCAACGCTTATCTCCTTGCCTTCATATTCGCCCAATTTACGAGGAAATTTAAATAGGTCTAATGCTTCCTCCAAACTGATTGTTTCTAGTAGCTGCCCTTTTCTTAAACTAGCGTAACGTACCGTTTCGCCTTCTCCAATTTGAGCTATTGGTCCAAAACGGCCAATACGCACGCTCACAGGTTCACCATTCTCATTGGCTCCCAATAAACGCTCACCTGTATTTCGCTCGGAGGTCTCTAGAGTCTGCTCTACATTTGCATGGAAAGGAGTATAGAAATCGCCAATCATCTTTTGCCATTTAATTTCGCCTTCAGCAATATGGTCTAACGCCTCCTCGGCTTGAGCCGTAAAATTGTAATCCATAATATCCTTAAAGTGCTCCGATAGGAAATCAGTTACAACTATCCCAATGTCCGATGGGAATAGCTTCTTTTTCTCTGCACCAACCATTTTTTGCTGCTTGATAAAGCGAATCTCGTCACCTTTCAACTCCAAGTTCTCAACCTCTTCCGCTACGCCATCTCGGGACTCCTTAATGATATACCCTCTATTTTGTATCGTAGTAATTGTTGGAGCATAAGTAGAAGGACGTCCTATTCCTAGCGCCTCCAGTTTTTTCACCAAACTTGCCTCCGTATAGCGTGGAGCATGTTGCGTATACTGTTCTGTAGCCGTAATAATCTCTCGTTTTAACAACTCTCCTTTTTCCATATTAGGAAGTAAAGCCGAGTCCTCACCATCGTGCTCATCATCGTTACTTTCCATGTACATACGTAGGAAACCGTCAAAAAGAATTACCTCACCTACTGCTTGAAAACCGATAGCATCTCCCGACACCTCAATGTCGACAACCGTCTTCTCCAAACGTGCATCTGCCATCTGAGACGCTAATGTTCTTTTATATATAAGAGAATATAATCTCTGTTCATTATTATCACCCTCTATTTCTTGCTTGTCCATATACGTTGGACGGATAGCCTCATGGGCTTCTTGCGCACTTTTGCTTTTGGTGCTGTAATTACGCGATTGAGAATATTGCTCTCCTAGTGTTTGACATATAACAGCCTTAGCACTTTTTATTGCTAACTCCGATAAATTAACACTATCCGTTCTCATATACGTAATAAACCCATGCTCATACAATTTCTGAGCTACAGACATAGTCTGAGACACAGAGAAGCCTAACTTGCGCGCAGCCTCCTGTTGTAACGTAGATGTTGTAAATGGTGCAGCTGGTTTACGTGATGTTGGTTTTGTTTCAATATCCCGCACAGTAAAACGTGCATCCTTACAGTTTTCAAGGAACTTTGTTACTTGCTCTTTATTTTCAAAGCGCTTAGTCGCTTCTGCTTTGAATATATTTCTTTCCGTAGCCGGCGTAAATTGCCCTGCTACTTTATAATATTTTTGGCGACTAAAAGCGTTTATCTCACGCTCACGCTCCACAATTAATTTTACGGCAACACTTTGTACCCTACCGGCAGACAGTGACGGTTTCACCTTTTTCCATAAAACAGGCGACACCTCAAACCCTACTAATCTGTCTAAAACACGTCTTGCTTGTTGCGCATCGACTAAATTCAAATCAATATTACGAGGATGTGCAATCGCATTTAAGATAGCATCTTTAGTAATTTCATGAAAAACAATACGCTTTGTATTTTCTGGTTTCAGCTTTAACACCTCAAACAAGTGCCATGCAATGGCCTCTCCTTCGCGGTCCTCATCGGAAGCTAACCATATCGTCTTCGCTTCTGACGCTAACGTTTTAAGTTCTTTTACAACCGCTTTCTTATCAGCGGATACAGTATATTTGGGTTGAAAATTGTGTTCAATGTCAATCCCGAAGTCTTTCTTCTCTAAATCACGAATGTGTCCATAACTAGACTTTACTACATAGCCGTTCCCTAAGAACTTTTCTATGGTTTTAGCCTTAGCTGGGGACTCAACGATAACAAGATTTTCAATCATAAATCTATAGCAGTTGTGGTAAAATATTCTTTACCCTATTTAATTTTTAATAATGAGAGTGCAAACCTACTTATTTTTTGGCAATCTCAAAATAATAAATAAAAAAAGAGATAGAGCTCTAATCTAACTCTATCTCTTTTATATGTTATTTATGCCTCTTGTGTTATCTTTTTTTTTGTTTCTTTTTCAGAAAAGTAATTCCTATAAAATAAAATCAAGATAAATACACCTATCGTTATATACGAATCGGCAATATTAAACACCGGTCGGAAAAATATAAAATACTCTCCACCCCATATAGGTAACCAGTTTGGTAAATATCCCTGAAATAAAGGAAAATAAAGCATGTCTACAACTTTACCATAGAATAACGATGCGTAACCGCCACCTTCTGGTAAAAAAGTTGCTACTTGACCGTGACTGTGGTTAAACAGGATACCATAAAACAAGCTGTCAATTATGTTTCCAAGAGCTCCACATAAAATCATAACAAAAGAAACCAACACACCCTTCGGCGCTTTTTCTTTCACTAATCTATGAATGTAATAGCCAATTGCACCTACCGCTACAATCCGAAACAAACTTAATGCAAGTTTTCCCCATTTAGCCGAGCTTAACTCCATGCCAAAGGCCATTCCATTATTTTCAATAAATAATATCTTAAACCATTCGCCAAAAACATTAAACTCCTCACCTATAGTCATGTGAGTTTTTATCCAAATCTTTACAACTTGATCAAATATTATCAACACCACTGCCAGTATGGCAAGCTTTTTTCCTGTACTCATAAATATTATTTAGTTATATATAACAACCTACCGTTTTCCGGTAGGTTGTTATAGCTACTTTTTATTTTTGCTCCATTTTCGCATCCATGCTCAATGTTGCGTGAGGCACTGCTCTTAAGCGTTCTTTAGCTATGAGCTTGCCTGTTACACGGCAAATTCCATACGTTTTATTCTCTATTCTTACAAGTGCTCCTTCAAGGTGAGAAATAAACTTAGCTTGGCGTTGCGCCAAACGTCCTGCTTCCTCTTTAGAAAGTACCGAAGCACCCTCCTCTAAAACCTTAAAAGTAGGCGATGTATCGGCAATATCATTACCATCGCTACCGGAAATCGACGCCTTAAGCTCTTCATAGTCTTTACGCGCTTTAGCCAGCTTAACAAGAATAATATCTTTAAATTCCTGAAGCTCCTCGTCCGAATATCTTGTCTTTTCTGCCATAGGTCTCGTTTTTATGTTAGTATTCTTAAAATTGATATAATAGTGTTAAATCTCCAAAGATATCACTATTATACCAATATTTGCGTATAAAGGTTACATCTTTTCTACTTTTATATAAGTATTGATTTCATCAATCTCAATATCCTTAGCATCTGCAGGTTTTTCTGTAACAATTTCAATACTATCAGCTAATACCTGGCTCGCAATGTATCCTTTAAAGTTAGCTATTGCCTCATTAGTTTCCGCATGCGAACCTATTTCAAGTTTAATTTTGTCTGTTACGTCAAAATCACTCTCTTTACGTAAATTCTGAATACGGTTTATAAACTCACGCGCAATTCCCTCTTCTTTAAGTTCCTTGGTTATGTTTACATCCAATGCAACAGTCAATCTGCCCTCATTGGCTACTAATAATCCCGGAATATCTTCCGAAATAATATCAACATCCTCAAGCGTTAACTCAACGTTTACACCATCAACATCAAACTTATACTCTCCGCTTTTCTCAAAAGCAAAAATGTCTTGCTGACTCATTGCACCTACTACAGCCGAGATTTGTTTCATCTGCTTACCGTAACGAGGTCCCAATGTTTTAAAGTTTGGCTTAATACGCTTAACAAGCACACCTGTTGTATCGCTAATGTACTCAATTTCTTTTACATTCACCTCCGAAAGGATGATATTTTTCACCGCATCAATACGATTTACCATTTCATCACTTAAAATAGGTATCATTAACTTGCTTAATGGCTGACGCACACGGATTTGAACCTTACGGCGTAGACCCAACACCATAGATGATATTTTCTGAGCCATCTCCATTTGCTCCTCAAGCACGCTATTTACGCAAGCCTCATCCACTGTTGGGAATGTTGCTAAATGCACACTTCCGTCAATACGACCTGTTACCGCATTTAAATCGCGGAATAACTGATCTGCATAGAACGGAGCTATAGGCGACGCTAACAAAGCAACAGTCTCTAAACACTTATATAATGTCTGATAAGCCGAAATCTTGTCTTGAGTATACTCTCCACCCCAGAAACGCTTACGTGATAAACGAACATACCAGTTAGATAGGTTCTCCATCACAAACTCTTGGATTGCGCGTCCTGCACGTGTTGGTTCATATTTCTCATAAGCTTCAGTAACTTCTTTCACCAATGAATTTAATAGTGATAAAATCCAACGGTCAAGCTCCGGACGCTCATCAAACGCTACATCTGCCTCGCTATATGTAAATCCATCCACATTAGCATAAAGTGCAAAGAAACCATACGTATTATATAATGTTCCAAAGAATTTACGCTTAACCTCATCAACACCCGAGATGTCAAACTTCAAGTTATCCCAAGGCTGTGAGTTAGTAATCATATACCAACGTAACGGATCCGATCCAAATTTCTCTATCGTCTCAAACGGATCCACAGCGTTACCTAAACGCTTAGACATTTTATTTCCTTTAGCATCTAACACCAATCCGTTAGAGATAATGTTTTTAAACGCTACCGAGTCAAATGTCATTGTTGCAATTGCATGTAATGTAAAGAACCATCCACGCGTTTGGTCAACACCCTCTGCAATAAAATCAGCAGGGAAACGTTTATGTGTTTCAATTAATTCTTTATTTTCAAACGGATAGTGCAACTGAGCATATGGCATTGCGCCCGAGTCAAACCAAACATCAATTAAGTCTTTCTCACGCACCATTTTCTCCCCCTTAGACGATAC
Organism: Marinifilaceae bacterium; assembly: GCA_051656645.1. GTDB lineage: Bacteria > Bacteroidota > Bacteroidia > Bacteroidales > Marinifilaceae > JBOGCH01. The sequence goes on from JBOGCH010000031.1 coordinate 17,187, forward strand.
TAAAATAATATCATCAACATAAGGACGGTGTAAATCTATCTTATCGTAGTTTTCTTGGCTGTTATCCCCTACAACAAATCCCTCGTAAGGATTTTCTGTCATAAAGCCGGCAGCAATGGATTTCTCTATCTCGCCCACTAGCTCTTCAACCGAACCAATACACTTCATTTCACTACCATCCTCGTTTAACCAAATAGGTAGCGGAGTTCCCCAGTAGCGTGAACGTGACAAGTTCCAGTCCACCAAATTCTCTAGCCACTTACCAAAACGTCCTTCTCCCGTACTTTGCGGTTTCCAGTTAATAGTTTTGTTAAGCTCAATCATACGCTCTTTTACAGCTGTTGTACGGATAAACCATGAATCAAGCGGATAATACAATACCGGCTTGTCTGTACGCCAACAGTGTGGATAATTATGCTCGTGTTTCTCTACTTTGAAAGCCTTATTCTCTTTCTTTAAATCAACACAAATATCTATATCTAAAGTTGCATCATTTTCGGTCAACGTCAAGTCGTAAGCATTCTTTACAAATCTGCCCGCGTACTCTTTATAAGCTGCAACATTTACGTGCTCTTTTACAAATGCCTCATCCAAATCCTCAATAGGGAACAAACGTCCTTGCTTGTCAACCATTGGCACACGGTTACCTTCTTTATCCAATAACAACATTGGAGCAATGCCCGCAGTTTTAGCCACACGGTCATCATCAGCACCAAACGTAGGCGCAATGTGTACAATACCTGTACCATCCTCTGTTGTCACAAAATCGCCGGTAATTACGCGGAAAGCATCCCCTTCAATAGGAGTCATCCATGGCAACAATTGCTCATAGCGAATACCTTTCAACTCTTCACCTTTAAACTCAGCAACCACTTCGTAAGGAATTAACTTATCTCCCTCGTTGTAGTCGGCCAATTTTAAGTCTTGTGCTTTAGGATTAAAGTATGCGTTGAAACGGTCCTTTGCCAAGATTACACATACCGGTTGGTAAGTATACGGATTAAAAGATTTTACTTGTACATAAGTAATGTTAGGTCCCACACAAAGTGCTGTATTGGATGGCAATGTCCATGGCGTAGTTGTCCATGCAACAAAATCCACGTTATCTGCATTTGCAAATAACTTCTCAGACTCTTCGTTACGTACCACTTTAAACTGTGCCACACAAGTTGTATCCTTCACGTCACGGTAACAACCCGGTTGGTTTAGCTCATGCGTACTCAATCCTGTACCCGCTGCAGGCGAATAAGGTTGAATTGTATATCCTTTGTATAATAAATCTTTATTATAAAGCTCCTTCAATAGGTACCACAACGTTTCAATATAACGATTATCATAAGTAATATACGGATCGTTCATATCCACCCAGTAACCCATTTTTGTTGTCAAATCTTCCCACTCACGTGTAAATTTCATGACATCCTCACGGCACTCTTTATTGTATTCCGCAACAGTTATTGTTTTACCAATAGCCTCTTTCGTTATTCCCAATTTCTTTTCTACACCTAACTCAACAGGTAATCCGTGAGTATCCCATCCCGCTTTACGCTCAACATAAAAACCTTGTAATGTTTTGTATCTACAAACAACATCCTTCAGCGTACGCGCCATCACGTGGTGAATACCAGGCATTCCGTTTGCTGACGGTGGTCCTTCAAAAAACACAAATGGCTTATGTCCCTCACGGGTTTTAAGACTCATTTCAAATGTATTTTCATCCTTCCACAAATCAAGTACATCCTTATTTATTTGTGAAAGATTTAATCCTTTATATTCAGAGAATTTCTTACTCATTCTTTCTATATAGTTTTTATGTAATTAACAACACGCGAAAATAACAAATACTTTTGTATCTTCCTATAATTGTGACAGTTCCCCACTCAACATCTTCATGTGGCAAGTAAGCAGTCACTCACTCTCTTCCCAATATTTATTGATTCTCAAAAATAAAACGCGCTGTACGTCTACTTTTTTGTGCCACCAACATTTGCTTTCCTTTGGTTAGTTTATCTATTACCTCATCGGTATAGTGTCTAACGGTTAACAAGGCAACATTGTCATTGTAAAGCACCTCGTAATTTTCTTTCAAATCGCTAATAAATTTTTCCATCGCGCCACTTTTCTTATCTACACAAAAAGAAAAACTTATTGCCGAAGTTTGAATTAAATTCAATTTCAATCTATACTTGTTCATTGTGCTTATAACATCCAATAAAATATCCTCTGCAATAACAGAAAAATCCTTTGGCGTCACTGTAATAAGCATCAAATTCGTTTTATCAATAAAAATTGGAGGCAACGCTAATTTCTCATTGTAAGCCTTAATCACCGATCCCGGCTCTTGAGGTTGAGTAAAAGACTTCACCAACAAGCTAATTCCTTTATTTTCTAAAGGCTTTATTGTTTTAGGGTGAATAACCTGCGCCCCGTAGTTAGACAGCTCAATAGCTTCCCTATAGGATAATCTAGAAATTATGGTTGTATCCGCATAAGCTTTTGGGTCGGCATTCATAATACCCGGAACATCCTTCCAAATAGTCACATCCTCCGCATCAAGCAAGTTTGCTAAAATAGCAGCCGTATAATCCGATCCCTCACGTCCCAACGTAGTAGTTTGGTTTGTTGAAGTCCCAGCAATAAATCCCTGTGTTACATAAGTAAATGTATCTTGGAATGTAAAACGTTTCTTACACAAATCGCGCGATATTTCCATATCCACATTTGCATTTCGGTATGTACTATCGGAAATAATGGCTTTGCGCACATCTACAAACTTGTTTTTACAACCTTCCTGATTTAAGTATTCGGAGATTATTGTTGTAGACAAACGCTCCCCAAAAGGAATAATTCTGTCATACTCATAATCATAGCACAAAGAAGGCTCTAGTAACAAACAAGACTCCAATTCAGAGAATAGTTTTTCAACCTTCTCATAAACAACACTTGTTCTTGGGAACAATCCCTGAATAATATTGTAGTGAAAATCCTTCACCTCTTGGACAAACTGTTCTCTTCCCTCCTGCTGATAAAAATAGCTATTCACTACTTCCTCAAACTTATTGGTCATTTTGCCCATGGCTGAGACCACAATAATCAGATTCTCTCTCTTCGCACTGACAATGGAACAAAGATTTTTTACTCCATCAGAATCTTTTACAGATGCACCACCAAACTTATAAATTTTCATCTATCTCTTATCTGTTATATTTTTCACTCAATAGCATACCGGATGCAATACTATCCGCAACTTCTTGTGAATGTAAATGTGTTAAAATAGTTAAACCAAAATCAACGGCATAAGCCGGCCCACGACCCGTAATTAAAAAGTCATCCACCACAACTCCTTGCTTTTGAAACACCAAATTGGGAGCAAACTTTTCAAAACTAGGATAGCACGTTGCATGCATGGATTTTCCAAAATCTATTTTCCCTAGCACTAAAGCAGGCGCTGCGCAAATTGCCGCTGTTAATCGGCCGGCAGATACGTGACGCTGCACATAGGCTACTAAGTCTGGACAATCGCACAAATGTTGTGCTCCCGGCATCCCTCCGGGAAGAATTAGGCACTCTGCCTCTTGTGTGGTAATATCACTCAATAACCGGTCTGCCTTAACGCTAATACCATGTGCTCCTTTTACATCCATTGAAGAGGTAATTGAAACTGTTTCAATATTAACATTTCCGCGACGTAGAATATCTACCACTGCTAAAGCCTCTATTTCCTCGAAACCATCGGCTAAAAACAAAAATGTTTGTTGCATATCATTCTATTTTTTGTGGCATGTTGCCGGTTAGTAAGTTTTATATTCCAACCACTTTGGGTTTAGCGTGCAAGATATAAATAAAAATTATAATTTTAAAAGTTGTAGTAACTTATGAATCATCGCAAATCCATTTTTTATCGCATCATCTACTATCCATTTCCAAACGCCCATAAAAAAACAAGTTACTCAAAATAATCCAACAATTTCCTTCACTCCTCTTAAGGGTTTCGACTAGGTTACGACAAGGTTTCGACTACTATTGGGGTATCATGGTAGTCGAAACCTTGCCGTAACCTAGTCTGAAACTTGCCGAAACCCTTAAGAGGGATACTCATTGCACCCCGCCCTTTGGAGCAAAACAACCATTTAGCACACATAAAAAACTGAACATAATACACACCGCACGTTACTACTGCGTGAGTAAATAACCAAGAATCTATCATCCCATTTTTTCCATGCCTCAACACCCAATTATTGGCTGCACATTTTTGCTTTCACCTATATTACAGAATGTAATCTTAAAATGAATAATTATTGTTAATCTATTTGCATATGCCTTAAATTACATTTACTTTGTAAGCAAAGCTAAACATAAAAGTTATGATTAATAAACAATTACTTGACCCACAATCCATCGTTGTTGTTGGTGGATCTGATGATATTCATAAACCCGGAGGACGTGTTTTACAAAATCTCCTTTCGGGCAATTTCAAAGGCACTATTAGCGTTGTTAATCCAAAACTGGACAATGTACAGGGTGTTAAATCCTATCGTACCATAAACGAACTACCACAAACGGATTGTGCCATTCTTGCCATTGCAGCCAAATTCTGTGTGGATGCGGTACGTATACTTACACAGGAAAAAGGATGCCGTGCATTCATCATCCTTTCGGCCGGATTTAGCGAAGAGAATGCCGAAGGTGCCAAAATGGAAAAAGAAATTGTGGAAATGATTAATAAAGTGGATGGCGCCCTAATTGGTCCAAACTGTATTGGGATACTTAACCCTAATTACAACGGAGCATTTACGCGTCCCATACCTAAGCTCGATCCACACGGCGTTGATTTTATTACAGGCAGCGGCGCTACAGCTGTATTCATCATGGAAAATGCCGTTACAAAAGGATTAAAATTCGCCTCCGTATACTCCGTGGGTAACTCGGCACAAATGGGCGTGGAAGAGGTACTTGAATATTTAGACCATTCGTTTAACCCGCAAACCTCATCGCGTGTCAAACTATTATATATTGAAAAAATTGACAAACCCGATAAGCTATTGCGCCACGCACAATCCCTAATTGCTAAGGGATGTAAAATTGCCGCAATCAAAGCCGGAGGATCAGAGGCAGGAAGCCGTGCAGCAAGTAGCCACACGGGCGCTCTTGCAAGCTCGGATGTTGCCGTGAATGCACTTTTCCGCAAAGCCGGCATTGTACGTTGCAACGGACGCGAAGAACTTATCACCGTTGCCTCCATATTTATGCATCCCGACTTAAAGGGCAAAAACATTGCAGTAGTTACACATGCCGGTGGACCGGCAGTAATGCTCACGGATGCACTTTCAAACGGAGGTTTGGATGTTCCACACATTGAAGGTCCAAAAGCTGACGAGCTATTAACGAAACTCTTTCCCGGATCGTCGGTTGGAAACCCTATCGACTTCCTAGCCACCGGTACTGCCGAGCAACTGGGACATATTCTGGATGCATGCGAGCATGACTTTGATAACATTGACGGAATTGCAGTTATTTTTGGTAGCCCCGGCCTATTTGAGGTATTTGACGTTTACGACCTGTTAAACGAAAAAATGTTTCTGTCTAAAAAACCAATATACCCAATTCTTCCTTCCGTAATTAATGTGAAGGACGAGATTGCCGATTTTATGTCCAAAGGACGCGTAGTGTTTAACGACGAAGTAGTATTTGGCGACGCACTTTGCAAAGTATACAACACACCAAAACCTTTACTCAACGAAACCTATCCGGATGTTGACGTTGAAGCTATTCGTGAAGTAATTGACAATGCCGAGAATGGATATCTTTCTCCTGCCAACATTCACTCTCTACTCGATGCTGCCGGCATACAACGCGCAAAAGAAGGCGTAGCTTCTACACTCGAGGAAGCCCTAGCACATGCCTCACAAATTGGTTTCCCGCTGGTAATGAAAGTTGTTGGACCTGTACATAAATCAGATGTCGGCGGTGTTGTACTCAACGTTAACAACATGGAGCAAGTAGAAGCCGAATTTCAACGCATGATTAAAATAAAGGACACCTACGCTGTGATGTTGGCACAACAATTGCAGGGAACAGAAGTATTTATTGGCGCTAAACGCGAAGATAAATTTGGACACATGGTACTTTGTGGCCTTGGTGGCATATTTATTGAAGCACTAAAAGACGTACAGGCCGGACTTGCCCCAATCTCCGTGCCCGAAGCTACAGACATGATTAAGCGTCTGCGCTCATATAAAATTATTCAGGGCACACGTGGCCAAGAACCTGTCAATGAACAGAGCTTTGCCGAAAACGTAGCACGCGTTGCACGTTTAGTTACCGTTGCTCCTGAAATATTTGAAATGGATTTAAACCCACTACTTGGTAATGCCAAAGGTGTGGTGGCCGTTGATGCCCGAATCCGCATTGAAAAACCGGATCTATGTTTCTCAAAATAGGATCAATAAAATTTAATGTATCTAAGGATGCCCGTCGTCGCAAACGGGCATCCTTTTTATTTTAAACATCAGAATAATAATAGTAACCAAATATTAGAAATGTCAATTAACTAGATAACTTTTCGGGTTAATTGAATTCCAAACAATCCTTATTAACAGACCCTTGAATTCATCCCAATTGCTAATACTCTTGTTGCAAGCCATAAGTCATTCTCAATCTTCAATATAATGATAATTAGCAACTGCAGAAATATATAATAATGACCTTGATGTGTTTGGTCATTCCAAGCACTATCATTAGCTCCATGTGCGTAAAGATTTCTTAGTTTGTGTCCATTTGTAAATTTCCTATTGTCAAGATAAAAACTATAATAATCCCTTTCAGGTCCACTTAAAAGATGGTCATCTGTTTTTAACCATTTCTTCTCAAGTAAACAATCCAATGCTTTCCGCTCCTCATCATTATGATGCCAATAAGAACAAACACCAAATTCCCACAATGATTTCATAACTGCTAATTGTGGAATATCGGCAAATGTAATTATGCCAGATGAGTCAATCTTTAATAAGTTTAATGATATTAAATAATCAATATGAGGCTTTTGAAAATTCTCATAATAGTTATAATAAACGTGGGATTCTTTTTCTAACAACTCTACTAATGTTCGGTAATGTTTATCTTTAAATGGTTCTATGTATGTAAGCAAGTTTTGGGTGGAGAATAGTAGGCTAATAGGTCGTAAAATCTCACTTTTATCCCCGTTAATTTCGTAGTATTTTTTTGATAATAAACTTTTTCCATCAGTAATTTTTAGGGGAGGAAGATACCTGAATAACGCAGAATCTATTTCATCGTCTTCTGTATATTGATTATATTGTTTGACAAGTGATTCTAATTCAGGATAAATTATTCTGCATTTACTTAGCTCTTTATCTTCGCTAAATGGTAAATTGAGTTTTAAAGCAGGATAATTATACCATTCTCTTAATCCTACTTCATAGAATTTTTGTAGCACTAATTCAATAGTACTATTGGCCTTTTTTAAGGCTATATTATAAATGTTGATTTGATCTAAAGCTATATCATTTTTTAATCGAAATATTCTATAATTTGGATAAGAATCATGTCCTTTCATGCTTATTGATTCCAATACGTCCTCTTCATGTTTCTTATGAATAAGGTTGATAAGACCTTTGTTATTTACCCACCCAAACAACGACACAAAATTTTTTATTAACTGTCTGTTATCGCAAGATAAGATATGTGGAAGACTATACTTAAATATTTGGCAACCATTATTTATGTGTTCTATTTCAAGAGGAAGCGCCTCTTTCTTATCAATCAATATGTGCATATTTTGTATTGATGCAGTTTGAGTTACATTGTTTGAAAAGAAGTCGTTAATAAGTTTATCTTCGAGTTTATCTGCTTTATATTTTATCTTTTTTGATAATCTAAAGGATGAATTATCCTTTATTTGCGAGATCATCCGGACATAATTTATATTTGGATCATTACTATTTAGATAGTTGTCAATGATAGCTTCTTTGTCAATGAGCGATAAGCATTCTGGAAAATATATACCATCATCAGATAAATCCTCTCTTCTCGTAGTGTATTTATCTAAGATATAATGAGCGGACTTCTCATTTTCTAATAATAATGTTCGTATCGTGCGTCCAAATTTTTCTACAACATTTTTATTGCATAGAATATAATCAAGATGGGACGTATCACGTCTGACGATAGATTCAATCGCACTACAATCTATAATCTTATGTAATCCTTGGGTATTAATAATTTCCCAAAATGTCTTATGATAATCATCTTCTAATTGAAGGTATTCCGAAACAATATTATTATGATTGAGTTGCTCAAAACGAAGTTTGATTTTCTTATCGTACTCTTTTGTTTGATTCTTTAATTCTAAATAATATTCGTTAGACCATTCATTTAAACGACAATTATTATCAAAAAACTTTTTTATATGATATAACTCAATGACATCACTGATGGTCAAAGAACTATTTTCGTGTTTATATACAGCCATACGTTTCTCTGTGAGTCTTAAAAAGTAATTCACAGAACCATCATATTTTGAATAAAAGCATATTCTTTCTTCCATATATCAAATCGCTATATAATTATAAAATAAAGAGAACCACAACATAATGCTAATGTAGTTAAAATGCTCATGCTATACATGAATGTATTAAAAAATCTCACACATTAACACATAGCTTTTTGTACTAGAGTGACTATTTGTTTGGGGTTAGTACTCCACTATCTTATCATTATCGAACAGGAAACACGTAACTAGGTTTTAGTTGGAATTTTAGAGGCGGTAAAGATTTTAATAGAAGAATTAATAAGGATGATGCCAATCGGGATATTAATCGATTCCGTGAATAGCGTATCTCACTGCAACCACTTAACATGCTAAATGTGCAGGAAACTACATATTATGAATAATCCATTGCCTACTAACAGCAATAAACTTAGCAGTAAAAATCTATCCGTGCGAAATCTGTTTCCTGCAAATCGTAGAACAACTAGGATTAAAAGAAGAAATTGAATAAAAATGAGAGGCAAAGTCAATATATTTTGGAACACCTTGATTATGCCGATATCTAATTTCAATATATAGGCATTTAAGTACAATAAACTAAAAAAGAGCACTACTCCGCTACTAAGAACAAAGAGTTGTTTTGTTGATATGTTTTTAAGATATACGCTCATAATAGGATTAGATTTTAGTTTTAAACTGCGCTTTCGCGACACATGCCAATTTGTTCTATAATCTACGTTGTTATCTATTACATAACAAATAGTTATAAACAAAGTTATTGAAAAATATTCGAAAAACAGATACCAACTCTTAACATTTCACCTCGTTTACTTCGTTTCACACGGTACATATCCAATGTATTTAACTCCACGCTTCATATAACGTTAGGGCATTCTTTTACTTCATCCTCCAAACCTCTCCACTCAGTTGCCAATTTTTCCGCTTCGGTAACTTTTTACTATTCGCGCATTATTAGGCTGTTTACTTTTGATAGTGGATAAAAATAATAATAGCGATAATGAAAAAGATATTTATTCCTTTGTGCGTAGCTGTCGCAATGCTGGCTACAGGGTGTAACAAGAAGAGAGCAACAAAAACTACTGAGAAAATGCGAGTGGAAACTTGCGAGGCGCGAGTGGATAAAACAGGCCGAACACATGAGTTTCCGTTTGTCACTAAACCATTTCGCACCACGAATCTCTCTTTCCGTGTGGGTGGTCCGGTAACGCGTTTCAATGCATTTTCCGGAAATTTATACCAGCAAGGTGAGGTGATTGCACAAATTGATCCGCGGGATTTTATTATCCGTAAAGAGCGGAGTGAGGCCCTTTATATACAATGTAAAACGGAATTTGAGCGTATATGCAAGCTCTATAATTCCGGAAATATAGCTGCCAGTAGCTATGATAAGGCAAAAGCGGAGTATACCTCGGCTAAGTTAAACTACGAGACTGCTTGCAATGAGTTAGCAGATACTAAACTAACTGCTCCCTTCACTGGATTTGTTGGCGAGGTGTTTATTGAACAATATCAAGACATACAACCCACACGAGATGTAGTCTCATTTATTGACATGAATAAGCTAAAAATTGAAACCTATGTCACAAAGGAGGTTGCAGCACGCAAAGCCGACATTAAGAGCATTGAACTGACCTTTGACGGTGACAATAAATGCTACATTGCACAACTACTGGAGGTATCTAAAAGTACCACATCCAACAATCTCTCTTATCTACTTACGGCGCAATTGGATAATACCGAAGCGAAACTTATTTCGGGAATGTCCGGCAAAGTAAATATAATTTATAATGACGAGGTTAAAGAGGAAGTTATAACCATTCCTCAGGCAGCAGTAGCGCACCGTCCCACACAAGGAAGTTTTGTATGGGTAGTCGATGATGAGCAGGGCGCGGTAACTAAACGTAAAGTTATTACCGGTTCCTTGGCTGCCGATAACAGAGTAATTATACTTGAAGGCATTGAGAAAGGCGAGCGTATAGCCGTTAGCGGACTGCGCTTTCTGTCGGACAATATGCCGGTTGAAAATATTTCCAATAAGATAGATCGCATTTAGATATATTTTTATAATTCACACAACTTCATTACCTATCTTATTTCTCTGTCCGGGTAGCATCTCTTTTCTGTTATTCCAATGTCTACCCGGACAATACTTCTAACGTTATTGTCACATGAAAATTATAACCTATTTTCTAAAAAATAAACCCGTAACTGTACTTATACTCTTACTGGTATTTGCCGGAGGCATGTTTTCTTATTTCAAAATGGGAAAACTAGAGGATGCCCCTTTCACCATTAAACAAGCCCTTGTACTAACGGCCTATCCCGGTGCTTCGCCACAGGAAGTACAAACACAGGTTACGGATATATTGGAGGAATCCATACAGTCGTTAGGAGAGTTGTACTATCTTAAAACAGAAAACCGTGCCGGACTATCTAAAATTACGGTTTATGTAAAAAAAGAGACTCGCGCTGATGAGATGCAACAACTGTGGGATAAGTTGCGTCGCAAGGTAAACGATGTTCAACATCGTTTACCCCAAGGTGCGGCAAAATCCATTGTTAACGATGATTTTGGCGATGTTTTCGGCGTGTTTTACGCACTGACCGGCAATGGAAAATCCTACCGCGAATTGGAGGAACAGGCCAAGATTATTAAAAACGATTTACTACGTGTTAAGGATGTTGCCAAGATTGAATTATACGGCACCCAGTCACCTACCATTGACATTACCGTAGAACCTACCCTACTCACCAGCCGCGGCATCTCCATACAGTCCATCGCGGCTGCATTCGAAAAGCAAAATAAAATAGTAGATGCCGGTGGCGTGGAAAGCGATGAGTTCCGCTTCCGCATTGAGTCCACCGGTAACTTCTACTCACTTGACGATATCACCAATCTTACCATTGTTTCACAAACGGGCGAGTACTTTAAACTGGGCGATATTGCCCACATCACCGAGAGTTATAAACAACCGGCCGGCAACATGATGCGCCTGAATGGGGCTCCCGCCGTGGGTATTGCAATCTCTACCATCCCCACGGGGAACGTTGTAGACATGGCAAAACTGGTTGAGGAACGCATTGCGTGGTTTGGTGAAAACATGCCTTCTGATTATCAACTAACATCCATATATGACCAAGGCTATGAATCGGACGTAGCAAATCAGGGTTTTATTTTTAATCTCATTATCTCTGTTTTAACAGTGGTAGCAATACTCTTGTTTTTCATAGGATTCAAGAATGGCGTACTCATAGGTAGCGGTTTAGTTTTTTCAATTTTCGCCACCCTTATTGTTATGTATGCTCAAGGCATAGCGTTACAACGCATGTCGTTAGCAGCCATTATCATTGCCATGGGGATGTTGGTTGATAATGCTATTGTCGTATCCGACTCCGCACTTATGAATATGCAAAAAGGTATGCGCAAGCGTGTGGCTATACTGCGCGCATGTTCCTCAACGGCATTGCCGCTTTTGGCAGCTACCGTTATTGCCATTCTAACCTTTTTACCCATTTATTATTCTCCACACATCACCGGGGAGCTTCTTTCATCGCTTGTGGTGGTAATTGGAGTTTCGCTCATGTTCAGTTGGTTTTTTGCACTGGTACAAACACCTTTCTTTATTCAAGAATTTGTTAAGCGCCCACGCAAAGAGGACATTCAGGAGAGTTTATACAGCGGTAAAATGTACGACTCATTTCGCTCCATGCTAAAATTTGTAATGCGCCATCGCCTTATTACAGTCTGCATATTGGTGGGTATGCTTGTACTGAGCGGCATAAGTTTTAAATACATTCCAAAAGTATTTGTACCCGCTTTAGACAAGCAATACTTTACACTGGACATGTGGATGCCCGAAGGAACACGTATTGAACATACCGACCACTTAGCGCTACAAATTGCCGACTATATTAATCAATATGACCAAGTTGAGAGCATCTCCAGCTATGTGGGACGCACACCTCCACGTTACTATTTGGCAAACGTAGCATTTGGACCACAATCCAACTATGCGCAAATATTGGTTAAGTGCCATACCTCGGCCGAATCCCGACAACTGCATGCCCTTCTACAGGACTCCATACGTCATCACTTTCCGCAACCGCTTATCAAAGTAAATAAATTTGAGCTTAGCCCGCTAACTGAAGCTGTAATTGAAGCTCGCTTTCTAGGCCCGGATGCAGCAGTCTTAGACTCACTTGCCGGCGAAGCCATTGAGATAATGCGTAGTAACCCTAAAGTTGCAGACGCACGTACGGAATGGAACAACATGTGTATGATGATTCGTCCGGAGTACGACCCAGTAAAAGCAGGAACCATGGGCATTAACAAAGCCACTATGATGGAATCCGTACGCTCCATTGTTGACGGTGTACCCGTGGGTATTTACCGCGACCGTGAAAAACAAGTTCCGCTTTTACTAAAAACCAAGCAGGAGAATCTGCTCTCTGAGGAAGAGTTAGGTAACTTCCCGGTTTGGCACGGAAACAAATCCGTTCCTCTATCTCAGCTCACCACAACCATAAAAACAACGTGGGAGTTTCCACAGGTTCGCACCTACAACAGACAGTTGTCCATGGCAGCCATGTGCGGTGTAAAACCGGGACACACCATGGCCGAGGTGCACAGCGAGATACGCGGTGAAATTGAAGAAATGGCAATACCCGAGGGATATTCCTTTTTCTGGGATGCACAACACAAGGATCAAAACGAGGCGCTTGCAGCTATTGCAACCTTCTTTCCGTTGGCTTTCCTGCTTCTTATTGTAATTCTGGTGGCACTATTCGGAAACTTCCGTGAGCCTGTACTTATACTCTGCATTCTTCCGCTATCGCTTATTGGAGTTGCCGTAGGAATGTTACTTACCGGTTTCGACTTTGGCTTTTTCCCTATTGCGGGATGGTTGGGATTGTTAGGCATGATTATTAAAAATGTCATTGTCCTTATTGACGAAATTAATGTACAACATCGCAGCGGTGTTGCCTTGTATAATGCCATTGTGGAAGCTACCGTATCGCGTACCCGTCCGGTACTCATGGCGGCAACAACCACCATTTTTGGTATGGTTCCACTGTTATTTGATATTGCGTTTGGAGGGATGGCTGCAACCATCATCTTTGGACTCACCTTTGCCACTTTATTAACACTGTTTGTAACTCCGGCATTGTATGCCCTTTTTTATAATGTAAAAGCTAATCAATAATGAAACATATACTCCTGTCCGGCTTGCTCCTATCGGCGTTAACTCTTTCAGCACAACAAAGCAACACGCTGCAAGACTATCGCAAAATGGCGTTGGACTATAACCATGATTTACGCGCAGCACAACGCAATCTTAGCATAAGCATGGACTATGAGAAGTCCATACGCGCAGACCGAAAGCCTAAAATGGCGTTGGGCGCCAATGCTCAATATACAGGAAATCCCACCACCTTGGACTTTGCCTTACCCTCCATGGAAAATCCCATACACATTGAAGGGAGCAACTGGAACTATGGCACATGGGTAGGTGTTGAACAACCCATCTTTACCGGTGGTCGTCTATTGCAAACGCTCAAAATGGCACAAACAGAACAGGCATTAACCCAACAACAAGTATACTTGGTTCATAACTTGGTCTGTTATCAAACCGATGTACAATATTGGAACACCGTGGGACGCAATGAGCTGCTAAGTATTGCTACCGATTTTGAGCAATCCATGAACAACCTAGTTACCCTCATTAAGGAACGCGTGGATGTGGGCCTAATCAACCCACAGGATTTGCTTATGGTGGAGGTTAAACAAAATGAAGCACAATATCAGGTACTTCAAGCCACCACCGGCTATGAAACCGGCTGCATGGCTCTCAACGCCTTGATAAGCGAGCAACTACACGGTTTCATTCCGGCCGATACGCTTGTGCCTATGCTAGCCTTAAGCGATCCGCTTTTAGATGAAAATGTTACTCAACACGCTGCACTTATCATTGCCAAAGAGCGTATTAACATGGCCGAACACAGCCTAAAACTAAAACAGGCACCCTTCAAACCCCGTCTATCCGTGGGCGCAGAAGGCTCCTATCGCTCGCCGGGACATGACTTTAAAAAGGATATGGACCCTAACTATGCTGTCTACGCAAAGCTCTCCATGTCGCTCTTTGAATGGGGCAAACGAACCAAAGAGAAGAAAATGTCACGCGAGCGCGTTGATATCGCAGCCGATGAATTTCAAAAAACAAAAGATAAAATTACGTTGGATGTAGAAACATCCAAATTGGCTCTTAAACAAGCCATCCAACGCTCCATTCTGGCACAATCCTCACTACATAAAGCACACCTCAACGAGCAACAAGCATTGGAACGCTACAGCGAGGGAAAAAGCTCTATTGTCGAGGTTATTGACGCACAAATGTATAGGCAAAACGCACAAATCCTTTTTGCGCAAGCAAAAATTGCCGCACAAATACACAGATCCGAGCTTATTAACGCATTAAACGGCTATCTATAAAGCACAGAACTAACAGCACTAAACAGTCACTGAAGGTGGTGGACATACTCTATAATTTTTATTATTCGTTTTGTATTCCGTTCAATAATAGCGCCACATTACCACCACCTTCACTACACCCTCTTAGGGTTTCATTCAGCTTTCATTCAGGTTTCATTCAGGTTTCATTCAGGTATTACCCCCCAAACCTGAATGAAACCTGAATGAAAGCTGAATGAAACCTGAATGAGATACGAACAGGGTGCGTTGATAATAAAATCAATTTATAGATTTTATAGTTATTGGTTTAAATTGTACTTTAGGGCACCATACCCATTGAATTGAAATTCTAAGCACATGAATAAAGTTGTCAACAACATCCCCAATGCTTTACTATTTAGCGGATTAGGTCTATTTGCCTACTATCTGCTTGTAAATTTTGCTCATTTCCCCGGAGGTGTACAACAACAGCTCAGCTCAATTACTTCCATTCTGTTTTTTGTTGGTGCGCTCAACATTCTCGGATTCGCAACCATGCGTTTAGGCAGTTGGCTACACTATCAATATGCGTTGAGTTTAAAGAAGCGAAATCGTATTTCATTTATTTATATCGGAGTAGCATTTCTACTCCTGGTTTTGAACTACGGACTCATTGTATGCGCCAAACTGTTGGTTGGCTCTGCCGCTCCGCTCACCTTTCCACATGGAGGCATACGCGTGCTGGTTATTGTATGGCTTGTAGAGCTCATTATTTTGGGACTGTTGGTTATGAATCGCTCCATGAAACAAAGTTTACAGCTACAACAACACGCTGCCGATTTGCAAAAGGAAAATAACACAGCGCGCTATACAGCTTTACAAAATCAGCTTAATCCGCACTTCCTTTTTAATAGTTTAAACACATTGATTGCCGAGATTGAGTATAATCCCCAAAGTGCGGTAGTATTTACCCGGCAACTCTCAGAGGTGTACCGCTATGTGTTGCATTGTCAGGACAAGCCGCTCATATCGCTCAAAAAGGAACTGGAATTCACAAAAGCCTACTTGTTTCTGCACACTGTACGGTGGGGAAATGCCATTCATTGCAACATATCCATTGCCAATGAATTTATGGAAGCCCAATTGCCGCCGTTAACGCTTCAGTTGCTTGTGGAAAACATAATGAAACACAACACCGTGTCGCAAAGTAAACCTATGAATATAGACATACAAATAAATAACCATTACCTGGAGGTAAGCAATACGCTACAACGCAAGCGAAATGCCGAAAGTAATGGTACGGGACTTAATAATTTGTCTCGTCGCTGTAAGTTAATTTTGGGACGGGATATTGTTATTGCTCCTTCTCAACAAGTATTCACCGTTAAAGTACCCTTACTCTATGCCTAATTTACATGTAGCTATTATTGAGGATGAGATCCCCGCAGCACGTTTATTGTTCTCCGTGATACACCGGTTACGGCCGGAGTGGAACTTGGAGCTACTACCGGGTAGTGTTGAAGAGCTTGTTGAATGGTTTGAGGTAAACAAACACCCTGATTTGCTTTTTCTAGACATACAGCTCTCCGATGGAAACTCCTTTGAATTTCTCAATAAATCCAAACCCTCATCGAGCATCGTGTTCACTACGGCCTATGACGAATATGCTATTCGAGCATTTACTGTAAACAGCATAGATTATATACTGAAACCGGTGGACGAGGACCGCCTACTTGAGGCCATTGAAAAATATGAGCACCGCATGGAAACAGGAAACTCTCGTCTGCAAAGCCAGTTGGACGCATTACTACAAACCATGCAACAACAGAAAAAGTTTCGTACCCGTTTTCTAATTGCTGCGCCCGACAAATTTATTACACTACAAGTGGACGATGTTGCCTATTTCTTCTCTGAGAATAAAGTAACTTATGCTGTTACCTTTAGTGGGAAAAAACATGCCATTGATTTGCCATTAGAAAAACTTACCGAACAACTTAATCCGGATTTGTTTTTTCGTGCCAATCGCCAGGTATTACTCTCCATAAACTCCATTAAACGCATTGAACCCTATTTTAACGGCAAAATAATTGTAATTGTACAGCCTCCCTTTGAGGACAAAATAACCATTAGTAAAGAAAAGATTAGCGCATTTAAAATGTGGCTAAATTTTTAAACACCACACCACAACCTATGCTGTGGTATTTAAAATGCGGAAGTTTATAAAAAAGAGTTATCCCTTCTTAATGTTCAATGCTTAGAACGTTAAGAAGGGATAACTCTTTAAATATAGAAAAATTGTCTTTAGCGCATTTCAATGGCTACATATCCTAAACGGTTTGTTCCACTTGAAGAAACCGTTCCCTCACCTGCAGATTTTTTTGAACGTGGCGTTAGTTTTACTATTAACTTTTCCTGTCCTGTACACTCCACTGGAAGGTTTATACGCACAGGTTTACAGGAGTAGAAGTTTCCACCGTTAGCACTTTCCCAAGGGGTAACATCGTAATCGGCCGCTTGAGTGTAAGTTGCTCCGTTGTTTGTAGAGTATAGAACTGTCCATTCCTTAGATCCTCCACTTGAACTTGACGTTGCAATAACAACCGCAGCCTGCGTGGCACCTACTGTACTTACGTTAATTAACCAACCACTTGCTGCAGCCGCATTGTTTCCCGTAAAGCAAGTTGACCAACCAGCTCCAGAGGTATTTAACGCTTGATAGGTTGAAATTTTTCCTGTTTTATCGCCTTTCGGGTCACTGTGTGCTTCAACATTTTTATCGGTACGCCAGTAGCAGTAACCGGTATTATAAAGAAGCGTAGAAGGGCCCTTAACATTTAAGACACCTGTACCTTCGGTTGCTTGAATATCTACAGGCGATACTTTGTTGAAGTTCATTACCGAACGGTCTGCCCAATAGAATGCCGCAATTGGCGTCCATAGTCGGCCATTATCGGCAATTCCGTCATCGGCCAACTGGCGCATACGAATGGCATATTCGCCCTCTTGTTTAACCAACAATCCAGTCACTTTCCCTGATCCGCGAGGTAATAAGCGGTCGTGTTTGAAAGATACACCATCCGCTAACGATGTTCCATACTCAACGTATGAACGTATGGAATTTCCGTTTTGATCCTGTAGTAAGTGAGGAAAATCAGTACGGGACATTTTAGCATAGTTACTTTCGTCTATATTACAATACGTTCCAAATGGTACGGAATATTCCACATTTTGTAATGTTACAAGCGTTCCCATCATATCCTCCGTAATTTGAGATATTGAATTAATTTCAACAGGATTCACTGTTAACGCATTGTTATTCTCATTTTCGAGAATACAATCGGCATTAAATCCGGATATGTATGGCATTCCGTGAACATCGGAAACAAATTCAAGGCCTACAAGGTGTAGTGTAACTTTGGCGTTCAGTTCATAAATATTATCGGTAGGATCTGAGAAACGTATCATTATTCCTCGTCCCGTTTCGTCTTGAACAAACATGGCATCGTTAGGCGTATTCTTGTCCTTGCGACTACTTGTTACAAGTGCTTCAATTTTTACATTCTCCGTTATTTCGCCAAGATTATTTCCTGTAAGTTCATAGAGTTGCGCAATGGTTATGCTACGTGCTGAGAACGGATCGGACGCTTTATCTAACTGACTAATGCGAGCCTCACAAAATAACTCTTCATTTCCTGTACCAACCATTGTGAAACGAAGAATACCTTCACGGCGGTCGCCATTATTGGTTGACACAATTAGGGTTTGTTGAGTATCCGTAGCATCGCCAACAGTAATCCACTCCGCACCTTGTGCTACCGTACATTGCCAACCTATGTTGCTATTAATTTTTACAATTACTTTTTCTGAGCCACCGTAAGGAACGCGTACCACAGGCGATGGCATATCCAGGGTTAAATACGGTGGTTTACCTGTTTGTACGGTAACAAACTCTTGGTGCACCTCGCCGTTAGCTACTAAAAGGAAACGAGCCTCGCGCGCGAAGGCTGCCTTATTAGCAGGCGCCGTAACGGTAAATTTACCATCAAAATCGCCCTCAATAGGCCACACGTCTAACCATTCGCTCTCTTCATTGGCCGGCATAAGTTTCCATTTTGCGAAATTAGAACGGACAATAAACTCCTTTTCGCCTCCCATGTCGTCACAGTAGAATTCATAGTCGTTATTATTGGAGTGGATAAAGTTTAACTCCTCATCGGACTCCTTACAAGCGGATACACCCAATAAAAGGACAAACAGAGTTGCCAGCCTATGCCAGCTTGTATTTGATATTGATATTTGTTTTCTCATTGCTTTTCTTTTTAGAAACCACGTGTAAGTTTTAAAACTCTATCGGGATAATTTGTAATAATAGCGTCAACTCCAAGATTTAAAATTGTTTCTATATCATCGATCTTGTCCACTGTCCAAGGTACAACTTTCATATTCATGTTGTGACACTCTTTTACCATTTGAGGTGTTACAATTGAGTAGTGAGGACTATAATATTCCGGTACAAACTCCAATTGCTTCATGTTTTGTTGAAAATCGGTCTTCTTTTTATCAACCAAATACGCTTTACGTACATCAGGATGCGTACTTTGCAAATAGTTTAATCCACGCACATCAAAGGATTGAACTATAAGGCGATTGCCCAATTGCTTAGACATTAATACTGCCATTGCTTTATCGGTAAATGTTTTATAGTCCGGACTGAATACATTATCATTTGCCACAGAGGATTTTATTTCTATGTTGTAACGCATTGGCGGATATCCCATACGTAAAGCATAGTTTTCCACGCTATCAATAAGCTCTGTAAGCAGTGGTTTGTAAGTTTTAAGTTTTGCTTGTTGTGGATAGTCCGGATGCGGTTTTGATCCGGTATCATAGCGTCGAATAGAATCGTACGGCATGGTGTACAACTTGTAGTTTTTGGTTTTTTTACGACTTATGGTATCGCCTTGCGGTGTCAGTACAAACTTTGCATTAAAATACGGATCGTGCGATACAACAATCTGTCCGTCTTTGGAAACGGCCAAATCCAACTCAAGGGTATTTACCCCTAAATCCATGGCATTTTTCATAGCCTCTATGGTATTTTCCGGCATTAGTCCCATACCACCTCGGTGCGCATGGACATCGACACTGTTCCTAACTGTATCAATATATACTTCGCCTTGCGGATTTTTTACCTTAACAATAATTTGTTTCGCTGTTGCAGAAGGTATTGCCTTAAAGAAAAAGTTAGATGGTACTAATTGCTTATACTCCTTTACCTCGGCCTTATTCTGGTCTCTACGCTTTTGTAAATAACGCAAATAATCAGGATCGGTAGCAACTACTCTTGTCATCTCACCCATAGGTACTCCGTCCTGTTGCCATGTAACGCTCCATTGTGGCGTTACATTCCATACCTTAGCCACTACGGCATTAGCATACTGAGGCATGGTTCCAAGCGGATATACTTGCATTTGATAGTTAGAAGGTTTATCTACACTTTTATAGTATTCCGTACGTTGCTTGTTACCATGTTCAAAAATATGGTAGCCGCAAGGTGTACCATCACGGTTTACTTGGGATGTCCACCATGCACCACCTATAGAGGCAATGTTATAGTCCATTACTCCTTCTCTAGGCATGTAGTTTACGTTGAGATGCGAGTGCCCACTGATAAATGATAGTTGATGGTTTTTAAAAATGTCCAATACACTGTCCATTCCCGGTATTAATGTCCCATTGTTTTGCAGATTGGTAGTTGCGGGTGCATGCATGGCAATACATACTTCCGCATTGACAGGTATAAAGTTCACATATTGCTTTAACCAATCAATTTGTCTCTGATCCACAGCTTCTTTGTATTGCTTATTATGTTGATAGATGATGTTATCCAGTACGATGTAGTGGATATTTCCCAAATTAAAAGCATAGTAGTTGGGCCCAAATTTATCTCTATAGATATGCTCTGTATTATAATCGCCTTGTGCCTTTAAATCATGGTCATGGTTTCCGATTACAGCGTAAAAGGGAATATTTAAATCCGCGATTTCTTTTTTATAAGCATCCAATAGTTCAAAGTTGTCCCAACATAAATCGCCTAGTCCAATTCCGTAAACGGGACGGTTTTGCTCTCTATAAGCAGCTATTGTTTTACGCATATCGTTAACAGACTCGCGAGCAAAACGTTCATGGTGCTTTACGGTGGCGCATTGCGGATCGGCAATAGCTATTAGTACCGGATTATTTGCAGCATTTGCAACCGTTTCAAGTTCAAAATCGTACCCGGACTTTTTATCCGTTATTGATTTGTAAAACTGAGGTGCACCCGTTGCATAATTTGCTGTGTAACCATTTGGTGTAACAATATACACAAAGTCGGCATCCTTATTCGCATCTAGGATATAGTTACCGCGTTTATCGGTGGTTGTAAAGGTTTTTCCATCGGTAACAATAATTCCCGATAATTGTTCACCTCCGGCGGTAACTCTTCCTTTTATATTACGTGCCATAATGCTCCCGCCAGAGCACAGAATGCCGGCTAGAACCATTAGGCTTATTCTTAGTATTGAGTGATTCATTGTTGTATTTCTTTATACTTCTTTCCGTTATTTACTCCACCAAAGTTTGGTTTGCATAGTGTCTCCGCCCATACGTTGGATGGCAACACGACAATTTTCGCCATTGGTTGCCAATGTGGTTTCCGGATACAATAAACGCGTTGGTAATGTCCCATTGTTTTGTGTTGCCGAACCTATAGATAATGTTGGATGACCAGTGCGGCGATAGTCATGGAAGGACTCATATCCACACCAGAACATTGCTATGTACTTTTGTTCCATGATACGTGCATAGCTACCGTTGTACGTTACCAATTCGTTTTCAAGGAAAATTGCAATCTCATCGTCTGGAATTACTTCGCCTTTCAAGTTAGGATTAATGGAGCTCCAATAGCGAAGTGACTCTGTGATGGCTATATCATAATAACGTTTTGCCTCTGCATTTCCGCCCGGTATTAAACCCAACTGCGCGGCTTCAGCAAGCAAAAAGTTTACCTCGGTAGCATGCATAATGCAGTAGGGAGCCGTATATGTTCCCAACACTTTTTGATTTAAAATTGCTGCCTTATTTGATGTAGCAGTAGTTTGCGAGTAGTTTTCGCCACTTACAACACCTCTCCATTCATCGCCAGAGATTACAAAGTAGTTTCCAATACGAGGATCTTCCGATGCACTCATTAGATTGATGATGTTCATTGCAGCTTTTCTATTCAAAGAGGTAAAAGCTGTTTCGGACACAACGCCAAAACGGTTTTCATTTGGTGTATCGCCGGTGAAATTGAAGCGCGCATTGTCCTCATTGGTTTGAAATACAGGATATGCTCCGGGATTTGCAACCACTGCCGATAGTTTTTCCGTTACCAACTCCGGCTTCACGTTCGACATACGCATAAGCACTCGGACATAAAGCGAATTAGTGAATTTTCTCCATGACTTTAAGTTACCTCCATAAAGCAAATCCTTATTGCTTTTTTTAAGCTCTTTATTAAGGTTATACAGCGTGTTTGCCTTTTCAAGATCGGCTATTAAACTTGTAAAAACCTCTTCCTGTGTATCAAATTTGGGTTGCAGCACCTCATCCGTGCGTGCTTTAAATGCTTCGCTGAAGGGAACATCTCCATAGAGCGATACTAAATCGCACATAAACAATGCACGTAACGTTAAGCCAATGGCTTCGTAGTTAACATCATTCTGTTCTTGCGCCAACATGCACATATGATCGGCATGCGCTGCCCAACGAGTTAGGTGATTCCATGCATTTTGGTGATCGCCAATTGGGATAATGTATCGGTGAAACTGGTCAGTAGTTGCAGTCATTACCGTATATTGCATCAACTCTCCGTTAATACGCCACGTACGATACAAGTATCCGTCAACCGCTTTAAAAAGCATCTCCTCCATTAAATTTCCCGGCTCCAATTGTCCCATCTCAACTCTGTTGGGATCGGTATTGTAGTCATTAAATTTATGTGTACAACCGGATAGAGCCATAGTCACCAACAGACCGGTAGTTATATTTTTTATTGTTTTTACTAGCATAATTGTTTCTTTTAGAACTGAACTTTAAAGTTTAAACCATAAGTACGCGTTAACGGATAAGCACCTACTTCGATACCTTTACTTATTGACGACCCGTTCATTGTTGCCGCTTCAGGATCGTACTGCGGGAAGTTTGTTATACAGAATAGGTTTGTGGCATATACGCCTAAGGACGCTCCTTCAAGGAAACGAATGTTTTGTACCACTTTTTTAGGAAGCGAGAAATCCAAACGTGCTTCTTTGAATTTTAGGAATGAGGTTGAGAATGTATTCATCTCAGCATTGTCTCTGTTCCATACGCGTTTATTGTAATAATCCTGTATATCCGATGTAATGGTAGTGTTTTGAGTATACACTCCGGTTGCTTCGTTGTAGTTTACTCCGGCATGTACTAAACCGTCATAGCGCCCAGGAAGAGAGTTTTTAAGTTTTCCCTGATAACTAAGAATTGAGTTTGTTACGGAATAGCATTTCCCACCCATTTGTCCGTTAAATACCATGGTTAGGGATAGGTTTTTATATCGTAAGGTATGTGTCATACCGCCTTTCCAATCGGGGAATATTGAACCTAGACGTTGTTTTTCTGTATCGATAACCGGTAATCCATCTGCATCCACAATCACTTGGCCACCACAGTTCACGGTGTTACCTTTATTGTCAACCACAACGGCATCCTTTGGAGCGCGTTTCCATCCCATACCGTAAATAGATCCCAAATCCTCTCCCGGATAAGCATAAATGTACACACGGCTACCAACGGTGTTAGATCTGTTCATTTGCCATACGTCCACACCCGGTGCCAACTCTACTAGTTTGTTCCAGTTTTTAGACCAGTTAACGGAGACATCCCAGTTGAAGCGTTTGGTACGGATAGGTGTAACTTTAGCCATGATTTCAATACCTTGGTTATTTACCTCACCCGCGTTTACCATTTGCGACGTTGCCCCTGTAATTTGATCCATAGGCACTGTGATGATTTGATTTGTTGTAGAAGCATTGTAATATGCGATGTCAAAACTTACTCTGTTATTAAATAAGCGTGCATCAATTCCGGCTTCATAGCTTCGTACATTTTCAGGCTTTAGGTTATAGTTATTCATATCGCCAGGCATATAGAACGAGCTGGCAAATTCACTATTACCGTAGTAGTGCATTAGTTTATAAGGGTCGGTGTCATTACCTACGTTGGCCCATGATAAACGTCCTTTTAGCATATTTACCCATGGAGCATTGGTTTCAAAGTTAAACACTTGGTCAAAAAGGATACTTGCGCTAACGGAAGGATAGAAATAGGAGTTATTGCCACTTGCCAGTGCACTTGACCAGTCATTACGACCTGTAACATCCAGGTAAAGCATTGAACGCCATCCCAAAGATAGTGTTCCGTAGAAGCTGTTTATGGATTTATTTGTTCGTGCCGAATTTACGATATAAGGCGATGCTGAGTTTGCAATGTTATATACTCCGGGAAGGTCAAGCTTTTCACAAGATATTTGATGATTGGAGTAGTTGTTGACCATATTATTCCCTCCTACCATAACATTTATGGCAAGATCGCCCGCTTGCTTATCATACATAAGCATAAAGTCATTGTTCATTTCATAACGACGTATTACCTGCTCTTTGTAGAAACCGTCAATGTATTTGATAGACTCCTTAGGCTTTTGTTGTGTACGGAATTCATCGCTAAAGTCAATTCCTGAACGTACGGTAAGTTTCAGATTTTTGGCCAATTGCGCGTCTACAGAGATGTTTCCATATACACGATTACGACTCATTGAGTTTAGTTGCTCATACACTTGCATGTATGGGTTATCTGTTAAGTAATTAAGATTCTCTTTATTGTTTACAGACTCTCGTGTAATGCGTTTGTTTACCCACTCGTCATAGTACCAACTAATGTCCGCATTGTTTGCGTTCCACATTAAGGTGTACATAGGCGATGCCTCACTGTATCCTGTCATTGGCAAATTATCGCTTTGTTTACGTAGGTAGTTTATTTTAGCCGATGAGTTAATGTATTTATTGAGCTTGGTATTCACGGCCAACGATACGGCTTGATTGGTGTATCCTGTATTGGGAATAATCCAATCATTACGTGTATCTGTAAATGACAGGCGATAAGAGGTTCCCTTACCATCATTTCCATCAATAGATAATGTATTTTTAAATGTTGTACCCGTTTGGAAGAATCCTTTATACCAATCACGAGCTACCCACGGTAGTTTTTCATAGGTACCGTCCTCCCAATTGCGCGAAGCATATTGATAAAACATTTGCCCTTGATAGCGTGGACCAAAAGCGTATCGGCTATGATTTCTTGTAGCTGTTTCATTCTCCAGAGTTAGCTCCGGTTTTTTTATAGTCCAGAACGAGTAGTCTCTTTGCGAACTACTACCTGCTCCATATTCCTCCTGAAAATCGGGCCAATAACCTGCTTGCTCAAAAGTTGAAGAGAAACTATAACTTACACCAATCCCTTTGGTTTTACGTCCGCTCTTTGTTGTAATTACAATTGCACCATTGGCAGCACGCGAACCGTATAGAGCCGTTGCTGATGGACCTTTTAGGACGGAGACACTTTCAATATCATCCGGATTTAAGTCACTCGCTCCATTCCCAAAATCCACAGGTGCGTCAACATCCGTGTAGGACGATGCGGAGGTACTTGCGGTCATTGAACTGGAAATGGGTATTCCATCCACTACAATTAACGCTTCGTTACTATTGTGTGATAAGGAACCCTCTCCACGCAATGTTACACGTATAGAGCCTCCGGGGCCTGTGGATGCTTGATCTAAGTTCAAACCGGCTACTTTTCCGTTTAGGGAGTTTAGCCAGTTACTTGATACGGTACTTGTAATTTCGTCCCCATCAATCTTGGAAATAGAATATCCTAAGGCTTTTTCCTGACGCGACATACCCAATGCGGTTACTACAACCTCATCCATTTGCACGATGTCCTCGCGTAACGTTATGTTTAGATTTTTTTGATCTATAATTTTTACTTCCTGAGTCTTGTAGCCTAATGAGCTAAACAACACTATTTGTCCCTTTGCTACTTTAAGGGTGTAAGCCCCATTAATATCTGAGACAGTACCTGTGGTTTCGCCTTTTATCATTGCTACAACACCAATAAGCGGTGTTGTTCCGTCGGGTTCAAAGATCACGCCCGAAAGATCCCATTGTTGCGCACTACAGAATAGTGCCGGCAACAAAAGAGAGAAAGTTATAAACAGCCGTTTTAATATATGAATACTCATTACTATTAATTTTATGTGGTATAATTATTGTTAACGCATTGATGTGGTAAACTCTTTTGGACGCACCATTAACTCCTCAAATTGTTGCCCAAATCTGTTGGTTACTTTGACTGTAATTGGCGTATTGGGTTGAGAAGCGGTAGCTTTAAAGAAGTGAATATTTCGGTCTGTAACAAAGTCCGACGTTTCGCCTAAATAAGATATTTGGTGAAGCGGATCCTTAGTGTAAACAGGTTGCACATCTAATGCTACGCTACCTTCCAAAATCTCCACCTTCCATTCGGGATCCCAGCCCCACACATTAACTAGCAACTCATTACTTCCGGGAGTTCCGCCATTAGCTGCAGTAATGGTATTTAAATCATATACTCTAAATTGGTAATTATCAGACATTCCCATTCCCTTGTAGTTCCATTTAATGTCCCGACCAGTCACTTGGAATGTAGCATAACCGCCCGGCGAGCCGTCCTTACATATATGTTGATTGTTCCATGTTCCCGTCCACCACCAGGTTGCCGACACAGCAGCGATATTCAATTCTAGAATATTCTTACGCCCGCCATTGGCATTCTTATGAGTATGTCCTGTAACCACTATAACCTTGTCAAATGCAGAAAAACAATCCTCTAATGCCTCCGTATGGGCTGCGGATTTTAAGGCGGGCTGTAAGTTTGGTATACTACCGTTCCATCCGCTATATCTATACAACTGACAATGCATTGCAACAACGATGGGGGTAGATTTATCAGTAATTGTGGCTAAATCCTTTTTCAACCATTCTAATTGTATTGGGTCAATGGCTCTGTCATATGATCGATCACCACTCTTTCCATCCGTTCCACCTACGTTTTTATAGATTACATTATCCAAAACAATATAATGCACATCACCTAGGTTGAAGGAATAATAATTAGGACCTATTAGCTCTCTATAAGAGACCTCCGCACCTTTATCGTCCGCTACATACGGATCATTGTCATGATTTCCCTGCACATGAAACATGGGCCAAGGAAAAGCGCTTATGGTTTTCTTATACTCGCTTATGGCATATTTATTACTATACCAATAAGCATCCCATGTCATATCGCCTAAGTTAAAGCCATATACATTGGTGTTATTGGCTTCCAAGCGAGCACCGTACTCCTTGACATCTGACAAAAACGACTGGAATTGAGTAATATCATTATTTCTATTTGCTAAGTGCATATCAGCACAGAATATCAATGCATGATTTGTAGTATTGTGAGGTCGTAATGCAAAATTAAGCTCCTCTACCTCATCCGCATTTTTAGAAGTATGCTTATAAAAAAGTGGGAATACCGACTCTTGCTTTACCATATAGCCCGATGGCATACTTACAAATACATAGCCTAAATCCTTCATTGACTCTATTCTGTAAACACCTTCAGCATCTGTTACCACAACATGTTCACCATCGGATACGGCTACTCCGCTAATACCTTTTCCATTAGCATAAACACGTCCCATAATGGTTTCGTTCCCTGTGGCGGCAAGGTGCTCAAAAGGGAAGATAGCAATATTCAATGTCCCCAAACGTTGCTTTTTATTACCACGAAGTAAATGCAATTCATAAACCCCATCCTTCATTATGGATGGCAGTGTTACCGTTGCAGATAAACTAGTATACTCATCAATTGTTAGGATATGCTCCTCACCAGACTTAAACAATACACGGTCCGACGCTTGAAACCCTTTACCTTGTATTACTAATTGCGACTTATCCGGATAGAACTCCATCTCTGTTTGTGGAAGATAGATGTTGGTTATCATTACCGGATAGGACACTTCCGGTAATCTCTCTGATGACTTATCATCATCACTACATGCATAAATAAAACTTGTAAACAGTAGGATCATAGCACACCACAATTTACCTTTCATGCTAATTTTCTTGTTGAATTTCATATTTTCTCCGTTAAATACTATATCAAAGTTTCGTAAATGAAAATAATTATATGTATAAATCACATCACACAAGAGGCATGTTTGTTATAAATAACAAACATTACTTTAAAAGATGAAACAAAAATAAACTATTTTTTCAAATCTGAGTACTTTGTAGCTATTTTATCGAAGAAAAAGATAACTTATTATATTAATATTTAACTATTTCGAAAACACAGCCATTTAATTATCTTCGTTTTTGTAAAATAATATTCGTTTATATAAATTCACACTTTCGTTACCACAATGTATATTTCCAAATAAAACCTACGCCTCCATTGTCAAAAAATTATTTCAATTTCACTATATCCGTAATATTATGCGGCAAGTATAGAGCTATTATGTAACCTTACTGTAACTATTGTGTTACTATTTTATTAAGAAACCGGATACAGAATGAGACAATACAGCCCTTTCTACTTGCATTTTGGAAAGCATTTAGTACTGTATACAAAACTCCCTTACTATGTCTCTGCAACATAATAAGGGAGATAGTTGTGTCCGCCCAGAACGAGCGAACGATTTCTGGCTATGCTAATTACAATTCAACTACAAACGTTTATTGGTTATCCAATAACCTTTGTAATGGTGATTTCAAGACACTTGGAGTTTCCTTTTGTAACGTTGGTAAATTAATCTCTACATTTTCAACAATAATGGAAGAAGGATAGATTAGCGAAGATAATACCATATCCTCATACAAGTAGTTATCCACATTTTCCTTCTGCGAGATAGCTAGCAAGCGTTCAAGTTGCGATAAATCCACTTCACTTAGAGCTCCGGCACGGACTTGCTCCTCCTTGCCGCTCTTTACATCTATTCTATAAATTTGAGATGCCTGGCGCGCTATTTTCTTTATCACATAGACATATTCCATCTTTTTGGCCGCAGCTGCTTTGATTAGCTCTTTCCTCATCCTTTCGGGTTTAGTTGTTTCAACCGCTTTTATGTGCGTAACACCCGGTGCATTTAGAAAAGAAAAACGATTTGGCGATATCGAAAAGCGCGAACTCCCCGTAGAGTAGTTAATTTTTTGTGTAGGAATACGCCCATTTAATTGCTGCTTCAGTACACCTGCCTCTACCAGCGTGAGTTGTTTCTCAGGCTTCACACCCTCGGCATCAACCTCATAACTTCCGTACAGATTTTTTCCGTTATAGGTATTTAAATCTGTATGATTAATAACAGATAAACGCTTATCTACAACTTTACGTTTAAGTCGATTTTCCAATGTTCCAGGCGCGCGTTTTCCCTCAGGCGAACGCCACGCAATAACACTCCCCGGCTGTACGAGGTTATATCTCAGAATCTGCGCACAAGCTTCGTCCTCAAAAAGTACCGGACCGCTATAATACTCATCGACAGGTGTAAGTTTTGACAATGCTACCATATTTTCAGCAAACTCTTTAATCTGTCTTTTCATTTCATCGACCGAAGGAAGCTCATCCTCTTGTTTTACAACTATATTCCACATATCGTTAATTTTCACACCATCCTCAGCAAGAATCGTGGCATAGGCTCCCAATACTAATTTACTTTGTGGAACTTTTAATTTTAATCCTTCAGATGTCGTTTTATATATTACCGAATTAACGCCACTCAATATTACATTCGACTCCAATAACTGAGGATAGGCATTAAAAACCTGCGAAAGATTTGCAATTATCTTTTCCCATTTATCCATATCTACATTCGTTAACTCATTGTTCGAGATATGCGATGTGGTAGGTATTTCAATAAAGTCATCACTTTTAGTAGATGAGTAAGCAGCATTAGCATTTAGGAACGATTGCTTAGAGGCAAATTGCTGAAGAGCGTATTTATATGCAAGGTCTGTGCCTAACCATAAATTACGACGCAATTCATTATAGCTTATCTCCGATGAAAATGGCATAGGAACACCACGTCCGTCGTAACTCACCTCGTTAGTCATTTTCTTATTGCCAATCATTAGCCTTATACTTCCCGTGCTATTTTGTGGCTGCTTGTAGCTATTGGCAACAGCACCTAAAATGGCATTAATTTCAAAATTAGAAGCAATATTAAGACTATATTCCAGAAAATAAGGCTTAGGCAAATCATTTATAGACAGACTGGAATAGTTGCGGGCCAATTCATCCTGCATAGCCTGAAAAATGACCTCATCCGCTTTATTTTGTGCTGATCCATTCATTACAAAACAACAGAAACTGCTAAGCCCTAGAATTATATTTTTTACTTTCATTGTGTTGAGATTTAAGGTTATTCCCATTTCATTATCTCATTTCGGGACGCGCTAAAATAGGTGGTGGGGCTTGCGATTTATTGGAGCGTTGCGTTTCCACTGTTTGAACCAAAATCATTGGAGAGATAGCTGTTACAGGAACAAATCCCGATTCGGCTCCACACATACCCGTAAACACCTGGCTATCGCCGCCAGCGCAAACTATATTTGAGAACATAGCAAGTGGAGTACCAATAAGCGTAACACCACGTACCAATTCATCCCCTCGCCCGTCAGCATATACTCTATATACTTCCAGCGGATTTACGTTAAAGGAGTTCGTACCACTTTTTCCCGTAAATGTTAATCCACCCGTAACCTCCTTAAAGAAATATCCATACTCCTTACCTTGGTTTTTCACCTCTGCAACTAACAACTCCCGTAACTCATCCTGGCTTTTGTGCTCCTTAGTTTCAATAACCAAATTGGACTGTCTTGAAACCGGATCAAAACCACCCTCAGAACGGGCATGCCCATTAGATTTTGGATGATTGTCAATTGGCATACGAGTCATTAAGAAATCATGTAGTTTTCCATCAACAACAACATCTACCCTACTGGCGCGGACACCCTGATCGTCAAACTTATAATAGCCGTTCAAATCCTCACCATTGTATTTTGAAATCGTCGGATCGTCAAACACCTGCAAGGCAGGGGGCAAAACATATTGGTCCATCATTTTTTTAAACGTCTGCCCGTCAGACTCTCGTTTCATGCGCTGTCCCTCAATACGGTGACCAAATATTTCATGAAAAAATACTCCACTTGCAGCTCCCGACAATAGTGCGGGACCCGAATATGGGTCGGCAACAGGTGCTTGTTTTAATGCCAACAACGTTTTTGACATTTGTACGGCATCAGCTTTTATGGACTCTACAGAAGGAAGATTCTCCGGCTTGTATGCAAAGTAGGACAACGTTAAAGGTAGCTCCATTCCATCGTCCGCTTTGATCAATCCATTTACCGTTATCCGTGCATAGGTTTGGTTTTGAACCACCTCCGTACCATCGGTATTTATAAAGTATCTACGTTCCACATTGTAGTCAATCATAGCCTCGCCATGCGAAAGCTCCGGATAGTCATTGAAAACCGCCGAGATTTGCTTCATACGGTTACTCCATTCGTCAATATTTAACCGTTGTTCTGCTACGCTTAGAGGCTGTTCATAGTGCTTCTCCTTCTCAACTACCGAGAAGAAAGGCGCCTTATCCTCTTGTTGTACACTTACCTGTTGTTGTACTTTAGACTGTTCATAGGCCTTCAAAGCAAACCGATAACGTTTTTCCGTTTCGTTCCACATAGCTTGTCGTATTCCCTCGCCACGTCCCACATACTGCAATGGCAATAAAGCCGTCGATGCGCCATAGGCAGAAATCTGGCTTCCCATATCGCTTGTACGGAAATTATCAAATAACACACTTCCTATACGCAATTGCGGTACAAACCTACGATGATGGTAATAATTTCTCTCCTTTTCCACTCCAAAAGTGGTAGAGACATAACTTACCTGCTTGTCTATTACTCTATAGTCCATATAATAAGGTTGCGGACTATTGGTTTTCAACTCTGCATATTGGGTATTAAGTTCCTCTCTCAGGAGCTCTAAAAGAGGCTCCTGAGCAGAAACTTGATATGTAGATAAAAAACAGAGCAATAGCATTAAATATGCTTGTTTTTTCATCAATAATAATATTTAGTTGGGAATAAATTAATACACTCTTATATCTGCCAGTTTTACGGCAAAGTTAGATCCATAAAGAAGGTCACTAACACTCAATCGGATATATCTCACCGTTTGTGGCTGACTCATTGGGAGTAACGTTATTTCTCCATTGGTATTTCCAAGCGTATTATTCTCTACATAAGTTGCATTTTTCCACGTAACCTGATCTGTAGATACTTGAATCTTAATATTCTTAGGTAAATATCTAGCGCTTGTCTTATCCGTTTTAGGATCAAATGTTTTTTGCGTAATCTGGAAACCGGAAATTGTTTGCTCTTTTTTCATGTCAATAACAAGTTGATGCATTCGTGTAGACGAAGATTGCGCCTCAACTTCCCATGTTGTCATTGGATCACCATCCAAAAGATTGTCTATTTCAGAATCATAATCAGGCCCATCCTCAACTGAGTTTTTAATAGTCCAATTTTCAGTATCTAGGTAATTTAACACAGGGATAGTTGGATTCCCCTTATAATCTGTCATTTCCCAGAATTCCGGAATATAGTGTCTATTATACTGCTCATAAACAACCGCATTCTCATCCTCCCTGTCCATAGCCATCCACATCTGGTACATTGATAATGCTCTGATGCTTAGGGACCTGTTATCCTCATCTATCTTACTAGCTTCCTCATTTGTTGCTAGAAAATCAGGATGTAAATAACGATTCTTTCCAAACACAACTTTTTTTAAATTTGGGAAATACAATATATCCTCCAATGTTGATATTGAATAATCTAATTCTAAATCCTCTCGGCTATTTATCCAACTTTCAGTAATCTCATCAATACCATATCGTTCTTTGATTGCTTTCTTAAAATCGGAGGTAAAAGATGCTGTTTTTTCCAAGTAAATTGGTTCAAATTCAATAGGCTCTACACAACCCTCCACTGTACCTTTTCTAACAATAGATACAGGTTTAGAAACATCAACATCTGAGATCATCGCAAAACCTGACTCAAAATAAAAGTCTTTCAAATTAAATACTTTCTCCGTTCCATTGATATGTGTATAGTGAATATGAATGTAACTAATACTTTTTTGCCAACGGTCTAGAGTAAAAAACATATTATTAGCAACAAAGAAATGCTTACTTACCCCACGCGTAAACGCTCTTACGTTTTCATGCTCTGGCGTAAATGCGCGAGCATATATTATATAAGGTGACGAACTGTTATTATCTTTATCGAGTGTAGATATCTCTATTTCATAAATACCATCTAGTAAATTTGATAACTGCAAAGTATCTACAGTATGCTCTACAATAGTATCATTCGTTAAATTACCATTACGCCACGATATCTTCACAGACGATATCATCGGGTCCTTCTGTATTTGCCACACTAGATTTAGTTTTCGCCAACCTGGAATAGCTTCTACTTCCGAACAACCGCCTAGGTATCTTATCATTCCGTCACCCGAGAAATCCTTATAAGTATCCTCCAGACTTTCACAACCTACCATTGTAACAATGATAAGAAGTAATAAATTGAATATTTTTTGGCCTTTCATAACTTTTACTTTTTATAATAAACCTCTAATTCATTAAATGACACATACTTACTGTAATTCCTGTCACCTAAATCCAACCATCCCAAGAATGTATTATCAAATACATCATTGACAATAAACTTCATATAACGGTATGCATTACCATCCGGATTGAAAACCATCTCTATGAAACAAGGTGGTTGAGCAGCAAAATCCTCGGCTGTATTTATTTTATAAAGACTGCTTGAAGCTCTCATACACCAACGTTCATCCTCTGGTAATAAACGGTATTGTGAGAAAGAGCCTATTTCCTTCCATTCTGCATCCTCACTTAAGTCATTGCTAGCATATACTGTTACACTACAAGGCAGTTTTGTTACATACCATGTTAACCAAATACGTTCAATTGGGCCACCCTCTCCCGGCCAGTTCATTATATTTAATATAGAATGAATTCGCAATTGCGCAGGTTCCTTCGGTGTTTTGAAATCAAATATAAAAGGTCTACCGGTAGCAAAAGGCCCAGCTAAGAAAGTATTATATTTATTACTTGTTCCCTCCAAGAAACACTTATCACCCTTATAATCGCCATCAAACAGATATTTTTTTCCTAATTTTCTATCTTCAACCTCTAGCGATAAATTATAAGGATCTAAGAATTCAAAATCCTTTGTCTCAGCTTTTACCATTTGTAATGCCTCAACATCTTTCCAAACTTGTTGTTTAGCTTTATATCCTTTTCTATCCTCTGTGCGAATAACAATGGTATTCTTAGGGTTACTCTGTTGCAGTGTAAACAATAACGTATCACGTCCCTCGGTCAATGGAAAGGTCTTAAGCAACAAGGTATCGGATTTTTTTGTGGTAGGATTAATTCCCACATAGAAAATATGAGCTAATCCAAACGAATTTGATGGACATTCATATTCTATTCTAAAGCCATTCCAATACGGACCAACATTTATACCATCAAAAAAAGCTACCGGACCCGAATCCTCCGTATCAAAATACATGGTAATGGGTGTTGAAACAACATCTTGGTGGTTTATTAATGAAATCTCCACCTTCACTTGCTTACGCGCTTCGTTAAATCCTGTAATTTCGAGTGAGTTGGTTAAGTAACTTCCCGTTTTAAGCACCTCATCTCCCTGTGCATTTATATACTTAGCTTGTATAGAAGCAATCTCATCATTTTTTGGAAGATCATAGTACATTGTTGCGCCACCTGCAATAGGTTCAAAACGTATTGCTGATGATGAGATCGAGGCACCGAAAAATTCTTCATCTGTTTGGCATGCCACGGCCAGTAACATAATCCAAATAATATGTATATATTTTCTCATATCTTTAACCTGTTAGTGTTACCAATTTACATTCTGTACACATCCTGTCAGTAAAATCTCTTCACTTCGAATAGGGAAGAAATAATCTCTAGGAGCCATAAATTTAGGCTTATCATTCAACATTATCGGACCTTCAAAGTTATTATAGAACGTGCGGGCATTCTCTCCCAATATGTTCCAACCATATTGTTTTTGATTCAACTCTAAATGTGCAGTATTCCATCTGCGAAGATTCCAAAATCTATGTCCTTCAAAGGCTAATTCAATATTTGTTTCTTGTCGAATAATACTACGCATTCCCTCTTTTGAATCAACTCGCGACGGATCCTTTGAATAGTTTCTCCAAGAGGAAACGACGTCTGGGATACCCGCTCTTTCACGCACAACATTCAATGCATCATATACCTTCTGACTTGGTCCCTCATATTCATTCCACGCTTCAGCCAGCATTAAGTAAAGCTCGGACATACGCATTGCAACAAATGGAAATGCCTTATTAGACATAATCTCTAAATGATAACTACGAGTTTCTATTCTTGATATTGTCATTTTTTTCAACCAATATCCTGTTGGATTTTGCGGAGACGAAGGCGTTATAATACTCTGTTTAACCCCAAAACGTTCGCCCTTATAAGGTTGCACTAATAAATTATCTCCCGCAACAGGACCCCTTTGCCAGTAACATCTATCGGCAGCAATATTTGCATAAAAGCGTGGTTCACGTTTTAGATGTAAATTCAATGTTGACTGGTTTAGTGCAACTACATGATTATACTGAACGCTAGTTTCTTTACCAATCTGATATCTATCCATATAATCCCAGTTCTTATCCATATCGATAGGTACTCCATTTTCAGTATAAAACATCTCTACCATCTTTAAGCTAGGACTAATACAACCAGTCATTTTATAATTGTAATGAGGGTCGGTACTCAAAAACATTGGTAATGTAAAATAATAATGGGCATCCATGGTTATGTCACCACCATCTTTAATTAACATAAGGGCCTCCTCGTTGTAGAAGTTCTCCGCAACAACCGAGTTTTCCAGGTCCATCATCGTATTAAGGAGCGCTGTACTATAACTTCCCGTTTTTTTATACAATCTACGACCCAATTTTTCACATTCGCGAACAGCCTCCTCAGCTGCTAGCGCTGCTCTTTTCCAACGTTCATGGTCATACTCTGCATTAAACAACGGTTCTCCAAGTTTATTTCTAAAATTGGTGTAGTACTCATTACCATTAAATAGTGGCGATGCTGCATATACCAATATCTTAGCTTTAAGTGCATGAGCTGTTTCAAGACTAAAAAATCCGCGATGAATTGGATCTTTCTGATCATGAGGTAAGATGTGAGGTATTGACTCGTCAATGAGCTGAACCATTGCATTAAAACAACTATCTATGTGCGAGCGAGGTTGTTGCATGTCCACAATAGGATCTTTTACATCAAAGTTTTTGTGAACCAAAATAATTGGACCATAGCGTCGCACCAATTCAAAATAAAAGAATGCTTTTAATACCTTTATCTCTCCGGTCCATTGATTTCTTTTCACTTCTGTCATATTATTAATATTCCCCACTTTCTCAAGGAATATATTACAATATCTTATAGCAGCATAGAATTTGTCTTTTCTCCAAACATTACCGTATGGATCCTGTGACATTTGTAAACCGTCAGCAATCTTAAAACCAGGAAACTGTACTCCCGTGCTTTTCTTTATAAATTGAGAACCTAAAAATTCATCTGCTCCTGTTACCGCCGGATTCGTATGCACAGAAGCTATATTACCTCCAAGAAATGCATAGCATGTTTTCATCCATACTTCAGCATCTTCCTTTTTCTCAAATATCGTCTCTATTGTTTCAATATCATTTTCAGGAACCATATCTAAATAGTTACAACCTCCTGCCAATACTAAAACCAATATTACATTATATAAAACATTTCTCATAACAATAACTTTTTATTAGAAACTTATATTTACTCCTAAAGCGTAAGTTTTTTGTATCGGATAATTAAAACCGCTTGATCCTAATTCCACGTCCCATACTTTGAAGTTAGTTAGAATAAAAGGATTGTTGGCGCGTACAAAAAACTTAGTATTTTGTAGTTTCATCTTTTGTGCAACTCTATTAGGTAAAGTATAGCCTAACTCTAAGCCGGTACAACGTAGAAAACGACATTCTCTCATAAAATAGGTACTCTTGTATATCTCGCTATCGCCATTAGCCCAGTTCTCCTGCGGAATATAATCCTTGATATTCTCTGTGGATAAACGTGGCCAGAATGGACGTTTTGCCATATTCTCCTCTGTCCAATGGTCATCATGGATGGCTTTAAGTAGCGCGTTATCACCTGCAAATGGCGATATTGCTGCCGGATTCATGAAGAACGATCGTTTGCCCGAACCTTGGAAGGAGAAGCTTAATTCAAAGCTCTTATAAGTTATAAAACCACTAAACCCATAAGTAATTCTAGGTGTTTCTGGGAAACCAATATGCACCGCATCATTAATATCAATAATACCATCATTATTTATATCACGATATCTAATATCTCCAGGCATTAAATCTCCACCTTGTCGTGGCGCTGTAGCTATCTCTGCCTTATCTCTAAACAATCCTTCAGCAATATATCCCACTCCTTGTGACAGTTCATGACCTGTCTTTTTCTGCCACTCAGGACGTGCCATAGGCTCCTCTATTTCAAGATAGGTTGTTTTATTATAGGTTAAGGTACCATTCAAAATCACCCAAAAATCTTTTGAGAACGAATGTTGTAATTTACCTGAGAAATCAAATCCGCGAGATCTTGCTTTTCCAATATTATCTAGCGGTGGCTTCTCAATACCAACAGATCCTGGAATGGTTGTTCTGTATGCAATAATATTATGTCGAATCTCTTGGTATACATCCAAGTTAAACTCCATTAATCCCTTAAATAATTTAGTCTCTAAACCTAAATTTATTTGTTCTGCTATTTCCCATTTTATATCCTCATTTCCATAAGAGGATACTACATATCTATTAAATATTTGCGACATTGGTGTCGGGTCCATTGCATCGCCCTTATCAATTAATGGAAGATACACAAAACGAGGCTCTTTAATAATACCGTCATTACCTACCCTACCATAGGATGCTCTAGCTTTCAAAAATGAGACAATGTGATTAATTGATTCCATTGAATTCATCTTTGTTATTACCCAAGCAGCACCTACAGCCGGGAAAAAGCCCATTTTATTTTTTTGCGCAAAACGTTCTGAGCCATTATAACCAAAACTAGCTTCCAAAAAGTAACGATCTTTAAATCCATATGTACCACGCATTGATAACCCTAAGTTTCTATTGGGCATACCATTTAAAACCGAAGGAGCCGGCGAAGAGGTATACTCCATTGCATTAAACACAGCGGTCAAACTTGTTTGGTGATTTTTCCAGGCTGCTGTATGCAATAATTGAGCCTGATATGAAAATCGTGTTGAAGTATTACCACCCGAGCTGTTAGGATCAATAGCAAGTTTTGTTTGTGCTTCTTGCTCATTCAAAGCATTCAATGTATGCTTTCCGGTTTCAAAATCATAGTCCTGTAACACATAGGTATGTGGCTTTGTAAAATAACCTGTTTTAGCATAAGCCGTTTGTTGCATAGCAACACTTCCTCGCAACTCTAACCCTTTAATCAAACTTGATAAATTTTGAATATACTCCACCTTATTTTGAGAAGAGAAACGACGTCTGTCTGTATAACCTCTATGTATCTCCATATAAGGGTTTATTTGCTGATCGTTCGTTGTTCTACCAAACAATAAGTGAGGCCAATTATAATTCAAATCTGGCGGATACATTGGTGCAAAATCAACTGGCGATGCCTTAAATGCCATACCATACGCTTGTTGTACATCCTTAAATGGACCATTATATTTATCAAAATTAGCCGTTGAGTTTATAACAAGCTTAATCCCAGAGGTTAAATCTATATTTAAATTAGTTCTATAACTAAAACTGTTATTGATAATATTACAATTAAAATCATTTAATCGGTCTGTTTTCAACATACCTTCGTCTCTATTGTAATTCACCGATGCATAGTACTGAACAATTTTCGATCCTCCACGAATATTTATACCCATTCTGTGATTGATGGATCTGCTTTTAAACATCAGTTTATACCAATCGTTCATAGGATAAACAAATGATGGATAATCTGGCGATCCTGTACGATCAATTCGCTCAACACTATATTGCGGAGTTGCATAAGGATCTCTTGTCGTTAACGCCTGATTATACATTTTCATGTAAGTTATTGGATCTACAACATCAATCTCTTGCGTTGGCATTGAAGCAACCGCCTCATATCTTACAGATGTATATACACTACCCTCTTGTCCTTTTTTAGTTTCCACCAAGATAACTCCATTCGCACCACGCGCACCATACATGGCCGTTGCCGAAGCATCCTTCATTACACTAAAACTCTCAATATCCTCCGGTGCAATGCGCGCTAACTCTAATTTAGACGACTCTACTCCATCAATTAAAATAAGCGGATCGATATTAGCACCTGTTTGGAAAGATGTAATACCACGAATATAAAACTTAGTATTCATCTCCTCCTCTGTCAATGCTCCAGGCAGACCTCCTGTTTGCCATCCAACAATACCTGCAATTTTTCCGGCAAAACTTGTTGTTAAGTCACTACTTGAGCTCTTTAAATCCATAGGTCTCACCGTGGTAATTGCCGACACGACACTCTCTTTTTTCTGCTCACCAAAAGCAACAACCGTCACCTCCTCCATTGACTCTACGGTAGGATTAAGGCGCACATTTAAACTAGTATTCCCTTTTATAGGTACTACCTCATTTTTATATCCAACAAAGGATACTTTTAAAACATCGTCCGGTTTTGCATCAATGGAGTATCTACCATTCGCATCTGAAGCAACACCCTTAATTGTACCATAAATTATAATTGAAGCACCTGGTATAGGATTGCCTTTTTCATCAACAATCTTACCCTTAACATTTATCAGCTCAACTTTCGATACATTCTCTTTCTTCTTTTCTGTAATCAGAATAAGCCCATCCACAATTTCGTAACTGTATGGAGAATCCTTTAACAACACGGTCAATGCCGATTCAACATTTACATCGCTAACTACAATGGAATATAATTTCTTATCGCTTGCCGTTTGATTATTCTTAAAACCATAGGCTAATCCTGTCTGTTTCTTAATCTGCGATAACACATTAATAAGGGTTTTATCCTTCACATTCAGTGTTACTTTCGCATTACTTATTTGTTGTTGTGTATTTGATAATACATCCGTGGAAGCAATCGCGGGTGTTATAAACATAACCCCAAATAATAAAAATAAATTAAATAATAATTTATTAACTCTTATTTCTACTGTTTGTCCTTCATTTTTCATAAACTTGTATAAATTAAGACGTAATTTTTTCGGTTACATGTCTTTATGTCATCATCTATTGATAGCTGCAACTATCCTTAGAGCGAACAAGGGAATCTTCTCTAAGAAGATTCTCTTTTATTTATTACTAACTATTCTATAAATACCTCCTTCCTCGATAATGCGTGTCTCTGTTAACTTTGACAATGCCTTAAATACCCAGTCAACCCGTGTATCTCGAGCAAACTCCATACTATAACGCTGTCCATTTAGCTCTGATGCACACTCAATTTCTACCCCATACCAATTAGTAATATCAGCAACGATGCGACCTAAAGTCTCATTATTATATTTAAAATTATTCTCTAACCATCCTAAACAATCCGTAGCATCAACATCCTGTATAAAGCTAAGACCTTCCGTAAAATTGCATGTTACACGCTGATTGGGCTTTACCATCAACTCATTGCCATTCATTTGCACTCCAAGAGCACCCTCAACAAGAATTGTTTCCGACACTGCTAAATTATCTGAATGGTATACATTAAACTTTGTACCGTACACCTGTATCTTTGATATTCCTGCCATTACAACAAAAGGATGCTCGGACTTCACCACATCAAAAAAACCTTCGCCCTTAAAAGTCACCTCTCTATTGGCTGCATTATAATCCGACGCATACTCCAATACGCTACCCGCATTTAACTTGATTTTAGTACCATCGGGCAACTCAACATCCTGTGTAAAACCCGTTGGTATAACCACTTTGTATCTAACAATCTCCTCCTTATTTATTGTTTGGGATTTTTTATTGCTTGTGCTAACGGCTAAACTTACGGGCGATATCAATGCCGAACTCACTGAATCAATTGCGATAACCGAATTATCTAAGCGAGATTGTATAATAACAGGATACTCTAAATTGGCAATACTAAGTTCTGGCTGCACATCCGTCTTTGGAAAAAACAGATAAACACCCAAGCTCATTACCACCATTGCGGCAACAGCACTAACCCTAAACATGATTCGCTTATTTTTTTGGTATCTCACCTCCTTCATAATCCGACTCCAATATTTATCAGAATCATAATGCTCTATAAATTCAATAGAACGCTGAACCTTGTGAAGTTCAACTATATCATGAAGTTCGTTGTCTCTATTCTTATTCATATCCTATGCTTTTATACAGTAGAGTAAATAAAAGCAAAAATAGATGACAAGATTTATGTTAATTTTATGATTAAATTTGCATTTTCCTGTAAAAAACGACTTTTTCGTCTTTTCCGTACTCTAAATTACAGGAAAGGAACAAACATATTTAAATTATACTCCTCTCTGAGTTTCTTTAAACCGCGTGTTAAATGTGTTTTCAAAGTATTGACAGAAATATTCAGTTCACCGGCCACATCATTATACTTTCTGTTCTTAACAATTAATTCCTGTATTGCATGTAACTGCTGTGGTGGTAGTAATTTTAATCTTTCATTCAGTT
Source organism: Marinifilaceae bacterium (assembly GCA_051656645.1). Classification (GTDB taxonomy): domain Bacteria; phylum Bacteroidota; class Bacteroidia; order Bacteroidales; family Marinifilaceae; genus JBOGCH01. The sequence continues at coordinate 59,213 of JBOGCH010000031.1, forward strand.
TTCGCTCGGCCTCGCGCAGTTCCTCCAACTCGTAATTACAATTAATTGTAGCCTCTAAATTTAGCACAACGGCATCATCCATAGGCACTACCTTCTTTTGCTTCATATATGACAAACAAGCATTATGAACAGCCGTAAACATATAACTGCGTAAATTGTCTTTTACACTTAAAAAATAGCGTTTATCCCAAAAATGGACAAAAAAATCTTGAACTATATCCTCAGCAACAGAAAAAGAATCGGTTATCTGCACTGCATAAACACATAAACGCATATGGTAACTCTCAAACAAAAGCCTAAATCCCGCCTCGGGCGAAGACGTTAAAAGACTCAATATTTCCTTATCCTTATCATTTACTTCTTTCATACAATACATAACGCAACTTGAAAAAACAAGATACATTTTTATTTACATTTTTCAATACTTTATGTTGTATATTTTCATATTTTATAAATAAAAATCTACATAAACCTACAAACATCGTAAACAACACACCCAATTACATCCATAAGCAACACTCCCCCCTCCCCCTCCTCACCATCTATACCCTATCTATATCCCATCTATATCTCCTTAGGGGTATAGGATATATATAGATAAGTACTCTTAAGTGAGCGGGAAATGGCAGGAAAGTAGCTTGTTAGAGCATCCACATAATTGGGCAATAGTACACAAATCCCATATAAGCATTTAAGATAACAAATATCACTCCAAAGGTTTTGAAATAGTAAGAGTATCTTTGGATACTAAAAAAGGCGCTTGGACAAAGGCAGCACGAAAGCACGATATGAATTGGATTCATATATCTGCTTTAAAGGGATGGGATTATCCCGCAGGACAATTATATGGAATTCAATCCGTACCAATGGCATTTTTAATAGAGACTAATGGAGTTATTATAAAAAGTAATGTTCATACGAATGAACTATCTGTTGTTTTAGATTCATTATTTACAAACCAATAATCATGTTGATTTCATAAAACGTCAAGAAATATTATTTCACACCACTTTTTACCAAGTGTCCACCACCACTCACAATAAAAATATTACCACAGCCATCTACTTTTAAGATGACTATATTCTTTAAGCCACATCTGCATCACCAATTCTACCTTCTAGTTTTGCATCCGCTAAACTATGCTTAACACCAACAAAGTATATATTCTTTGCTGTTTTATTACAATTGTACGTTATTAAAGTTCTGAAAATAGATCATTTACGACAGGCCATAGAAAAGTACAGATATAAAAAACGTCCTGTAAGCTTTCACTTACAGGACGTTCCGCTTATTCAGCGGAGAGAGAGGGATTCGAACCCCCGGTACCTTGCAGTACAACGGTTTTCAAGACCGCCGCATTCGACCACTCTGCCATCTCTCCCTTGCGAGTGCAAATATAGGGACAATTATTGATTGTGCAAGGGTTTTGGATTATTTTTTTTGATTTTTGTGTGATTATTTTCCTTGAAAGACCTACATTTGCTAGTAATACAGTTATTTCCAATACATTACATCTATATACTTTATACAACAATAAAAAAGTAGTATTTATACCTAAATATAGGAGGTGAAATTGTCGTAATTTTGTAACGGTATAATATTAATATTATCGAAACAATGACAGAGTATATTCTTCAATCAAGATGTTGTGGGGCCCAGTTCGAGGATAAGATGTGGGAATTGGATTGTCCGCATAACGAAGAGGCATCTTTGATTTTTGCCAACTACGCAAAGAAACAACTGGAGGTTAAAGATGAACTTCCGGGTTTATATAAGTTTGCCGATTGGTTGCCTATTTGTAAAACCCTAAAAGGATCGGGTGCGCCCGTTACTTATAAGAGCGAGAAATTAGCTGCTCATTTAGGTTTATCCAATTTATATATCACCTTTAACGGTTATTGGCCGGAAAAAGGAGCATACATGAAAACTGGCGCTTTCAAGGAGTGCGAGGCTTATGCTGTATGTGCGCGTATTAATGAGAATGAGAATAAAAAGGTAATGGTAGTTGCTTCGGCAGGAAATACGGCACGTGCTTTTGCGCGCGTATGTTCTGAAAACAACATTCCGTTATTGCTTTGTATTCCTCAGGATTGCGCTAATGCCATGTGGAGTGCCGAACCATTAAATCCTTGCGTGAAGCTGGTTGTTACCGAAAAAGGTAGTGACTATTTTGATGCAATCAACTTGTCCAATATTATTTGTCAAATGGAGGAGTTCTATCCAGAAGGTGGTGCTAAGAATGTGGCTCGCCGTGATGGTATGGGAACCACTGTCCTATCGGCAGTAACTACCATTGGTCAGATTCCCGATTACTATTTCCAAGCTGTTGGAAGTGGAACCGGAGCTATTGCGGCATGGGAAGCTAACCGCCGTTTTATTTTGGATGGTCGTTTTGGTAAGAACTTAATGAAGCTTATGGTGTCACAAAATGCACCATTCACACCAATGTACGATGCTTGGAAGCAGGATTCAAGAGCTATGCTTCCGTTAAATGATAACACGGCACGTGAGCAAGTGGAAGAAATTTGCGCTAAGGTACTTTCAAACCGTAAACCTCCGTATTCTATTAAAGGTGGTTTGTACGATGCATTGAAAGAGACGGACGGTGATATTCTTGTTGCTACGAATGACGAGGCGCTAGATGCGATGAATTTATTTAAGAAACTTGAAGGTAATGACATTGAACCGGCTGCAGGTATTGCACTAGCATCACTTATTCAAGCTGTTAATAACGGACAGGTAGAAAAAGATAAGGTGATTATGCTTAACATTACAGGTGGTGGTATCAACCGTTTTAAACGTACACATAAGGTTACATACAAGGAGCCTGACGCTTGCTTCTCTATTTACGAGAAACCCGAAGTAATTCACCAAAAGATTAAAGAGCTGTTTAACTTCTAAGCATAACAGTTTTAAGATAAGAAAAACCTTATATTCCCATAAAGTGTGGAGTATAAGGTTTTTTTGTTTTATTTTTTATTTTTCTTTGTACCGTAATTACAATACACCGTATATACGGAAAATACAATTAGCATGGAAATACAATTAAAAAAGACCTTATTACGTTTCTTCTCACTTGACTTTTATTTCTCTGTACTGAGGAGGGATTGGCGTATTTCCACATTTATTACCGATGTTTTGTTAAAGGGATTAGCCTTTGTTGTTGTCACTACTTATAGGTTTGTTAAGGATGCCTGCGTAATGTCTGCATCGGCGCTTACCTTTTACTCCTCACTGGCTATTATTCCGCTGTGTGCTCTTTTGTTGGCTATTGCACGCGGGTTTGGGGTGTCGAAGATTATTGAAGAGGCTATACGCAAACAACAGTTCGCCGATTCTCAGATAACGGAGTTTCTTATTGATTTTGCGAATAATGCACTTGAATTTACTAGAGGCGGATTAGTTACCGGTATTGGTATTATTTTATTAATGTGGGCGGTGATTAGGGCGTTTAGCAGTACCGAATTGGCCATGAATCAAATATGGCGTATTAGTCGGGGACGTACCATTTCAAGAAAAATGACGCAATACATGTCTATTATGTTTATTGCCACATTGCTCATCATTATCATTTGTACCATAAACGTATTCCTCACTACCAATTTACAAAGCTATTTAGGCGATCACAAAATACTTAACTTGGCCGGCGAGGCACTGATTCGTTTACTTAACATGCTACCCTATTTATTGGTATGGGTACTGTTTATTTTTATATACATGTTTATGCCCACAACAGCTGTAAGGTTTAAACATGCGTTTTGGGCGGGCGTAATTGCCGGTACAGCCTTTCAATTAATACAATGGGTATATATTCGTTTCCAGATAGGTGTAAGCAATTACAACGCCATTTACGGTAGTTTAGCGGCATTGCCACTTTTATTGGTATGGATACAAATAAGCTGGTGCGTTGTTTTATGGGGAGCGGAATTATGCTACATTATGCGCAACCGACATGTTATGTTTAAGAATGAGGACGACCCAGATATCAGTTGGACGGAAAGTGTTACTATGGCTATTCGGATAATAGAGGCAATTTCTACAGAATTTAAAGCCGGAAATCCACCACCAACATTGACAGAACTAAGTAAGCGACTCAAAATTAACACAGGTAAATTGCGTATCGTTTTACAGCTTCTCATTAATAAAGGGATACTAATTGGCGTGAAGCTATCGTACGATGTACAATACTACCCGGCTTTGGATTTACATAACGTCTCTACCGCCAATTTAATTATAAAACTCTCCGAGCTGGATAAGGACTCCACACAAATGTGGAAACTGCGCGCTAAGGATGCAATTATACGCGAATTTAAGAAGGATACATTTTTAAAGGATAGTAATTAAAAGTAAAAGGACATCAGCCTCATGGTTGATGTCCTTTTACTTTTAAAGTCCTTGTTATTTCACAGCAGGAATAAAATGCACTTTAAAGCTTGGTGTTTTCATATCAGGATCCAACGGATACATTGGACGATTAATACGCTTGAATGGCAGTTTTAATAAATCCTGGTCCACTCCACCACGAGTTAAAGCCATCATCCAGTCGCCACGCATATCGTATAGTTCCTCAGTTAAATAACCAAGTTTCACCATGATGATATCAGCTTTGCGTGGTTCAAAACCTAGATTAACAAAGTCACGCTCATAATGGAATCCTTTACGCAACTCGGTAACTATAATATGGATTGAACCGGTTTTAATTACCACTTCACGATTATTTGGGTTCTTTTCGTTGATTGCAGTTACAGTACCGTCAATCATTACCGGCGGCGCATAACGCGCATCAACTGCAGCGCCGGCTGTGCCTTGCACTTTACCACCAATACCGGCAGCTATGGCTTTCTTCACTAACTCAGGACCCGGAATTGAAGCATAAATCACCATTGGACCATTCTCCGATTTAAACTCCGGACGTTTTAACATCTCTGTCAATGTCCATGTTACATCGCCTGCACCACCCGCAGTTGGGTTGTCGCCCATATCACTAATAAAATATGGTTTCTTATCGCTTTTCAACGCGTTAGCTAAACACACCTCAAGCTCATCCGTTGGAGCTACAAACTCAAACTTGTCGCGCACACTCCAGAATAATTTTGCTAAATCCTTAGCCGATTTCTCAACCTGCTTTTTGTTATCGCCTGTCACCACTACTACAGCGTGATTACGCGGCTCATCAGCCCAAGCGTAGGAAATCCATATTGCAGCATCAATAACGCCGTCAAGCTTCTCTATTGGCTCGATAGCGGCATATAACGATTTACCAGGTTCTACACGTGTACTCGTTTTCTCTCCTGGCAAAAGGATTGGTACATTAACCCATGCTTTATAGGCTGGACGTCCTTTCCCACTTTCTAGTCTATTTAATAAATTTGTTACGGCACGACGACGAGTAATATTACTATCCTCATGCGGTGACATACGGTAGCTTGTTATTAAATCCGTATTTTTAGCCAAACGATGTGAAACACATCCGTGCGGATCCATACTTGTAGAAATAATAGGTTCAACACCTATTGCTTCGCGCACTCGCACAATGAAATCGCCTTCCGGATCATCTAGCCCCACAACGCTCATTGCGCCGTGAATATCTAAAAACAATGCATCGTAAGGAGCATTTTGTTTAAGCAGTTCTATAGTCTGTTTGGTTAATGACTCGTAACACTCTCTCGTTACAATACCTCCTGGGGTTGCACGAGAAACCATAGTGGGTAACCAAATAGCCTTTTGTCTAAGGAGAGAATCGGTGGAAAGAAAATCATAATTCTTAAATACCTCTTCCCCTTTTCTTACACGGAAAGCGCTTTCCTCCGTTTGTGCCGGAGAGAATGTACTACATTCAATAGCTATTCCTGCAATCCCTACACGAGGCTTACGATTGTTTTGCGCAACGGCAACAGTGGCTGAGGCCAATAGTATCACCGTGGCTAAAAATAGTTGATAAGTTCTCATTAGATTATTTTTATTGATTGTGTGGTAAAGATAATAAAAACCACGGAAAATAAAAAAGAGACTGCCGTTGCCGACAATCTCTTTGACTTGTAGCGGGAGCCTGATTCGAACAGACGACCTTCGGGTTATGAGCCCGACGAGCTACCACTGCTCCATCCCGCACTCTTTGCTAATACCTCTGTATTGCGAGTGCAAATATAGAGGGTTTTATTTAAACCTGCAACTATTTGCCCAATTATTTTCAATATTTTTTTAATAACCATTAAGCCATTCTTTAAAAGCGGCTATTCTCTCCGCACTAACAATAACTTCAAATTCATCATCTACAGGTGGTTGCAGCGTAACTTTTATCCTACTTCCGGAAAACTTGCTCATTTCAACAATAGCATTAATATTGATAATAAATTTTCTGTTTATACGGAAAAAGTACTTTGCATTAAGTCTCCCCTCAATAGAAGTGATAGTAGCGTCAATAGGAAATTTGCCACCGGTAAAGGTGTAAAGGAACAAATATTTGCCATCGGCCATGAAATAGGCTATATCTTCGGCCTGGATTGTATGCAATTTATTTCCTACAGTTATAAGAAATCTGCGCTGATAACCGCCATGTAAAGTAGCCTCTATCGGAGATGCGTTTTCATGTTGTGGCAAGAGCAACGATAATTTAGCCAAAGCTCGTAGCAAATCCTCCTCATTAAATGGTTTAAGTAGGTAATCTATGCCCTTATTTTTAAATGCCTCTAAAGCGTACTTATCATATGCCGTTGTAAAAATAACAGGACATTCAATTTCAACTTTATCAAATATCATAAAGCTATCGCCATCGCCCAAATGGATATCCATAAAAATAACATCGGGCTTATTCTGTTGAAGCCATTCTACCGCAGAAACCACCGAGTCAGCGCTACCGCAAACTACAATTTCAGGACAAGCTTCAGATAGCATACTCTTTAATTGAGCAGCTGCCAATGGTTCATCTTCGACAATAAATGCTTTCATAAATTACGAGTTATAGGTTTTTGAGGCTACAGAGTACGAATATACGGCATTTTTACAAAAAAGTAAAGCCGCTCCTTCTCAGGAACGACTCCACATGCAAAGATAGTTATTAATAGTCTAAACAAAATTAAACTCAATTCAATAAGTCCGGATTGTTCGCTATAGCCTCTTTTGGAAAAGCTATCACATAACGAGCATCATTTTCTTGTAGCTCTTTCGTTATGAAATCAAAGTTATCATCCATAAATACTTTGACAATCGACGGACGTGTGGTACGTCTTAAATCATACCATCGATGACCTTCAACTACAAATTCGCGCGCGCGCTCTTTTGCAATCTCTGCAATCAACTCTTGCTGACTCATTGCTTCCCACGTTGCTAATTTCGCATTAAATAATGAAGATACCAAACGTTTCTCATTCAATATTTTTAAATTATTTACAGCTTCAGTCAAATTTCCAATATTTGCTGCTGCCTCCGCTGCAATAAGGTATGCCTCGGCAGCACGGAAAGTTACTTTACCTGTCGTTCCGTAAGGTTTATTTACTCCTAAGCGCGATGTAAAACATACTGTTAAACGTTTATCACCATAAGCTCCATCAACCTTTGTCATATCAAAATTGCTTGACATAAACTCATCGGACATATAGAAATCATCCCAGAAAATAGAGCTAACAGCCATTTCCAAAGCAAGGATATTTTCCTTTGAATCATATCTCGATGGCACTACAGGTTTTTCTGCTGTTAAATCCTCTAGTTCCACACCCGGAATCAGTTGCTGTGCTGTAGCCAACGCTTCTTCCCAATTTGCCATATAGGTTAATACTCTTGCTTTAAAAGCTAAACCAGCTTGACGAGAAAACTGGAAACGTCGATTCGCTTCCTGTTTCTCTACTTCAATATATTTCAAACCTTCTGAGATATCTGCTAAAATCTGACTGTATACATCTGCAACACTTGCACGTTTAAACTCTTGGTTTACGTCAATTTTTAGTTGCATCGGAATTCCTTTATCAGTAGCCGCTGTAGCAGCATTGTAAGGAACAGCATATAGGTTTAACAACTCAAAGTGAGCATAAGCACGTAATAAGTACGCCTCACCAATCAGTTGCTCCTTCGTATCATCACCACCGTCATTCGTTGCCGAAGGTGCATCCTGTATTACCGAGTTGGCATAGAATATCACCTTATACATAGACGTCCATGGAAAGATAGGTGTAAGCGGATCACTGTTTGAGTCATCCCAACTTACAATTCCCATATACTCATTAAATGATAAACCAAAGTTGTCAGGAAGCATTTCATCACTTCGTACAGACAACAAATGTTTATGTGTTGGGAAACCTGCATAAGCAGCTGTTAATAATCCTCGAAATTCTTCAACCTCGTCAGGAATTACTTTCCCTGTTGGTTCAACATCAAGATAATTACATGATGAGAACAACAAAGCTGTTACTGAAAACAGATATATTAATTTTTTCATTGACATTCGTTTATTGGTTATAACTACGTTTAGAATGTTAAATCAACTCCAACAGAATAAGTCTTCGCTATTGGCTGAGCATACATATTCCCATAAGTTTCCGGATCAAAATAGCCTTTATAGCTTGAACCAAATACAAACGGATTACGTGCCTCCATTGATAAACGCGCATTGCTAATACCCACTCTGCTCAACACATTAGTTGGCACGTTATATCCCAAACGGATACTGTTTACACGGATATAGTTTATTTTTTTGTACCAAATATCTAACTTACTGAATGAGTTTGATGGGTCCATTTCATTAAACCACAAATAACCCCAGTTTTTCTCACCTTCGGTAGTGCTTCCCAATAATCCTGGATAGATACCGTCAGTATTTGTTGGCGACCAAATATCTGCCACTCGTTGACTATTATTTTGACCTGGAATCATACGCGTTGGATGATAAAATGGTGTTTCTTGCACCGTTTGGCCTACGGAGAAATTAGTTACTACCGCTAAATCCCAGTTTTTGTATCGGAATTTATTGGTAAATCCTCCTGTAAACTTAGGCTCAACAGTCCCAACGTAGGTAAACAACTCACGGAATTGTTCAGGCGATAAGTCCGACTTAATAAACTCAATAAATCCACCCATCTGTGTTCCCTTATAAATCTGGAAAAAGTCGTACAAGTTTTTATCCTCTCCGTTTTTATCCACATAAATAGGTAGTCCGTTTTCATCCAATCCGTTTGTTTTCAATGCAAACATTGCACCCACAGAGTATCCTACTTTTGAAGGCTCATAGGAGTTGTTTTTAACGTGCATCTCTGTCACCTCGCTTTTGTTGTGCGCAATATTGAAATCAGTGCTCCATCTAAAATTAGGCGTTTGTACATTCACTGTAGATAACGACACCTCAACACCCTTGTTTGTTAAGCGCGCCCAGTTCATTTGCGTACTTTCAAAACCGTTCTCGCCCGGTAACTCACGTGTTCCTATCAAATCCTTACTGTTTCGGTGGTACGCGTCAACACTTAAATTGATACGATTACGGAAAAATGATAAATCCAATCCACCGTTCCAAGTTGAAGTTTGCTCCCAACGTAAGTATGGGTTTGGTGGAGAACTTACTCCTACTGTAGGTAAACTTACTCCCGGTAACAGTGTGCTGTTGCCCCATTCTCCAATTACATACGGCGAAGTATTTTTATCAACATTTCCTTGCAATCCGTAAGACAAACGCCACTTCACAGCCGATACCCAATCTATGTTTTGCATAAACTGCTCACGTCCCATATTCCATGCTCCTGAGAACGACCATAATGGCAAATATCTATACTTTCTGTCAACACCAAATAAGTTCGATCCGTCGTGACGTACACTTCCAAAGAAAGTATACTTCTCGTCGAAAGTATAGGATGCCGTCATATAATAGGATAAATAACGATCCACATTCTCTCTACGCGCGTATTGTTTAAAACGGCTATCGTTAACAATGGCACTACCTTCAGGGAAAATCAAATTTTGTGTAGTTAATGCCTTTGGATCATATCCAAAACCTTTAGTATGCACCTCGTCCATATCGGTACCACGAAGCTCAACACCGGCCATAACGTCCACTTCATGACGCTCTGCAAAACGTTGGCTGAATTCTCCTTGGAAACGTGCCTGATACTGTGTCATGTTCTCGTTCCAGTTTTGAATAATACCACCTTCAGGCATAATGTATTTTCCACCTACGCGAGACATTTCTCTGTATTGACGTGTATAATATGAATTCTTATCGGCAAACTTTTCAGTTGCATTGTTTTCAATTTGCATTGTCAACTGCGAACTAAGTGTTAAAAACTTAAATGGGTTGTACTCCACAGTTACCATTGGTTTAATAGAACGGTTACGTAACGACTGTTTCGTATTGTTCATCTCCTCCACAAAGTTAAAATCAAGGGCTTTATCGTTGTATCCCTCAATATCCTGATCGTATACATACTTACCATTCTCATCATATACCTGTAAGTAAGGATTTGCATTACGCGAATAACGCGCCGGGTTTGTATGTGCACCACTACCTGTTAAATAGCTCTTGCGCGTGCTTTGTGTAAAGAATAACGCTGTCCCAACATTCAATTTCTCATGAAGTTTAAAATCCACCTTCATGGTCATGTTAAAACGGTCAAAACCGGTATTCTTTGTAGCTCCTTGCTCGTTAAAATAACCTCCAGAGAAATAATAAGTTGCCAAATCACCTCCGCCCGAAACACTCAAATTATATTGCTGATTCCAAGCGTTACGATATATTATATCACCCCAATTGGTGTTGATGTTTCTTAAATCGTTAATTGCCGACTGACTTGCTGCCGATAAGCCGCTAAAGCCATTCTCTTGAAATGCACCTAACTCTCCGGCACCATTTAAAATGCGTGCCACACCTCCGGTCTCACTACGGTAAGTTAAATCCTTACGTGCAGCCAAACCAAGTTCATAATCCACTTTTTGCGACGCGTCCATTAAATTTAAGCGTCCCATATCTGGCTTTAATGTATAGAATGTAGCACCTGAAAAGTTTACGCGTGGTTTCCCTACACGTCCTTTTTTAGTAGTTACAACAATAACTCCATTTGCAGCGCGTGCGCCGTAAATAGCTGTTGCTGCAGCATCCTTCAGTACAGTAATAGTTTCAATATCCGCAGGATTAACACCCGCAATAGAGGTATTATATAACTCATCAATATTATCCTTGTCACTAAAATCCGATGGTATATCATTCCCCTCTAATATCATTCCATCCAATACCCATAACGGATCTGTGTTTCCGGATAATGACACTGTACTACGTATACGCAACTTGTTAGGAGCTCCGGGAGCACCATTAGTCGGTATAGAACTTAAACCTGCCACTTGTCCTTCAAGTAACTGATCTACACTTGCTACACCAATACGCTCAATGTCGTCCATCTTTACGGTTTGCACCGACGATGTTACTTTTCGCGGTTCAATTTTCTGGAAACCGGTTACCACCGCTTCCTCCAACTGCTTGCTATCAACAGCAAGTTTTATATTAAAGTTGTCCGATTTTGCAACATCGACATACTTCGTTTCATATCCAATAAAGCTTACCACTACCTTTGTTACATAGGCAGGTAAAGTATAGGTAAACTTTCCATCTAAATCGGTTACCGTACCCTGAGGTACATAGGATTGCGCTTGCGCATTGTCCGGATCTAAAAAGACAGTTGCCCCAATTAGTGGCTCTCCATTGGCAGCGTCCACAACACTACCACGAATGGTACGTGTTCCTTTCTGCTGTCCAACAGCCAAAAACGGAGTAAGCAACATTAAAAAGATTAAAAGCTTCGTTCTCATAGGTTGTTTTTCAAAAGTATTAATATTAAAACGCGAGGGGGTCACGTATTTTTAATCTAAATTTAAGGCCTCACGCACACGGATTATTAAATCCTCATAGTGGTTACGTGTAGCCGTGTCGCCATCATTACGGCGTTGTTCTGCCAAGCGTAACACTTTCAGTAAGGCACCACGCTTCACAGATACCGACTCCGATACTCTGTTCATCGATGTTACATGCATATTGGCTAATTCTCTATCCTTTGCCATTTGCTGAATGTCTAATTCTGCACTCTTTGAGGCAAAACTACATCCACAGTTAGCATGATGTGCAAGTCTTTTCTTCGTTGTTTTTTCAACAGTTTTATTGGAACTTACAATAATGGCATCAATATAATTTTTCTGTGTCATGCGCTCAAATAAACTTAACTTTCCACCTCGTAAGGAACCTTTAAATGCCGCTTTATGCAAATCGGCAAATAATTCTTCCGGCGTATAGCAGCTCTTTTCACCATTTATAGTTTGTGACTCAAGCATGCGCAGAATTCGCTCATCCTTCAACAAATCATACATTACGGCATACTGTAACTCACGCGCAACGTTATATGCGCCATACTCTACACCCATCTGTATTGGGAAACTTTTTTTCCAAATATCACCTTGAAACAGCCATTCAGGTACCTGTACCACCTCCTCAATAAGGTATTGTACACTCTCCTTTTGACGCGCTTTCTCAACAGGTTCAAAACGGTTAAAGTCCGATCCTTTTACTGGATTCTCAACATAAAAACCACCTACATTTGCTGTTACATGGCTAGCATACATTTTCCACTGATTAACAACTGCCATTAACAAACGTCCAGCTTGCGTATAATCCTCACCCTCTTGTTCCGTCCATGCAACAATGTTTGGAACAATGCGTTTTAGATTCGCAATACCGTAACGGTTGGATTTTACTATATCATCCCCTAAATCCTCATCTTGCGATCGTGGATCAATCGGATTTTTAGGATCTTGTTGCTCACCATACCAGTACATGCGGTCGCCGTCATGACGTGTTATCCATTCATTTAAAGTCAACAACTCCTCGTGCTCGTTATTTACATTTAACCAACGGTAAGCCCAGTTTATAGCGTGTTTATCATATACTCCTATTTTCGGTGTAATTTCCTTTACGCCATCACCCGGTTGCGCCACGTAGTTAAAACGAGCATAGTCCATGATTGAACTTGCCGTACCACCCATCTTCTCTGTAAAGTAAGGCGAACGTAATGAATCAGTCGGGAATGCCCAAGAGGCTCCCATATTGTGCTTTAATCCAAAGGTATGACCAACCTCATGCGACGATACAAAGCGAATTGCGTCGCCCATATGTTCATCACTTAGTTTGTTTGCTCTTGCACGTTCGTCTATTGGTGATGTCTGTACACGCATCCACGTGTGCAATAATGACATTACGTTATGCCACCACACCACATCGGCTTCAATAATCTCACCAGAGCGTGGATCAACCACCGAAGGGCCCATTGCATTCATCTGCTCCGATGCCGCATAGGTAATTACTGAATAACGTACATCATCCAAATCGAAGTCCGCATCATCTGCAGCAACTTCACGTATTTGAATAGCATTCTTAAATCCGGCAGCTTCAAACGCTTCATTCCAATCCACAACACCTGCTTTAATAGGTTCTATCCACTGCTTTGGTGTAGATGGATCAATATAATATATTATCGGTTTCTTCGGTTCAACCAATTCTCCGCTTAAATACTTCTCTAAATCCTCCGCTTTTGGCTCTAAACGCCAACGATTAACAAACTCACGCGGCTCAGCCTTGTGCTGCTTGTCGTTAAAGTACACGTGGGGAGTTGTAAAAAATCCCACTCTTTTATCAGCAATACGCGGACGCATTGGCTGCTCAGGTAATAATACAACATTTGTCGTTGTTTCAACCGTAATAGGTACGGTAGCATTCCCCTCTTTTACTTGAGAGGTTAACATTGCCTTTACCACTACGTTCTCCGGAAAACTCTTAATGGACATTATTTTGGATAAATCCTTCTTCACAGAAACACCCAAAGCAATATCATTATAAACATCGTTAAAGCTTTTTTCGCTACCATCGAATACCTTGTTTACTTTTATCAATACCGACGTAGAGTCCGCACTGTAAGCCTCAATTGGAAACTGCTCAATCACCGACTCTCTGTAATTGCTACGTACGGATGCCGCAATAGCGTCCTCTGCCGGAACACTTACTCGCGGATTATATGTAGTTACCCACACTTTCTTCAAGTCTGCATCCTTGTAAAAACGTATTAGTTGATCATGGTACTCCATTCCCTTATTCAATCCGGCATCATTTAACTCATAAGTTACTGCCGACACTTTATTTACAATTAAGAAATCGCGTTGAAGTAGTGAATCCGGTATCTCAAAATAGTAGTCATTCTTTACTTTATACACTGTAAGTGCTCCCGGCATCTGTTCACCGTCCTTAACAATTTTCTCAAACTCACTTACAGTTTTCTCCTGCTCCTTCGCTTCGGACTTCTTCTTTTTCTTTCCAAAAAACATCATGTCAGCATCCATTGCCATAACAACATTATGACTCATAAACACTACACACAACAATAGCCAAAAGCTTCTTAAACTATTTTTCATTTTGTTACACTGTTATTTAGTTCCACTACCAACTCATTTTACAATAATAAGGTATATAGTTCCAAACAAAAAAAACTAGGGTGCCAATCCCCATATTTTAGGAATGAACTCCCCGATTTAAGGAGCAAATATTAATTAACATCTTACTATTTATAGCCCGCATTTGCATAGTTATGCAAATGCGGGCTATAAATAGTAAGTAAGTATATAACAGTCCGTTCTATTGAAGCTTACTTGGTACATCCGGAGCTAGCAAAGGGAGAACACAAAAATAACTACCACCCTTTATATACCAAGAAAACACACTACCCCCTACTCTATTGTATATCTGTGTTATACCCTCATAACCCAAACCAATAGAATCCACCTCATCATTGCTTCGCTGCTGAAAATTATTAGAAACTATCAAATTGTTACCTTCCACATAGATATTTATGCACAAAGGCCTACTTAACGTTACTATATTGTGCTTTATGGCATTCTCCACAAGCAATTGCAAAGAGAGTGTAGGCACATACAAATGCTTTACGTTGCTCACAGAAGCGTCTATATCCATGCATAAAGCCTCACCGAAACGTATCTTTTGCAAAAAATAGTATTGCTCCATTAACTCAATCTCATCCCCAACTGTAGAGAATATTGCACTATCCGTTTCCAACAATTGGCGGTAAACCTTAGATAGTTTCACAACAAACTCCTTAGCCAACTTGTCATTCATTCCAATTAAAGCATGCAGAGAGTTTAACGAATTAAATAGAAAGTGCGGATCCATTTTGCTTTTTAACTGATTAATGTGCATAAGCTCGCTTTCCCGCTCCACCTGTCGGCGCAAACGGCGCTCCCGCATCCATCGTTTACGCGCATAAAATGCCACTGCAGTGAGAAGAAATAAAAATACCAATGTAATTGTTATGACATGATACTGAAACGTAGCTACGCGCTCCCTGTTTATTATGGTTGGTACATTTACAGCTACCGCCCAATTTTCACTTCCAATACTTAAGGGATAGAATTTACGAAAAATAGACATGGATAAAAAAGGCGAGAATAACTCCATCTCATAGGAAGCCCCCGTTTGTTGCATATCAACAAACATCTTCCGGTATTCAACACTGTCACTTAACACTTGCCCTATATAACGTTCCTCAGGATGTGATAATATTATACCATCCTTATTGGTTATAAAAACATAGCTATCTGAAATGGTGGACAACTCTGCAAAATAGTCATGTAACTCCACCAAGTCCATATCAAACCCCACAATGCATCTATCGCCATTCAATACAATCTGCTTAGCCATGCGCCACATTAAACTACCATCGCGTTCATACAGTGAACTACGTGTCATAGCACTATTAAAACGAGACATTAGCGTATCCCTAAACTGCTCCTTATGCAGTTTGTATACCTCATGCGTTCTGTCTATATACAAAAAAGTATCGCTTCTTTCCGGATAAAACCAAACACCACTTACCTTATGATCAGCAAGTGAAATGAATTGCATAAAGGTGTGTATATCCCCTCGTTGTCCCAACGTATCGCGCTGCAAAGCATCCACGGCATCGTTAAACAAACTCTCCGTTTTTTGAAACTCGCGTATCACCTCCGTCGATCGGTTACTAAAAACCTTTTCTATAAACTCATTGTTTATGGTATGACTCAACGAATCCAACTGCTTGCCTATTAACAATAGCACCACAGCCACCATGGCCAGGAATAAACCCCAACCTATATATATATCCTTTTTACGAAACAATACGTCCTATTTTTGTCCATAAATAATTTATTGGCGACACACTGACGCGTGTTTCCCACAACCAACCGCATACATACCCTAACAGCGAACCAAGAGGACCTATAATCCATGCCGAAACATGTATCTCATTATAAGCTTTAAAGAATGTCTCCCAACCGCTATCGGGCAACAATGCGCCTACGGATGTTGCATACTCACGTGTAGCCCAAAACACTAACCCCCAACTCATGGCACAAAAAGCACCCGTCCTACTAGGTTTTTTATGATACACTGCAGCAAATACAGGTACAAGAATACAAACCAGCGCAACGATACTTGAATCGCCTACCAACTTATAAATATCCTTCTCCACCAATGCCATAGTTGTAGAAATAGCCGCCATGACTAAGATACTAATTTTTACCGTTTTGAGTTGCAACACTGCACTATCTTTTCCCGTTAGGGGCTTAATAATATTTTCGGCTAAAATAGTGGAAGGTGCCAACAATGCACCCGAGCAAGTTGATAATATTGCCGACAATAAAGCGCCAAAAAATAACACCTGCACAAAAACTGAACTGTGATTAAGCACCATCATTGGTATCACCTCTTGTAAATCCACACTATCCCCGGCATTCATTATCTCCGGATTAACAATACGCGCACAAAGCGCTATCAACATAGGTAAACAAGAAAATAATAAATACATACCCGCACCTAAAAATGTTGAATAAACAGCGCTTTTCTCCGTTCGAGCCGAATTAACACGCTGAAACACATCCTGCGAAGCCAAGGAACCTAAACCAATCACCATCCACGCCGATACCCACTCATCTATATCTGCCGCCGTAGCATGAGGAAAAAAACGGAAATGACCGGCAGGAGCCTGCGCCATCACCATATCCAGAGAACCTATATGTGTTACAAGTTCAACACACAACAATCCCATCCCCAGAATGATAATTACAGACTGAAGCAAATCCGATATAGATATGGCCCACATGCCACCAATATAGGTATAGAGCGTAACAATAACGGATGCCACAAAAACACCCATCGTTAAATCCATACCAAAAACTATTTTTAGAGAAATAGCAAGCGCAACGAACTGCGCCGCGATAAATCCGAAAAAGGAAAAAAGCATAATTACCGAGCTTATCAGCTCTACCTTACGCCCATAAGCCTTACCTAGCAAGTCGCCTAAAGTAAGTATGTTTTGTCGATAAAGCGGACGCGCCAAAAATAACCCAAACAGCACCAAACACAGCACACTGCCCAATGGATCCTCAATTATCCCCAACACTCCTCCTTCAACAAATCTGCCCGAAGCGCCAAACACCGTTTCCGCACCATACCACAAGGCAAAAAGCGCAAAAGCATTAAAGACAAGCGGCAGACCTCTACCTGTATTCACAAAGTCGCGCGCATTTTTAATATAGCGCGTTGCATAAAAACCTATTCCAACTGTTAACAACAAATAGAGAACAACAAAAACTTGCAGCATTTCCTTTTCTTCAACTTATTAAACAATAATTATTTACATCCTTTCCTCTTCCAAGAACGCCCATAAAAAACAAGTGCGCAAAGATAAATAATTATGCATAACAAACAAACATTGCAAGCTTATCTACACCCTCTCTACGTTTCATTCAGGTTTCATTCAGCTTTCATTCAGGTTTC
>JBOGCH010000032.1:0-1572 GCA_051656645.1 Marinifilaceae bacterium
GATTTAGCTCCTATGAGTTAAATATTATAATCACCTCTTAAGCCGGTGCTCTCATCTATGTTACCACTTTTTTCAATGATTTCATATTGCATGTTATCCTTAGCTCTGGTAACGAAGAAAGCACCACATTCATCTATACTTGCTAATGCTGCAAAATCAACATAAGCTTTGTCCATGGCATAAATACTCATAGGCGCTGGGGATAACTCATCTAATACATTGCTATCATGATATTTTCCATGAGTAATTAGTATAAAAGACGGAATATTACCCCTTAGATCAATACTTGTATGCATTTATATCGCCCCCTTTGAGTATTTCCCTAATGCCCAAGATAGGAGTTTAATACTACATGAAATTGTGGTTGAATCCAATGCGAATATCTCATAATCAGCCAAGTCCTGTAGCTTCGGGATATACTCTTTAGCACACAAAGGTCTAACACCTTTGATTAAAACATGCCCTAAACATTCGAAGATGCGATAATCACGACTTTCGTTAGTACGAGATAATCATGAAGCATCAACTGTTTAGCGAATGTCAAGGTGATAAAGGCTTCCTTGATGAGCTTTAAGGCACAAGTATATATCACGAAGGGAGCTGCATAGTCAGCTGACCAAATAAAAGATGGAGCAAATGGTTGTATGCATTAAACTTTCACTTGTGATAGTTACCCTTGTACTGTTTTACTAGCTTTTCAAACTTATATTTGGGAATAAACTCCATTACCTGAGAGAAAACGTATTTGCCTGAATTCATTTTTTGCAGCTTTTAAGCCACAAAGGTATTTGCTCAATTCAAATCGAAAAATCAAAGAACGCCTATATAGTAAGCGTCTCCGCAATTAGGCATTGCGTATATACTTTTTCTGTTATTCGTAGATCAACTTACGAATCCGATTTCTTTGTCCATTTATCTGGTAGCATGTTTCGGAACACTTCCTGAGGAGCATTCGGCAGTATAGAACCCATATTATTTAGGATATCCGTAAAATATTCGAGCGTGTTTATATTATTTTCTCTACATGAGCATGCAAGTGAGTAAAGTAGTGCCATTCGCTTTGCACCGGCATGACTTCCGGCAAACAAGGAGTTCTTACGACTAAGGCTGATATAACGATTAATACGTTCAATGTTATTTGTATCTAAGTTGTAATAGCCACTTTTTATGTAATTCTCCATTGAATCTATTTCCGTCAGGGCATACTTTACCGCTTCTGCCATTTCTGATTTTGGCAAAAGAGTTGGTCTGCTGTTTATTTCAGTCAATTTAGCTCGAAGACGTGCAAATATTGGCGGTGCATATTCTTGGCGATAGCGTAAATGGTCATCTTCTGTCCATCCGTCGCATCCCATACGATGTTTATGATCATACCTATAGAGTTCGTTAAATAAGTCAATAATCACAGCAGCATCGATATCCTCTTTTATGTCGATGAATTTCCGCTTACAATGTTGAATACAACTTATTCGCATGATATCGGGATAGTCCTCGGAGGAACCGAATTTCCTATAAGTGGAATAACCGTCCGTATGAATTGTTCCGCTATAGGATTGTAGTGTTTTGTGAATA
>JBOGCH010000033.1:0-48811 GCA_051656645.1 Marinifilaceae bacterium
AATGTAGAAAAATACATCCGTAAATGTATTGAATCATGTTTAAATCAACAAAATCATACCATTGAGTATGAGGTAATCGTAATAATAGATGGTTCTCAAGATAGAAGTTATGATTTTGCTCAGGAATACTTAGAAAAATTTCCTAACTATAAAATATTAACCCAAGAGAACAAAGGATTAAGTGCTACACGAAATCGTGGATTGTCTGAAGCAAAGGGAAATTACGTGTGGTTTGTAGATTCAGATGACTATATAACATCTGATGCTATCAACTTATTGTCATTATATTTGACGTATGACTTAATTCATATAAATCATTATAAGTTTTATGAGAATGGAACCCAATTAAAGTATAAAGATCACTGTTTGATTTCGGGTACTGGAAAACAGATAACATACAGTGGAGGTATAGGCGCACCAGCGCAATTTACGATATATAGGCGGGATTTCCTTTTAAAGAATAATCTTAGATTTGTAGAAGGTATATATCACGAAGACTCCGAATTCACCCCACGTGCACTGTTTTATGCAGAAAAATGTATAGTTATTAATGAATATCTATATTATTATCTACAACGTGAATCAGGAAGCATTATGTCATCTTTTAGTATTAAAAGAGCAATTGATATGATATTTGTAAATAATAACTTATATCTTTTTGCACAAAAAGAAATTCAAGATACAAAGCTAAGGCGTATCTTTTATAATAAGATTGCATTAAATATTAATTCATTACTTGATGGTTTAATAAAGTTAACCAAAGAGGAACGATATAAAGTTTATGAAATATTAAAAAAAAATAAGCATCTTTTTAAGGCAATGTATCTATCAACTAATCATAAATACAGGATAGAGGGTCTTTGTCTTTTATTTAATCTTCACTTAAGTCTTAAACTATATAAACTAACAAAATGATTTCAGTAATTATACCAACATATAAGCCTCAAGATTACATAAATGAGTGTTTAGAGTCGTTAAAGTTACAGACGTTAGCAAAGGAGAGATATGAGGTTATTATTATTTTAAATGGAGAAAAGGAACCTTACTATAATACTATATCGAAACAAATTGATACTCAACTAAATTTCAGATTAATATATACGGATATTGCAGGAGTATCGAATGCACGGAACGTGGGTATAGTAGAGGCTAAAGGTGATTATATCTCTTTTATTGATGATGATGATTATATATCTCCAGCCTATTTAGAATTGTTAAGAAAATACGCAAAATCCGATACGGTTGTCTTGTCTAATGCTGTTGCATTTGATGATAAGACAAAAGTGATAGATGTCAATTATAAACAATCTCGATTATTTAAGAAGTTGAAAGATAAGAAATGTATAAATTTATTTCAGTCTAGAACATTTTTTAACGGTCCTTGTATGAAGTTGATTCCTAAAGTGCTGATATCAGCTAGGAGATTCGACACAAGCTATAAGAATGGTGAGGATTCGCTGTTTATGTTTCAGATATCTGATAAGATAAATCAACTCTGTTTTGCAGAGGATGATGCTATTTATTATAGAAGGTATAGAGAGAATAGTGCTCATTTTAGTCAAAACACATATGAAAAATTAAAGAGTAAAAAAAATATATTATGCGATTATACGTGTTTATATTTTAGCAATTTTCCCAATTATAATCTAGTATTTTCTATAACAAGAATATTAGCAACTATTAAAAGTATTATAAAATAAATATTAATGAAACAGAAACTAGCTGATATAATTTACAGATTATCGCCCAATTTTTACTACGGATTACGTTACTTCTTAATTCGTAAGCGATCGCCTAATTTTAATAAGCCATTTGACTTATCTGAATGGATTCTTGGAGAAATGCTAAAACCTTCATTTAAGAGGTATGCTACTCATACTGACAAAGTATTAGTTCGAGACTATGTCGAGGCTAAAGGACTAAAAAATATATTGCCGAAAATTTATGGTATATGGAATAACGTCAACGAAATTGATATAGATATGCTACCCGATCGTTTCGCTTTAAAAACAAATCATGGATGTGGCAATCATGTTATCGTAACCGATAAAAATAAGCTAGATTTGAATCGTGCACTATATAATTTAAATAAAACCTTAAATACAACCTTCAGTATACGCGAACCTCATTATAAATTTATTGTGCCTAAGGTTTATGGGGAAGAATTTATAGAAGACGGTAATGGAATTTTGCCGATAGATTATAAATTTATGTGTTCTCAAGGTAAGATCATGTGTATACTTGTTTGTAGCGAACGTGGAAATAAATTAAAGCTTTCTGTTTTTAATTCACACTGGGAAGATATTAGTAAAGAGTATTTACATGAGAAAGAATGGCACACAAGTGCGATAAATAAGCCAAATAACTTAGAGCAGATGTGTTCTATTGCATCTAAATTATCAGAAGATTTTGATTTTGTACGAGTTGATCTATACGATACTGGAACACGTGTGGTTTTTAGTGAATTAACATTCACTCCCCATAGTGGATTATTGGGATATTTTAACATGTATGCATTAAAAAAGATGTATAGTTATATAAAATAAGAACTCAGACAATTATGAATATAGCAATCGTAGGTACCGGCTATGTCGGTCTTGTTTCAGGAACCTGTTTTAGTGAAATGGGTATAAACGTCACCTGTGTTGACGTAGATAAAAAGAAGATAGAAAGTCTTGAAAAAGGCATTATACCGATATACGAACCGGGATTAGAGGAGATGGTTCTCCGCAATCATAAAGCCGGAAGATTAAAGTTTACTACCGACCTAGTGTCTTGCCTGGATGAGGTAGATGTGGTATTTAGCGCCGTGGGTACACCGCCCGATGAGGATGGAAGTGCCGACTTGAAGTATGTGCTCGAAGTGGCTCGTACCATTGGTGCCAACATGAATAAGTATACACTCGTGGTTACTAAAAGCACGGTACCTGTAGGCACAGCGCAAAAGGTAAAAGCGGCCATACAAGCCGAACTGGACAAACGTGGTGCAGCACTTGAATTTGACGTTGCTTCCAATCCAGAATTCTTAAAAGAGGGTGACGCCATTGACGACTTTATGAAACCCGACCGAGTGGTGGTAGGTGTGGAGAGCAAACGTGCCGAGGAGATCATGGAACGTCTTTACAAGCCGTTTATGATGAACAACTACCGCATGATATTCACCGATATCCCATCGGCAGAGATGATCAAATATGCGGCGAACTCAATGCTTGCCACTCGTATCAGCTTTATGAACGACATCGCCAATCTGTGCGAACTGGTTGGTGCCGATGTGAACATGGTACGTAAAGGGATCGGTTCGGACACCCGTATTGGTAGCAAGTTTCTATATCCCGGCTGTGGCTACGGTGGATCGTGTTTTCCAAAAGACGTGAAAGCACTGATAAAAACAGCCGAACTATCTGGTTATCAAATGGAGGTACTGCAGGCGGTAGAGCGTGTGAACGATAGACAAAAAGAGGTGCTATTTCACAAATTAATGGCCCACTTTGATGGGGACATTAGAGGAAAACGAGTAGCCCTTTGGGGATTATCGTTTAAACCCGAAACGGATGACATGCGTGAAGCTCCTGCATTAGTCCTTATAGATAGACTACTCGAAGCAGGTGCTACTGTTAAAGCCTATGACCCTATTGCTATAGACGAATGTAAACGCCGCATCGGTGATATTATCGAATATGCCAATGATATGTACGATGCAGTACTTGATGCTGATGCCTTATTGGTCGTGACCGAATGGAAAGAATTCCGTATGCCAAGCTGGAACGTAGTGGCACGAGCAATGAAGCAACATATCGTTATTGATGGTCGCAATATCTATGCAAAAGAAGAGATTAATCAATTTAAATACGATAGAATAGGATAAGTATGAATCAGCAACCTTTAGTTTCTATAATAATGCCCTCCTACAATTCGGAAGCATTTATAGAAGAAAGTATCTTGTCTATCATCAATCAAACATATACCAATTGGGAGTTGTTAATTACCGATGATTGTTCTAAAGACAATACACAAACTATAATACAACGTTATATTCAGCAGGATTCTCGTATCCATCTATTTACACTCAAAGAAAATGGTGGTGCGGGAGTAGCTCGTAATAACTCAATAAAGCAAGCACAAGGTCGTTATATCGCTTTTTGTGATAGTGATGATCGATGGACAGATAATAAACTTGATGTTCAGATTAGCTATATGCAAAAACATAAGATTCATTTATCTTATACCTCTTATTATACCTGTACAGAAGAAGGACAACAGTTCGGAAAAGTAGAATGTTTAAATTCTTTGAATTACTTTAAATTGCTAAGAGATAATGCAATCGCATGTTTGACAGCTGTATATGACACATTCCATTATGGCAAGATTTATATGCCTACAATACGTAAAAGACAAGATTGGGCATTGTGGTTACAAATAATCAAGAAAACCAAAATTGCACACGGAATACAGAAACCTCTGGCATACTATAGAGTGCGCTCTAATTCAATATCATCAAATAAACTCAATTTGGTAAAATACAATGTTCGTATCTATAAAGAGGTAGAACAATTTTCATGGACTAAATCGATTTTCGTTTTCTGCTTCCTATTTATGCCTTATTATACTTATAAAAAGATTTTAAAATGAGAATAGCCATCATCGGTGGTTCCGGATTTGTCGGGACAAGACTAATAGATATATTAAAGGATTCGCATGCGATTGTTAATATCGATAAGAGTCCAAGTATAAAATACAATGACATTACGACGCTTTGCGATGTACGCGATTTAGCGGAATTGACCAATCAACTCAAGGGCTTTGATTCGGTAGTACTACTCGCGGCAGAACATCGAGATGATGTGTCACCTATTTCGTTATACTACGATGTAAATGTCGAGGGAACACGAAATGTACTTGCTGCGATGGATAAGAATGGCATTAATAGTATCTTCTTTACCAGTTCAGTTGCAATCTATGGCTTAAATAAAGAAAATCCAGACGAACAGCATCCAGCCGATCCATTCAATCATTATGGTAAGAGCAAATGGCAGGCAGAGGAGATATTAAGAGAATGGTACAATAAGAATCCAGAACATAGGAATTTGAATATCATACGTCCCACTGTAATATTTGGAGAGCGTAACCGAGGTAATGTTTATAACCTACTAAAGCAAATATCGGGCGGTAAGTTCCTTATGGTTGGTAATGGTGTTAATAAAAAATCGATGGCCTACGTCGGCAATATCGTTTCTCTTATACAATACAGTTTAGAACATAAAACAGATGGATACGATGTATTTAACTATGTTGATACTCCTGACTTTGATATGAATCAACTAGTATCGCAAGTCAGTTCCGTACTAGACAAGAATATACCATCAGTACATTTACCTTACTGGATAGGTATGTGTGGCGGCATGACATTCGATCTTCTTGCAAAAATTACCGGTAGAAAACTACCTATCAGTAGCATCCGTGTTAAAAAATTCTGTGCAACAACACAATACAATGCCCATAAAGCCAATTCGATGGGCTTTAAAGCTCCTTTTACGCTTGCAGAAGGACTAAAACGTACACTCAGCTATGAATTCTTAGATCATCCAGAAAAAGATGGAGTGACGTTTGTAACGGAATAATATACTATAAATACTATGGATTTAATAACAAAATGGAATAGCGATTTATTGTCAGTAGCGTTCGCCTCTATTGATCAGCAGAAAGCTATGGTTCAACGTATATTCGAAGAGATGCTCGAGAATAGAGAGAAAATAGATTATACAGATAAATCTACAGGGATGTTTCTTGCACACTATTTCATATTTGTGGGAAATCTAAATATGAAAATGATATAATACAGAATACAAATGCATGTATTGTTGATGCCCTTCGTTAAAATATAATCCCACCCTCGCGGTGGGATTTCTTGTAAGTAGCACCGAAAACGATTGAATTTAGAATGAATTTTTAATACCGTTTGAAATGATTGATAGAAATCATAAAATGAATAAACATAGTGATCTGTATGAATAAAATAAGTATTGAAAATAAATACATTGAAATTGAGCTTCATTACTTTCTAGCGGAAGTTGGCATCCATTTTATGGATGCTAAACTTCACAACGAAGCAGAGGCCTATCTAATTAAAGCAATTAATAGACTTAATAAATATCTTGAAGATGATATAGAGATTGTTATTCTTCCAAGAGAAGAAGGTGGACTCATAGACAATTTCCGTATTCTTATTCACAATGCCCAGGTACATAAGTTTGTATGGTTGATAATTGGTGCTATGATTACAGCTTATTTTAGTGGTGAAAGTGAATTAGACCGAGCCAATAAAAAAATGGCATTACTTAAATCACTACAGGATTGCAATTTAAGTTTAGCGCAAGCGCAAGCCATTGTTGGGGATGATAAAGAATTAAACAATTTGTTGAGCAACTATTACCGTGCGGTAAGTAAGGAGGAAAGAGTTACAAGAATTGCAACCACAACAAGAAATAACTGGAAATCCTCTGATATTGTCGAAACAGATATTGACCGAAGCCAATTCGCTGAGTTTATTACTGAAGTAAAGGATACCATAGAAACAAAGGAAGTTCGTACAACGATAAAGATTATTTCGCCAGTACTGGAACCGGGAATGAAAATAAAATGGCGGGGATATTATAATGATCAGGTTATTGAATTTAAAGTAATGGATGAGGTATTTCTGACAAAAGTATATGGTCAAAAGACAAGCTTTGGTAACGGAACGCTAATCTTTTGTCAACTTCATATTGAGATAAAAACGATATTTGCTGATACCGGAGAGTTATTAAAGGTAAAGAAAAAGTATATTGTCAAAAAGGTATTTGCCGATAATGATGACAAAGCTACTCATTGGGACGAAAATGGTCAATTAAAACTTTTTTAGGTAGTACATGAAATATCCACCACTTAAGATACTGTAATATCAACCGGGTGTAAGGGTAAACATTTGCCCAATAATGAGATAGTTGATATTACAGTCTCGCCTCAAGTGATATTTAATGATTTTCCATGTAAGGAAACTTTATATCTTACAACTTCAGCTGGTAGATTTTTTGCACAAGAGTCTGTTCGTGCTTACCAAAAGCAAAATATACAAGTAAGTGATAATATAATAAATCCACTCAATACTATTTTATCCAAAACTAAATTTTCGAAGTTAAAGTGCAGGCAGATGCAAGCAATGAAAGGTAGAGAAACAAAATATAATAGGAAGAATAAGCTGTATTTGATCAAAGATAATAATGAATATTACACAGAACATAATTTCAGTTTAGGAGAAAGACTTATACTAAATGCTTTGGATTTCATTGAAAACATAAATGAGAGCTCTCTTCTTCTTATCAATGAGTTGGAATTGGCTCTACATCCGATTGCTCAAATAAAACTTTATGATTATCTGGAACAGATAGCTAAGGAAAAGAAATTGACTGTCATTTTATCTACTCATTCTAGCTCTCTAATAAAACATGCAAAGAAAATGTTTTATCTTGAAAAAGGCAATGACGGCGTTGTTACAATAATGGATAATTGTTACTCATCATATATACTGAAGGAGATTGCTACCAACTATGAAACAGTTCCGGATTATATATTTTTTGTAGAGGATATAATGGCATGTAGATATCTAAATGAAATCATTAAGCATTATCAGGTATCACAAACTAATCGATCAATTATAAAGATACTTCCTGTTGGTGGGTGGCGTCAAGTAGTTTTATTAATGGATTATTATAAAACATTACCTTTTCCAATACGAAAAATGCATGTATTCTTGGATAAGGATGTTGAAGAAACGATAAAGAAATTTGGTAATCCAAATAGTGAAAGTGATAAAAAAATTATAAAACTATTCCATGACTATAAGCATAACATCAATTATTTATCAATAACACCTGAGCTTGGAATATGGAAGTGGTTATTGGTGAATAATATTTTATTAGAAGAGGAGTTAAGAAAGAAGTATGGAAATTTTACGATCAGGATCGTCGATATGGTTGCTCAGATTAATGATAAACAACCATTGCATTCAAGTGATAAGGATCGGGATGTTGCTAAAAAATGCTTTAAGAGCCTCGCAAGTAGAATCAAGGATAACTTTGTTGATATTGAAGAGGACGAGTTTTATAAGTTGCTGATTAGTATATATGTAGAGAATAGATTAAAAGATCAACAATTCCAAAACAAAGTCAATGAGGTGTTGGGAAAGATCATGAACAGATATAAGCAATAGTTTCTGTTTTCACTACACTTTGTCATCAATGCTCTTCTTGTCATGTGTTTAGAAGATAAGCCATCGGCGAACTCCGTATGGTGAGATATTATCAAGCCTTGAGATATCTTTTTTTCATCTCAAAGATTTCAATGATTTGATGGATGTCAAATTAATCTATATGCCTTCAACCTATCTGGAAGCTAATCTATTTTATGTTCAGAGTAATCTGCGTCGTAATCATGAAAAACTCAATAAAGGAGTTCGTTGAATGGCTTACTGACATCCTGGCATGGTTATGTGTGGGATTGTCGTAACTGACACGTTGTCATGACGCTATTTTGCATATGAACAGTCATATGCAAGGTCATGTCCCTGTTGATGAGATTAATACGCAAGTGGCACACTCTTTGCAAGTAGAATAGGTGTAAAACAAACTACAAAGAAAGGAGGTACCATGATAATATAACGTATTTAGTAAACTAAGGTTACATAAAAACCATAAAATCTAATGGTTCCGAACGGGAATTCGGTTTCCAGATGCAAAAGTAACATTATATATTGAAAATACAATATATATAGGTATTTGGATAGATTTTTTATCTATAAATTCTAATATAACACTATGTATTACAAATATTATATTTCATTGACTATTAAAAATCCAAGTAATAATCATGAGGTTCACAGAGAAGATTGTTATTATTTACCTGCAGAATCAAACCGATCCTATTTGGGTTTATTTACGAATTGTCGAGAGGCTGTTTTGAAAGCAAAACGTGATGGATATACAAACGTGGACGGATGTAAAAGTTGTTGTCCTGATTGCCATCGTGCATAAATTTATTACTAACTATTAATTGATTATTTTATGACAACAGTAAAAAATGTTAATGGTACGAGTCGTTTCAAAGTACCTCTTGATTATAATTCCTGGCTTCACTATTGGAAGAGTACATCACGTCAGAGTCATGTCTACTACTGTGCCAATAGAGGTTGTTCAAACGAGGCTGAGGTTGGAGCACACGTTAAAAAAGTATATGGTAACGATGACCATTACTATATTGTCCCTCTATGCCGTGTATGCAATGCAAGTATTGGTAATTTTCAAGTTACCGAAACTCTTATTCCTGTTCCAAGTAAATTATAACATCATGTCTATGGAGGTCTATATAAACTTAAGAGGCAATTCGCCTATTACGCATTACTACATTGAACCAAATCAAATAACCGTGTGGTTCAATACAGGAAAGTGTTATGTCTACAGTGATTTTAGTGCAGGAAAAGAACATGTTGAGGTGATGAAAGATTTGGCGAGACGCGGTTCAGGACTTAGTGCCTATATTACACGTAATGTAAGATATGGTTACGTACGTTAAAACATGACTATTGTGAGGGATTATGATTTAATAATAGCTATGTT
Organism: Marinifilaceae bacterium; assembly: GCA_051656645.1. Lineage (GTDB taxonomy): Bacteria > Bacteroidota > Bacteroidia > Bacteroidales > Marinifilaceae > JBOGCH01. The sequence continues at coordinate 9,648 of JBOGCH010000033.1, forward strand.
ATTGTGCATAAACTAGGTGGGAGTATAAAAGTATTTACTGTTTATCCCACCTACCTTTGTCTATATATATATACATGTCTATAGATACGAACTTACTATTCTGGATCGATGGGTTTAGACACTCTTACCCCATGGTACAGTGATTCGACAACCGGAAAGGCAGTTTTATTATCGGGGCGAGAAGGAGTCGTATCGCACTTCCCAATCGACGGCCGCAACCTCTACGATCCCAAAGAGATCAAAGAACAAGAAATAGGCTATTATAGCATTGGCCGCTAACAATAAAATCCCACCGCGATGGTGGGATTTATTTATATGCATACCGCAAACGATTAAATGTGTAATAAAAATGGAGAATAATAATATTAAAATACGATTTAGAGCATATCACCTAGGCAAAGAAGGTGCATCCTTTTCCTATTGTATAGATAAATATTTTATACTATTGCTCGTCTCGTTCGTGCTATCCCAAACAAGTACCCCATACTGCACATGCTAATACATATATTCCATTATGTGTTACTGATACCACGGATGTCCAAATTATAACATTGGACACTAGTCAAATGCAACGTTATTATTATGATGATAAGATTTGGTATAAGTACGAAACAGATGACAGAATAATAATTACGCGTGTGTCGCGAATAAATAGTTATGGTAAATACTACAGATTAGATTTAGGTATCATAAACAAGAGTGAGGATACCTATGATATTGAACCGGAGAAGATGGAAGCAGAGGTTGTGGATGGGTTGAATGTGCGAGAATCACTTGTAACCTATAGCGCAAATAAGTATCTAAAAAAGATGAAGCGCCAACACACTTGGGCAATGGCTTTAACCGCAACAGCCAATGGTATCAATGATGGAATGAGCGGTGCAAATGCCTCATATGGTTATAAGCAAAATAATTATGCCTATCAATCGTCTGTAACCAACCAAACGCAAGTATTGCGTGAAATGCAAATGAGTGAATATGATAAACAATTTAAGGAGTAGCACCGAAGTAACTCGAACAGCTACTTAAAACGCACAACCTTATTTCCAGGAGAGAGTATCTTCGGTTATGTTTTATTCAAATACAAGAAAAGTAAACATCTACATATTGACATTCCTATTCATGACTCGGAATATCATTTGTCATGGGACGTGGAGAAATTGAAAAAGGAGAATTGAGGCTCGTGGTACTGGCATTTAATAGGCCGGTGGCCTAGGTAGTCGCTTGCGGTGTGTTAGGACCACTACAACGCCATCAACCCTTACGGCGACGGTCTCGCCTACGCACGTATCGTCGATGCTCTAAGGTAAATAATAATAACGAGGTATATTTCAGTACGCCTCTATGATTATAAACTTAGAAAATGTAGGATATTTTTTTTTAATATAGGCGCGTACTTCAGTGCGCGCAATGATGAATAAACTCACCTCATCCCTTTTCCCCCTTTTGCGACGTGGCTATGTCCCAGTCGCAAAAGGGCGAAAAGGGATTTTTTATTGTTATGGGATAACAATAATGTGCATTAAAATACACATCTATAACCACGAATTGAAAACATAAAGGATAAACCCTATCCTTCCGCATTGTTTTGTCCGCCTTGATGCTTACTTTTTAGATATTTGATTTGGTGTTTTGTAAGTACCTTTCTAGCTCATCTTGCGTGATTTTGCAAAAACGATCTACTTCATGTCCATCTACTACAACCTTTCCAAAAAACATCTCTTTAGGACGTACCCAAATCCTTTGCTCACCATATAGGGCTTTATAGACAACCATCTCGGCTAATGTCTCGCTATCTATTGCTAAAGCAATGAATTGATAAAGTCCTCCTTTAAAATGTTTATAATATTGGATAGTTTCCATTGTTAAGTTTATCATATAATACAAATATAGAGGTTTGTATGAAATAAAAAATAGTTTTCGATATCTGTTTTTAACCGCTTGCTTCGCTGCGCTATTTAGCCGGCCTACGGCCTATTTAACCGCTCGCGTTGCTCACTATTTAACCGCTCGCGTTGCTCACTAATTTAAGTTAAATGAGAAGCCGACGGCTTCGTTAAATGAGGGACGCAGTCCCGTTAAATAAGACCAAAGGTCTTTGATTTGTGCTTCGCGATGTGTTGGAACCCTTCTGTCTTTACAGACATCTGCTTCTCCCTTAATGGACCCCTCTGTCCTCCGGACATCTCCCCTTGCCAGGGGAGAAGCTGAGCAAGATGAGTGCGTGGTTTTAAAGCCTCTCCCCTTGCCAGGGGATTAAGACCCCCGCAGGGAGAGGGGTCTTAATCCCCGCTGCTTTAGCAGCACCCTTCAAAATAGCGAAGCGATGCAATAATGGTAAGAGGTATTTAGCTTTTATATATTACAATATGCATTTCGTCTACAGCAGGATAAAGAAAGATGGTGTAGTTTTGGTGGTTCCAAACACCGCGTATGTAGTTATAAGTAAAATTTGTGTTTAGATATTCAATAATGCATTTGATGTTATTAATACTATCTGGGAAAAGTAGAACCGTGTCACAGAGAAGTTCGGTGTTATAACTACCAAAAAGGGTGATGCCGCTTTCGTTGAAACGAACCTCAATGAGTGTGTGCGGAACGTTATTGTTTTCAACATAGGTATGAACAATGTTTGGGGAGTTGTTCTTTTGCATAAATTGATTGCTTGTGAGTTCCAAAATGGAAAAGCAGGTTTTGAATAGCTCCTGATACTGCGTGTAATGTGTTTTAGTTGTTGCTTCCATGGTGTTTTAGTGTTTTAGCAATTAGTTGATATTGCTGTTTGTACTAGTGGCAAATATATGGATTTGGGAGTGAATATTCCAAAAAGGAATAGTTAAATTCTATCTATAATATTGCAAAATGGAATTTACCATTTACTATTTATGGATACAAAGGAGTATATTAAACAGCGGCGGGAACTGTCTACCCGCTTAGTAAAGGCTAGGGAGATGGCAGGTTTTACGCAGAAACAGGTTGCCGCAACTGAAATTGTTACACAAAGTGAGCTCTCTAAATTGGAGAATGGAACGCGAAGAGTAGATTTTATAGTTTTATTGGAGCTGATAAAGTTGTACAAGCAAGAGCTGGAGTTTTTTCGTTTATAGGTTTTGATACCGTCTATGTAATATCTTTTTTAACAACCGAGATTGTGGAGATGTGTTAACTAAGGATGTTGTTCGTTGTTGTTAATTTACAACGGACCGGATGCGTTGTGCCCTAATGTTGGCTTTTTATGTGCCCCAATAGCTATGTTATCCTGTTTTATTCCCCAAGTAATTCGGCTCTAAAATACTCTTTTCTTTGGTGCTTCTCCGCACCCTCTCCGTATCCGCCTTACCCCTGCTTTACCCGCCCCTTACAACCTCCTTACCTCTGCCTTACCCATAGAGGGGGTAGGGAGTGGGTGAGGAGGGGATGTCGTGGTTACTTGTACGATATGGGGAGAAGGTGGGGATGCTGCTGGTGGAATAGATATTAATATATTTTTACATTGTTAAAATTGTTAATATCTTAATGTTTTATTCACTTAAACCCAACGATTATGAAAAAAATGAGGTGATTCTTAGGTCGACAGACATTGACGAAATTGTACAAGTGTGCGCTGATACGTTACGCGCTGAATTGGAATGTAGAGAATACAAGATGGAGGCGCTGGGGCAATGGAACGGTAGCGCGCAGCTGTTGGTGGGATTGTGGGTGCTGCTTACGGAGGTACCCATGCTCCCCGATGAGGAGGGCCGAGTTCTACCACTGGTAACGACCGATTGTATGACTACAGACCAATTGTTACAGTTTGCCAAACTACTGGGTATGGATTCCATTAAGGGGGTGAGGGAGCTGCGGCGCCGCAGTAGGGAGGAGCGAACGGGAATTAAGAGATTGGTGGAATTGATGGGAGGAAAATTGCGCTGATGCGTTCTGCTTTATGTGTTTCATAAAGGTTATAGTCCTCTGGTTTCTCAATGTGGAGTGTACTGCTTTTGGGTGCGTATTTCATTGCGCACCGCACTATTTGAATGATTAATAAATGTTAAATATACACTGTTTTTTGTTACGCATAAAATTATAAATGCCGTAACACTTTTGCCGATGAAACTACAAGTCGGAGAGCGAATGGTGATTATGAGGTTGTATGTACGCCTTTATATTATGGGGGTATGAGAGCGTAACGGGTGTAAAAATTCGATTAAAACCATTTTTTGCCGCTTGGGTAAAAGGAGATAAAGCCGGCAGATAAAATGAGTTTTAATGTTTAACAATGTTTTGATATGGCAACAGTAAATTTAATAACAGGAGTGGATAAGATTTCGGGGCGTGTGGGGAATATGGTGCATTACGTCAGTAATGGCAAGCAGTGTGTTCGTACTTTGGCACAGCGCATATTTGATCCACATACCGATAAGCAGTTCATGGTACGCAGCCGAATGTCCTTTCTATCCGGATTGGCCGTGAAGTTTGAACCGGCAATACGTGTGGGATTTAGAGCATGTTGCGAGGGATTGAATTTTTATAATCGGTTTATGCGATGTAACTATAGGTATGCCAAGGCCGAGTTGACACAGACGCCAGAGGAAAAAAGGGCGGCGACATGTACAGCCGATATGCCACAGTTGTTGTGTGCACAAGGAAACCTGCCGGCGCAACATTTGGAGGTGTTTTATGAGCGGCTGACGCATTCGCTGCGTGTGGAGCATGTGCCGGATACCTATCCCGCCGAGCGGGCGGAGTGTTACCTTGTGTTGTTTCAGGATAATTTGCCGCGGGTGCTACTCATTAATATGGGCGAGGCGACACAGCTGGGCGAGTTTGAGCTACCGCTGCCGGAGATGATGGATCCGATGGAAATGAGTGTGTATACGTTCTGCGCGTCGGTGGAGAGCGAGAAGTGTTCAACGTCGGTCTATGTGCCGCTAAAGATTAAAAGCGATGAACATAGGGAAGCTATTTAAGCAGGATGGCGGTGCCGTGAGTGGCATTGTGGACCGATTGGCACTGACCTCTACGGAGAAGAGGCAGTTGGAGATGGAGCTGCTAATGGCGTTGTATCAGCATACGGAGAAGGAAATTATGCTGCGAGCGGAGATTATGGCCAAGGAGCTTAGCGGCAACTGGCTACAGCGGTCCTGGCGACCGATAGTGATGCTTGCCTTTGCGGCGGTGGTGGTGGCGGGTGCTTTTATGGATATTCCCATGTTGAGAGAGGGCTCTGAGTTCTGGGAGCTGCTGCAGATAGGCATTGGGGGGTATGTAGTGGGACGCAGTATGGAGGGGGTGAGTGAGATGGTGCTGAAGAAGAGGAAGGCTCGCTAGTGTGCTAGCTTCGCATTTAACCGTTCGCGTTGCTCACATTTAATCGCTTGCTTCGCTGCGCTATTTAGTGGCTCGCGTTGCTCGCATTTAATCGGCCTGACGGCCTATTTAGTCGCTTGCTTCGCTACGCTATTTAACGCTACGCTATTTAACAGCTTGCGTTGTGTTAGGACCCCTCTCCCTTCGGGGGTCTCCCCTTGCCAGGGGAGAATTGGCAAGATCTGTGAGTATTTTTTAAAGCTTCTCCCCTGACGGACCACTCTGTATTAATAGGCGAATTGGTAAGATGAGTGAGTTTTTTTAAGCCTCTCCTCTGTCGGACCCCTCTGTCCTCCGGACATCTCCCCTTGCCAGGGGAGAAGCAGAACGAGATGAGTGAGTATTTTTTAAAGCTCTCTCCTCTGTCGGACCCTTCTTTCTTAGGGAGAGAATTGGCAAGCAGAGTGAGTATCTTTAAGCCTCTCCTCTGTCGGACCCCTCTGTCTTTACAGACATCTCCCCTTGCCAGGGGAGAAGCTGAGCGAGATGAGTGAGTATTTTTTAAAGCCTCTCCCCTGGCAAGGGGAGACCCCCGTAGGGAGAGGGGTCCTATAACTAGCTGCTTTAGCAGCATCATCTAAATTAAATGAGAAGCCGACTGCTTCGTTAAATAAGGCCGCAGGCCGTTAATGTTAAATAGGAGCTCCGCTCCCATATCGTTAAATAAGGCCATAGGCCGTTAAATATGAATTATGCTAAAAATAGAAAACCACCTATTAACCAACCCTACCACCCATAGCGTTAAGCGAATGCGGTGTCCAAAGAATAAGGTTCCGATGCCGATGCCCGAGTTGGCGGTGCTGCACTATACAGCGTCGGGGAGTGCGATGAGTTCGGCGCACTATTTAGTGAGAGAGGATGTGGATGCGTCGGCACATGTGCTGATTGCCCGTGACGGAAGAGTGATTCAGTTGGTACCTTTTAATGTGCAGGCGTGGCACGCTGGAAAGAGTTGCTATGAGGGACGTAGTGATGTGAACGGCTTTTCGGTGGGCATAGAGCTGCAGAATGCCGGCGAGCTGCACAAGCGGGGCGAGAAGTTTTATTCCTGGTATAATGCGGAGATACGTGCCGATGAGGTGTACCAACATGAGCAGGAGGGACGCGTTACCTATTGGCATACTTATACCGATGCGCAGCGCGCTACGCTGAAGGAGATTCTGGATTTACTCTACCACGAGTATGGCATCCGCAAGGTTGTGGGACATAGTGACATTACGGAAAGGAAAAAGGATCCGGGACCGGCGTTTGCTCACGGTGCTCGCATTTAGTTGCTTGCTTCGCTGCGCTATTTAACCGTTCGCGTTGCTCACATTTAATCGGCCTGACGGCCTATTTAGTCGCTTGCTTCGCTGCGCTATTTAACGCTACGCTATTTAACAGCTTGCGTTGTGTTAGGACCCCTCTCCCTTCGGGGGTCTCCCCTTGCCAGGGGAGAATTGGCAAGATCTGTGAGTATTTTTTAAAGCTTCTCCCCTGGCAAGGGGAGATGTCCGGTAGGACAGAGGGGTCCTATAACTAGCTGCTTTAGCAGCACCATCTAAATTAAATGAGAAGCCAACGGCTTCGTTAAATAAGGGACGCAGTCCCGTTAAATAAGACCGAAGGTCGTTCAATAGGAGCTTGCTCCGATAAGGCCCATAAGCCATTCTTTATTTAACCTTTTAATTTTTAAAGTTATGGCAATTTTTTTAACACCACTTGGACAGTTTCGTAACAAATTAGGAAACACAGTGACTTATACTTACGATGGTACAACAATTATGAGAGCAGCAGCAGCGAAGGTGCGTAATCCGCGATCGCCGAAGCAGTTGCAACAGCGTACCCGATTTGCGGCTGCGGGAACGATGGCTCGTGCGCTGACAGGTCTGCTTAACGTTAGCTACACCAAGAAGGATGCTTTGTCCGGGAAGAAAGCTACGTTTGTACGTCTGAATATGCCGGCTATTACTACCGACGGGACGCTGCAGACTACCATTGACTATGCTGCATTGCAGGTGGCATACGGGATGTTGGTGTCCTATCCGGTAAAAGTGACATGGGACGAAGATTTAGGCGAGTACTCCTTTGAGCAGGGTGCCGACCGAATTCTGGAGCAGTGCTACGAGCCGGATACCTTGAACATGATGGTGGCAGTGTTACTGAACACCGTGACTGGAAGAGTGAGTTTGATTGAGTTGAAGCAGATTGGCGAGGTGGGAGCTACGCGGGCCTCACTACCGGAGGGATGGACAAAGGAGACCACTAAGGTCTACACCTTTGCTATGAACGAGGAGTTGAAGCAAAGCTCTAATAGTGAGTATCACGAGGTATAACAGACAACCACGGTGCGCAATACGCACCGTGGTTTTTAAGCCTCTCCCCTGGCGGACCCCTCTGTCTTCACAGACATCTCCCCTTGCCAGGGGAGAAGCTAAGCAAGATGAGTGCGTTTTTTTAAGCCTCTCTTATTTGTTACTTAATCTCTGTAAACCTATTGATTTTCAATTGCGTAAATAAACGAAAAATGTATACAAATAATAGTGATTCCAGAAATAATTTATACGGATTAAAGATGTATAGGAGGTCGTTACGTAGGAAAGCGACTCCGGCAGAACGGTATTTGTGGAAGTTGCTGCATATTCCTCCCCTTAAGCCTTTTAGATTTAGACGGCAGCATAGTTTCGGACCTTATATTCTAGATTTTTATAGTCCTTCGACGTTAATAGCGATTGAGTTGGACGGTGTGCAGCATTCTACAGATGAGGGACTAGAGTATGATAAACGAAGGGATGATTATTTGCTTGATAATGGAATAGTGGTGTTACGATTTGAGAATAAAGCGGTTTTTGATATGGAGTCGAATGTTATAGATGTGATTGTTAGGATGTGTACTAGGAGTAGGGAGGGGGTATAATCCGTGTTTTTAAGCTTCTTCTCTATAGGACCCCTCTGTCCTCCGGACATCTCCCCTTGCCAGGGGAGAAGCTGAGCAAGCTGAGTGACTATCTTTAAAGCCTCTCCCCTGGCGGACCCCTCTGTCTTTACAGACATCTCCCCTTGCCAAGGGAGAAGCAGATCCCCGAAGGGAGAGGGGTCTTATTATCTCCTGCCTTTAGGCAGATTATTTTAAATAGCGCAGCGAATAAATGAGGCCATAGGCCGTTAAATAGGGACTTTAGTCCCGTTAAATGAAACTGAAGGTTTTTAATTTGTGCTTCGCGATGTGTTTAGGACCCCTCTGTCTTTACAGACATCTCCCCTGGCAAGGGGAGATGTCCTTTAGGACAGAGGGGTCTGCCAGGGGAGAAGCTGAGCAAGATGAGTGACTATCTTTAAAGCCTCTCCCCTGGCAAGGGGAGATGTCCGATAGGACAGAGGGGTCTTATAACTAGCTGCTTTAGCAGCATCATCTAAATTAAATGAGAAGCCAATGGCTTCGTTAAATGAGGGACCCCAGTCCCGTTAAATGAGGCCGTAGGCCGTTAAATAGGTACTTCCGTAAGTAAATCTTCAATAATAATTATAAGTTCTATTCATTTTTAAATATTTTTTCTAACTTAGCCCCTCATTATCAATCAAACACACCATTTAGAAATGAAAAAACTACACTCAGGAATTATGTATTCCCTGACAGGCTTAACATGTATTGCGGCTGCGCAACCGGCGTTGGCGGCAAAGAAAAGCAAACAAAAGCCTCTAAACATTGTTTACATTATGACCGATGATCATACGCAACAGATGATGAGTTGCTATGATAATAGGTTTGTTGAGACGCCAAATTTGGATAGAATTGCTAAGGATGGGGTACGTTTTACTCGCAGTTATGTTGCCAATTCCATTAGTGGTCCTAGTAGGGCGTGTATGCTTACAGGAAAGCATAGTCATGCCAATAAGTTTTACGATAACTCGAGCTGTGTTTTCGATTCAGCGCAGCAGACGATGCCTAAGCTTTTACGCAGGGCGGGATATCAGACTGCGATGATTGGAAAATGGCACTTGGAGAGTACTCCGTCGGGCTTTGATTTCTGGGAGATTCTTCCGGGACAGGGCGATTATTACAATCCGACGTTTATCCAAATGGATAAGAAACGCGTGCAAAAACAGGGGTATGTGACAAATATAATTACGGATATGGCGACCGACTGGTTGGATAGCCGTGATAAGGAGAAGCCGTTCTGTGTGTTTGTACATCACAAGGCGGTGCACCGTAACTGGATGCCGGATACTGCGCATTTGCATTTGTACGAGGATAAGACGTTTACGCTACCGGAGAATTTTTATGATAATTACGAAGGACGTGAGGCGGCTGCCGCTCAGAGAATGAGCATTGACAAGGATATGGATTTGATTTACGATTTAAAGATGATGCTTGACGGTAAGAGATCGCCATACCGTGGGTATTTTGAGAATATTGTGAAACGTATGAACGCTACGGAGCGCGCGGCATGGGACAAGGTGTACGATCCTATTATTAAGGATTTCTACAGTCGTGACCTGAAAGGGAAGGAGCTTGCCGAGTGGAAGTACCAACGTTATATGCGCGATTATGCAAAGACGTTAAAGTCGTTGGATGAGAATGTGGGTAGATTGTTGGATTATTTGGAAAAGAATGATTTGTTGGACAACACGCTTGTGGTGTATACTTCCGATCAAGGTTTCTATATGGGTGAGCACGGTTGGTTTGACAAGCGTTTTATGTACGAGGAGTCTATGAGTACGCCGTTGGTGATGCGTTTGCCTAAGGGATATAAAAAACGTGGTGACATTGCGCAGTTGGTACAAAATATTGACTATGCTCCTACGTTCCTAGATATGGCCGGTGTTGATGTGCCTGCCGATATGCACGGGGTGTCGTTGATGCCGTTGTTGAAAGGGAAGAAGGCGAAGGATTGGCGTAATTCGTTGTACTATCAGTTTTATGAGTATCCGGGTGAGCATGCGGTGAAACGTCACTATGGGGTGCGTACGAATCGTTATAAGCTGATACATTTTTACAATAACATCGATCAGTGGGAGTTGTACGATTTACAGGAGGATCCTACGGAGATGAAGAATCTTTACAATGACCCTCAATATGCAGAGTTGGTGAAAGAGCTTAAGGCTGAGATTGTCCGCTTACAGGTGCAATATGATAGTCCTACTCGTTTTTCGACAAAACGCGATAGAGAGACTAAATAATATAGGGAACATCGGTGCGTACGGGAAGTGCGCACCGATGTTCCTTTTAGGGGGGCGCTATTAAATGAAGCTCGCGTTGCTCGCATTTAATCGGCCGGTGGCCTAGTTAGTTGCTCGCTTCGCTTGCTATTTAATCGCTACGCTATTTAAATTCTTAAATGAGGAGCTACGCTCCGTTAAATGAGGCCATAGGCCGTTAAATAGGGACTTCAGTCCCGTTAAATAAGACCAAAGGTCTTTTATTTGTGCTTCGCGATGTGTTTGGGACCCCTCTGTCCTCCGGACATCTCCCCTTGCCAGGGGAGAATTGGCCAGATTCGTGAGTATCTTAAAGCTTCTCCCTTGGCGGACCCCTCTGTCCTCCGGACATCTCCCCTTGCCAGGGGAGAATTGGCCAGATTCGTGAGTATCTTAAAGCTTCTCCCCTGGCGGACCCCTCTGTCTTTACAGACATCTCCCCTTGCCAGGGGAGAATTGGCCAGATTCGTGAGTATCTTAAAGCTTCTCCCCTGGCGGACCCCTCTGTCCTCCGGACATCTCCCCTTGCCAGGGGAGAATTGGCCAGATTCATGAGTATCTTAAAGCTTCTCCCTTGGCGGACCCCTCTGTCCTCCGGACATCTCCCCTTGCCAGGGGAGAATTGGCCAGATTCGTGAGTATCTTAAAGCTTCTCCCTTGGCGGACCCCTCTGTCCTCCGGACATCTCCCCTTGCCAAGGGAGATGTAGATCCCCGTAGGGAGAGGGGTCCTATTATCCGCTGCTTTTAGCAGATTCCTATAAAATAGCGCAGCTATTAAATGAAGCTCGCGTTTCTCGCATTTAATCGGCCGGTGGCCTAGTTAGTTGCTCGCTTCGCTTGCTATTTAATCGCTACGCTATTTAAATTCTTAAATGAGGAGCCACGCTCCGTTAAATAAGACCGAAAGTCTTTTAATTGAACTATTTATTTCCACTTAACTGTGGCGTCATATCCTCAAGTATTTCTTTATAGTCCTGTATTTTGCGTTGGATGAGGGCGAGTTCGTCGCCTGTGATGTGGTTGTCATAGGCGGTGTAGAAGCATTGGCGGGCTGCTTCGATGGCTTGGGTGATGCGACCGGCACGTTTTAGACAACGACCCATTTGGTCATAGCAAGAGGGGTCGTTGGCTTTGTTGTGTTTGTCGATGAGGGTTTGGAATATTTCCGCACCGTATAGGTTTAGTATTTGTGATGATACTTCGACTTCGGCGATGGCAGTGGCAATTTCAGTGAGGCATTGCTCACTGTCTGCATCGTCGGTGCGCCATTGTTTGGCGAAGGCGAGTGCGTTGGCTTCGTCGATGTTTAGCAGGGCGCGCATTTTGTAGCGGTTGAGTTGTTGGCGCTCCTCCGGGTAGGTGTTGATGATGCCATCCAGATGGTAGAGTGCTTTTATGTATTCGTGATTTTCAAAGTAACCGATGGCTTCGTCGAGTGAGCATGGGGCATCCTGTAGTAGGGAGGCGATGACTATTTCTATTTCGCCAATGGTGGTGGTGCTCCAGGTGGTCCACACGCCGTTTACCAATCCGTTGGCGTCGACAACAACGATGGAGGGGTTGCCCGTTTCCATGAATTGTTGAAATACGTCGGCGTTGATAATAACGGGGAATTTGTACCCTTTGTCGGTCCAATGTTTTTCCAGGTGTCCGGGTTGGATGTCCTGCTGGCAGTTTACGCCTATGATTTCAAATTGCTGACCACGGTATTTACCCAAGGTGCTGTCCAGTTTGTGTGTGATGAAGCGTGCAGGGGCATTCCAGGAGTCCCAGAATTCAAGTAGCACGACTTTACCCTTTATATTGTTGTTGGTGTATTCTTTGCCATTGTGTGCGGTTAGAGCGAACGAGGGTAGACTTTTACCGTTAAATGCATCGGTCCACGATACGGTGTGGGTGCGCATGAAAGCTTCATAGTCGTTATTACGTTGTGTAGGTGCTGAGCATGCGGCGGCAAGCGCGGCGATGGTTGCTAGCGCTAGCATTTTTTTGCGTATGATGGCATATTTCGTCATAAGTGGCTATTATATAAAGGGATGTAACTATGTTATTTGGTTGGTTATTTAACGCAGTATGCGCGGGTGTGGTTGGGGTATGGGTATTAATAAATGTGAATTTTGGAGGTGTAAGGGGGATGAGGTTACAGTTTTAGCACTTTTTTTTGAGTGGGTGAGGGGGTAGGAGTACGAAAACGAGTGAAAGTGTGTGATTATTTGTTGCTATCGGTCTGTTTTTTATGGTTGAAATGCCATTAATTGGTTGACAGACAAAGTGAATGAGAGGTTGAATTGTGTAAAAGTATTTACAGAAAGTGCTGTTTGGGATCCGAAAGTTTAATATGTATGAAAATTAAAAAAAGGATTGCCATTTTTTTAGTTAACACACTGACAATCTTTTACTTTTTTGAAAATAAACGATTGGTTTGTTTGGTATCACGGAAAATAATATATACATTTGCACCTCAATTTGAATAAATCTATAGTAATTAAAAAAGCACTTGAAATGCCTACTATTCAACAGTTAGTAAGAAAAGGAAGAGAAAAGATCGTTGAGAAGAGTAAATCTCCAGCGTTAGACTCTTGTCCTCAAAGACGTGGAGTATGTGTACGCGTTTACACTACAACTCCTAAGAAACCGAACTCAGCGATGAGAAAGGTTGCCAGAGTTAGATTGACAAACGGAAAAGAAGTGAATGCTTACATTCCAGGAGAAGGACACAACTTGCAAGAGCACTCGATCGTGTTGATTCGCGGTGGTCGTGTTAAAGACCTTCCAGGGGTACGTTATCACTTAGTACGTGGTACTTTAGATGCTGCAGGTGTAGCAGGAAGAACTCAACGTCGTTCTAAGTATGGTACAAAACGTCCAAAACCAGGGCAAGCTCCAGCAGCTCCAGCGAAAGGGAAAAAGAAGTAATTAACTGAAGATGCGTTTATGAGTTGTTCCCACAAGAGTTGAGTAAATGGTTGTGAAACCGTTGAAGACCAAGAGGGCAGCTTAACGAACCAATTCGTAAACTAAGGAAAATGAGAAAAACCAAGCCTAAAAAGAGGGTTCTTTTACCAGACCCACAATTTAACGATGTTCTTGTAACACGTTTTGTTAACGACCTTATGGTTGATGGTAAAAAAACAGTAGCATTCAAGATTTTTTACGATGCTCTTGATATAGTAAATGAAAAGTTAGCTCAAAAAGAAGAGAAAACTTCATTAGACGTTTGGAAACAAGCGCTTGAGAATATCACTCCTCAAGTAGAGGTGAAAAGCCGCCGTGTAGGTGGAGCTACATTCCAAGTGCCAATGGAAATTAAACCATTACGCAAGCGTGCAATGGCGATCAAAAATATGATCCTTTACTCTCGCAAGAGAAGCGGAAGAAACATGGCTGAGAAATTAGCGGCAGAGATCATGGCAGCTTACAAAGAAGAAGGAGCAGCTTACAAGAAAAAAGAAGATACTCACCGTATGGCCGAGGCTAACCGTGCATTTGCTCACTTTAGATTTTAATTTGCAATACAATGGCTAAAAGAGATTTAAGATATACAAGAAACATCGGTATCATGGCTCACATTGATGCCGGTAAAACCACCACTACTGAGCGTATCCTTTATTTTACAGGGGTATCTCACAAGATTGGTGAGGTTCATGATGGAGCTGCTACTATGGACTGGATGGTTCAGGAGCAAGAGCGTGGTATCACAATCACGTCTGCAGCGACAACATGTTTCTGGAAATACCAGGATTCTCCATACAAAATTAACATTATTGACACTCCGGGTCACGTTGACTTTACTGTAGAGGTTGAGCGTTCATTACGTATCCTTGACGGTGCTGTAGCACTTTTCTGTGCTGTAGGTGGTGTTGAAGCACAGTCTGAGACTGTATGGCGTCAAGCTAACAAGTATGGTGTGCCTCGTATTGCTTTTGTAAATAAAATGGACCGTTCAGGTGCTGATTTCCAAAAAGCAATCAACGAGATTAAAGAAAAATTAGGAGCTAATCCTGTACCTTTACAGTTCCCTATCGGTGCTGAAGATTCATTCGAAGGTGTTATTGACCTTATTGGTATGAAAGCTTACGTTTGGGGAGAAGGTGATAAAGATCCTCAAATTAAAGAAGTTCCTGCTGAGTTGTTAGAAGAAGCTACTGAGTGGAGAAACAACCTTGTTGAAGCAGCTGCTGTTCAAGACGAGGCTTTAATGGAGCGTTTCTTTGAAGCTCCAGAATCAATTACTGAAGAGGAATTGAAAGCTGTGGTACGTAAAGCGGTTATCGCTCAAGATTTCTGTCCTGTAATGTGTGGTTCATCTTTCAAAAATAAAGGTGTACACAACTTACTAGATGCAGTTATCGCTTACTTACCTCACCCACTTGATAAAGAAGAAATTAGAGGTGTGAACCCAGATACTAATGAGGAAGTAGTATTTAAAGCTGACCCTGAGCAACCACTTGCTGCGTTAGCATTTAAAATTGCAACTGACCCATTTGTAGGACGTCTTTGTTATACTCGCGTTTACTCGGGAGCTATTGAGGCGGGTTCATATGTATATAACCCACGTACAGACAAGAAAGAGCGTATTTCTCGTTTGTTCCAAATGCACTCAAATAAACAACAGCCTAAAGATGTTATCGAAGCTGGTGATATTTGTGCTTGCGTTGGATTTAAAGATATCCGTACTGGAGATACTTTATGTAATGAAGCAAACAAAATCTCTCTTGAGAGTATGTCATTCCCTGAGCCGGTAATTGGTATTGCTATCGAGCCGTTAACTCAGAAAGATACTGACAAGTTAGGTATGGCTTTAGCGAAATTAGCTGAAGAGGATCCAACTTTCCGTGTGAAAACTGACGAGGACTCAGGTCAAACAGTAATTAGCGGTATGGGTGAGCTTCACCTTGATATTATCCTTGACCGTTTGAAACGTGAGTTTAAGGTTGAGTGTAACCAAGGAGCGCCACAGGTTTCTTACAAAGAGGCTATTACGCAAACTGTTAACCACCGTCACGTATTTAAGAAACAGTCTGGTGGTCGTGGTAAATTTGCGGATATCGTGTTTACTATCGGTCCTGGTGAGGAAGGAAAAGAAGGTCTTACCTTTGTTAACTCAGTTAAAGGTGGTAACGTACCTAAGGAGTTTGTTCCATCGGTAGAAAAAGGTTTCAAAGAGTCTATGAGCCAAGGTGTTCTTGCCGGATACGGTATTGAAAGCATCAAGGTTGAGTTACTTGACGGATCTTTCCACCCGGTTGACTCGGATCAGTTATCATTTGAGATGGCTGCTAAGATTGGTTACAAAGAAGCTTGTCAAAAAGCGAAGCCAGTACTTCTTGAGCCTATCATGAAACTTGAGGTTGTAACACCTGAGGAGTATATGGGTGACATTATCGCCGACCTTAACCGTCGTCGTGGTCAGATTGAAGGAATGGAAAGCAAAGCGGGTGCTCGCGTTATCAACGCATTGGTGCCACTTTCTGAGCAGTTTGGTTATGTAACTGTGTTAAGAACGCTTTCTTCAGGACGTGCAAGTTCTTCAATGGAGTTTAACAACTACGCTGAAGTTCCTAAAAACATCGCAAAAGAAGTTGTTGAGAAAAACAACGGTAGAGTAGACTTATTGTAATATTAGATATTTACAAAAATTATCATGAGCCAAAAAATCAGAATTAAGTTAAAATCTTACGATCACAACTTGGTTGACAAGAGTGCTGAAAAGATTGTTAAGACAGTTAAGGCTACAGGAGCAGTAGTAAGCGGACCAATTCCGCTTCCTACTCACAAAGGAATCTTCACTGTAAACCGCTCAACTTTCGTTAACAAAAAAAGTAGAGAGCAATTCTTACTATGCACATTCAAACGTCTTATCGACATTTACAGCTCAACAGCTGGAACTATCGACGCGTTGATGAAATTGGAATTACCAAGTGGTGTAGAAGTAGAGATTAAAGTGTGATAACGGCGATAACCTATGTCGTTATTAGAAATTAAAACCTATTAAAAGAAAAAAGAAATGCCAGGTTTAATTGGAAAAAAAGTCGGAATGACTTCCGTATTCAGTGTTGAGGGGAAAAGTATCCCATGCACTGTTATTGAGTGCGGTCCATGTGTTGTAACTCAGGTTAAGACTATCGAGACCGACGGTTACGAAGCGCTTCAGTTAGGGTTTGACGAAATGAAAGACAAACACACAACTAAGCAGCTAAGTGGACACTTTAAAAAAGCAGGTACAACTCCAAAACGTAAGTTGGTTGAGTTCTCAGGCTTTGAAACAGCGTACGCGCTAGGTGATGTGATCAATGTAGATTTGTTTGTAGGCGGCGACTTCGTAGATGTTGTTGGTACTAGCAAAGGAAAAGGATTCCAAGGTGTTGTAAAACGTCATGGTTTCGGTGGAGTAGGTCAAAGTACTCACGGTCAGCATAACCGTCTAAGAGCTCCGGGTTCTATCGGTGCATGTTCAACTCCAGCACGTGTATTCAAAGGAATGCGTATGGCGGGACGTATGGGTGCAGATAGAGTTACTGTAGAGAACTTAGAAGTTTTAAAGGTAATCCCTGAGAATAATTTGTTGTTGGTGAAAGGTTCTATTCCTGGATCTAGAGGTTCATACGTAATCATTGAGAAGTAATGGAGTTAAGTGTACTAAACATTGCCGGTAAAGAAACCGGACGTAAGGTAGAGTTAAATGACGCTATCTTCGGAATTCAGCCTAATGAGCACGCTATTTATTTAGATGTTAAGCAATTCTTGGCTAACAACCGTCAAGGAACGCACAAGTCTAAACAAAGAAACGAGGTAGCCGGAAGTACTAAGAAACTTAAGAAACAAAAAGGTACTGGTGGAGCACGCTGTGGTAGCGCTAAAAGCCCTGTGTTCAGAGGAGGAGGTAGAGTTTTCGGTCCAGTACCGAGAGACTACAGTTTCAAATTGAATAAGAAACTTAAGAGATTGGCTCGTAAATCTGCATTGGCTGTTAAAGCACAATCAAATGCAATGCTTGTTGTAGAAGATTTCAGTTTTGAAGCTCCAAAAACAAAACAATTTGCTGAAATTTTAAAGAATTTAAATTTGAATTTCGGAAATATCTTGTTTGTGACTAAGGAATCAAACGAAAACGTGTTGCTATCAGCGCGCAATATTGAGAATGTTGAGATTATGCGCGTAAGCGACCTTTCAACATACAAAATCATGAAGGCTCGTCACATGGTAATGGTTGAAAGTTCTGTAGAGGGCTTAAACGAAATGTTCAATCTTAACTAATTAGGAGGAAGAGATGGAAATTATAGTAAAGCCTGTATTAACAGAAAAAATGACTCAGCTTACAGAAAAGGAAAACAAAGTTGCCTTTGTTGTAGCACGCGGAGCAAACAAAATTGAGATTAAAAAAGCTGTTGAAGAGATGTACAGCGTAAGCGTTGTTTCAGTTAACACTGTAAACTACCAAGGTAAAGCTAAACGTAGATATACTAAGGCTGGAGTGGTAAGCGGACGTACTGCATCATACAAAAAAGCAATTGTGACTTTAGCAGAAGGTGATAGTATTGATTTTTTTAGCAATATTTAAATAAGATGGCTGTAAGAAAATTTAATCCTGTAACGCCTGGTCAAAGACATAAGGTAGCAAATACTTTTGATCAGTTGACTACAGATAGACCTGAGAAATCATTGTTAAGACCAAACAGCAAAACCGGAGGTCGTAATAATACCGGTAAAATGACAATGAGATATATAGGTGGTGGTCATAAACACAAGTACAGAGTAATTGACTTTAAAAGAGATAAAGAAAATATCCCTGCTAAAGTTGTAACAATTGAGTACGATCCAAACAGAACGGCTCGTATCGCTTTGTTAGCTTACGCTGACGGTGAGAAACGCTACATGGTGGCACCTATCGGTTTAACAGTTGGTCAAACTGTTGAAAGCGGTAAAGGAATTGCTCCTGAAGTTGGTAACTCACTTTACTTGTCTGAAATTCCATTAGGTACAATCATTCATAACATTGAATTACGTCCAGGACAGGGTGCTGTGATGGCACGTAGCGCTGGAAGTTATGCTCAGTTAGTAGCTCGCGATGGTAAATACGCGTCTATTAAGTTACCTTCAGGAGAGATTCGTATGATCTTAGTGACCTGTAAAGCAACTATTGGTACTGTATCTAACCCTGACCATGCTCTTGAAGTATCAGGTAAAGCGGGTCGCTCTCGTTGGTTAGGTCGCCGTCCACGTGTTCGTGGTGTTGTGATGAACCCGGTAGATCACCCGATGGGTGGTGGAGAAGGACGTTCGTCTGGAGGACATCCACGTTCAAGAACAGGCTTGTTAGCTAAAGGTTACAAGACAAGAGCTCCTAAGAAAGCTTCTAGCAAGTATATTATTGAAAGAAGGAAAAAATAACTGACTAATTAATTGATGTTATGAGTCGTTCGTTAAAAAAAGGCCCTTTTATAGAATTCAAGCTTGAGAAAAAAGTAATAGCAATGAATGAGCAAAACCAACAAAACGTGGTTAAAACATGGGCTCGTCGTTCTATGATCTCTCCAGACTTCGTGGGGCACACAATTGCTGTACATAACGGTAATAAATTCATCCCTGTTTATGTTACTGAAAACATGGTAGGTCACAAACTAGGTGAATTTGCTCCAACACGTACATTTAGAGGTCACGCTGAGAAAAAGAAAAAGTAATTAAGCGTGCTTAAGTTGAACAAATGAAGATTGTATTATAATGGGTGCAAGAAAAAGAATCAGAGCAAATCAAATAAAGGAAGCCAAAAAAGAACAGGCATTTGCTTCTCTTAAAGGTTGTCCTTCATCTCCTCAAAAAATGAGGTTGGTTGCAGACCTTGTACGTGGTATGGACGTACATAAAGCATTGGATACTTTGAAATTCTGTCCAAAAGAAGCTGCTCGCAAAGTTGAGAAACTGTTGCTTTCTGCTATTGCAAACTGGAGCGTTAAAAATGAAGGAGCTCGCGTTGAAGACGCTGCTCTTTACATTAAAGAAATCTTTGTAGACGGAGCGGGAATGTTGAAAAGACTACGCCCTGCACCACAAGGACGCGCGCACAGAATCCGCAAGAGATCTAACCACGTAACTATCGTGTTAGGAAGTAAAACTGCAGTTGAAACAGCAAAATAATAATTTGGCATGGGACAAAAAGTAAATCCAATAGCAAATAGATTAGGAATCATCCGTGGATGGGATTCTAATTGGTTCGGCGGAAAGAACTACGGCGATAAGTTGGTTGAGGACTACAAAATCCGTAAATACCTTAACGCTCGCCTTTCTAAAGCTGGAATCGCAAAAATTATTATCGAGAGAACGCTTAAGTTAATCACAATTACAATTAGCACTGCTCGTCCAGGTATTATTATCGGGAAAGGTGGTCAAGAAGTTGATAAATTGAAAGAGGAGCTTAAGAAGATTACCGATAAGGAAGTTCAAATCAATATCTTCGAGATTAAACGTCCTGAAATGGATGCTACTATCGTAGGTAACAATATAGCTCGTCAGTTAGAAGGACGTGTAGCTTACCGTCGTGCTATCAAAATGGCTATTGCTTCGGCAATGCGTACAGGCGCTGAGGGAATCAAAGTATTGATTTCTGGTCGTTTGAACGGTGCAGAGATGGCACGTGCTGAGATCTATAAAGAAGGACGTATTCCTCTTCACACTTTCCGTGCTGATATTGACTACTCTCAAAGCGAAGCGTTAACAACTTACGGTTTGTTGGGTATCAAAGTATGGATTTGTAAAGGTGAAGTTTACGGTAAACGTGAATTAGTACCTACCTCTTTGATGGCACAAAAAGAAGGAGGTAGACCATCTCACAATGCCGGTGGCAAAAAGGGTGGTTTCAAAAAGAGAAAAAAATAGTCTTTTAACTAATTAATGATCGAGCTATGTTACAGCCAAAAAGGACTAAATTCAGAAGACAACAGAAAGGGAGAATGAAAGGTAATGCTCAACGCGGGCATGAACTAGCATTCGGTTCTTTCGGAATCAAGGCGTTAGAAAACAAATGGATTGAAGGACGCCAGATTGAAGCAGCCCGTGTTGCGGTAAACCGTTACATGCAACGTCAGGGTCAAGTGTGGATCAGAATCTTCCCAGATAAACCTATTACGAAAAAACCTGCAGAGGTACGTATGGGTAAAGGTAAGGGATCACCAGAAGGATTTGTTGCTCCTGTTACTCCAGGACGTATCCTTTTCGAGTGCGACGGAGTTCCATATGCAATTGCAAAAGAAGCTTTACGTCTTGCAGCACAGAAATTACCTATTACTACGAAGTTTGTGGTTAGACGTGATTATGATATGAATGAGTAGTCGATTGACTATTAGTTTTTAACGAATTATCAGTTGTAGAGATGAAAAATCAAGAGATTATAGAATTAACCACAGACGAGCTTAAAGAGCGTATTGCTACTGAGCGTACAGCTTTAACTAAGCTAAAAATGAATCATGTTGTAACTCCACTTGAAAATCCAAGTGTAATTACTAAAACGAGAAAAAACATTTCTCGCATGATGACAGAATTACGTAAGAGAGAATTAACTGTAAAGTAAAAGTAAAGTAATGGAAAGAAACCTTAGGAAAGAGCGTACTGGTCTTGTACTGAGCAATAAGATGGATAAATCTATCACCGTTGCTGTACACTTTAAAGAAAAACACCCTATTTACGGGAAGTTTGTGAAGAAGACCAAAAAGTATACCGCGCACGACGAGAAGAACGAGTGTAATATCGGTGATACTGTGAAAATTATGGAGACTCGTCCCTTAAGTAAAAATAAGAGATGGAGATTAGTTGAAATCATTGAAAGAGCGAAGTAATCATGATACAACAGGAAAGTAGATTGACAGTAGCTGACAACAGTGGAGCTAAAGAAGTGTTGTGTATCCGTGTTCTTGGTGGTACTAAGAAAAGATATGCGCGCGTTGGCGATAAAATTGTTGTAGCAGTAAAAAGTGCTATTGCAGGCGGTGATATGAAAAAAGGTACCGTAAGTAAAGCAGTAGTTGTTCGTACAAGTAAGGAATACAGACGTCCAGATGGTTCATATATCCGTTTTGATGACAATGCTTGTGTATTGTTAAACAACTCAGGCGATATGCGCGGAACCCGTATCTTTGGACCTGTAGCCAGAGAAGTTCGTGAAGGTTACACTAAAATTGTATCTTTGGCTCCTGAGGTTTTATAATAACCTTGAGACTGAAGTACATTAAAAAAACAGTTTTGCTATGAACAGAAAGTTTCATATTAAGAAGGGTGATTTAGTTCAAGTGAACGCCGGAGTGGATAAAGGCAAACAAGGGAAAGTATTAGAAGTTCTTCCTGAGAAGGAAAGAGCGATTGTTGAAGGTATTAATATCATCAGCAAGCATACTAAACCTAATGCTGCACATCCACAAGGAGGTATCATTAAGAAAGAAGCGCCTATCCACATTTCAAATCTTAATGTTGTAGATCCTAAAACGGGTAAACCAACACGTGTTGGACGTAAGGTATCTGAGGACGGAAAGATTGAGCGATACGCTAAAAAATCCGGAGAGATTTTATAATAATCAGATAAAATTGCGTGTCACCCCGGTGGCACGCAATTTATTGTTTATGCACATTATCAATATTTTAGATTTAAAATTTTTGATTTTAAATTTAAAAGCTTACTTTTGTGCACTGAATTTTAAAGTAGGTTAGCCTACATAATTTTAAAGTAATAATGAAATACGTACCAAATCTTAGAAAAAAGTATGACGAAGAAGTTGTACCGGCTTTAATGAAAGAGTTCGGATACAAATCAGTTATGCAAGTACCTCGATTGGAGAAGATAGTAATCAATCAGGGAATTGGAGCTGCTATTCAGGATAAGAAAATTCTTGAGTTTTCTTTGAATGAACTAGGAGTAATCACAGGTCAAAAAGCTGTTGCTAGCAAGTCTACAAAAGACGTAAGTAACTTTAAGTTACGTCGTGGAATGCCAATTGGATCGCACGTTACATTACGTCGTGAGCGTATGTACGAGTTCCTTGATCGTTTGATCACATCGGCACTACCTCGTATCCGTGACTTTAAAGGAATCAACAGTAAATTGGACGGTCGTGGAAATTATACATTAGGTCTTGAGGAGCAAATCATTTTCCCAGAGATTGTGTTAGATGCTGTACACAAAATCATGGGTTTAAATGTAACATTTGTAACTTCGGCTAATACCGACGAAGAGGGATTTGCTTTATTGAAAGAATTTGGAATACCATTTAAAAAGAACTAAAAAGTAGTAAAATGGCAAAAGAATCAATGAAAGCTCGCGAAGTGAAACGTGCAAAATTGGTAGAAAAGTACGCAGCAAAACGAGCAAAATTAAAAGCTGAAGGTGACTATATTGGATTAAGTCTTCTTCCTAAAAATTCAAATCCAAATCGTCTACGTAACAGATGTAAATTGACTGGTAGACCACGCGGATACATGAGACAATTTGGTATCAGTAGAATCCAGTTTAGAGAGATGGCTTCTGCAGGGTTGATTCCTGGAGTAATGAAAGCAAGTTGGTAAGAATTTATTAAAAGACAGAAGAAATGACAGATCCAATAGCAGATTTCCTTACGCGCGTTAGAAATGCGGTAAGAGTAGGTCACAAGATTGTTGAGATTCCAGGTTCTAAAATGAAACTTGGTTTGACTCGTATCCTTAAAGAAAAAGGATATATCTTAAACTATAAAGTTGAAGAAGATGGTGTGAAAAGCAGCATTAAAATTGCTTTGAAATACCACCCTGAGACAAAAACACCAGCTATTAAAGCTTTAGTACGTGTTTCTAAACCAGGTCTACGTCGTTATACAAATGTTGAAGAGATGCCTCGCGTGTTGAACGGATTGGGTGTTGCTATTATTTCAACATCTATGGGATTAATGACAGACAAAGAAGCTCGTCAAAAGAATGTTGGTGGTGAGGTATTGTGTTATGTGTACTAATCAAAAAGTAAAGAGAAGATGTCACGAATAGGAAAATTACCAATTGATTTGCCACAGGGTGTTGCAGTAGCTGTAAGCCCAGAGAACACAGTAACAGTAAAAGGTCCTAAAGGAGAATTAGTATTAGCGGTTAACCCTGCAATTACTATCAATGTTGAAGATAACGTTGTGACTTTAGAGCGCCATACTGAAGAAAAACAAGATAAAGCAATGCACGGACTTTACCGCGCGTTGATTCAAAATATGGTTGTAGGTGTATCGACAGGTTACACAATCAAGCAAGAGTTAGTAGGTGTTGGTTACCGCGCTAACGCTACAGGACAATTGTTAGAATTAGGTTTGGGTTATTCTCACCCTATTTTCTTAGAATTGCCAGTTGAAGTGAAAGTTACTACAGTAACTGAAAAGCGTTCTAACCCAGTTATTACTCTTGAAAGTTGTGACAAACAACTTATCGGTCAGGTAGCAGCAAAAATCCGCTCATTCCGTAAACCAGAGCCTTACAAAGGAAAAGGTATTCGCTTTGTTGGTGAGGTTGTTCGTAGAAAAGCTGGTAAGTCTGCTAAAGTTTAATCACCTATAATGTAAGTAAAAGTTATGGCTTTAACTAAGGAACAAAGAAGATTAAGAATAAAAAGGAGAATTCGTAAGATTGTCTCTGGAACAGCAGAAAGACCACGTTTAAGCGTTTATCGCTCAAACGCGCAAATGTCTGCTCAAGTTATTGATGATATTAATGGAAAAACTATTGTTTCTGTATCATCACTAAGCAAAGAGTTTGCCGGACAAATGTCTAAAACAGAGCAAGCTGAGAAAATTGGTGCTGCAATCGCTGCGAAAGCTGTCGCTGCGGGTATTGAGAATGTTGTATTTGACAGAAATGGTTACTTGTATCACGGTAGAGTAAAAACTTTAGCTGATGCTGCCCGTAACGGTGGTCTTAAATTTTAATAGTAGCAGATGATGGAACAAAAGATAAATAACTCTGACTTAGAACTAAAAGACAGATTAGTTGCTATTAACCGTGTAACTAAAGTTACAAAGGGTGGTAGAACATTTAGCTTTGCCGCTATCGTGGTTGTAGGTGATGAAAACGGACGTGTAGGTTACGGTCTTGGAAAAGCTAACGAGGTTACTACAGCTATCTCTAAAGGAGTTGAAGCTGCTAAGAAAAATCTTGTAACAGTGCCTGTACGTAAAGGAACTATCCCTCATGAGCAAGTTGCTCGTTTTGGCGGTTCGGAAGTTTTCATGAAACCAGCTTCTTCGGGAACAGGAGTGAAAGCGGGTGGTGCGATGCGTGCAGTACTTGAGAGTGCAGGTATCCATGACGTACTAGCGAAGAGTAAAGGTTCATCGAACCCACATAACCTTGTAAAAGCTACTGTGGAAGCGTTGAAAGAAATGCGTGACGCTAGAACTGTTGCTCGCGATAGAGGTGTTAGTTTAGATACAGTGTTTAACGGATAATATTTTGAGCAATGGCGAAAATTAAAATTACTTTAGTGAAAAGTGTTATCGGTAGCGATAAAACTCAAAGAGGTACCGTTGTAGCTTTGGGTCTGAAAAAAACTAACTCAAGCGTAGAGCAAGAGGCTACGCCACAAATTCTTGGAATGGTGGCGAAAGTGAAGCACCTTGTATCTGTTGAAGAGGTGAAATAATTGTTGAACTATTATAAATAAGATATAATGGATTTAAGTTGTTTAAGACCTGCCTGTGGTTCTACTCACAGAGAGAAAAGAATTGGTCGTGGTCAAGGATCAGGTAAAGGCGGTACATCAACAAGAGGTCATAAAGGAGCGAAATCTAGATCTGGTTACAAATCTAAGATTGGTTTTGAAGGTGGACAAATGCCACTTCAAAGACGTGTCCCTAAGTTTGGCTTCAAGAACATTAACCGTGTTGAATACAAAGCTATTAACGTTAGTATGCTACAAGCTCTTGCTGAAAGAGACGGAGTTGAAACGATTGATAGAGACACATTAATCGCTGCTGGATTACTTTCTAAGAATGCGTTAGTGAAAATTCTAGGAGATGGAGCTATCACTATGAAGTTAGAAGTTAAAGCAAATGCGTTCTCAAAATCAGCAGTTGCTGCTATTGAGGCTGCAGGAGGTTCAGTTGTGATTCTTTAATAATTGCAAAGTTTATTAGGTTTATAAAGTTAAAAATGTTTTGAACTTCAAAAGTTTTTTTAACTTTGTAATCCTAATAAATTAATAATAGAAAGGACTTATGAAGTTATTTGATACATTAAAGAACATTTGGAAAATTGAGGAACTACGTTCGAGAATAATGATTACGCTTGGGCTTGTTCTTGTTTATCGCTTGGGTACTGAGGTGGTGTTGCCAGGCATTGATCCGGCAGGATTAGAAGCGTTGAAAACGCAAACACAAAGTGGTGTACTAGGTCTTCTTGATATGTTTTCAGGAGGTGCATTCTCGAATGCGTCAGTTTTTGCGCTTGGAATTATGCCTTATATCTCTGCTTCGATTGTTGTTCAGTTGTTAGGAATTGCTGTTCCTTATTTTCAGAGAATGCAGCGTGAGGGGGAAAGCGGAAGACGTAAAATTAACCAAATTACCCGTTATCTGACTTTAGTGATACTTGTATTACAAGGTTCTGCGTATCTTACAAACTTACATGCACAAATTCCGGAATGGGCATTTGTTCTTAATGGTGCTTTCTTTACTATTTCTCATATTGTTATTCTTGCTGCCGGTTCAATGTTTGTACTTTGGTTGGGAGAAAAAATTACAGATAAAGGTATTGGAAACGGGGTGTCTATCATCATTATGATTGGTATCATTGCTCGTTTACCATTCTCAGTAGTTGCTGAGGCTCAGTCTCGCCTGTCTCAACAAGGCGGTGGTATGGTGGCCATGTTAGTTGAAATTGTGTTCTTATTCCTAATTTTCTGTGCTACTATTTTGTTAGTACAAGGAACACGTAAAGTGCCTGTACAGTATGCTAAGCGTATTGTAGGTAACAAACAATATGGAGGCGTTCGCCAATATATTCCTTTAAAAATTAATGCAGCAGGTGTTATGCCTATCATCTTTGCGCAAGCAATTATGTTGTTACCTGTGTCGTTTATTAATTTTGCAAACAGCGAGTCGTTAAGCGGTTTTGCTGCAGCATTCTCGGACATGACGGGAGTGTGGTATAATTTGACATTTTTTGTGCTAATTGTAGCGTTTACATATTTCTATACTGCTATTACGGTTAATCCGATGCAGATGGCTGAAGATATTAAGAAAAATGGTGGGTTCATTCCTGGAATCAAACCGGGTAGAAAAACAATGGAGTTCCTTGATACTATTATGTCAAGAATAACTTTACCAGGATCTGTATTCCTTGGGATTGTTGCTATCTTACCTGCGTTTGCGATGTTAGCTGGCGTTAATAACCAGTTTGCGCAGTTCTACGGTGGTACTTCGTTATTGATTCTTGTAGGTGTTGTACTTGATACTTTACAACAAGTAGAGTCGCATTTGCTTAACCGTCATTACGATGGCTTGATGAAGACTGGAAGAATTAAAGGAAAAAATCCTGCTGGTCCGGCCGCATATTAAAAAAAGAATATTACTTTTGTAGAATGATTTTTCTAAAAACAAAAGAAGAGATAGAATTATTGAGAGAAAGTAATCTCTTGGTTGGAATGACTCTGGGCGAGCTCGCTAAACACGTGCGCCCAGGGATTTCTACGTTAGAACTTGATAAAATTGCGGAGGAGTTTATTCGTGATCACGGTGCGATTCCCGGTTTTTTAGGTTATGGCGGTTTTCCTAATACACTTTGCGTATCAGTTAATGATGCGGTGGTGCATGGGATTCCCAGTTCAAAGGAGATTTTGAAGGAGGGAGATATTGTTTCCATTGACTGTGGTACAATAAAGAACGGATTTTACGGTGACAGCGCCTATACTTTTGCAGTAGGCGAAATTAGTGAAGAGAAACGTATGTTGCTTGAAACGACAAAGGCGTCACTGTACAAGGGAATTGAAAAGGCAGTTGCTGGAAACAGAATTGGTGATATTGGAAATGCTATCCAAACGTTTTGCGAGGCCAAAGGATACAGTGTGGTACGAGAGTTGGTTGGACATGGTGTGGGACGTTCCATGCATGAAGAGCCGCAGGTGCCAAACTATGGACGACGTGGTCAAGGCGTGAAGTTGTCTGAGGGTATGGTGATTGCCATTGAACCGATGATTAATTTGGGTAAGCGCCAAGTGATTCAAGAGGATGACGGGTGGACAATACGCACTCGAGATAGAATGCCTTCAGCTCATTTTGAACATACGATAGCAATTGGTAAGGAGCAGGCAGATATATTATCGTCGTTTAAGTTTGTTGAAGAGGTATTAAATAAATAAGCAAAGTACTATATGGCAAAGCAGCCTTCAATAGAGCAAGATGGAGTGATTACGGAAGCGTTATCGAACGCAATGTTCCGTGTTGAGTTAGAAAACGGGCATGTAATTACTGCTCATATTTCCGGAAAAATGCGAATGCATTACATCAAGATACTTCCCGGAGATAAAGTACGTGTGGATATGTCTCCATACGATTTATCGAAAGGTAGAATTACTTTTAGATATAAAAACTAAATTTTAGAACCATGAAGGTAAGAGCATCTGTAAAGAAGCGTAGCGCTGATTGCAAGATCGTAAAAAGAAAGGGCGTTGTATACGTCATTAACAAAAAGAACCCTAAGTTCAAACAACGTCAGGGGTAATCATTAATCTGTAAAATTTAAGTAAGATTATGGCAAGAATCGTAGGTGTAGATTTACCCTCAAACAAACGAGGAGAAATAGCCTTGACCTATATTTATGGTATAGGTAGAAGTAGTGCCCGCGCAATTTTAGAAAAAGCAGGCATCGATTATGACACGAAGGTGAAGGATTGGAATGATGAACAACTCGCAGCAGTACGTCAGGTGATCAATACTGAGTACAAAGTTGAAGGAGAGTTACGTTCAACAGTTCAGATGAACATTAAACGTCTTATGGACATTGGATGTTACCGCGGAATTAGACACCGTATCGGTTTACCGTTAAGAGGTCAAAGTACTAAAAACAATGCCCGTACAAGAAAAGGGAAGAAGAAAACTGTTGCAAACAAGAAAAAAGCAACTAAATAATTGAGTTGAATTATGGCAAAGAAGTCTACATCAAGCAAGAAACGGCTAGTTAAAGTTGAGGCCGTGGGACAAGCACACATTCATTCGTCTTTTAACAACATCATTATCTCAATTACCAACAACTCTGGTCAAGTTATTTCTTGGTCTTCAGCTGGTAAAATGGGTTTTAGAGGATCGAAGAAAAACACTCCGTATGCTGCACAGTTAGCTGCTGCAGATTGCGCAAAAGTTGCTTTCGATTTAGGTATGAGAAAAGCAAAAGTGTATGTTACTGGACCAGGTAATGGTCGCGAATCAGCAATCCGTTCAATCCACACTACTGGTATTGAGGTTTCTGAAATCGTAGATGTAACTCCACTTCCTCATAACGGATGTCGTCCTCCGAAGAGAAGAAGAGTATAATTAAAGTGTGTCAAAAATTAAAAGAATTGCAAAATGGCTAGATATACAGGACCTAAGTCTAAGATAGCAAGAAAATTCGGTGAGCCTATTTACGGACCTGACAAATCTTTGGAAAGAAGAAATTATCCTTCTGGACAACACGGGTTAGCTCGTCGTAGAAGCAAGATCTCTGAATACGGTATTCAGTTGAAAGAGAAACAAAAAGCAAAATATACTTATGGATTGTTGGAGAAACAATTCCGTAACCTATTTGAGAAAGCTGAAAGAGCAGGTGGTGTTACCGGTGAGGTTTTACTACAGTTATTAGAGTGTCGTTTAGACAACGTTGTATACCGTTTAGGTATTGCTCCAACTCGTGCTGCTGCTCGTCAGTTAGTTTCTCACCGTCACATCACTGTGAATGGACACGTTTGTAATATTCCATCGGCAGCTTTACGTTCAGGTGACGTTATCGGTGTTCGCGAGAAATCTAAAGCATTAGAGGTTATCTCTGATTCTTTAAGAGGTAATACTGCAAGCAGATATTCATGGTTAGAGTGGAATGCTAGCGAATTAAACGGACGTTTCTTAAACGTTCCAGAACGCGCTGACATCCCTGAGAACATTAAAGAGCAGTTAATCGTAGAATTGTATTCTAAGTAATAAATAAGAACTTTATGGCAATATTAGCTTTCCAGAAACCGGACAAAGTAATCATGCTTGAGTCAACAGACAAATTCGGAAAATTCGAGTTTCGTCCCTTAGAGCCTGGTTACGGAATCACTATTGGTAATCCCCTACGTCGAATTTTGCTTTCTTCATTAGAAGGGTTTGCAATCACAGGTATTAAAATACATGGCGTAGACCATGAGTTTGCAACTATTCCAGGTGTAATTGAGGATGTAACCGAAATTATCTTGAATTTGAAGCAAGTTCGGTTTAAGAGAAAGGCGGATGATGTTGAAGATGAGAAGCTTACTGTGCTTGTTTCTGGACAGGAGGCTTTTACTGCAGGAGATATCAATAAATTCCTTACAGGGTTTGAGGTATTAAATACAGAACATGTTATTTGTAACATGGATCCTTCGGTAAATTTCCAAATGGAAATTACTATTCAGAAAGGGCGCGGATACGTTCCATCTATTGAAAATATGCCTGCTGATGCTGAAATGGGATTTATTCCTATTGACGCTATTTACACTCCTATTAGGAATGTAAAATACGAAATCGAGAACTACCGCGTAGAAGGGAAAACTGACTACGAGAAACTGGTTCTTGAGATTGAGTCAGATGGTTCAATCACGCCAACCGATGCGCTGAAAGAGGCCGCTAAGATTTTAATTCATCACTTTATGTTATTCTCGGATGAGAAAATTTCTCTTGAAACTGAGGATAAGTATGGTAATGAAGAGTTTGATGAAGAGGTGCTACATATGCGTCAGCTTTTGAAAACGAAGCTTGTGGACATGGATCTTTCTGTGCGTGCTCTTAACTGTTTGAAAGCAGCGGAAGTTGAGACTCTTGGTGAGCTTTGCCGATTCAATAAAAACGACTTACTTAAGTTTAGAAACTTTGGTAAGAAGTCTTTAACTGAACTTGAAGCTCTTCTTGAAAACAATAACCTTGAGTTCGGGATGGATGTTTCTAAGTATAAATTAGACAAGGAATAATTAAAATGAGACATAAAAAGAAATTTAACCACTTGGGTAGAAAGTCTGCGCACAGAAAAGCAATGCTTTCTAACATGGCAGCATCACTTATTCTTCACAAGAGAATCAGCACAACTGTTGCAAAAGCGAAAGCGCTTAAAATATATGTTGAGCCGCTTATCACTAAAAGTAAAAACGATACAACTCACTCACGTCGCGTTGTTTTCTCTTACTTAGAGCAAAAAGAAGCTGTTACTGAATTATTCTCTCAAGTAGCTCCTAAAATTATGAACCGTCCGGGTGGATATACTCGTATCCTTCGCACTGGTAACCGTTTAGGTGATAACGCTGAGATGTGTATTATTGAGCTTGTTGACTTCAACACTACTTATACAGAAGTGAAAGAAGAGGCTAAAAAATCGACTACTCGTCGTCGCCGTTCAACTAAGAAAGCTGACGCTACTACTGAAGCACCAGCTGAAACTAGCGCTGAATAATTTACCGCTATATTATATGAAAAGAGCATCGAAAGGTGCTCTTTTTTTGTTTTATACTATTGCGTTGATAAACAAAATATTGTGCATGACGTATAACTATAAATGTAACACAGTTTTATTCTAATAGTTATAATCATGACACACATTGTAGAAATTAAGGCAAGAGAAATCCTTGACTCACGAGGTAATCCGACTATTGAAGTAGATGTAATCCAAGAGGATGGTATTCGCGGGCGTGCGGATGTTCCATCGGGCGCTTCGACGGGAGAGAATGAAGCATTGGAATTACGTGACGATGATAAAAATAGATATGGTGGAAAAGGCGTACTTGGTGCTGTTCGTAATGTCAATGAAGATATTGCAGAGGAGCTTATAGGAATGGACGTTTCCAATCAGCCGTTAATAGATAAATTACTTATTGACTTGGATGGTACTAAGACAAAAGCAAAGCTTGGTGCCAATGCAATTCTTGGTGTTTCGATGGCAGCTGCGAAGTGTGCTTCAAAGATGCTTGAGATGCCACTTTATAAATATATCGGGGGATGTAATGCAAAACGTTTACCGGTACCTATGATGAATATTATAAATGGTGGATCACATTCCGATTCGCCTATTGCTTTCCAAGAATTTATGATACGCCCTGTTGGCGCATCAACCTTCTCCCAAGCATTACAGATTGGTGCGGAAGTGTTCCATGCTCTTAAAGCGGTACTAAAGGCAAGAGGTCTTTCAACGTCAGTAGGTGATGAAGGTGGATTTGCGCCTGTACTCAATGGTACAGAGGATGCACTGGATGTAATAATTCAAGCAATTGAAAAAGCTGACTATAAACCTGGTGAGGACGTAATGATTGGTCTTGACTGTGCAGCTAGTGAATTCTATAAAAATGGTATGTACGATTACTCAATCTTTGAAGGAGATAAAGGTTTAAAGCGTAATGCTATTGAACAAGTTGAATACCTTGCCGGACTTGTAGAGAAGTATCCTATTGACTCGATAGAAGATGGTATGGCAGAAAGTGACTGGGAAGGATGGCAAATGCTTACTGAACGCATTGGAAATCGTTGTCAACTTGTTGGTGATGACCTTTTCGTTACAAATGTTGAGTATCTGAAAAAAGGAATTGATATGGGTTGTGCAAATGCAATTTTGATTAAAGTAAATCAAATTGGTACACTTACAGAAACCCTTGATGCTATTGAAATGGCCCATAAGGCTGGATATAATTGCATTATCTCTCACCGCTCAGGCGAAACTGAGGATACTACTATTGCTGATATTGCTGTAGCAACAAATGCGGGACAAATTAAAACGGGATCGCTTAGTCGTTCAGACAGATTGGCTAAATACAATCAATTATTACGAATTGAAGAAGAATTAGGTGAAATTGCTGTGTTTATTGGTGAAACCTTTAACAAGCCTAAAGCGTAAAAGCAGTATAGTTCTTTAAAAATATACGGAAGGTATCTTCGAACAGCGCCTAGTGAACGTAACTCTGAGTGGTTCACTCCCTTGGAAAAACGATTAGTGGTGGTAAGCCTATGCTTACAGAGCAGTTCCTGATACCTTCCTATTTTTATGATATAAATAATCCCGGATACCTTAGGCATCCGGGATTATTTCATTCTTGAGTATTATTAATTCTTAACTTCTGGAGTTTTTGATAACTCGGCTGTAGCTGCGTCCAAATTCTCCAATGTAATTGGTAGAGGCTTGGTTACATCGCCAGTGTAGAATGTAATATGTGGGAATGGTATTTCGATGTTTTGATTATCAAAAGCAATCTTCAAACGTCTTTGATACTCGCGTTTCAATGCAAATTGTTGTAATGGACGAGTCTTGATAACAGCTTTGATGTTGATTGAGCTATCGCCGAAGCTGTCCAATCCAAGTACTTCAACAGGATTTAGCATTCTATGACCGAACTCCTCGCTCTCAAACATTTCCTTACCTGTATCTCTCATCACCTTCATTACTCTGTCTATATCTTCTTTGTAGGCAACCCCAATTTCTAGTACAACAGCCGACCACTCTTTTGTCATGTTGGACAACGTGTTGATTTTACCATTTTGGAAAATATGAACAACACCGGCAACGTCTCTCAGTGTAATGGTTCTAAGTTCAATTTTCTCCACCATACCGGTAGTTCCGTTAATAATGGCCAAGTCGCCAGTACGTAACTGATCTTCCAATAAAATAAAGAAACCGGAGATAAAGTCTCTTACAAGCTCTTGTGCACCAAAACCGACAGCTAAACCTACAATACCTGCACTGGCTAAGATAGGAGCGATGTTGATATTTATTTTAGACAACATAATGAGAAGGAACACAGTCCACAAGAAAATCTTACCTATACCGTGAATAATTCCGGAAAGCGTATTTATCCGCTTCATCGCCTCTTCCGTATCGACATTCTCATCTTTAGTTGCCCGGTTTATAGCAATAGTCTTAACGCGTTTAATGATAAACAGCATCAGGCGCAATAGCGAAACAAATATAATGGTTAAGATAATAATGGAAGGAAGCTCCACTAGCATCCAATTTACAAACTTAAGCATTGCTTCTCTCCAAAACTTACTTGTAAATACGCCGTGATTCTGAGTATACCAACTTACAACTAAAGTCTCTGTTTTTACATTATTTGGAATACTATCTATAGATATGTCGCCAATTAAATCACTTTGGAAACCCTTAATACGTTTTGGACTCACTCCAAAATATCCGTCAATGGCCGGAATAAAGATATGCACCTCTGTGCCATCCTGAATAACACTATGCTCCTTGTAAGCTTGTTTAATTTGTTCAATAGAAGCGTTCAAGCCAATATTCTCAGCAGTTCTAAAGCGCTTATCCTTTACAATAATTTGCTCAATCATCTCCTCATGTTCACTTCTCTCTTGCGACACGGCTATAAATAGCAAATGATTAGCTTTATCGTAAATATAATATAAATGCTGCTGTTCTGCCTGCTCAGCCTTGTCCTCAGTAGCTTTAGGGCGCATTTTCTTAACGTTATTCTCGCCATATAACTTATACAGGCGTTTAACTTCCATGCCTTTTCTAACATGACCAACTCTTGTATCGGTAATTAAAAAAGAACGACTGATAGTATCGTTTTGTGCCGTCACATAAGGATGCTCTTCCTTATTACATCCACTCAATGTCATTACTATCAGGGTACAAATCCAGATAAAATGTTTCATCATCTTCTTAATTAGATTATTGATTTATAAATAATTATTTACTGTCCATCGTTTAATATTACCAATCATTATTGGTCTTTCCCGCAAAGGTATAACATTCTATCCAATCATGTAGTTTTAATCCGTCACAATAATTGTTATAGTCGTGGAATATCATCCAAATATGCTAGCCTATCCCGTTTATAGGTGCAATTAACTAACAATAAAGATAAAATTAACAAATGATGCTTGTCCATAACAATGCTTTCACTACCTTTACATCCGTAATTGATACATTTTTTAATGTTTTAGTTACAGTTGTTAATGAAGACAATTAAGAAGAATATAGGCTATTAAAAAATTCGGAGGATAATGTAACAATATGTAAGTAATCGTTTGCGTTATTCTTATCTTTACTGTCATTAAAAAAAATCGACATGAATCAAGAAACTAAAGTTATCGAAAAACAGGATGTTGTAATCCGATTCTCCGGAGACTCGGGGGATGGTATGCAATTGACGGGTCAGCAATTCTCTGATACGGCTGCCCTTTTTGGAAATGACGTTGCAACATTTCCTGACTATCCGGCTGAAATTCGCGCTCCACAAGGTACGGTTGGAGGAGTTTCAGGTTTCCAGGTACACATCGGTAGAGAAAAAATCACCACACCTGGCGATTTCGCCGATATTCTGGTAGCAATGAACCCTGCAGCGCTTAAAGCAAACTTACGTTGGGCAAAACCAGAGGGAACTGTAATCGTTGATACGGATGCTTTCGATGACAAGCATATTGAAAAAGCCGGTTATACGGCAAACCCGTTACAGGACGGATCATTACAAGGATACAATATTATCCCTGTTGGAATAACTAAACTTACCTTAGAAACACTAAAAGACTCGGGCCTTGATCAAAAAGCAATGCTTCGATGTAAAAATATGTTTGCTCTGGGTATGATTTATTGGATGTTTGAGCAATCTGTGGAACATACAGAAAACTTCTTTGAAACGAAGTTCGCTAAAAAACCCGGTATCGTAACAGCCAACAAAATGGTACTTCAAGCCGGATATAACTATGCGGGCAACGTGCACGCCATGGCTATCCATTATAAAGTAAATCCAGCAGCAATCCAAAAAGGAAAATATCGTAATATAACCGGAAACAAAGCAACGGCATGGGGCCTATTGGCTGCTGCCGAGAAAGCCAACCTTCCGCTTTTCTGTGGTTCATACCCCATAACTCCTGCAACAGACATCTTACAGGAGCTAGCAGTCCGTCGCGATCTTGGAGCTAAAACTTACCAAGCAGAGGACGAAATTGGCGGTATATGTACTGCAATAGGTGCAAGTTATGTAGGTAACTTTGCATGTACAACTACATCGGGTCCGGGATTGGCACTTAAAGCTGAAGCATGTGGACTTGCCGTAATGGCCGAGTTACCATTGGTAATTGTCGACGTTCAACGTGGTGGACCGTCAACGGGATTACCAACCAAAACCGAACAGTCCGATCTTTTACAAGCACTGTACGGTCGTAATGGCGAATCGCCTATGCCTGTAATTGCTGCAAGTACATCTTCAAACTGTTTTGACTATGCCTTCATGGCCGGTAAAATAGCGCTTGAGCACATGACACCTGTAATATTACTAACAGACGGGTACCTTGCCAATGGTGCACAACCATGGCTAATACCTTCTATGAAAGATTTACCGGACATCAAAGTGCGTATGGCAAAAGAAGGCGACGACTATCAACCCTATGCGCGCGATGTTGAAACACTTGCACGTACATGGGCAGTACCGGGAACAAAAGGACTAGAACATCGTATTGGTGGACTTGAAAAAATGAATATAACTGGTACAATCAGTTACGTCCCAGAAAATCACCAAGTGATGACAGATCTTCGCGAAGAGAAAGTGGCACGTATAGCAAACCATATCCCTGAGCAAGAAATATACGGAAACCCAAATGGGGGAGAAGTACTTGTTGTTGGTTGGGGAGGTACATATGGTCACCTCTATGCAACGGTGCATGAATTACGTCAGGAAGGAAAGGATGTGTCACTAGCACATTTCAACTACATCAATCCGCTACCGCGTAACACGGAAGAAATCTTGGCCAAATACAAAAAAATTATTGTATGTGAGTTAAACTTAGGACAATTTGCAGGATATCTACGCAACAAATTCCCTCAGTTCAATTATCTTCAATACAATAAAGTTGCCGGATTACCATTTACAGCAATTGAGTTGAAAGAAACCATTTTGAAATTGTTCTAATTGCATTACTATGTCACAAATACAATATACAGCAAAAGACTTTAAAAGCGATCAAGAAATTCGCTGGTGTCCCGGATGTGGTGATCACGGTATCATCAACTCGGTACAAAAAGCTATGGCTAACTTGGGCTATCCGCGAGAGTCGTGGGCAGTAATCTCGGGTATCGGATGTTCTTCACGTTTCCCATATTACATGAATACGTTTGGTTTCCACACCATTCACGGACGCGCTGCCGCTATTGCTGCAGGAGCTAAAGCCGCTAATCCGGAAATTAATGTACTTCAAGTATCGGGCGACGGGGACGCGCTAGCCATTGGTGGTAACCACTTTATCCATGCCATCCGTAGAAATGTTGACATAACCATTCTACTTTTCAATAACGAAATATACGGATTAACAAAGGGACAGTACTCCCCAACCACTAAACTTGGTACTAAAACAAAAACATCTCCGTACGGAACGATTGAACATCCTTTCAATCCCGGCGAGCTAGCGTTGGGTGCACAAACCAAATACTTTGCCCGTTCAATAGACACGAGTGTTGCACTAACTGCCGAGGTTGTTGAGAATGCTGTAAAACATAAAGGAACATCAGTTGTCGAAATTCTGCAAAACTGTGTAATCTTTGCCGATGGCGTACATGCCGATATTACCGATAGGGAAAATAAAGAGGACAGACAATTGGTACTTCGTCATGGACAACCTATGATCTTTGGTAAAAACAAAGACAAAGGACTTATGCTTGACAAAAAAGGTAAACTACAAATTGTTCAAGTTGGGACTGACGGTATTACCATTGACGATATTCTGGTGCACGATGCGCACGAACAAAGCCAATTCATGCATCTTATGTTAATCAACATGCGCCCGCCGCAATATCCGGTTGCACTTGGAGTTATCCGCGAAGTCGAAGCACACACCTACGAGGAAGCATTGGAGCAACAAATTACCGATGTAAAAGCAGTTTCGAACATTAAATGTATGGACGATTTGCTAAACAGCGGAGACATCTGGGAAGTGAAATAATCACATATAAAAAATGGCCTGCAACCAAATGTTACAGGCCATTTTTATATTATTACACGTTATTCCTATTTTTTTCCCTTTCCATATTTCTCAATCAAAGCCTTTACAGTTTCAGCTTTTAGCTCATGGCCGTCTAGCATTGGGTAGCCTTCCCAACGTACTATGCCTTGCGGATCAATTAAAATAACGTGTGGTATTCCACGCACGTCCAGCGCTTTTTTCATTGTTCCGGCTTTGTCAATACCGCTATAGTATTCAATAATAGGTTCAGACATTGCTTTAACCTTTTCTGCTGTTTCATCAGAAATACCTATCACAACCAACTTATCTTTAAACGTCTTTTGCAGCTCGTTTAACTCGGGGATTGCTTTACGGCATGGTCCGCACCAGGTTGCCCAAAAGTCAACAAGAACAAATTTACCTTTTGTATTCGGCTTTTCAGTTAGCCATTCCGTTACCACCAATTCTGGTGCTTTCTCATTCAATACTGATTTTGCCCACAACTTCTTACCGTTATTACTCTCCTGTGCCATCACGAAATAGCCGCATAATAATAGGGTAAGCATTAATACTATTCTTTTCATGCTTATTTAATATTTAGATAGATATTTAAATTGTAAACGAAATTAAACAATTTCACAACAACAACAAAACTTAAAAGCCACTATCCTTGATGTTCCAATAACAATTGTCGCCTAAAATTACAAACAACTGCTTTATATCCTCTAGGGGTTTCATTCAGATATGATTGGGGTTTCATTCAGGTCTGATACCCCAAACCTGAATGAAACCCCAATCATATCTGAATGAAACCTGAATGAAATGGCATGCAATAGCAATGCAACTATAGTTTACATAAAGCTAAAATGCCGAAAAGACGGACAGAATCATAGAAAGGATGATAAACAAGAGTCGATTTATGCACTTGTAGAGAAAATAAGTACAAGGAAACAGATTAAAAACAATATATAGAGGCCATTTATTTTGTCTTTCACATACAATTCCACAAATAATTAGTTGATGCAAAAAAATAATTCATTTTTTTTGATAGCATAAAGTGAAGATTATTAATTGCTTAAGCTGAACGTGCGAATAATGGGTGAAAAATATTTTGTAAAATAATTTGGAGGGTAAGAAAAAAGCTATACTTTTGTATCCGCAATCACAACACAGCAAGAGACTGCTACAGTGATGACGAAGTTCTTTACATGTTTTCAAATAATATTCTTATCAAAGAAATATCTTTTTATTTAAAAGAGCGTTTTCGATGACAAGAAAAAAGATTTGAAAATTTTTTCTTGAAAAAATTTGGAAGTAAAAATAAAAATCACTTATCTTTGCATCCGCTTTCAAGAAGTAAAGCAACACAAAACAAGACAAGAGTTCTTATAAAATATTGAGTAATTTAGACAGCAAGTGCGAGTCCATTTTGAAAATTCAAAGGATAATAACTGAGCGAAAGAGATAACAATTTGTACAAAATATTTTACTATGAAGAGTTTGATCC
>JBOGCH010000034.1:0-23926 GCA_051656645.1 Marinifilaceae bacterium
ATTCATTTAGTTCAATTTTTTAATCTCTACTCTACATAAAACATCCGTTTAGTCATTCCGCCATCTACTACTAAATTTACCGCATTCACAAAATCATTCTCCTTATTGGCAAGAAATAGCGCAGCGTTAACAATATCGCGCGGAATACCAACTCTACCTGAGGGATGTTGTTTATGGTCGGCTTCCGTCAATTTATCATAATCGTGTGTTTGAATCCAACCCGGACTAATGGCATTAACTGTTATTGGCGTATTGGATAGTGACACTGCGAGCGTGTTAGTTAGAGAAATTAGAGCGCCCTTGGATGCTCCATACGCTTCCCAACCGGCTTCATTCTGATTCCATCTGGTTGATGCGATATTAATAATCCGTCCATACCTCTCTCCCTCATTGGCCTTCACCATCTCCTGACAACATATTAATGCGCCACGCACATTAACGTCCATAATCGCATCAAACTCGTCCATGGTAAGCTGGTTTATGCATTTGTTGAAATGCGCAATTGCGGCATTGTTTATCAACACATGTATTGCCCCGTATTGTTTCGTTATTTCCTGAAACGCACTACGCACAGAAGCTTCATTGCTCAAGTCCGTTTGTATAAATTCAACACCTTTGGGTAATGCCTCATGTTTTTCTATGTCCAAGGCAACTACTCTATAATTGTTTAAAAAAAATCCCTGACACAAATGCCAACCTATGCCGCCGGTCCCTCCTGTTATTACACATAATGGTTTCATATATATCCTTTTTGTTATTCATTATTACTCAAAATATTGCAGCGCAATTCGCGTCAGCAACTCTACGCCAATTGCCAAAGCATCATCATCCGGTATCATTGACGGATTATGCAAAGGTGGCAGCTCCTTGTGGGTGGCTACGCCCAAACACCAAAATAGCCCGGGAATATGTTCCGTGTAAATTGCAAAATCCTCTCCCAGCATTAAAGGCTTACTCTCTTGGAGTGTTACAATATTATTACACCACTTACTGAATTTGTCAACTAACGCACTATTGTTAATGAGTACAGGCAATCCCACCGGAGGCATATCCGGAATATATTTGCATCCATACAGTGCAGCCGATTCGGTTG
This sequence comes from Marinifilaceae bacterium, assembly GCA_051656645.1. Lineage (GTDB taxonomy): Bacteria > Bacteroidota > Bacteroidia > Bacteroidales > Marinifilaceae > JBOGCH01. The sequence goes on from JBOGCH010000034.1 coordinate 1,094, forward strand.
CTTGTTTGTCAATAGCATTAAATAGCGACTCTCTCAACACATTGTCATGACAACGCACTGTTCCCAATACCTCTACATTGTCGGGAATAATATTATGCGCAGTTCCTCCATGTATGGACGTTATGGACAATATGGCAGGAGTACATACATTGCAATGTTTATCCACTAAGGATTGAAACCCCTGTATTGCTGCTGTTGCAGCAAGTATTGGATTGTTAGCTAAATGAGGTGTGGCCGCATGTGCACCTTTCCCCACTATACTAAACTTTATATTATCGGACGAAGCAAAAAAGGCTCCCTTCCGTGTGCTCGCTACCCCACATGGAAGCTCGGGCGCTATGTGCTGACCAAATATTGCTTCCACTTTTCCCATTATATGAGGTAATAGTAGGCGTGCACCACCCGGACGTCGTTCCTCACTTGGCTGAAACAATAGTAATACCTTACCCTGAAGTTGATCCTCGCATTTTTTTAATCGCAACGCGCATTCTAGCAACATAGCCATATGCATATCGTGTCCGCAGGCATGCATAACCCCACTATTTTGTGAACAGAACCCCCTCTTTCCCTCTTCAATTATAGGCAAAGCATCCATATCTGCACGTAAAGCAATGGCTCTGTTACCACCGCCTACTTGTGCAATAATACCTGTACCTACATTCTCAAAAACAACACCGTGTACAGTTAACACACGGTTTATATATTGTTGCGTTCCCACCTCATTACCGGATAGTTCCGGATGCGTGTGAAAATAATGTCTAAAATCCTCAACCCTACCCATTTTATTGTTTATCAATTCTACATTTTATTAAACCAAACTCCTCATCACCACTTTTTATGCCATACTCAGCCAATTGTCCCTTTGCATCCTCATTCACTAAAAAGTAAAGGTAACCTTCCTCATCCATGTATTTAAATGTTCCGGAAAAAACGGTCTCCCCCTCTATCTCTTTAAACCACTGCCATTGCGCATTATTCCTATTCTGTATAGCATATATAAACGGCATTTTATCTGAATTCTGATCTTTCACTCCAAATGTCATAACCAAGTAATTCGCATTGATAACAAAACTATGCAATGCGACAAAACTACGCTCCATCAATTTCATCATCCCTTCTGATGGGTCATTTGCCGTATAATGGCTTTCAGGAATATTCATCGACCCAAAATCAAATCGATATAAATTCTCCATCTTTCCATTACGCACCACATTAAGCTGATTATACATAGTTTCCCGAATAAATATCTCGTCTCCCACTCGCGTCAATACCGGGAATGTCTCTCCAAAATTCATCACACTCTCATTAGATGCCATTAAAGGAGTTTTATTGCCATTTGTGTACAGTTTAGCATCACTCCGTCCATTATTATCACCTATATACAACAAATAATCATCACCAAATTTACACGCCTTATCAAAATCATGATTCATCTTAACTCTCTTCAATAACTCACCGTTTGGCTTATAGTAATTAGCTGCTCTGTCACTTGATGAGTAAGTCACAATACCCTCTTCATCCACATAACAATCGTTTAAAGAGCTATATTCATTTCTAGCTCTACCTAATTGCCCTATCGTATTTTTAAAATAGCCGGTCTTGTCAAACCTGAAAATCTTTTTATGCACTACTCTATCTACAAAATAATATGAACTGTCGTCCATGTAAACTGTTATCATAGGATCAAAGCATAAGCCTTGTCCTCCAAGCGGAATATACTCAATACTATTTACTATGTCCTCAAATTGCTTCGTTTCCTTGGGATTATACACAACCGTCTCACCTAAATTACTCTCCTGTTTATACCCACAACTTGTAATCAGCAAGCATAAAATAACATAGTATTTTTTCATTCGTAATATTTGTTTGGTTTTCAAACTTCAATATACTTCATTTTTACAAAATAATACAGTTTATAATAATTTATTTTTATATCTATTGCCTGAAATATAATCCTTTAGGACATCATCGTATACTTAGGTATTATCATTACCCAATATTTTGGAAGTTTGCTTATATTGTTCTACTTTTCAAGAAACATATAAATATTAGTTATTATGGTACTCAGATACATACACAAATCTAGGTTACTTATACCATTACTTATGCTTTGCATAACCATTAGTTGTAAACAAAACAAGACCACACAAGTAGGAGGCGACAGAGATAAACATGGTTGTATTGCATCTGCCGGATACACTTGGAGTGAAGTACGCAAAGACTGCATCCGTATTTTCGAAGCAGGAACCGCCTTAAAAAATGCACAAGACACTAATGCGACACTTGCGGCATACGCCGTATTTTCGCCTGATTATACAAAGGTAGAACTGTTCCTACCTGACGTTACAAAACATGATATTCTTAACAAAGAAGGCGATTCTTGGAGCAATAAAAGATATAAACTGGTAAATAAAGACGGACACTATCAATTATTTGAAGCGGACAAATTAATTTATGAGAAAAAATAGTTGACTTGTTTAAAGTAGTTGGAGTAGATTGCACGAAATATTTTATACGCAACTATATTTTCTCATTTTTTAATCCTATATCTTACACTTTTTGAGTAATTTCGCATTATAATAGTGCTAATAGACAGTAAAAAACGCCAGCATTTTAAAGAGTTGGTATTTTGTATACTGCATTGCACTTTTAGAGAACAGATTATAAACGCAACTACGTATGTACAGACCACCACATTTAAAACCCGGAGATAAGGTAGCGCTCATTTCGCCGGCAGGAGCAATGGATAGCAGCTATATGCCATATGCATTGACAGTGCTACAAGAATGGGGCTTGGAACCTGTAATTGGACGTTATGCCCTTGAACAATACGGTTATTTTGCCGGTACAGATGAACAACGCCTAGCGGACTTACAGTGGGCATTGGACACAGAAGATATTCGTGCCATTTTTTGCACAAGGGGAGGCTATGGAACATTACGTATTGTAGAACAGATTGATTACTCGCGTTTTCAAGGCACTCCAAAGTGGATTGTCGGTTTTAGCGATATTACCGTACTACACACTAAAATTAATGCTCTCGGATTTGAAACAATACATGGTGCAATGCCTAAAACATTTAGTACAACATCCGTTACCGCTTTGGAACGTATGCGCGAATTTTTGTTTGGCCATGTTTCCACATACAAACTTCCTTCGCATCCGCTAAATATTGTGGGGGATGTAGAAGCCGAGCTTAATGGCGGAAACCTTACAATGTTGCATGCACTTGCTCCTACGCGCATTAGATACCGTTATCCTGCTCCTATCCTTTTTATGGAAGAGATTAATGAGCAGTTATACGCTGTGGACAGAATGTTGCAATCGCTTAAATTGTCGCGAGCGTTAACACATGTTCAAGCGTTTTTATTTGGATCGTTCTCTAATATAGATGAAAGCGGTTATGGTAAAAGTTGCGCGGAGGTACTCCACGAGTTTGCGCAACCATTTAATGTACCCGCTTGTTTTAACTTTCCGGCCGGACATACGGAGGAAAACTTCCCTTTAATTCTTGGAAGTACAATCCGATTAGCAGTAGATTCACAAGGTACGGAGATTGAATTTGTTTAATTGTATGAGAAATTATATCCTTTTATTGTGTGTGTTGGTGAGTTGTGTGTGTGTGTCATGCCAACCAAAATCTGTTTATCATAATTACCTTGCAATGGATGACGAACAGTGGACAAGAGACATTGTCCCTGAATTCACAGTAGTTATAGAGGAAAATGGTTATTATAATATTAACCTGCTTATGAGACATACTACAGATTATCCGATGTCTAATTTATGGTGTTTTGTAGATATTCTGCGCAAAGGCGAGACTGTGAAACGAGATACAGTAAGTGTACATGTTGCCCAGCAAGATGGCAGATGGCTAGGCACGGGAGGCGCAATTAAAACCATTGTACAGGCATTGGATGATACTAAAATATGGTTACCGGCAGACACATTAACGGTGAAAATTACACAAGCCATGCGCACATCACCACTCTATGGGGTGCGGGATATTGGTATTGAAATAGATTAATTAAAAAATTGATGGGAAAGAATAAGTTAAAGAAATTTGCGGAGATGGACACGCTTCCCAATGTGTTCCAACCTATACATAAGGATGTTTATAATACAGATTACCATTTAAAAGGCCGTTGGAAAACAGATGTCTTTAAAAATAATAATCCCATAGTCCTAGAAGTGGGATGTGGTAAGGGTGAATATAGCGTTGCACTTGCGCGCATGTATCCTAACAAAAACTTTATTGGTTTAGACATGAAAGGATCGCGCATGTGGCATGGTGCGAAAGAGGCTATTACCAATGGCATAAATAATGTTGCTTTTTTGCGTACTCATGCAGAAGTGTTGGCTTCAATGTTTGAAAAGGGAGAGATTAGCGAGATTTGGATTACTTTCCCAGATCCGCAAATGAGCAAATACAAAAAGCGTCTTACTGGGACTCGCTTTTTGGGCTTATATCAAAGCGTAATGGATGGTCATGGACTAATTCATCTGAAAACAGACAGTCCATTCCTTTATGCATATACCCGAGAGATGATTAAGGAAAATGAACTACAGGTAAATGCGGATTTTGAAGATTTATATGGCGGAGGCTGTGAGGATCCTATCCTTTCTATTCAAACCTTCTACGAGAAACAGTGGCTTAGCCGCGGGAAGCTGATTAAATATCTTCAATTTATTTTACCGGATAACAAGGAACTTAAAGAGCCGGAGGTGGAGATTGAGAAGGACGATTACCACAGCCAAGCGCAATATATGGTTCCTCATTGATAACAGACTTAAAACAATATAAATGAAAAGAGTTTTAATGGCAATGAGTGGTGGGATTGACAGTACAGTTGCCGCCATGTTACTAAAAGAGCAAGGATATGAGTTAGTGGGGGTTACTTACCGTACGTTTGACAATATATCAAAAGGTTGTATGGAAAAGGAAACCGGATGTTGTAGCGTAGACTCTATTTTTGAGGCCAAGAAGATTGCTTTCGATTTTCAATTTGACCACCATATATTGGACATACGTAAAGAATTTCATGATAGCGTGATTTGCGACTTTATCAGCGAATATTTGAAAGGACGTACGCCTAACCCATGTGTTGTATGTAACTCAGACATTAAATGGGGAAAACTTATTGAAATGGCCGACGAGATGAACTGTGAGTATATTGCCACGGGACATTATGCGAGAATTGGACATGAGAATGGACGTTATTTCCTACGCCGCGGTGTAGACGAGTCAAAGGATCAGACCTATTTTCTTTGGACATTAACTCAAGAGAATTTAGCGCGCACTCTTTTTCCACTTGGCGATTTAACTAAGCCCGAGGTACGTAAAATTGCATTGGACCATGGGTATGAGAAGCTTTCTAAAAAAGGCGAAAGTCAAGAAATATGTTTCATCCCAGACAATGATTACCGTAAGTTCTTAGTGGAGAATGTAGAAAATTATAATGAGCGCTATGGAGAAGGTAATTTTACAACAACCGATGGTAAGGTGGTAGGAAAACATAAAGGATATCCAAACTACACTATTGGCCAACGCAAAGGGCTTGGAATAGCACTTGGACAACCTATGTTTGTTGTTGAGATTAATGCAGAAACCAATACGGTTGTACTTGGCACGAAGGACGAATTAAGGGGCAAAGAGTTCTACGTTAAGCAAGTAAACATGATGAAATATGCTACTGCACCGGATGGACTAGAAGTATTGGCAAAGATACGCTATCGCAGTACTCCGGGAAGAGCTCATTTATATCAGGAAGGTGACCGTATACGCGTGGTATTTGTTGAGTCGATAGATTCAATTACTCCCGGCCAAAGTGCCGTTTTCTATGAAGGAGACGACGTTGTTGGTGGTGGCGTAATTGCTTAAAAGCAATATTAAAAAAAATAGAGCGGATATGTTATTGTGTGACATATCCGCTCTATTTTTTATTTATAATATCTCGGCAATATCAACCTCTATTGCTGCCGGATAAATCCTTGCGGGATCAAAATAGGCTGCACAACTATTTACCATGTGTTTTAATTGTGGAGTTACTTTACCATTGTATGCTTTTTTGCCATTTACATATAACGTTATCTTTTTGTTTAGATTAACAAGTTCTGGCGATAAATATATGGTGAGCTTACCGGTTTCAGCAGGCTTGTAGGTACGGTCATATTTTAATGTAATCCCCCAACGTGGTTCAACTTCTGTACCAACGTAACTTACTTCGTCCACATTAAGATTTATTATATTGTCTTCTATTTTCATATCGTAACGAGTACGCGTTTTATTATCCGCATTAGAGCGTTGGTTTACATACAAGTTATAAAATCCATCTCTATATATACCATCCATCTCAAAATTCTCCCATGTTACATGTTTAGGATAAGGATTGCGTACAAACTTTTTTAACCATAATGTTGTTGGACGATAATCGATTGAATGTCCACGTTCCGGGATTAACTCAATTCTATGAATAAATGCTCCTGGATTTTGCGACTGAAATTTCTCGAACTCATCCTTAGTGTATTGAGTCAACTTATTGCGGTAAAAACCGAGATCCTTATCGCCAGTTAAGAGCGAGAAAGCAATGTTTCGGCAATTATCTACCGGAGCATTGATTAAAGGTTCGCCACCGGCCATTGGCCCAGCACCTGCCAAGTAGTCCGCATAGAAAGAGGCCAATCTCTGACTTCCATATCCACCTTCGGAGATACCAAAAAAGAATACCTTATTCGGATCTACCTGTCCGCTTACAAATGCAAGACGTAATAATTTTTCCCACGCATATTGCTTAGATTTATGCCACCATCTATAATGATCGCCCATATTGGGTATTTGCGGAATAAAATAAGCAGCCGGAGCATCATCAAACTGTTGACATAATTTTAAGCCGGTTGCCCACTCATTATCCTTATGGCCTGATCCGTGAATATAGAGATAGAGTGGTAATCCATTCTCGCATTCGCCTTTACTTCCCCAATAATACGGCATAACAGCATTTGGCTCTAATTGCTGTGGGAGCTGCCATTTACCAGCATTAGCATCTGAGAGCTTTGACATGGAAATAAGTTTCTCCTCATTGTGATTCTTGTTTGCTTCCGTCCACTCTTTCCATATTTGCAGGCGATATTTATCAATATCTTTTAATTTAATGGTTGTAGTTGAATTATATTTTTCGGTTTGGTTGTTTAGTCTATGTTGAAAAAAGGTTGAAATATTGTTGCCGGAATTAGCCATAGCTCCCGATACCGAAAAACAACATAATAATACAGCAAGCGCTGCGATGTTATTACACTTGATTCTTAAATTCATAATTATACTCTTTAAATATACAGTTTCTCATCTGTACAAAGATATTTATTTTGAATTACATACTTTAGTGTTTTTGCACAATGGTTTATTATATTATTTTTGTTTCTAAACGAAAAGAACATTGCTATGAGATTAAATTACCTATCTATTCTATCAACACTACTGTTTTTATGTTGCGCGAGTGTATTGCGAGCACAATCTGTACAAGTGCATGTTTCGCAGCAACAAATTCCTGTTTTAACAAACAAATCTGTTAATCCTTTAATTTCCATCACCTGCATCCCCGATGGACAAAAGGAGAAAATAGAGCAGCTTAAGTTAACCTTTATGGGAACAACTAAAGTTAAAGATATCACTAAGATTTATGTTGCTAAGAACGACAAGAAGATTATGTACCAAACAGATTTGGTGCACAATAATATGATTATTCCGATTAATCAAGTAATTTCGGACACTACAACTTATATTGTATATTGCGATATTGATGCTAACACATCTCTTCTAAACACAATTGATGCACAGTGTAAAACACTTTACACCTCCAATGGAAAAGTTACTCCCACCGACACTACAAATTTAAGACAACGCGTGGGTATTGCCGTTCAGGACCATAAGTGGGAAAATGTCAATACATTTAGAATTCCGGGTATTGCCACAACAAACAATGGTACACTGCTAGGTGTATATGATGCGCGACGTGAATCGGCAAGAGATTTGCAAGGACACATGGACATTGGCGTTAGCCGTAGTTGTGATGGTGGTGCTACTTGGGAACCTATGCGTGTGGCTCTAGACATGAAAGAGTGGGGTAATTTACCGGAGAAATTCAATGGAGTGAGTGATGCGGGTATATTGGTAGATAAAAATACTGGAACAATATGGGTGGCAGGTTTATGGATGCATGGCATTTTAGATCAAAGCGGAAAATGGATGCAAGGCTTGGACAAAAATAGCAAGGCTTGGCGTCACCAATGGCACGGCACAGCATCGCAACCCGGACTTACGCCATATGAAACTTGCCAATTCCTACTGACAAAAAGTGATGACGACGGTAAAACGTGGTCTGAACCTATAAATATTACAGAACAAACCAAACGTGCTGAGTGGTGGCTGTTTGCTCCAGCACCCGGAAATGGAATAACCATGTCTGATGGAACACTAGTGTTTCCAACACAAGGACGAGACAAGGATGGCTTGCCATTTTCTAATATTACATATAGTAAAGATGGTGGCAAAACTTGGGTTACCTCCAATCCGTCCTACTCTAATACTACTGAATGTAGTGTTGTTGAGCTAAGTAATGGAACTTTAATGCTAAACATGCGCGACAATAGAAATGGAAAAAATAAAGGCGACGATAATGGTAGAGCCATATTTACCACAACAGATATGGGAAATACCTGGACAAAACACCAAACATCTCATGGAGCACTAAGGGAGTCTGTATGCATGGCATCACTTTACAAACATAACTATGGCGGAAAGTCGGTGTTACTATTCTCAAATCCTGATAGCAAATATCACCGCCACCATATGACAATTAAGGTGAGCAAAGACAATGGAAACACATGGAATAAAGGCTTGTTACTTGACGAAGGATACAGTTACGGATATTCTTGCCTTACATCAGTAAGTGAGAAACTTGTTGGTATTCTCTACGAGGGAAGCCGAGCGCAAATGACATTTCAAGTAGTTCCGCTTAAAGAGCTGTTACAACAACCATAAAATAAGAATCCCCTTAACTTGCGTTAAGGGGATTTCTGTATACATTGAAATTCTATTTCTTTACTTTAATTGGTTGTTTATAGTTAGCAATATCATCCATATGGACTTTACCAGGTGCAATTACTTCTATTTGCGCAGGTTTTAGCTTCTGCTTTTTACCATTGAATTCAATTGCACCAATTTTATCGCGATTTAATCCGATACCACATGCTTTGATAAATGGGAATAAGTCCTTACCTACAGCTATAGACATATCCTCTACCATCTCTTCCCATGTAAGTCTATGTTGCGGTGTCTCAGCCCAACGTGTATGTTGCACCCATTTCCAACGTGGATACCAGGTAGGGCCAAATGTATCGTCCATACGTTGCCATATATACCAGGTTTTATGCCAATCCTTTCCTTTTCCAAATTTTTCGTGCAATTCTTTATTCTCATAATACTTTACAAAATCCAATTCTGCAAAACATTTTTCATGGAAGATATCGCCACATTTACGGTTAGGATGCTCTAAACGACTTGGATCATATATTGCATCAATCTTGCCTTGGAACCACCCTGCATGCGCCTCACCACTGTTGCCGATTGGAGCTAATCCCGCAGTTTCACCTTTATAATTTAGTGGTCCTTGCATTGTATGCGCCAACTCATGTGCGAAAATAGAGATTATACCCTGTGTTGACATACTGATAATTCCATTTTCTTTTGGATAGAAGGCATTTACAGCCCATCCGCCACCATCACCAGCGCATAGTAGTAAATACATAGGTTCCTTTGTTGGTTGAGAAGGATACCAGCTGAATATTTGATCCGTAATTTTTGGACATTCCTCCTGTACGCATTTTAGCATGTAAGGAAATTGGTTGGCAGCGTAGTATATTACAATTCCTCGAGAGTTTGTTTCTAGTTCAGGATATATATCACCACCTCCTGCAGTTCCTGCAGGGAAATATCCGCCTACAGGCTGTTGCGCACTATTTAACCATGCCAGAGTTTCGTCAATAAACGCAGTTTCCTTATCTTTTTCCTGCTGCGGTGCTTTATTGCCCACCATATCAAAAGCACTTGCGTTTCCAATGATAGCCACACGTCCTTTACCAACTGTTCCACGAACATATACAGGAGCTGCACCATCAGCAGATTGTACGGTTTCCCATGATGATGGAGTTTTGAACGTTGCATATTTTCTGTTATTGAATGCTGCTTCTCCTGTAACAGAGGCTCCAAAACAATTTAGAAGTTTATTCATACTCCAGCCCTTTAATTCTTCTTGCTTTGCTGGGTTAACTAGTACAAGTAAACTACCTCCATCATTAACAAATTGCTGCAAAGCGGCTATTTCAGCATCTGTATAAGGTTGTTCTTTCGGTGAAGTTTGGTAGGTAACAACCGTATTATAAGTTAAATTTGGACACCAACCAAAGGGACGAAATTTTCCGGCCATATCATAAGGTATTCGGCGTCTAGACACTCCATTTACATCCAATACACTATTTAATGTTGCATGGCTTGAATGTGCTCTATAACCAAGTGAGTGCAAACGTGGTGGCACTCCCCACATCATTGAGAAGTTGCAAGCATGTGCAACATCTACCAATACATTAAAACCTTTGTCATTTTTCAATTTAAGGCCATGTTCAGGACATTGTGCATACACTTCGACCGGCAATGTTTTTCCTGTGTTTGCATACTCCTCCACTTGCGAACGGCTCCAATTTTGAGCCCAAAGCGATGTTCCCCATGTACACGCCAAGGCAATAAATAGTACGATTCTTTTCTTCATTTTTATTCTAAATTTAAATAGGTAATTGTCTTTCCATAAAAGCAACTTATAATATTATTACTTTTATTCAATATTTACAACATTACTTCCGAATTATGCTATAAAATCGACGATTTGGGACCCAAAAGGTTCAAACTATTTAATTATATCCTATTTTATAAATAAAATGTAATGAGAATACATAAATCTCTAGATTATTTTATGAATAGTACATACGACAAGAAAAATGCAAAATTTGTATATTCTGGATTAAAACGAAAACAGTTGTTAGAATAATAACCATTCTAACAACTGTATGTATTTAGTATCTTCTCTATAAATTTATCATAACTAAACTGCTCACTGCTTTTTAAAGCATTTTCTCCCATGGAGTGCTTCAAATCTGGATTACTCCATAATAATTCAATTGCATTCTTAAGAGCATGTACATTGTATGGATCAACAAGTATGCCGTTTCCCATATTCTTAACCATTGCAACTTGTCCTCCGTTATTGGTAGTAATTACTGGAGTTGCGTTAACTTGAAACTCAAGAGCTGTAAGTAAAAAGGATTCTGGAGTTGTAGAAACCAATACTCCACAGTCTGTCTGCTTACAAAACTCACCTACATTAAGAACAAATCCCACAGGAATTACTCTATTTTGTAAACACTTTTCATTGATAGCAGACATTAACTTACTTGCAAAGTCGCCTTGCATATTGCCAGCTATTAAGAGTATTATATCATCTGGAAGTTGAGTTAATGCCTCAATTACAATTTCAAGTCCCTTGCCGGCAACCACTCTACCTACGTAACCTAGAATAAACTTATCCGACGTGATTGAATACTTTTTTCTATAATCTATATCAGAGATCTCATGCTTAATATTTGATGTACTGTTATGGATAATACACCACTTTAGTTTATCAGTAAAATCTTCATGCCCCTTAAAATACTCCTCTTTAACTCTTTCTGATACAAAAATAAGACTATCAATTCTTTTGTACACCCACGCATCCTTTACCTTAAAATGGCCTTTTTCTACGAGATGTACTGTGTAGATTAGTTTAACACCTTTCATTCCTGCTATTGCAATCGCAGCCAGCATTGCATCTTTAAACTTATGAACATGTACAACTTCAATGTTATTCTCCTTAATATATTGTCTTAGCTTCAGAATAGAACCAATGGAAAATATTGAACGCAGTTTTATTGAATGGTAATTACCCAATCCTCCAAAACGATCAAGAAATACTTGAATAGGCCGACCAACAAAATACAATCGCATATTTTTTTGTTCGGCCATATATTTCGCCATTTCAAAAATATACTGTTGTCCGCCTCCCCAAAATTTATTCGGTACTATGTGTAGTATTCTTTCCATACATGCTACGTTTTTTATCTAGATTATAAAATTGGGATGTATACAGATAGAATCCTGATAATAGAAACATAATTAACGTCTTGGAATCTGCTAGACGTACAAAAATTGTGGCAAAATTAGCCAGGAACATAAATAAAAGTATAACCAAAATTAGATGAGAAATTTCATGTCTTTTCACCATTCGTATTATAGGTAATATGAATAGAGAAAGGAAATACGTAAGCATCATTACACCACCTATTATCCAAAAATCAATAAAAGAATTGTGTACATGTTGTATAAAATCAATGCTATATGGTGATTTTACAAACCAACTTTGCGTTATGTCTTTAGAATATACTCCTACACCCCACAAGCCATATTCACCAATCCTGTCCCAACACTCACGCAAAATACCAAGTCTAGGACCAATACTGTCACCAACATATTTATTGTTTATAACACCATTTATCTCATTTAGCATTGTCTGCATTCGTTCCACATAGATGTCGCTAGTAACAATATATTGCGCTCCATATACAAAGCAACCAATAATGACAAGATTTATCACTAAATTACTATGAACAAGTCTTTTATATTTAACTATCAATAAATATATAAGGCAGATTACAAATGGAAATATTGATCCTTTAGTGACTGTGAATGATAAAAACACTGTCAATAATCCGAACAAAAATAAAGCACAAACACGTCTATAAGGTTTTACGGATTCTAGAGCAACGTACCCTACTAAAATTGCAGCAACTGCAAGGTTAAAAGCATGAGCTTCTAAGTAAATAGTTGCATTCCATAGTTCCTTATTCCCAAGAAAACGAGACATATAAAGGAGCTCTATATAATCTGAGAACGGAATACTATTGGTCAGATAATACCAAATAAAAAGACCGACATTTACACTCATAACACCTACACCAAATACACCTATAGCGTTTTTAATTGATGAAGAAGTTACATAGGGCTTACACGATATCAAATATACAGGTACTGCCGTAAAAAACAACAGTAGATTTTCTATAATTCCCCATCGTGCCTTATATGGAGTATAGTAATCTATATGAAATATATTCACAATAGCATAATGAATTAAGACATACATACACATTATTAAAGGCAAATAGAGATAATAACGCACTGCTTTAATATCCTGCCAAAATTCCTTCCAACGATAAATAATATTTAAGAAAAAGGAAAGTGCCATAAGAATGTAAAAAACTCTATCCCATAATATATTTATGGAACCAAGTGCAAAAATTACCGTTAATATGCCGCCTTCTCTAAATTTATCTAAACTCATTCTTTCTAAGCTTTCTTTAAATCGCTACCTCACCCTTAATATGTGGGTGAGACTCGTATCCTTCTAATGTAAAATCCTCAAATTTAAAACCAAATATATCCTTTACCTCCGGATTTATTACCATTCGGGGAAGTTTATACGGTTCGCGTGTTAATTGAAGTTTTACTTGTTCTATATGATTTGTATAAATATGCGCATCACCTAAAGTATGCACAAAGTCGCCCAATTCTAAATCGCACACCTGTGCCACCATCATTGTTAACAGCGCATAGGAAGCAATATTAAATGGGATACCTAAAAAACAATCCGCACTGCGTTGATACAATTGGCATGATAATTTTCCATTCTGCACATAGAATTGAAACATCGTATGGCATGGTGCTAATGCCATCTTATCTATTTCTCCCGCATTCCACGCGCTTACAATTAGTCGACGAGAATCCGGATTCGTTTTTATATCGTGTATCAACTGCTTAATCTGATCTAAATGGGTACCATCCGCGCACGGCCACGAACGCCACTGATATCCGTATATCGGACCTAAATCGCCATTCTCATCCGCCCATTCATTCCAAATTCTTACACCATGATCCTGTAAATATTTTACATTTGTATCGCCCATCAAAAACCAAAGAAGTTCATAGATGATGGATTTTAAGTGTAATTTCTTCGTTGTTACCAATGGAAAGCCTTCTGCTAAATTAAAACGCATTTGATGTCCAAACACACTTATAGTACCCGTACCGGTGCGATCCTCTTTCCTCTCTCCTTCTGTCAATATCCGATTCAATAAATCTAAATAGGCCTTCATCGTATTTTGTTTGGATTAAATCATTATTATTTTATCAGCGTTATCTTGCAACGTAATTATATCAACCATTGAACCAATTACTCCACACTGCATTTTATCGGCCAATTCAAAATAGTCAATACATGTTTTACATGCCAACAACTTCACACCCGTAGCCTCAATAGCTTTTAAAACCTCAGTTACTTCATTATCCGATGCCAATAGTTTAACACCTGCATTATAAAAACACATAACTGCAGGGAGTCTATTCTCCGCTAAGCGTTGTTTAAAATAATTACATATTAAACGTTCACCAAGTATATCATCTCCGCTACCCAACGTGTCGCGAGTAACTTGTAAAAGTGTATTCATTATTTATTTTTTAATCTACATTAATATAAGCATCGCCATTACGCTCCACTAACTCTCCAATCGGTTTTAAATCAGTATAGCCGAAAGACGCAGCAAGTGATAAAAATTCAGCTTCATGTCCATGTTCAACAGCCACTAATAAACCACCACTTGTTTGAGGATCGCATAACAACGCACGCTGTGCTTCTGTAATTCGGCCAATTTTATCCTCGTAAGAGTTCCAATTGCGCTTGGTTCCTCCCGGAGTAGATCCCATTGCAATATATTTCTCTACATCTTCAATTTTAGGAACCTCATCATACCAAATAACAGCATTCACATCACTACCTTCACAAATCTCAGACAAATGCCCCAACAATCCAAAACCAGTAACGTCCGTCATTGCACGTACGTAGCCCTGCTTGCCAAATTCATAACCCGCCTTGTTGAGGTGACACATCAATTCAACAACTTCTTTGTTGTTTTCATGTTCCAATATCTTTTTCTTCTCTGCAGTTGTCATTACTCCAATGCCTAAAGGCTTGGTTAAAAATAATGTGCAGCCGGCAATAGCACTATTATTGCGTTTTACATTCTCAACATCAACACGTCCTGTTACGGCCAAACCAAACACAGGTGTATCAATATTGATACTATGTCCACCAGCAATAACAATTCCAGCGTTGTTACACACATCTCGTGCTCCACTCACTACTTGTCCGGCAGCTTCCGCGCCCAATTTTTCAAGTGGCCAAGCTAATATAGCAATAGCCATTAATGGAGTTCCCCCCATAGCATATATATCACTTAACGCATTAGTTGCGGCAATACGACCAAAGTCATAAGCATCATCTACAATCGGTGTAAAAAAGTCTGTGGTACTTACCAAGGCCGTTCCATCCCCCAAATCATAAACAGCTGCATCATCTTTGCTCTCATTACCCACTAACAGATTTGGATCATGAATCGTTGCACTACAACATCTCAATATTTCCTCTAAATCCTTGGGAGCTATCTTGCAGCCACAACCTGCACCTGGACTAAACTCTGTTAATTTCATATTGTATAAAAAAGATTAAATTATATCTAAGAATTAACAAATTAAACACTTTAAGTTGAAAATTCCCATTTTTGCTACAACTTTCTCACCATCATTAAACCATGGCGAACGGGCAATAAAACATTCTCTACCCTATCATCCTGTTGCACTTTATCATTAAAATCCAAAATACCTCGCGTCTGCGGATCTGTCGAATCTGTTTTCAACACATTGCCATCCCACAACGCATCATCTGCAATAATAATACCACCATGAGATACTTTGTCAAATATAAGATCATAGTATTCCGCATACTTACGCTTATCCGCATCTATAAACACCACATCAAATGGTCCGTCTAGTGTCTTGATAACCTCACTTGCATCTCCTATATGAAAGTGAATTCTATCTCTTAATCCGCTTAACTCCATATAATGACTTGCAAGCTCTTCTATCTCATCATTATTGTCAATAGTATGTAACTCACCATCCTCACGCATTCCCATTGCCATTGCAATAGATGCATAACCTGTAAAAGTACCTATCTCCAGCACCCGTTTGGCATTGACCATTTTACAAATCATTTTCAGAAATTGTCCTTGCAAATTTCCGGACAACATTCTAGGTCGCAACATCTGTAAATGTGTAGCACGTCGCAACTCGCTCAAAACCTTAGGTTCTGTTTGCGTATGCGCATCCACATAACGTTCAATATCATTATCTGTCACAATCATAACTACTAACTATTTATATAATAACATCGACTGTCGTTCAACATCAAACACCTCATAAGCTATTCGTTGCAATTGCTCAGCCGTTATGGCTTCAATACGTCTGTAAATTTCTTCCAATGATTCAACCTTTCCGTACACTAAAAAACTTTTACCATTCGCCAACATTGCACTCTCGTAGTTCTCTGACGATATGGTTATTTGTCCTACAATTTGTCGTTTAAGCTTCTTTAATTGCAACGAAGTTAACGGTTTATCATACATTCCTTTCAACTCCCTTTTGGTTAAAGAAATACACTTACTTAAGTCCTCCTCATCACAACCAAAATAAATATTGAATAAACCAGTATTTGAGTAAGGAGTATATCCAGTTTCTATATTATAGGCTAATCCATGCTTCTCACGTAGCGCCATATTTAAACGCGTATTCATTCCCGAACCACCAATTATTTCTATAAGCATTGACAACGGAATTCTGTCTTCACTACGCTGATCATAAGCAGTACTACCTATAACACAATGGCTTTGGTAAGTTTTCAAAGTCACCTCCTTACTAGCAGGAACATATATCACAGGTTCTTTCCTGTCAAACAACTCACCACTACTCTCCAATGCGCCAAAATAACGCTCAGCAAGTTTTACCAATTTTTCAAATGGTATATCACCCACCGAACTCAACACCATTCTATGCGGTTGATAATGTTTTTGCACAAAAGCAACAACATCTTCACGCTTTAAGCCTTTCACACTCTTCTCGTTTCCTAGAATATTGCGTCCAAGCGGATCACCTCTATACACCAACGCTTCAAAATCATCATAAATCTGTTCACTTGGATTATCCCTGTAGGAGTTAAGCTCATCCAACACAACCTCTTTTTCTTTTTCCAGTTCTTTCTCCGGAAAGATTGAGTTAAACAGAATATCAGAAAATAAATTTAATACACGATCGTAGTCCTGAGGTAAAAATGCCGCATGTATACAAGTATCCTCTTTGGTAGTATACGCGTTCAGTTCTCCACCCACACTCTCTATACAATTCAGTATATGATAAGCTCTGCGTCTTGTTGTTCCTTTAAATATTACATGCTCAATAAAATGAGCAATTCCTTCTTCATGTTCTTCTTCGTCACGGCTTCCCACATTTATTATAACACCGCAATATGCCGCTTTACCACTAACATGCTGATGAATAATACGTAAACCATTACTTAGTATATGTGTCTGATACATTCTTCTCGTATAATTTCGAGCTGCAAAAATAGACAAAAAAGTTGGCGCTATCCGCTATACGCCATATATTTTTTTTCTTGCATGAAGATATACTCACCAAACAATATTTTCTCGACACAACCTTATATCTCAATAATATCTAATTAATTGAAGCCATTTTACTTGTAGCAATATAAAATGTACAATAAACATGTTGTCCACACTATTATAATATTTCTAAAATTCATCCCTAATCACACACTCCATGTTTTGTTAAAAATAAATAATATATATAATACTACTTAATACATTATTCATATATTTGTATTATTATACATATTTTACAAAGTGATATATAGAAACTCATTGTCTTTATGTACACACTAAAATAATGATTTTTAATCTATTAAGCACTATACAACCTATTTTGTCCTAACATTGGAAAAAGCATTCATGCAAAACACAAACTACATAACTCACAAATCTAAATCCATTTTTATTATGAAAAATGAACATTCAATTAAACCAGATTTACTCAGAACCATGTCAAAGTTGCCACTACTTGGCATAACATGCATGCTAAGTGCATTCAGTACTCCTAGTTTTGGTAACAAAACTACTCACTCGCATCTACCTATAAACACAACAAATGAGATATCATGTCAAACCTATCAAGAAAAACAACAAATTGAAGATAGTGTATTTCATGGAATGACCGAGAAGCAAAAAGCTATTTATAAACAATTTCTTAGTCCCAATGCAAAAGCTCCCGAAAAAGGATTAGAACACCAAATACTACGTGAGGACCAGATTGTTGTATCCAACATGCAATTCTGCAATAGATATAATATTAAGAATATAGAAATCGATGAAAACGAAACCCGTGTTACACGAGTAGAGTGGATTGGTTGGGATAGACAATGGGTTCAATTTCGAAAGGGATACTGTATCATTGACACTGATACCGACAAGGAATACCGCCTTAGAGGTGTTACTCGCGGAATTGAACTTAATAAGGTTTTATGGGTACACGAAAAGAAAGGACGATTTATTGAATTTACAATGATTTTCGACCCCCTTGACCCAAATGTCAAAACAATATCTTTCGAAGAAAGATATCGAGAAGAAGGTGGATCAACTCCTCCAAATTCAGTACAAGAGAAACCATGGAAAAATATTACCGTTAGTGAGTACTTGCCAAAAGAAAATGAAGTTATTTACAATTACTTACTTGATGAACAAACTCCAACCATCAAACTGGATAAAGATGTTAATCAATATAAATTACTTTCAGTAATACGCGATGATAACGAGACTAAAGTGACCTTTGCTGTCAATATTGAAAATGATTTTCAACCAATACTTTTCTCTAAAGGTTACGCAATACGTGATGCTATGACGAAGGAAAAATATTTTATCAAACGCATAGAAAATGATATACCGCTTGATAAAGTTAATGTTGTTCGAGATAAAAACAACCAATACGTTACATTCACTATGGTATTTCCTGCAATACCAATGAGTACAAAATTTATTGATATTCTTCAAGTCCCAACAGATAACGAGATTGCTGTACCTGAAAACATTCCCACTATCTGCTGGTTTGACATCTTTGTGGAATATAATAGATTTCCATACAATACACCAAACACCATCTCCAACAATCAATCTTCTCATCCAGAGAACTGTTTAACTACCGTGATTGATAAAAATAAGAAACTTCCTATGGAGTTAAACATCTACAATAAAGGACTGACGGAACTTACCATAACACTTCCTAAAAGTGGTAAGTATATCATTCCTGAGACATTTGCTATTCAAGATTGTTATAGTGGTAAAAAATATCCTATAAAAAAAATGGATACGTATTGTATCAATCAAAAATTCTCGGCAAAGAAACAACAACAAATAACTCTTTATTTTGATTGTTTGCCTTATGGCATTGATAAAGTAAATATTGGATGCGAAGATGTCTCCAAGAATCTAATACTTGAAAACGTTCAACTTAACAATTAAATATTTGTTCAATACTATCCAATTAATACTCACAATTAATTGGATAGTATTGGACACAGACATTATGAAGCTTTAAATACAGAAATATACGAACAAAAAAGATTCGTGAAACTAAACATCATTCTCGTGCTTTTACTTAGCCTCCAAATAAACAACGCCTGGACGCAAAAAAGTAACAACACGTTCACCATTACTGGAAAAATTAGCGACATCCCAGACGGCACTATTATAAGGAGATTGAACCACTTTATAATAGATTATCAAAAGAACAAAGAATCTCAACTTGGGGAATTAAAACTAAAGTCATGATGCTCATTGCTGATTCTGTCATGGTTAAAGACAACTTTCTTACCAAAGAGGGTACAACAAACCAACAACAGTAAAGCATACTCTGTCATATCTGTTCAAAAAAATCACTCCCAATAATCATCACAATCAACTATCGATATTTCAGTTATCCGAGATAATGTACGTTCTAATTGTTTTTTTCTTATTGGTTTTGCTATAAAAGCACTAAAGCCCGCGGCACGTGCTGCATATCGGTCTGCATCAAACGCATTTGCAGTAAAAGCTATAATGGGTATTGTAGGGTTGAATAATCTGATTTTCTGTGTTGCCTCTATTCCTGACATAATGGGCATATTAACATCCATCAGTATCGCATCATATGTATTCTCCCTAGCACACTTCACTGCATCAGCTCCATTATTGACTCTTGTAATGTTATAATTCTTCAAAATTGCTTTTACCAACAAATAATTACTTTCATTATCTTCTGCAACAAGAATATGCATATTATTGGATAAGTTTATCTTATCCACAACATTCTCAGTCTCGGAATCCATTTGTAGCTTTCTCCCCATTTTATTATCAACTATTTCCTTTGCTTGACATGGAAACCAGGCCCAAAAATATGAACCGACATTCTGTTTGCTCTCAAAACCTATCTTTCCGCCACAAGTCTCCACAATAGCTTTACAAATAGTTAACCCTAATCCGGTACCCTGCGCAAAATCATCTAATTTAGCAAATCTATTAAAAATTAGGTGGTGCTTATTTGAAGCAATTCCAATCCCTGTATCTTTCACATACATTTTCAAACCGCCATTCTCATAAATATAACCCAATGTTATTGTACCGTACTTTGTATATTTAAATGCATTGGACAGGAAGTTCATGCACACCTGAATTAATCTATTTTTATCATGACTTATTACACAACTTTCATATGGATCCTCAAAAATAAATTCTATCCCATTATCACAGTCTCGCTGCTGCCAACTGTGATACTGCTCTCTTAAAGCTAAACTAAAATCAAATTCATCTAATTTTAAATCAATTGTCCCCGACTCTATCTTAGAAAGATCCAGAATGTCACCAATTAACCGTAAAAGCAAATCATTATTATAGTTGATTATATTAATAAATTCCTTCTTTTCGTTTTCATCTACAGTTTCCTGGAGCAGCTCAGAGAAACCCACTATGGCATTTAAAGGGGTGCGTATTTCATGACTCATATTGGCAAGAAAAGCCATTTTTAATCGCTCTGATTCTTCGGCTTTTTCTTTGGCAGCCTCCAAATCGCTTATCATCATAGCTCTTTCTGTTATATTATCAATCCTTAAAACGGTTCCCTCAACACCATGCTCACCTTTAATAGGCGTAGCTAATATATTGAATATGCCATTATCCTCTAAATCAACCTCTCTACACCAAACCTCCCCACTATTATTATGCACTTTTATCGGACACTCATGGCACATTTTATTACAACCTAAGAAATGCTCACACCCACAGCCGGAATAAAATTCTGTAATCGGAAAACACAATCCTTCAACAGACAATAAATTAGACCATAATACTTTCCCATCACAATCTACATATACAATTCCCGATGAACTATTATTCAATATCAATTCATTCTGTCTGTTAATTTCAAGCAACTTCATTTGACTCTCCTTAAGTGACAGCTCATTCAACTTTTGACTAGTTATATTAATACTTATACCATATAATACCGTATGTTTCCCATTCTTGTCCTCCAATAATTCTGCAATACCACGAGTTTCCCACCACTGAAAGGATTCATTATCACCATAGCGTATTCTATAAATCATACAAAACTCGCCGTCACCTTTTTTTATATAGGAGGATAAAGTCTGTTTACAAGACTCTCTATCCTCGGTATGTATTAGTGACGTGAACTCATCTATTGTATCTATATGGTTGATATTAGCAACATTATTACCACCTAATACATTATAATACATTTTATTATTTCTGCCATCAACACTCCACGTATAAGCATTAAAACCAGGTAAAGAAACTGTTATTAATTTTTTCGCTATTGATAATTGCTCCTGCTCTGTTAAATCTACTCGCGCTGTAAGTATTAGGTTCTTATTATTAAACGCTATAACTATCTTATTTACGTGCGTATATCGTATCTCGCCATTTCTAAACACTAAAAGCTCATTCGCAGAATAATCGCCACCTGTTCTTAACAAATCATTATTCTTGGCAATACAAATCTTGCTTAGATCACGGCGGTAAACCATTCCCGAATTTACTCCTTTCTTTATTCCAAAAACAGTTTCACACTGATTATTGGCATACACCACCGTATCCAACTCCGGATCAACTATATATACAGGCGTTGGTACTTTATCCAAAATATTCTGTAGTATTTTATGATTTTCCTCCAGTTCTATTCTATAATCAATTTCCTCTGTTACATCACGTCGCGTGCCAATAACATACTTTATTTCTTTATCCTCATATACCGGCATCAAACAACAGGAATACCACCTGTATCCATTTCCGGACGGATTAAGTCTAAAATTTACTTCTAGATTATCCGCCTCGCCCTTCAAAATAGAATCCAAGGCACTAGGAAATATCTCCTTGTCATCTACATGAACATATGAATAGTACTCCTCCATAGTCATAATTCCACCCGTTAAGTGATGACCATATAGTACATGCACCGTGTTCTTCTCTTTATCAAATCGCCATGTAGACACTTTACCTGCATCCAATGCCATTTGCATACCTTTACGCAATTCCTCTACTTTATGATTATATTTTGTGATTTCGGTTATATCATTGACAATCCCATATATATTTTCAGGCCTACCATTTCTATCCCACTGAATATATGAACTAATATTATAAATTCTATACTCCTCCTCCTCATTGGTCAACATCATTCTCATAATG
>JBOGCH010000035.1:0-86824 GCA_051656645.1 Marinifilaceae bacterium
CAATCAGGTTTGGCATGCCAAACCTGAATGAAACCTGAATGAAAGCTGAATGAAACCTGAATGAACCCCCTAGCGGTACACAATAGGATAAAAGAAAGTTGATGTAAATGCATTTTACAACAAGAGACAACACCATAAACCTATTGTGCTTGTTTAGGGCCTATTTCTTATCCGCATAATGAGCTAGTACATATCATGCAATAAGCCAATGGAAACTAGTGGCTATGGAGCATTCTGTTATTATAAATAAAAATAGGGTTCATTCTCAAAATACATTGAAAATGAACCCCATTTATATTTATAACAACTTTATTATCTGATTTCCGATCCCGGTTTAATATCCTTATCCGGAGCAACAAATACAAGTTTACCGTCAGCATCCTCAGCCATTAAAATAATTCCTTGTGATTCAATACCTTTCAGCGCTTTCGGAGCCAAATTAACAAGCACACTAACTTGACGTCCCACAACCTCCTCCGGAGTGAAATGCTCAGCAATTCCGGAAACAATAGTACGAACATCAATACCAGTATCTACTTTTAATTTAAGTAGCTTTTTGGTTTTAGCAACTTTCTCGGCTTCAAGAATTTTTCCGGTACGAATATCCAACTTCATAAAGTCGTCAAATTCGATATTATCCTTAGCTGGTGCAGCCTGGAAGTTAGCCTTCTCATTCTCCTCTTTTGTACGTTGAAGCTTATCTACTTGCTCTTGAATTTTATCATCTTCAATTTTATCAAATAGTAATCCCGGTTCATTTAGTTTATGTCCGGCAGCAATTACGCCATCGCCCATAGCACTCCAAGCAATTGGCTCAATATTTAAGTATCCTCGTAGTTTTGCCGCACTAAATGGCATAAACGGCTCGGATAATGTAGTCAAATTAGCCGCAATTTGTAAGCAGATATTTAGAATTGTTTTTACACGTTCCTCATCGTTTTTAATAACTTTCCAAGGTTCTGTATCGGCAAGATATTTATTACCTAAACGTGCAAGATTCATACACTCTTTAAGCGCTTCGCGGAAATGGAATGTTTCAATATTTTGCTCTACTCGCTGAACGATGGTTGCTATTTCGGCTAAGACCTCACTGTCATATTCTTGAAGTTCTCCACGCTCAGGAACAACACCACCAAAATACTTTTGCGTTAGTACTAATGTGCGGTTAATAAAGTTTCCGTAAATGGCAACAAGCTCGCTGTTGTTACGTGTTTGGAAATCTTTCCAAGTAAAATCGTTATCCTTAGTTTCAGGCGCATTAGCAGTTAATACATAACGTAATACATCTTGCTTATCCTCAAACTCACGTAGATACTCATGCAACCATACAGCCCAGTTTCTCGAAGTTGAAATTTTGTCGCCTTCAAGGTTTAGGAACTCATTAGCCGGTACATTATCAGGCACAATGTAGCTTCCTTCAGCTTTTAACATTGCAGGGAAAATGATACAGTGGAATACAATGTTATCTTTCCCGATGAAATGTAACATACGAGTTTCAGGATCTTTCCAGTATTTTTCCCACTCAGGAGTAAGTTCCTTAGTTGCGCTGATGTATCCGATAGGAGCATCAAACCACACGTAAAGTACTTTCCCTTCGGCACCTTCCACAGGTACGGGTACACCCCAATCTAAATCGCGGGTCACTGCACGCGGATGCAAACCACTGTCTAACCACGATTTACATTGTCCGTATACATTACTTTTCCATTCTTTATGATCTTCAAGAATCCACTGTTTTAACCATCCTTCGTATTTATCTAAAGGTAGATACCAGTGTTTTGTATCCTTTAATTGTGGTACATTACCAGTAATAGCAGATACAGGGTTAATTAAGTCCGTTGCATTTAAGCTTGTTCCACAGGCCTCACACTGATCACCATATGCACGCTCGCTGCCACACTTTGGACATGTACCTATAATGTATCTGTCGGCAAGGAATTGTCCCGATGCCTCATCATAGAATTGTTGGCTTACTTTTTCAATAAACTCACCCTTGTCGTAAAGTTTACGAAAAAAGTCGCTCGATAACTCATGGTGAGTTTTTGAGCTTGTACGAGAATAAATATCAAAGCTGATACCTAACTCTTTGAATGATTCCTTAATTATATTATGATAACGGTCCACAATGTCCTGTGGAGTAACACCTTCTTTTTGTGCTTTTATAGTAATAGGCACCCCGTGCTCATCAGATCCACCGATGAAAACAACATCTTCACCCTTTTGTCTTAAATATCTCACATAAATATCCGCCGGCACATAAACTCCTGCTAAGTGTCCAATGTGCACAGGTCCGTTTGCATACGGAAGCGCGGTTGTGATAAGATTTCTTTTGAACTTGCTCATCCTGTTGTCTTTATATTTTTGAATTGTATTTATTTGCATTTTTTTATCGAAATGCAAAGATAACAAATTAATAGAACAACTTTTGTTGTTTAAATAGAAAAATCAGAGCATTAGCGTATCATGGCATCCGTCTCAGAAAGTTTAAAACGAGTTGCTACTATTGAGTGTTTTTCTTGGCCCGGACGGTATTTTACATACGTTATGGCAAGAATTGTACCATCGGGTAGGATTTCTAATCCAGGGTATCCGCAATCAGAGCCTGCATAACTATGTAGAAGTTTTATTTTGTACTGTCCGGAAGTCTCTTCTCTCAAATCTTTAGCCGTTCCAACCCACGCCACAAAATGCCCTTTTGTTGGACTATTGGGTGCCATGTCTCTAAATACGGCCACTAGACGTCCGCATGGAGTTTGTTTTATTACGTGCCTATCGCCGGTAAGTCCCCATGGGGTTTCACGCATTTCCGACCAAGTAGCACCTTCATTATCAGAGGTCATCATTAAGGAGTTACCAATACGATTGTTTTCACGAGCTACACAAATTAATCGTTTTGTACCGGGGGCACGAAAAACGTAAGGTTCGCATGGAGCAAGACCAGGTACATCGGCAATTTTTATTGACTCCTCCCATGTTACGCCACCATCTGTAGAACGTGACTGCCACAGTGTTAGTTTATTACCGTCAGAAGTGCCATCTCCACCCCCACGATGGTAAAATCCTAGATAATCCCCATTCTCACAACGCACCATGCTTGCAAATGCCATAATGCATGGTTTTTCCAAACTTTTAACTGGCGACCAACTTTTTCCATAATCCTCGCTGTAAGACAAGCTCATTTGTGGGTGGGCGGTAAGAACAAGTAAACGTTCTTTGCCCAATTTATCAACGGTTCTGTATATGCTGGGGCAGTTACTTGTTTTACTCCAGTCCTTTGGCGTTTCCATGTTTCTCCATGATTTTCCGGCATCCTCACTTTTTGCCAAGAAACCCGCTTTACCGCCATGATTATAGCTCCACGTACAGAATATTGTTTTATTATCATCCAACATTATTGTGGTTGGATGGCCGTTGTAAAGGCTTTTTGTTCCTTGCGCAATGATTTGCTGTTTTTCAACATGATTGGATAAATCAATCCAAGGCATATTAGGTTTGTGCTGGGCCGTAGTTGTTACACAGGCCATGAATAGTAATAAAATAGTTAGATGAGTTTTCATAGTAAATAGATTAGAATTCAAGTTTTACACCAACATTTATAGCAAAATTATCTACTTTCTGACCAGTGCGATCATGGCGATGGCTTAAACGCCATATTCCATTTACACTTAATACCCTGAAAATATTTTCAAGGCCTACACCCGTTTCAAAGTAAGGCTTGCTTACGGAGGTCATTCCATCGGGAAAACGGAGTACTGCTTCTGTATTAGGTTTAGAGCCATTGTTCTTATCGGCAAGGGTTCCTACCAATCCTTTAAAGATAAATACTTCACGCCAACGAAATTTTTTAAGTATAGGTATGTGTCCCAAGAAAAAGCCTTTAAAGTGATGTTCATAGAACAAAGCACCCCACGTGTCTGAGGCAAATTCGTAGAAGTTCATGCATGAAAATGCAAGTGGATCATAAAAGTAAGTGGAGTTTCCTTCGTGCAGTTTTAATAAAGGGAACGGAACTTTACCAAGTATTTTTCCGGTTTGAATGTTTATGTTGGAGGTTCCAATAGGTGGTAATCCCACATTATATTGTAAGTTTAGTCCTAAACGCAGATAGTTGTATTCGCTATTTGCGAATTCTTTACTGCTACCGCTTATTCTAAAAGTTATAATAGGATATTCTGAGCCAAGGGAATATTTATTGAAAACACTTCGCACCACCATTTCGTCTTTTGACCAACGGGTTTGGAGTCCTACTTCGGCTATTTTTATTTTGCTCATAAGGGTACCATCCTCTTTAATGAACGGGACATAAGGGGATGAATATAGCTCTTTGTAGGATGCTTCGAATTTATTTGAAAGTCCTTCTCTCCACTCTTTATCCCAAGAAATGGTTCCTTTACGTAGGGGTGTTAATCGGTCATTATCCCCCCTATTGAATAGGGATGTAAGTATATTACTCTCTGATAAACTGTTTACGCTTGCGCCAAGTTGTTCAAAATCGTCCTTATAACTTAGCGTTAACATGGACGTTGGTTGCTCATTAAATAGGAAACGTACGGTTGATCCCCAGTGCCACTCATTAAGTTTTTGAGAGTATGCAGCATACCCTTCTAGCTGTATTTTTTTGCTTATATCGGAGGAGGTTTGAAATCCTAGTTGGTATCTATTTCCCTCAAGTTTATTAAAACTGTATATTTTATAATAAGGACCTATACCTACTCCTTTAATGTCATAATAGCCAAAGAGAGCTGTATTTAATATGTCGTATATGTTTCGATATAATGGTGTGTTTTTTATGGAATCCACCATTCCATAGATATTTTGTTCTTTCTCTGTCAGTGCATAAGGTCGGACTGTCTGCCAAAAGTTTTCGTCTTTGTTTAGTACATTATCGGCTAGCTTGACGTTATTATCCATTTTGGCAATGGCACGTGGAATGGGTGATGCAAGATCAACGTCCATGTAGGTAATATCCCGTGTACCGAAGAATGAAACCATTTTTGAGGAATCCCTACGTGTCACAGAGAAATCGGCAAAGATCCGGTCGCGCTTTACAAACCAAATAGAATCCTGTACTAAACTGTTGTCCTTTTCAATTACCAGGTCGCGTATCCAGTTTACATTGGCTTGTTTCATCATCTTCATTTTTACCGAAACAAGCGCATAGTTTTCAGCGTCTATATAAAACTCTCCATCAAATACGGGAACTGCAACATTACGGGGATGGAATCGCAATTGATAGACTTTACGTCCATCCATTTGCATACTATCAATGAGATAATATTTATAAATCATGTTTCCAAAGTCCGATAATGGGCTGGCTAGTTTTATATCAAAAAGATCAATATGATTATCGTATAAATTTACATTGGCATGCAAATGACCTGTGAACTGGGCTAAAGAGTAATCCTCATCGACACCAGAAATTCTACTTGCATTTACAACCTCTCTGTTTATACGCGGTGAGCGTTGGTAGTAGTAGTCGGCATGCGCCTCGGAAATCATAACAGGCAAATAGGGTTTCCCGTTTATTACGGAAGTATCCACGTAGTCCATTACAAAACCGAAATTGCGTTGAAATCGTTTATTTTTAAACTCTGACTTGATATTAGCAAAATCAAGTTGCATTTTAGTGTACGTTTTCAGCGAATAACGCTCAAACCTATCGGGATTATTACGTTTTTTATTACGTACCACTTTTTTCATAAGTGGTATTGCCGGGTTTTCTCCAGCATATACAGTAGCTTCCTCTAAACTTAGCACGAGTGGTTGCAGTTTAAAGTTGACACTATTAAAATTCCCTGTAGCAATTTTAATAGTGTCCGGCTGATAACCGACAAATGATGCTTGAATAGCATTAACGTCCTGTCTTGTTTCAATAGAGAAATTCCCATCAAAATCGGTCGTTACACCCACGTTTGTTCCACAAAAAACAATATTAACTAAAGGTAACGGTTCGCCCGTTTTTTTGTCAACAACAGTTCCTTTTACTTTTGTTGTTTGCGTAAAAGCGGAACATACAATTATTAGAAAGAGAACTAACAGACTTATTTTTTTCATCTCAGAATGCATTATACTACACCCTCGCGCAAAATGTCGTGTAGGTGAACAACTCCTATAAACTGATTATTATCCACTACCACCAATTGAGTGATACTGTTTTGTTCCATTAATTGGAACGCGTTATAGGCTAACTCCTCGGCGGCAATTGTTTTTGGATTTGCTGACATTATATCTTTTGCAGTGAGCATATCGAAATTCTCGTGCTTTTCTAACATTCTACGTAAGTCACCATCCGTTACAATCCCAACTATTGATTTATTATCATCCAATACCACTACTGCTCCTACACGTCCGGCAGACATTTGTACTATAATTTGACGTACATTATCGTTTACAGTAACTACCGGTTGGTTTTCTTGATCGAAGACATCTGAGACCCTTGTATAGAGTCTTTTTCCTAAGGATCCTC
The DNA here is from genome assembly GCA_051656645.1 of Marinifilaceae bacterium. Taxonomy (GTDB): domain Bacteria; phylum Bacteroidota; class Bacteroidia; order Bacteroidales; family Marinifilaceae; genus JBOGCH01. The sequence continues at coordinate 6,467 of JBOGCH010000035.1, forward strand.
CCGGATGATACTTTGCAAAATCGCGACTTGAAAAGTTTCTACACTGAATTAAACAAATAGCCAGAGCATCTCCCAATACTAATTGTGCAGTGGTTGATGTGGTTGGAGCCAAGTTGTTGGGACAAGCTTCTTTATCGACTGTTGCTTTCAATACGTAGTTAGAATTTTGAGCTAAAAAGGATTCGGTATTAGATACCATCCCAACTATTCTATTATTACCAACATTGCGTATTAATGGTATTAGTACTTTGATTTCGGGGGTGTTGCCACTTTTTGAAATACATATAACAACATCCTCTGGCTGTACCATTCCCAAATCGCCATGAATAGCATCTGCAGCATGCATAAACATTGCTGGTGTACCGGTGGAATTTAATGTTGCAACAATTTTTTGAGCAATAATGGCACTTTTACCTATTCCGGTAATAATAACACGTCCTTTGCTGGTAAAAATGAGTTCCACCACTTTTTTAAAATCATCGTCAATGTAATTAGCAAGCTGCTCAATAGCTGCCGCCTCCTGTTTTATTACAGATTTTGCTACATTTATAATATTAAAATCTAAAGCCATATTCTTTATTTGTTTTATCAAATCTGGGTATAATTAAAAATACTTTATCCTGATTTCCATTTGGATATCAGGACACTTTAATCTATTTTTTGCATTAATTGGAACAATTTGTATGCCATTTTTCAAAAAATAGTTGCGACTATCTCTTTTTTGGACTAACTTTACTAAAGGCAAAAGTAATTTTTTTTTGCCGTTATATAAGACGATAAGATGTTTGATTTATGTTTACTTTTTTGTTTGTACATACAAATTTAGTTATAAATTTGCATCTCCTTGCAAAAAAGCGAACAAGAAATAATATGTGAAATGGGATTGCAAATTGATTTACATGCGAAATTAAAAGAGTACTTCGGGTTTGACACCTTTAAGGGAAACCAGGAAGCTATCATAACGAATGTACTGGAGGGAAAGAATACCTTTGTGCTTATGCCAACAGGTGGCGGAAAGTCGTTATGCTATCAATTACCTGCTCTTATACTTGAAGGGACAGCGATTATAATTTCTCCATTAATAGCCCTGATGAAAAATCAGGTTGATGCTATGCGTGGATTTGCTGACACGAATGACATTGCTCACTTTTTAAACTCGTCATTGTCAAAAAATGAAACTCTTCAGGTAAAAGAAGATGTTATTAACGGCAAAACAAAATTGCTTTACGTTGCTCCTGAGTCCTTAACAAAGGAAAGCAATGTTGAGTTTTTACGTCAAATAAAAATATCGTTCTTTGCCGTTGACGAAGCACACTGTATTTCTGAGTGGGGACATGATTTCCGCACAGAATATCGTCGCATTCGTCCAATTGTTGAGCAAATTGGGCAAGCACCTATCATTGCATTAACAGCAACAGCAACACCTAAGGTACAAAGTGATATACAGAAAAACCTTGGGATGATGGATGCAGAGGTGTTTAAATCGTCATTTAATCGCAATAACCTCTTTTACGAGGTACGTCCGAAAAACGATCCGGAACGTGATATTATTAAATTCATAAAACAGCATCAAGGCAAATCTGGAATCATATACTGTCTTAGTCGTAAAAAAGTTGAGGATCTTGCACAATTTTTGCAAATAAATGGAATTCGTGCCGAAGCTTACCATGCTGGTATGGATCCGGCTACACGTAGCCAAAATCAAGATAAATTCCTTAAAGAAGATGTTGACGTTATTGTAGCAACAATTGCGTTTGGTATGGGAATTGACAAACCGGATGTACGTTTTGTTATCCACTACGATATTCCTAAAAGTCTTGAAGGATATTATCAAGAAACCGGACGCGCCGGACGTGATGGCGGTGAGGGTATTTGCGTTACCTATTACAGCTACAAAGACATCCAGAAACTTGAAAAATTTATGCAAGGAAAACCTATTGCCGAACAGGAAATAGGAAAACAATTATTGCTTGAAACTGTATCATATGCTGAGTCTTCACTTTGTCGTCGCAAAGTCCTTCTACATTACTTTGGAGAAGGATACAAACAGGAAAACTGTGGCTGTTGCGATAACTGTCAGTTCCCTAAAAAAGAATTTGAAGGAAAAGAGTATGTCATTGAAGCATTAGAACTTGTAAAAGAAGTAAAAGAGAAATTTAAAGTAGAGCATTTAGTCAACATATTATTAGGCGAAAGTAATTCGGCTATTAAATCATACAATCACGATCAACTGGAACAGTTTGGTATTGGCAAACGTAAAAGTAAACAGTTTTGGACTATGGTTTATCGCCGTTCGCTTATCAGTCTATTAATTGAAAAAGATATAGAGCAATACGGAGTAATCAAATTAACAAAAGAGGGAGAACAATTCTTAAAGGAACCGAAAGAATTTATGCTTATGGAAGATCATAATTTTGAAGAATCAGAAGAGAGTGTACAAGAGAGTAAAGGAGGAGTCTCTGCACTGGACGATACACTTTTTGCAATATTGAAAGATGTACGTAAAAAGATTGCCAAAGCCAACGATTTACCCCCTTATGTAATATTTCAGGATCCATCACTTGAGGATATGTGTATAAACTATCCTATTACTATTGAGGAACTGGCAAACATTCAGGGTGTTGGAATTGGAAAAGCACAAAAATATGGAAAACAAATTGTAGACGTAATTAAGCAATACGTTGACGATAATGATATTGAACGTGCGCAAGATATGGTGGTAAAAACTGTTGCCAACAAATCTAAGTTTAAAGTATACATTATTCAAAATATTGATCGTAAAATCAATCTTGAGGATATTGCATCTTCACAAAACCTAAGCTTTGATGAACTAATCAAAGAGATGGAAGCTATTGTATTCTCCGGTACCAAACTAAATATTGATTACTACCTTGATGAAATTCTAGATGATGAGCAGCAAGGAGAAATTATTGAATACTTCATGGAAGCAGATAGCGATAATATTGCCGATGCCGTTGAAGACTTTGATGGTGACTACGCCGAAGAAGATTTACGCTTAATGCGTTTAAAATTTCACTCTAAACACGGTAATTAAAAAGAAGAATTTTATCTATACTAAAAATGCCTCAATGACACTATCATTGAGGCATTTTTAGTATAGATAAAATTCTTAAATTACCACATTGTTTTTTCTCCTATTTTGGACATCATAATATTAGCATCTGTACTCTTTGCCAATTCACTAATATTTTTCAAAGGCTCATCCCAATCGTGACGGGCAAGTGCATATTTTGAATGATGCACTGTTAACACACTTCTCGCTTTTAAATCGGATACGGTTTGTTGCATAAGTTCGGGCATAAGGTGGATGTATTTCCAATCCTCATTGTATTGCCCATTTTCAAGTACTACCAGATCCAATGGTCCAAATTCATTACCTATTTCTTTGAAATGTTTATCATATCCACCATCTCCCGATAAGTAAATCCTTTTGTTGTTACATTCCACAAGGAAAGAGGCCCACAATGTTCTATTGCGTCTCAAACCCCGACCGGAGAAATGGCGAGAAGGTAAACAATGAATATTTAACGAATCGTTTAACGCTCTGCATTCACGCCAATCCATCTCAATTATATTATCGTTTTTATACCCCCAATACTCCAAATATTCGCCAACCCCAAGCGGACAAATGGCCCTATCCACACGGTTAAGCAACGCCTTCACTGTACCAAAATCTAAATGGTCCCAATGGTCATGCGTTATTATCAAATAGTCTATTTCTGGAATATCGTCTACACCATATCCATCAGCCCCTTTAAATGGTTTAAACATTAAGGACATCGGAAATTCCTTCGTCAATACAGGGTCTATTAAAAAACGCTTGCCTTCCATCTGAATAAAGTAGGAACCATGGCCAAACCAAACGACTACGTTTTCCTCTCTGTTTAGACTATGCAAATCGGTCTTCACCGACTCTATATCCGTTATGGGTTCCCTATTCCCATTCTTATTAAAGAAAAAAGAGTAAAATGTTTCCCAACGTCCCTTCTTGGATGTTAACTGGGGCGTAGCGCTTTCATTATTAAACTGCCCATCGTTAAAATTCCTAGACATTTTCATTCGCTCCAAACGTTCCTTACTCGGAGTTCTGCCCCATGCCGGATGGTTATAAATTACCACACCTACCAACAACAACACACCAATCACTATAAATGCCATCTTTATTCCTCTCCTATTACTCATTATTTTAAAATTATTGACACACAATTATACCTATAAATCTGCTTCCGCAGTAATACATTTCACTGTTTCATGTATACATTTTACACATTTTATTCTTACATAGTATTTATACAACTTACCTACGGGATGCAATCGCTCCTTTGTATTACGCAAACTCTCAGAGTTATTATCATCCCCAAAATTCACATACTCATATCCTTTCTCGGCATACATTCCATACACCAAATGCTCCAACATTCTAGCTGCACCATGAAACCGAATATCTGCTTTAGCAATTAGACAATGTAACCATTGTGACGTTACGCCATAGTTTAGCATAAATGCAACGGGTTGCTCATCGACCATCAAAATATATCCTTCTAGCCCCAATTTTTCTCTATGTGCCAATGCTTCACTGATAATTGGTAACTCGGGCTCATAAACAAGCTTATCGTCACCTTGCTTTGTTAACTGCCATTGCTGCAAAACCTTCATACAGTCCGCTACTCTTTCATCTGTTATCGGCTCCAGTCTGTAATTTGGATATTCGCGCTCAAAATGATGTATCCATTCTCTTTTATGTTTATTACTACCTCCTTGCGGATTTGCAAAATCCCCCACACTATAAACATAGTCAAAATCCGTATTCAAGCATCTCACATCACAACTCTTCTCACAGAAGTGAGCCAATCGTTCACTCACGTAAGCCAACACTATCGGATAGCGTCCATTGGCATCGCATCTCATAATTTCAATGCATTTATATAAATCCGCCTCAGCACAAACCGGAAAATATACATAATTCTCACCCTCAAATGAAAAACGTAGTACTACAACATTATCAGCACTGTAAATTGTTGTTTTATAAAAATCGCGCCACAGAAAATGAAATGGGAAACTATATTCCTGTTCCTTATATTCTGTTTGCCGAAAGACAGACTCTAACAAAAGTCTGTCGTCAATCTCCAACGGTCTAAAGATCATAAACTAAATTATTAATAGTAACTAACGGGCATATAGAAGGGTTTCATCAACAGTGCCGTCAATTCATCAATAGAGATTACCTCACAGTTCTCAACCTCATCAATGCAAACCGTACACATCCCATCACATACCCTAAAAACTCCATTATTTTCATCTATATACGGATCATGAACACAATACGTTTTACATACATCAGGTCTACTCGCCGCATACAATCCTAGCATTTCCTTTACATTAATAATTCGACAGAGACCGTTGGATTCTGTCTGGGAGAAAATATTATTTCGTTTATAAAATACATACTCAACACCATACTTACGGCAAACAAAGTTCAATAATCGGTCAGCTTGCGCATTATGAGCAACCAATAAATAAATGTACGGGAGTTCGCTCCTATCCACTCCCACAATACCCACTGCATTATTTTCCGCATCAACTAACGTGTAATAATCCACATAAATCGCACTCGCTTTAATGCTGTCATCATCCGGTATTAAACAATGTTGTTCAGTACTTAATAGTTTTGTCAATATTTCAGTCTCAACAAAATCCACTTGCTCAATCCGCGCATCTTCCGCACATACCTCATCGCTCACATCAAATCTCTCCCACACTCCGCAATCGCAACTCTTAAGCTGAAACATATTAAGATAGTATTTGTTCAGCTTAAACGATGCTGCTTGCCCTTCCAGTACCCACATTCCCTCATCATACGCCTCTCTCATCATCTTCACAAAAAGATGTTTCGCTCTCTCCCCTCCTCTATATTCCTGCGCACAAGCAAAACCGAAAAAGTAGCCCACCGCTATTTCTTTTCCCCACAAATCATGTTTATATGGCAATAAATGTGCCATAGCAACAACTTGTGCATTTACCTTATCTACAAACCTAAACCTATGCGGAACACGCGCTATTGCCTTCTCCGCATACTGTACATCATCACCAAAAATGCTGACAAAAAAATCAGTTATGTTGTTTACATCTGTATCCATTATCCTATCCGTTTATTCTAAGACCATTTATATACGTACAAGATAGGTTTAAATATTTAAGAAATGTAAGAGTTTTGGAATTAACTCTATCCTTATTGTTCCGGTATCAAGTATCTATTGGAAAGCTTTTTTACTTTTTCATTACCCAGTATGAATTGTACACTCATGCTAACTGTGGGGTAGTTGGTCATTCTATTGATATAAGATAAATTACTACTATTGTAGTTACTCCGGATGTCTAGGTTCTTTGTTAAGAAATTGGTAGCCATTAATGTTATGGAGCCTTTATTGAACACCTTTCTTAACTCTACCATAAGATTCTGGTTTTTAGGCAATATCATAGATGGTCCCTTACTTTTTGTTCCATAGTTATAGGAGATAGTATTGATCCATTTTCGGTTACGATCCAGAAAAACGGAGCTGTTTAGTTTATAACCAAATGACCAGGCTTTTGTGTCAATGTCAATATCATCAAAGCTACCGTAGCTATTGTCAAAAATGGCATTGGCCACGCCATTGATGTGCCATCGCCCGTTAAAAACAAATTTCTGTAATATAAGTGTCAAGGAAAACGTATGAGCATCGCCATAATTGGCAGTGGTTTGTCTTATCAAGCCGTCATCGTCCGTAGATTGAAAATCGCTCCAAACATCTTTGTCATAGAGATATTCTAAATTCAATGTCAAGAAATGATTATAGGTATAGGACAACATAGACTCCACCGACTTACAAGGTTGTAGATTCGGATTGTGTTGAATATAGGTAGTAGTGGATGAGTTTCGGATAAAAGGATTTAAGTTGCTTAACGTAGGGCGTGTTGTAAAACGGATAACATCAAGCGCCAGTTCATGCTTATTGCTTGGCAAATAAAGCAAGGAGAGCATGGGGAGTAAATCAAATGTTTCAATCTTTTCAGGTTCGGTGGTTAGGAGTTGTTTACCCTCACTGAAATAATATTCGCCTCGTACGCCTACCGACAACTCCCATTTATCGCTTAATATTTTATCAAAGGAGAAGTAGGCCGCACCCTCCTTTGTTTTATGCCGAAAATAGTTTAATCTCTCTATTTCGTTGTCGTTGCTTTCTACTAGGGTATGGGTTAAGTTATTATCGTTGTTGAAGTATTTAAATTGCGCGCCATATTTCAGCACATTGTCGTTCTCATATTTTTTTACTACACTCATCTTAGCCGAAGCAAAATCGCCGGCCGCCGTTTCCAATTCGCCATATCTTGTTGTAAATTTCTCAATTGGATCAATATCTTTATATTCGCCTTTCACCTCATTTTCTCCATTAGAACGACAATAAAATACTTCGCCAGAGAATTTACTATCACGTTCGTCCAATAGTTTGTCAAAATACAACATGACACCATAATTAAGTTTAGCCGGCGAATGGGTAGTTATTAGAGATGTTTTTACCGAATCGATCTTCATGTCCGAGCTAAATTCCGTAGTTGCTTTATTCTTTTTATTATTATCCCCGGTGTTTGCATAAACATTAACGCCTAGTTTGGATTGCGGAGAAAGTATAAATTCCAAGTTGGTACCTCCTTGTATGGACTTGTTTGTGTTATTGTTTTCTCTGTCAATAGTTTGCCTACTAAATGTATCGGAAAAATAATAATCTATCCCATTGTTAACATAGGATTTTCCATTGCTTGCGGAGACATAGGTTGTTGCCGATATTTTTTTACCCTTTTGACTCAAATATAGCGAACCTCTCTGGCTGTTGTAATAGCTTTGCGTTGAACTAAGGTCAATGGTCGCCAAGGTTCCATGATTAAGGTCGCGTTTCAAAATGACATTAATAACGCCTTTTTTTGTAGATACTCCATACTCTACGCCCGGGATGGGCATAATTTCAATGCGTGCCACATTTTTGCTGGGTATAGCCTCCAAGGGGACAGTAGCCGGCCGGCCGTTTATATACACCTCAGCCGGTTGTTTTTTATTTAATATTTTCAATCCATTGGTACAATCCAACAAAGGGACAAAACGCAGAAACGTGGATAAATTAGTCCCTTTTCCAAAGGGCGATTTATCAATATCTCTAACAACAAATTTGCCAAGCTCTCTTTTCATAGAAATTGCTTCGGCTTTTATGGTTGCTTCCTCTAGCTCAATGCTTGCTGTGGCAAGTTGTATATGTAACAATTCCTCCCCTAAACTGTGTAAACGGACAGTGCGAGTAAATTTCTCATATCCTAAACAGCTTACAATTATTTCCACCACATCAGGTGCATTTTGTATATAAAAAATGCCATCCACGTCTGTCACTAAGAAGTCTTGAAAATCTGTTCCATCAAGCAAAACAGCAGCATCGGGTATCGATTTTCCATTCATATCTGTTACTTTCCCCTTATACTCTTTGGCACAAACCACTGTGTGCAACAATATAAAAAGAAAACACAGACTTCCCTTTAATGTAAAATCTAAATTTAGATATCTATAAAAGGAGTTATTTCTCGAATCCCCATCCGGAATCGCGGTATATAAATCTGATTTAATTAATTGCACAATCTTTTTTTTATAAATGGAACACCAATGTTGAACAAAATACATTACCTACAATTGTCACTTAAAATATGTGATACTATATCTGATTAAATATGTAAATGTAATTAAAATATAATCAACACAATATAATGTAAACAAATACCATCTTCCCACCTCACTCAAATCCCTACTCTCACCCTATACATCTCTTCAAAACTCCCCAACCTCCTGTCAAGGGTTTCGACTAGGTTACGACTAGGTTTCGACTAGGTTAGTACTACTATTGGGGGTACGTTGTAGTCGAAACCTAGTCGTAACCTTGCCGAAAGCTAGTAGAAACCCTTAACAGGGTGTTAAGTATATGCAAACAACGTTTCCACATTTGTAAACAAATTTATTGTAATAATCCTCATGGCAAGACAGTGTAGCTATAGGTGCCACTTACGCAGTCTTTCTCACTTAACTCCAACAAACGGAAATAAACATATAACAACAAGCCACGTATACACCAAAAGTTTATAATCAAAAACAGTTATGGAAACAAAGAACAAACCTAAAGTAATTGTCTTAGGTTGTAATTTTGCCGGATTAACCACAGCGCGGTACATTCGCGAAATGTGTAAAGAGCACGTGGATATTACAATCATTGACAAGAAAAACTATATCAGTTTTATTCCAAACATTCCTATTGAGGTGTTTGAAAACCACGATCCGGAGGATTCTCTTCAATTTCCGTTTAAAGAGTTTTTAAAGTCCGATCATTCGCACTTTATCATGGCCGAGGTAACAGACATCGATCCCGTTAAGCGTAACGTTATCTATACACCTAACGAGCGGCCTGGTGGTGCTACTCAAACTATTGCCTATGATTATTTAGTCATTGCATTGGGATGTCGTTTAGCATACGATAAGATTGAGGGATTTGCAGAGTTTGGTTATACATTCTCTGACACTTATAACGGTAATAAAATACGTAATTTCCTTCATAACGACTATAAAGGCGGACCTATTGTTGTAGGTTCTGACCGCTTTTTACAAGGTTCAAGCCCAAAACTGCCACCCGTTCCGCACGCTGTGGCTGCATGCGAAGGACCTCCCGTAGAGCTAGCCTTTTCCCTTGCCGATTGGTTAGAGAAACATAAAATGGGCGACGCTCATAAAATTACACTGTTTACTCCGGGAGAGATTATTGCGGAGGATGCAGGCAAAACCATATTGGGTAAATTGTTACCAATGATGCAAAATATGGGCTACGGATATGTAAGCAAAACCCAAGGTATTAAACGCATTTACAAAGAAGGTATTGAATTTCAAAATGGCACATCGTTAGAAGCTGAGCTTAAAATAGTTTTTCCAAATTGGGAACCTCATGCTTTTATGAAGAAAATGCCATTTGTGGATACAGAAGGATTTGTAATTACGGACATGTTTATGCACAATCCGGACTATCCGGAAATCTTTGCCGTTGGCGATGCCGCAGCACTAACAGTTCCAAAATTAGGAGCTTTGGGACATGCCGAAGCACTTATAGTTGCCAAAATGCTAGCTAAACTTACCGTTCCCGATAAAGCCGACTTGGAAATTGAAGCACTTTCGCCAATGGTTGTTTGTTTTGGCGACATGGGCAATCACAAAGGTTTCTACATGCATACCAACGAATGGTGGGGAGGAGACATTAGCGTTATGCAAATGGGCTACTTACCTTACATGATGAAAATGAGTTTCAAAAACATGTACCACGCTTTGGGAGGCAAAATACCATCCTGGGGAATGCCAACATCTGAGGCTATTAGTGACCACATACATCTTTAAAAAATACACAGTCGCAATCAGGAGATCGCGACTGTGTATTTTAACCCAACACGTAAATTCATGACATAATAGTAAAATTGAAACAATACGAGTAAACACTTTTTAAATAATTACCATTCTTATTCAAATTCATTCTAAAAATATGAACAAAGAAATATTCTAACTTTTATATTCGATAAATAAATCGTTATCTTTATCCACTTAAAGTTTAAATTGTACTTATATGTTATTATTTATTCTATAACAAAGTCTATATCGTTTATCACATAAAATTAATGCCTTCAAGGATATTTTAGACAGATTTAAATGCGAAAAGAGGAGTTCGAAAATTTGTTTATTGAACAGTATCAGCCAATGGTCCAACTAGCACTATTTTATGTAACTGATATGTCAGTTGCAGAAGACATAGTGCAAGAGATTTTTGTATCCTTATGGGAACATAAAGATGGCAATAAACCTATTGTAAATGTCAATGCATATTTGCGTTATAGTATTAGAAATAATGCCATTGCCTATATTCGTAAGCAAAAAAATCTATATTTAAATGAAATAGTCATTGCCGATAACATATTGTCCGATGATAATAATTTAGAACACTATCTTGAGCGTATTGAGGTTGCTATTGAGAAGTTACCATTAAAACGCAGAGAAATACTTAAACAACATATTCTTTACTCCCACTCGTACCAAGATTTATCACAACAATATGAAATATCTGTAAACACAGTTAAGGATCATATTAAAAAAGCATACGCTTTTATTCGCAATGAAATCAACGAAAATACGCATCATTCTATCCTGTATGTAGTCTTTATCCTTGAGTCAATTTAATAAATATAGCTTAAAATTACATTTTTATTAAGATATCAGCCACCCTAAAACGCATTTCCTACTCTTATAGGTACTAAACCAACACAACAAATCATTACAAAGAGTATGGAATTCGAAATAGAAGAGCTAATTAGGCGACACTGTACCGGAGATATTTTATCCAAATGGGAGGCAAAGAAGCTTCAAGAGTGGTGTAATATTCCAAATAACAAACTAATATATAACCAAATAGCCAAACAACATAGAGCTATATACGCTTCGACAAAGGCTAAAGAGGTCAATGTACAACACTCGTTTCTTAAAGTAACTAAAAAGATTCAGCGCAATACGTTTCTTAGAAATACCCGCTACGCTGCAGCAGTGGCTTGTATTGGTATTTTCACGTTTTCTATATATTTATTAAAAACGCCTCAACATCAGGAAATAGCAACTACTGTAGTACATAAGGAGGAAGCCCTTTTGTCACAACCCCGCCTTACAACGTCCTCCGGCTTACAGGTTAATTTAACCGATTCTCTGCATAAAGAAATTATTGAAGAGGGTGTAGCAATAACGGTTACAGATAAGAATACTTTGACATATAATGTTACACAACCACAGGATAGTGTAATATATAATATCCTAGAAATTCCACGTGGTTGTATGTACCAACTTACGCTATCTGACGGGACAAAAGTATCTTTAAATGCAGATAGTAAACTTACTTTTCCTCCTGTATTTGGCAAAAATGAAAGGAGAGTTATTTTACAAGGAGAGGGATACTTTGAAGTTGCACAAGAGACAAATCGTCCGTTTATTGTAGATGTAAAAGATTACAACATTAAGGTTCTTGGTACCTCCTTTAATGTACGTAATTATCCTAACTACGATAATACTACAACCCTTAAAACAGGAAAAATTGCAATTCTCCATGGCAGTAGTAGCTGTGAGCTTAAACCGGGAGAGCAAGCCACCTATAACAACAACACTGTCAATGTTTCCAAAGCCGACTTATCAACTACAATGGCTTGGGTAAACGATCTTTTCCAATACAAAAACAAGAAACTTGAGTATGTCCTTGACGACATTTCTCGATGGTATGATGTCACTATATTTTATCAAAACAATTCATTAAAAGAGTTGCGCTACACGGCAACATTTAGACGTAGTTCTACTCTTAAAGAAATTGTAACTATACTTTCTGAGACACAACAATTTAATGTGTCCTTGCAAAATAAAACACTCATTATTACACCGTAACCGAAGAACGATCTATTCATCTTAATAAATAATCTTAATAATTAACTTATGACTTTCAAAAACAAAACAGTGCGTTGTATCTGTGCGCGGATACTTCTTAGTTGTTTGTTTAGTGTGGCAAGCATTGGGACGCTTTCCGCTAAAACAACAGCTGTTCAAAACAATACTGAACAGCCAACCTCGAATATGATTTCCATGGTCGAGCTATTTGAATACCTCCAAGAACATAGCCAACTAAAATTTGTTTTTAATCACCAAAACGTTGAGACATATAAAGTCTCGGAAGAAATTAAAAACGGTGCGGTTGAGGATGTTTTAAAAATTGCATTAGCCGATAAGCCATTGCAATACAAAATAACATCAGAGCATGTCATAATCTCGCCTGCAACGAGAATGGCTCAGCAACAAGAAAAAATGAAAAAAATTACTGGTGTAGTTTTAGACAATACAAAGCAATCCTTACCCGGAGTTACCGTTGTTGTTCAAGGTACAAGCATAGGTACTGCAACCGATATTGACGGTAAATTTGAATTACTTGTACCAACAGGTGATTCGACTAAGCTTGTATGTACGTTTATTGGAATGGAGACCCAAATAATTCCTTTAAAGAACAATATAAACAACTATAACATTGTACTTCATTCCGCAAGCACGGAATTAGACGATGTGGTTATTACCGGCTATTTTGATAGGAGTAAAAAAAGCTTAACAGGATCGCAAGTACAAGTGGAGGGTGAGGAATTACGCAAAATTGGATCATTAAATATGATACAGGCAATTTCACTATTTGATCCCTCGGTAAGAACCATTCCTAACAATGAGTTTGGTAGCGACCCCAATAGGGTTCCCGAAATATCTATTCGTGGAGAAAACGGATTTGATTTAAGAGGTGAAGCAGACGATGCAAAAAGTAATCCTAATGCACCTCTGTACATCATGGATGGAATTGAGGTTAGTCCTACAGCCGTGTATGATATGGATATGAATAGAATAGAATCATTTGTAATTCTAAAAGACGCGTCGGCAACTTCACTATACGGATCGAGAGCTGCCAATGGTGTTATATTAATTACTACCGTAGCGCCAAAGGAAGGAGAGATTAGATTAACATTTAATACAAACTTCAACTTTTCTATCCCTGATCTTCGCGATTATAACTTAATGAATGCTGCCGAGAAACTAGAGTATGAGCTTCTTGCAGGTGAATTTAAAAGTAAAACCAGTCAGAAAGAGGAGCAAATGAAATTGGATATCCTCTACAATGACCGATTGAGTGAAGTACTTCGAGGTGTAGATACCTACTGGTTATCGCAACCTTTACGTACCTCTGTTAATCAGCGTTATAATCTTTTCATTGAGGGTGGAGATAAAAGTTTCCGCTACGGCATTGATTTAAGATACGACAAAGACAATGGAGTAATGAAAAAGTCTGGTCGTGACAAAATGGGTATCAACATTAACTTTAATTATCAAATTGCCGAGAAGTTATACATTCGTAATGACTTAATGGTAAATGATGTAAAAGGTATTAACTCTCCATATGGCTCCTTTGAAGAGTATGCGTTACAAAACCCATACGAACGAATTACCGACCCAAAAACGGGAGAAAAAACACGTCGTTTCGAGTCAAATAATAAGGTTAATCCAATGTTAGACGCAGATTATCCTAATAGAGACTACAACAAGTATACTGAAATCAAGGACAACATTCAATTGGATTGGCGACCAAACAGACATACGCGCTTAAAAGGTCAAATGTCCATTGCCAAAAAGACATTAAGAGACGAAAGATATTTATCGGCTCGTTCTTCGGTTTTTGATAAGGAAGAGGATCCTAACAAAAAAGGTAGCTATACACTGAGCAATTCAAGCTCATTGAACTATGATGGTAACATTACAGCATCGTATAATAACATGTTTGCCGAGAAAATTTCTTTTAATCTAGGTATCGGAAGCAATATCACGGCAAGCAAACTGGATGGGGAAGGCTTTTCGCTATTGGGATTTTTAAATGACAATATGGACTCGCCCGAATTTGCACAGAAATTCGACGAGGATAAAATGGTTACAGGCAAGTACGATGATAACAGATTAATTGGTTTCTTTGGAAATACAAATATCGGATATGATAACCGTTATTTCATTGATGCTTCATTCCGTACGGATGGATCAAGCCGTTTTGGGCGTAACTCACGCTTTGCACCATTCTGGTCTGTAGGTTTTGCATGGAATGTTAATCAAGAGGATTTTTGGCATGGTGATGGTTCATTAAAAATTCGCGCCTCTGTTGGTAGTACCGGTTCTGTAAACTTCAACGCAGATCAAGCAATGACAACATTATATTATGGTCCTGACTATGAATATAATGGTATATACGGTGCAAACTTAACAACATTTGGTAATCCTGGATTAAAATGGCAAAATACACTACAATACAATGCTGGTATTGATTTGAATATATGGCGCAATATCATAACCTTCAATGTGGATGCCTATTTAAAACAAACTCAAAACTTACTGCTTCCAATTGATGTAGCACCATCAACCGGTTTCTACTCATATACTGAAAATATGGGGTCTATTAATAACACCGGAATTGATGCACGTTTGCGTTTAAATTTAATAAACAACAAACATAAACAATTAGATTGGAGTGTTACATTGGCTGCTTCGCACAATAAGAATGTTATTAAAAACTTATCAAACGCACTAGAGGCAATGAACGAAGAGGCCTTTAAACTTGATAATTCAGCAGGAGCAAAACCACTACGTGTATACGAAGAGGGACGTTCTCAAAGTGCTTTGATGGTTGTTAAATCTCACGGTATTGACCCTGCAACAGGAAACGAGATTTATGAAAAACTAAATGGCGATTTAACTTATGATTATGATGCGCGTGATAAGATTATTGTAGGCGACTTAAATCCTAAAATACAAGGAAATATACAATCCAATCTAAATTGGAGAGGCTTTAATCTATTCCTTGCATTTAACTACGAATACGGAGCTAAAATATACAACAGTACATTAGCTAAGAAAGTGGAAGGTGCATCGCCTAAGAATAATGCTGACAAGCGCGTATTATATGACCGATGGAAGAAACCGGGCGATAAAGCCATGTTTAGACGTATTGACGACCAAACAGATGTTTATCAGTCAACTCGCTTAGTACAGGATGATAACTTCCTAAACTTCCAGTCATTATCATTCTCTTATGATATTCCACGCTCAACACTAGATAAAGTATTTATTGAACGTTGTAGAATACAATTTACCATGGGAGACATTGTCAGAATATCTACAGTAAAACAAGAACGAGGAACGAGTTATCCTTTTGCACGTACCTTTTCTCTTGGTTTGAACTTAACTATCTAATATTGAAACTATGATAAATAAATACTTAATACTCTTTATTTTGGCATGTACAACTATTAGTAGTTGTAACAATTGGCTAGATGTCGATTTATCTAATCGTGTAGACAGTGAAAATTTATTTACAACTCCTCAAGGATTTGAAGAGGCGCTTGCAGGGACATACAGTAAAATGGCTTCGACCTCTCTTTACGGATCATGTCTTACCTATGAATACCTTGACGTTTATGCACAGTATTACAATACAGTAAACACTGATTATGAGAACCATAAAGCATATAATTATGAACAAAGCGCAGTAAAGACCAAACACGCAAGTCTATGGAAAGATATGTACAATGTCATTTCTAGTGCCAACCTTATCATTGAATACTGCGATAAAAATGGCACTGTGATGGAACAAGCAATGAGAAACCAAATTAAAGGTGAAGCTCTGGCAATCCGTGCTTTTATGCATTTTGATTTGTACCGTTTGTTTTGTCCGGATGTTAAAACATACCCTACAGAAAAAGGAATTCCATACAATAAACAGTTTGGTGTATCTCTTCCCCCACAATATAATGTTGAGGAGGTTATGCAACTTATTATTAACGATTTGATTGAGGCAGAACAACTACTGGATGAAGACCCTATTATTGGAAGCAAACCATATAGTTTAGAATCTAAGGATCAAGCCGATAAATTTGTTGCACGTATGAACATTTATGCTGTTCAGGCAACTCTAGCACGTGCATATCAGGCTAGAGGCGAAGGAAAAAAAGCAACTGATTACGCTCAAAAAGTAATTAACTCAGGAGCTTTCCAACTACTCGACTTTAAAAACATGGACACACCTGAAAACGAATTAGATATTCTGTTTTCCGATGAACATATTTTTTCTCTTCGAAACAGAAAGATAACTGAAAGAAGTAAAGAGCTACACTACAAAAAAGTAAGTAATGGAACTACTACAAATGCTCCACTTATTTTTGGAAATTCATTTACAATGTACGATGGAAATCCGGATGATCTTCGCCATGCCAAATGGTTTACAAATTCAGATTTCATGAAATATACCATCGACAACAAAGAGATATTCTTTGCAAAAGTTCCGGTAATTAAATTATCTGAAATGTATCTCATTATTGCCGAATGTAATTATAAAAGTAATTCAACATTAGCACTTAGCCATCTTAACGAATTACGTAGTCACCGCATCAGAAATTGTGTACAATGGAACTTCATTACACACGAAGCTATTATCCAAGAGATGCAACGTGAATACTTAGGCGAAGGACAATTATGGTATGCTTATAAACGCAATAATTTACCTATTGAGGCCGGATTAGTTACCGGAGCGGTACAACCAAGCAATACTATTTATGTATTCCCAATGCCAGATAAAGAAATAGAAACAGGTAATCGTAATTAATTGACACCATGCTTAAAAATAGTACATATACATTATTCATATTCCTATTTTCATTACTAGCGTCATGCAAACAGGATATTGATTTCCCTTATCAAGGTAAGGACAGAATACATTTCCAACACTTTACCATTGACTATAACAAGAAGAGGCATTATTTTGATTCCTTAACCTACTCGTTTGGCTTACTACCAACAGAGACACAAAAGGACACATTAAAAATTGTCATGGAATACACTGGTAATTCAAGCGATATAACTCGTTCTTACAACATAAGTGTTAGTCCCGATTCTACAACAGCACAAGAAGGCTTACATTATGAAGCGTTTAATGAAATGCAAGAGTTTCGTCCCAATAAACTTACTGATACATTACGCATTGTTGTGATACGAGAACACTTAAGCGCAAGCTTTACTAATCCAAAATCAGAACGACTAGATTTAATTCTTAAACCGTCTAACGATTTTGATCTAGGACTTACTAAAGGATTAAAGATGAGTGTTTATCTCAACAACTACTTATCTGAGCCTACATGGTGGAAAGGCAATTTTGGGGGATCATTGGACTATTACCATCCTCAAAAATGGAGAGTTCTCATCACTTTTAATGAGGAATTTGCTAATCCAACCTCATGTCCTTTTGACAACAACAATGAAGGTCGTGGTTACATTACCGGATTGAGAAACTATTTAGCAGCTATACCTACATTTGATGAAGAAACAGGAGCTAGAATTTATATGGACAGAATGGTTCCGGTTGAATAATTCGCAAATCAGGCCTAATTATTACCATTAAAAAAATGAGAATAATTGAATTTAACACCACCATTAAAAACAAATGAGAAAACCAATGAAAAGAAAAATAATACTATATGCTCTCTCAATAATGGGACTACAATCCTGTTATGAGGACCTTGGAAACTATGATTACACGCCTATCAACGAGTTGCAAGTTGAAGGCATTGAATCAAGCTATGATAGAGATTTTGACGAAGAACTAGTTATCCAACCCAAAATAATTGGAACGGAATACAGTGACACCACAGCTTTTACTTATGAGTGGGAAGCGGGAAACAAAATAATTGGTACCCACCACAATCTAAATGTAAACGTGGAATTAACTCCGGCAATGTACATATGCCGATATATTGTCACCGACAAGAAAACCAACGTTAAGAAATATACTGAATTTGCCTTAAATGTCAGCTCCTCTACAGCAGGGGATTTAATCATGGTATTATCTAAGTATAAAGGAAATGCAGAGTTGTCCTATAAACGTTTGGACAAACCTGCCAACTTTATTGTTAACTACTATGCCGACCGTTTTGGCAGTCCATTAGCCAAAGAACCTAAACAATTACACATTCAGTACACCGAAGCTGCTAAATGCTTTCCATTTGTGACTAAATATGGTAGAGTTATGGTACTTGCAGATGGCCACATTAATCTGATTGAAAAAGAAAGTCTACGACCAGATTCTATTATTTCCCAACTTACAGGTGAGCACTATATTGCAAATGCTTCCTATCCGATTCCTGATATTGAAGGCTATCGTTCGGAATATATGATGGAAGGTATCGATATTTGGCGTAAAAGCGCATATGGCGATTCTTACCAACATGCTACTGCTTTTGTTGAGATATCAGGAGGAACATTATACACAGCGCGTTTAGCACCAAGCGTATGGTCTCCATCCTATTCATACAAATCCAAGTCGCCCTATAAGGACGGGTACATTACTAACTTCTGCTACTTTGAAGAGATGAACCCAACACCCAACAATAATTTAATTCAATTGGGTTACTCCATCGGAGACATCGTAATGTTTGACCGTATAAACGGACGTTTTCTTACCGGAAGCAGTTATGGTGGAACCAAGGCTATCTCGGAGGAGAACGTAAAGGCCTTTCCAAAATTCGATATGATTTATGGAAGTGCTACAGCAATACCCAATACCACATCTGTAGCAGCTATTACGAATGGCGCTGAGTCAAAACTTTTATTATTTAACCATAGCGGCAATAATAATACCATAAAATTAGTAGCAGAAGTCACCTCATCCGGCGTGATAAACGAGACTACTAAATTTTATATGATGAAATACAATGAGTATCTCTTCTTTGTTACCGACAATAAACTATATCGCTACAACCTATTAAATATGAATATTGGAGTTGCGCCAAGCTCTCGTGATTTAGTTGCAACATTAACAGACTTTGGTTACGATAATAGTGCCCAAATTAAAGACATATGTGTTTCACGCTCGGAACGTACTCTATTACTTGCTATATCACGATATGGAGCAGACACTCAGGCCATGAGCGACGAGTTAAAGGGCGATATTCTTTATTTTGATCTTAATAAAACAACGCTCGAAATTAACCACGTTCAGGAAAAATCTCAGAAGGGTATTTCAGGTTTACCGGTCGATATTGAAATTAAATATCAAACACACTGGAGAGACGGATTATATATTGATGGCACTATGCGCGATAACATCTAATTATTAATTACTCATGAAAATTATTATGAAAAAATATTTACTTACTCTTTTGTTACCCATGCTTATTGTAGCATCATGTGCAGAAGATAATAGCGCCTACTTACCTCAAGAGAAAGAGGAAGTTGTGGTAGATAAAGTTATTATAGAGGACGATAATGGAAATGACATCCCATCGGACGGTTCATTAGTTCCGGGTATTCATTTAGCTAAAGTCAACATAGAACAACCGGACGGTAACATTGTTGAGCGCAGATTTAAATACTTTGTTCCCATTTCATTAGATCCGGCAAAACCCATCTCCCTAATCTTTGAATTCCATGGTAGTTGGACATACAATACGGAAATTGCTCCGGATCCTCTTGAAGGCATAACATCCACTCACTCGTGGGCGCAATTGGCATTAAAGGAAAATTGTGTTGTTGTCTTCCCTGCTGGGGAAGCAACCGGAAAAGCAGTTAACTGGCAAAATAGCGAAAAACATTTGCCATTTGTTGATTGCATGGTAAACTATTTCCTAAATACAAAACCTGCCATTACCAAGGACAGAATTTACTCATCCGGACAGTCAAGCGGAGCCATTTTCTCATTTGTATTGGCTTTTGAACGCTCAGAAGTATTTGCAGCTATCGCTCCCCGCGCAGGCCAAATGAAAATTGCTGACAACGCAACATTACCTACGCGTGCTGTACCTATCCGTCTATTTGCAGGCGAAGATGATGATACTGTTCTTCACTCTGCAGCTTTAGCAAATATGACCGCATGGGCTGAAAAAATAGGTGGATACTTTCCTAAGAATATGGATTATACCCCAAAAGCATTTACTATTGAGGGCTATGCCGATGTTGACACACGTATTTGGCATGGTGCCCGTAGTGATATTGAGATGTATACTTTGAAAAAAATTGGACATGGCATTAACCTAGGAAACTGTATCCAATACATTTGGGAATTCTGGGAAAATCACACTTTACAACAAATAGAGGAACCTTTATTTATAAGTGTACAAAATGACTCCATCATTGCGCAATGTACGCAACCTATTAGCATCCCTTTTATGTTAACTCAAGGAGCAACTCCAATACTTGAAAATTGCCCTCCAAGCTGGAATGTAACTATTAAGGATAACGTTATTACCATGCAAGCACCTTCCAACTACTTTGGGAACATTGAACGCAAAGGCACATTCAAGGCTGTGGCAGAGAAAGCAGGAGAAAAGGTAGAACAAACTATTTACTATGAACTATTACCTCCAAAAACCTATTATGAAATTGGGGATATATACTATAATGAAAAGTTTGAACCTATTGGCGTTGTGTACTACGTTAACCAAGAAGATATACGCAATGCAAAAATCATTGCTATAGAAAAAGCCAGTCTATCCAATAAGTTCGGTACCTACGGTGACTTCTATACACCAGATATGGACAATGGTAAAGAAAATACACGTTTACTTGTTGAACGTAACAACAATGAAAAACTTGGTCTAACCGCATCAACTAGTGCCGCTATATGGTGCCATGAATACAACTTTAAAGGAGTTACAAACTGGTTCCTACCGGCTGCTAACGAATGGCTACAAATTAATAACAACCTAAATGTTATTAACGCAGCTATTAAAAGCGTTGGCGGTATTGAAATTAGCTCCACAAACCTAGCTGGTGGATGGCATCACACATCGACAACCAAACAAAATAATGAAGGCAATAAAGTTTTTGTTCAGTACAATGTTTATAGCCATGCTCTTTCAGAAAGTGTTGCCAACAATGACAACACGGCATATGCTGCTGTGAGAGCCGCTACCGAAGTAACAATTAAATAAATATCATCTATATGAAAAGATTAATCATTATACTTACAATGTTCGTTACACTTTCTCCTGTCGCAATGGCACAGGAGGAAGGCATCCACTTCTTTAAAGGAAACTGGGAAGAAGCAATTAAAACTGCTAAAAAGGAAAAAAAGAAAATCTTTATCGATTTCTATACGGAGTGGTGTGGACCATGTCTTAACATGGCATTAAATACATTTGTCAGACCCGATGTGGGCTATACCTACAACAATAACTTTATTTGCTTAAAGATAGATGCTGAGAAAGGCGAGGGTATAGAATTGGCAAAAAAATATGAAGTACGTTCTTACCCTACCTACGTGTGGATTGATCCGTCAAATGAAAAGATTGTACACAGAAGCGGAGGTAATAAACCAGCTGCAGATTTCATTGCCGACGCACAAGGAGCTACTAATCCTAAACTAAGTTCTTTTTACATTGAAGAGAAATATAAAAGCGGAAAATACGATCAGGATTTCTTAATCTCCTACATTAAGCGTAAAAAACTATCAGGCGATCGTCAAATACTTACCTACTTTGACGAATTAATGAAACGTGGAAACACATTAGAAGACGCTAAAATTTGGGACGTATTTAGCAGTTGTATCACCGGATATCAAAATCCATACATTAAACAAGTATCAGACAATTACAGTAAATTCGTTGCATTACATGGTAAAAAAGCTGTTGACGAAAAATTAAAAGAAGCAACGCTCTATGCTCCTGCTGAGTTTACACAGTCCCTTACCGATTTTGAAGGAAAATACACCAACTTATCGCTAGCTGAACTAAATACATTATTCAGAGCAAACAAATACGACGAAGCTTTCAACATGATAAACCGTTTGACCGCCGACTCTAAAATGGATCAAAAAGCATTAGTCAGATCATTATCATTTAGCGTACGTGTAAACCCTAAATATAGAGAAGACGAAACTCCTTATGACTTGCTTGTACAAAAAGTAAAATACCTACGTTACATTGCATACAATAATTATGACAGAGATGATGCTATGGTACATTATCAATATGCAGTTGCTCTTGAATATTTAATGAAACGCGCTGAACAGGAAGGTCAACAAATTCCATCATTCATATTTCAAACTCCTGAAAACGGAAAGAGCGAATATGACATGCGCCACCCGCTTCTTAAAGCAAAACCAAAACGCAAAGCATAACATCATTACATACTCCAACGCTATACATAAGCATTGGAGTATGTAATAATTTTTTCAAGTATCGTGTATAAATACAAAACAACCACAACATATAAATACTTCATGTTAGCTTTATACACACCAAGAAATATATACAGAACTTTAAATCCCTGTATAATCAAATCATTAAAACTATTACGTAATGAAAATTACCTGTTATTTAATCTTGCTTTTTGCAATTATTTCATGCAATCAGGCTCCATCAACCGAGGAAGTAAACAAACTATTTGCCGACATTCATTCCACTCTTATGAATAGGGATAACTCATTTGAAGTTAATGATGCAAAAGTTGCCGAAATGCTAAACTCCAAACAACAAACAGTTAATCCGCTGACAATAGAAATTTCACAGTTTAACGACATGTTGAAATACAACACATTTAGACGCTCTGAAGCATTAAAATCATGGATTATGCCCCGACTAAAGGAGCTAAGTTATAGCGAAAATGGAGCTGCTGCACGTATTTATATCATGAGCTTTAACAACGATAAGAATATTAAACCTAAACAAGAGGACTATTCGGCTATTATCAAAGCTCCCGGGTTTGTATCAGTACTTAATGATGAGTTACTATCTCAACACTTTTTCCGTTCAATGAATTATTTGCGATTACCGCAACAACTTGTTCAACTAAAAGAAGAGTTAGAAAACACTGTTAGTAACCAGCCTCTAAATACAACTGCATTACATGCAATTGCCGGATTCTACAAATCTCTACTAAGTTCTAAAGTCGACAAAAAGGATACAAAATCCCTACACACATATTTAGTCAATAACTATACATCACTTCCGGACTCTCTTAAAACAACTAAGGTAAAAGAACAAATAGAATTCCTAAATACAAATTACGCTAAAGGAGAACTTGTAGGTAATTTAGCACCTGAGCTTGACTTTATATGGTCAAGTTCCAAGCAACAAATTTCTAAACTATCCGATTTGAAAGGAAAAGTAGTTGTACTGGATTTTTGGGCAACCTGGTGCGGACCGTGTGTACGTTCATTTCCTAATGTAAGAGCACTTAAGGAAAGATATAAGGATTATCCTGTTGTAATTTTAGGTGTTACAAGTGTACAAGGACGTCACATATCATTTTCCGGAGATAAAAGAGAAACTATATCTACCGAAGGGGATACAGAGAAAGAGTTCAGCCTTATGAAAGAGTTTATGAAAGACATGGACATGACATGGGACGTTGCATTCTCATCTCAGCGTGTATTTAACAATGAATATGGTGTAAATGGTATTCCGTATGTTGCCATTGTAGATGCCCAAGGGATTATACGTTACTCACATTTAAGTCCAAGCGCTGCTCCACATCACGAAGCTGAAAAAATTGACGCTCTACTTGCAGAAGCGGGACTTAAAGCTCCTAAGAAACCTATGGAAAAGGTAAATTACATTCAATAAAAATTGTAGCGAATAGTATTCGCTACCAATATCGCTAAATACAAACAGTCGCAACCATATGGTTGCGACTGTTTTACATAAACTATACAATTAAAATACAAATCAGTTCTGTGGTTTATCTTGTGGTGGCGGCATCATCTTTGCCTCCTTGCGTAACTTATTGATTAAGTTACGGTGAAAACGCATCTCTGCCATTTCCAATTTTGCTAACTTGGTTGCAGGAATTTGTTTTAACATCCGAGTATAAAACTCATGTTTCAACTTAACGGCCGTCTCCTCCATTTCAAGCAATTTGCCTATAGACTCCTGTGTTTGCTTCTCGGTCAAATCGCCTTTTTGCAAAACGCCCCAGCCATTTCTACGTTCATGCTCAATTTTACGTACCGCTTTGTTCATCTCGTTGTACGCAGGCCAAAACTTAGCTGCCTCGCCAGATGTTAGGTTCATTTCCGTTGTGATATACGTCACTTTTTGCTGTTCAAATTCTTTGAAATCCTTTTTGGGTTCTCCTCCTCGTGGACAGTCCTGTGCATTTACGGACAGAGAAAATAGCATACAAAAAAGGATATAGATTGTTTGTGCTTTCATAATCTTTATAATCAATAATTACTACTCTAATAAAGCCATCATGATTTCATTGGAGTTCATTTCATAAATCAAATAATCCACTATCTCATCGCCCGACGGGTTAAATGTCGAAGCACTCGCCGTTGCTGTATAAACACTCTCTTGAGGTGAAAAGTAAGGCACTGTCCACATTATTACTTGCATAAATAATACAGCAATTGCAAACATACCAACCAATCCAAGATAAGGTTTTAAGGCAACAAAATTAAATGTAAAACCCGATTGTATTTTCTCTTCGGTTTCCACGTGCGCCATCATCTGGTCCGTAAACGTATCGAAATAGTTATCCGGTAAGCTAAAAGGCGCTTTGTCTTTGGGGTTATGAAGTTTATTAGGTTCCATATTGTTTAATTTTCCACAAGTTTCAAATATTGCTCAATCTTCTTTACTGCTGTATGGTAGGTAGCTTTTAACGTCCCTACGGCACAATCCAAAATGGTTGCCATATCCTCATACTTCATCTCCTCGTAGTATTTCATATTAAATACCAATCGTTGGCGTTCCGACAGTTGCAAAATGGCTTGTTGCAGCTCCATTTGTATGCGGTTCCCGTCAAAATAAGGATCGGCCACCAGTTTTTCCGTCAACATTTGGGTAATATCCTCTTGGTAGCCAAATGTTCTCCTACTTTTTTCATTTAAAAAATTCAAGGATTCATTCGTAGCAATCCGGTACAACCATGTGTACAAGCCTGCCTCATACCGATAGTTTTTAAGTCCCTGCCACGCTTTCAGAAACACATTCTGTAACACATCGTGCGTATCGTCATGTCCTATAACAATGCGCCGAATATGCCAGTACAATGGTTCCTTATAAGCATCCACAAGCAAACGAAACGCTTGCTCCGGATTCTTTTCATGGAAAAGACGTACTATCTGACTATCGTCAATCTTATTCATTTTATCCTTTCAATTTATCCTTTAGACTTGATTATCGACAAAAGGTTTAGTGGGTAGATCAGAAAATTTGTTCTTTTTCAAAACATAAGCATCCCACAGGATACTGCGTTCATAAATTCCAACGCGAGATGTGTTACCAACAGGTGGCGTATAGTATTGTTTCATATTTGCATATTCCCTGTAAGCCTTCAGTACGGCACCGGCATTACCCCACTCACCTTTCACAGCAAAAAACAACATGGAGGCCATATCTACACCAAAGCGCATAAATGAAATGGGTAAGCGCTCTTTACGGGACATATTTTTATACAACATGAGCAAGTTGTTACGGTAATTGAGAAAAAGCTTACGCGGATGATTCATTGGTAACGAGCCGCCTCCTAAATGATAAACCGTACCCGTAGGCACTACTTTAGCGGCATAACCTGCGTTGCGTAAACGCCAACACAAATCAATTTCCTCCATATGGGCAAAAAAACGCTCGTCCAATCCGCCCAATTTCACATACAACTCACGGCGCACACAAAATGCTGCACCGCTACACCAAAATAGCTCCTGCGGAGTATCATACTGTCCCTGGTCGGTTTCGACATTATCCAGTATGCGTCCACGACAAAAAGGGAAACCCAGTTTGTCCATATAACCACCGGCAGCTCCTGCATATTCAAACTTATGTTTCTCCTTGTAGGCTTTTATTTTAGGTTGCACAACGCCAGTTAGTGCATCGCTATCCAAACTATCTACAAGAGGCTCTAACCATCCCGGAGCTGTTTCAACATCACTATTAAGTAATACGACATACTCCTCGTGCATCATTTCTATGACACGATTGTATCCGCCCGCAAAACCATAGTTCTCCGGCAAACGGATTATATCTATTTGGGCAAATTCCTGCTCCAATAATTCCACTGATCCATCCGTAGAACCGTTGTCCGCTACAACTACCCTAGCCAATTCGCTATTAGTATTAGCAATAACCGATGGCAGGAATTCGCGCAACAACTGCTCCCCATTCCAATTTAAAATTACAACGGCTACTCGTTTTCCATTATTTTCCATGTAGGGCATCCTCTCGTTTAAATTTCCAACGTTTATGTGACCACAACCAAAGTTCCGGACGCTTAATAATTTCACGTTCCAACAATTGGGTATGCATACGGGTAAGTTCTCCCGGTTCCATGTCCTTAGGCGAGTTGGAAAGCTCGGTAAACTTAATATGATAATATCCTCTCTTATATTTATCTATCGTGGCAAAGAATACCGGATAATTAAATTTAGCCGCTATTCTCTCTGTGCCAATAAATATTGGCGTATCTTGATTAAGAAATGACATCCAAAAATTCAGATTAGCTCTGTTAGGTGTTTGGTCGGCTATAAACGTAGTTAAACAAACCTTGTTTTCACGTTTCATGTTCACCATGTATCGTAAAACATCCTGCTTTGGAATTGGTTTCCCCTTAAACTTGCGCCTAATGGCCAACATCAGGTTATTTACCGCCTCATTGTGAATAGGCTTATATAAAGGTGCAAAATCCGCATCCTCCTTCATTTGCAGAGCAAAGGACGAACACCACTCCCAGTTACCATAATGCCCCAAAACCACCATAATGCTTTGTCCCGCATTCAGATATCTATGAACTTCGTCCGCATTGGTAAACACACATCTACGCTGCATTTCACTATCGGACATGCCTAGCATTTTATATGTTTCGGCAAACAAATCGCACAAATGGCGGTAGTACTTACGCTCGATTTCAGCAATTTTATTTAACGGATAATCGGGAAAAGCATTTGTCAAATTGGTACGTACAACTTTTCGGCGATAGCGTACCACATAAAATAAGAGTATATATAAAATATCCGACACCGCGTACACTACGCAAAACGGCAGTAACCCCACCGTACACACCACACCATAAAGCAGTTTTGACCTCATTTATTTATTCTTTTTAATGTTCAAATATAGCAAAATGCATGCTAAAATGCAACTATCTGTCCCCATTCCAAATTGTGAACCTAGGCTTTTGAGTATTTTAAACCTATTGTACAAAGAATGATTCAAGATTGGCAAAATACACTTTGATGAGTATTAGATTTATTTCTATCTTTAATATTATATGCAACGCATCAATTCCCCTCCTACCGCCTCTCAACCGCTCTAGGTTTCATTCAGCTTTCATTCAGCTTTCATTCAGGTTTCATTCAGGTCTGACCCCCTAAACCTGAATGAAACCACTATCATACCTGAATGAAACCTGAATGATATAGCAATAAGTACCCAAGTAATTGAAACTTTTTAGCCTCAAAAGCCTTAAACAAGCAGAACAGAAAAACCAACGTATTAACTTAAAAAATAGGCATATAGATTACGTTTTTTAGCCTATGACTATTGGTTTTGTTGGTTTTTTTAGTTATTTTCGTCAAAATTAAGAACCTAAAGTGCCACAGACTATGGAGCAAGAAAGAAACATCACTGCATCCAACGACTCTCACATCGTTAATAACGAAATGATACAGACAGAACAAAATGCTGCTGCCGGAGAGTTAAAAAATTCGACAGAGGAAACCATTCCTATGGAAAATTTCAAAAGCATGGACTTAGAAACCATTACAAAACATGTTTCCGAGTACATGAAAAACTATCCGGTACTTCAACTCAAGAAGATTATGGATAGTGCTATGGAGGCTTTTGACAGCCTTTACAGCGAAGAGTTTAACAAAGTGGAAAGACTTGAAGAAGAGGAGCCGGACGATGAAGCCCGTAAGAAAAAAATTGCACTACTTCAACAAATTAAAGAGCGCTTTGCAGGCGTTATGAGACAGTATCGGGATTTGAGACAATCTGAAATCAAAAAGAACGAGGAGGAGAAGGAAAGCAACTTAAAACAAAAACTTGCAATAATAGAGGAACTTAAGGACATTATGAAAAAGGAGGAATCCTTAAATAATACGTTTCAGGAGTTCCGCACCTTACAAGATAAATGGCGTACCATTGGGTTAGTACCTCAGGCGCAAGCACACAACCTATTGGAAACCTATCACCACCACATTGAACAATTTTACAATTACATAAAAATAAACAAGGAGCTAAGAGACCTTGATTTGAAAAAGAACTTAACTGAGAAGGAAGCTCTGTGCCAAGAGGCAGAGAAACTTATTGACGTTGAGGATCGCGGACAAGCTTTTAAACAGTTACAACTACTACATAACCGCTGGAAAGAGGTTGGCCCTGTTGCCAAGGAACTAAAGGATGAATTATGGAACAGATTTAAAACTGCCAGCGACAAAATTAACGAAGAGCACTCCAACTTTTTTGAAACATTAAAAAAAGAGCAGGAGACTAATTTAATTGCCAAACAGGAAATTTGCGACAAGGTTGAAAAAATTGCCACAAAAACCTATTCTACTCCGAAAGAGTGGCAAAACGCATCGGCTAAGATTATTGAATTGCAAGAGGAGTGGCGCCACACAGGAACTGTGCCACAAAAGGACAGAACACGCATTTTTAAACAATTTAGAGAATTATGCGATGCCTTTTTTAACAGTAAACGAGATTTTACCAAAGGACTGGATGTTGAACAGGAAGCAAACTACCTTAAAAAGGTGAAACTTTGCGAAAAAGTGGAAGCTTTAAAGGACAGCGAAGAATGGAAAACTACAACCGATAAAATAATTTCATATCAACGAGAGTGGAAGAAGATTGGCCCTGCACCAAGAAAAGTTTCAAATAAGGTTTGGAACCGCTTCCGCGCAGCTTGCGATGCCTTTTTTACACGCAAAGCAGAATTCCACAAGGACATTGATGCCGAGCAAGAGGCTAACCTAGCTGCAAAACGCGCATTGGTGGACGAGGTTGTACAATTTACATTGACTGATGACAATGAGCAAAACATTGCCACATTGAAAAACTTCCAAACACGTTGGGCCGGTATAGGTTTTGTGCCTATGAAAGCTAAAAACGAAATTCAGGAGGCTTTCCGCGATGCCATAAATAACCATTTTAGTAAACTAAATCTCGATGAATTTAATAAGGATTTAGAGCGTTTCCGTGCAAAAGTAGACACCTTAAATGCGGGCGAAAATAGAGATTACAAAATTATTCAGGAGCGCGAAAAGTTGGTTAACAAAATTCGCTTACTGGAAACTGACATACAGGTATACGAAAACAATATTGGTTTTATTGCCAAGAGTAGTAAATCCCAAACATTGATTACGGACATGGAGTCAAAATTGAAACAGGCAAAACAACGCTTGACATTGTTACAGGAAAAGCTAAAAGCATTGGATAGTATTATCTAACAATCTATAAAAAAAGGATATCCAACATCGGTTATCCTTTTTTTTATGTTTTAATATCGGGCAATACAGCTAAAAGTGTTATCTTTGTAACTTTGAAAAATAATATAAAAACAATATATCGTGTCAACAAAGTATGTATTTGTCACCGGAGGTGTGGCATCGTCATTAGGAAAGGGAATTATAGCATCGTCACTTGCAAAATTATTGCAAGCAAGAGGCTATAGAGTGGCTAATCAGAAACTAGATCCATATATTAATATTGATCCGGGAACTTTGAACCCTTATGAGCACGGGGAGTGTTACGTTACCGACGACGGAGCGGAAACTGACCTAGACTTGGGACACTATGAGCGTTTTACAGGATGCCCTACGTCGCAAGCAAATAACGTGACTACAGGACGTATTTATCAAAACGTAATTAATAAAGAACGTCGCGGTGATTTCTTAGGAAAAACCGTTCAGATTGTTCCTCACATTACAGACGAGATTAAAAGAAATATTAAAGCACTTGGTGCAAAAGGCGATTACGATGTGGTAATTACTGAGATTGGTGGTACTGTGGGCGACATTGAGTCCCTACCATTTATTGAAGCTGTACGCCAATTGCGCTGGGAACTTGGCGAAAAGTCGGTATTAATTCACCTTACTTATGTACCTTATCTTGCCGCTTCGGGCGAGTTGAAAACCAAACCTACGCAACACTCTGTGAAAGCGTTATTGGAAATTGGTGTTCAACCGGATGTACTTGTACTACGTACTGAGCATGAATTAAATAAAGATCTTCGCCGTAAGGTTGCATTATTCTGTAATGTAGCTCCTAAGGCTGTAATCCAATCTATCGATGTATCTACAATTTACGAGGTACCGATGAAGATGAAGGAAGAAAAACTGGACGAGATTGTACTTGAACAGTTGGGCTTACCTTTAAACAGCGAGCCGGATTTAGAGTCTTGGACTAAATTCCTATATAAACTGAAAAACTACCGTAACGAAATTCGTATTGGTTTAGTTGGTAAATATGTTGAACTTCATGATGCTTACAAATCAATTGTTGAGGCATTTATCCATGCAGGTGCAATGAATGACTGCAAAGTGAAAATTGAATGGATACATAGTGAGGAGATTACAGATGCAAATGTTGCCGACAAACTAAAAGGTTTACATGGTGTGCTTGTTGCTCCTGGATTTGGTAGCCGCGGTATTGAAGGTAAAATTGTTGCTATTAAACACGTACGTGAAAACAACATTCCTTTCTTTGGTATTTGTTTAGGTATGCAAATGTCTGTTATTGAGTTTGCGCGTAACGTATTGAAGATGGAGGATGCTGACTCTACAGAGATGAACCCTAAAACAAACTATCCTGTAATTGACCTAATGGAAAGCCAAGCGGACGTTACTGAGAAAGGTGGTACTATGCGTTTAGGAGCGTACAACTGTGAGTTGAAAGACGGATCGAAAGCAAGAGAAGCTTACGGACAAAAAATGGTAAGCGAACGTCACCGTCACCGTTATGAGTTTAATGACAAGTATCGCACTCAATTCGAAGAGGCAGGTATGGTTGTAACAGGACAAAACCCGGAAACTGGATTGGCTGAGATTGTTGAAATTCCAACTCACAAATGGTTTGTTGGTGCACAATTCCACCCGGAATATAAGAGTACTGTGGTAAACCCTCACCCTCTATTTGTTGCTTTTGTTAAAGCATGTTTGAAATAATAAGAACAAATTATAACTCATTTAACTAACTTAGATGGATAAAAATACACTTACAGGATTGGTGTTGATATTCCTTATTTTGATTGGTTTCTCGTATTTTACGCGTCCAAGCCAAGAGGAATTAAGCGCCATCCGCGCTAAGCAGGATTCGGTTGCTAAAGTTGAGGCTGCACGTATGGAGCAGGCTAAAGAACTTAGCGCAGAGGATTTTGCTGCTGCCGAAGAAGGAACTATCGAGAGCAGCACCTTGTTTAAACAAGATAGTCTTACAGATCGTGTTATCACTTTACAAAATAATTTGATTAAAGTGGATCTTAGCACTAAAGGAGGACGCATTGTTTCGGTAAATTTGAAAGAGTATCAAACTGCCGATTCTATGCCTTTAAATTTATGGCTACCTAAAAAGAGTACGTTTGGATTAAGCTTCTTTGCACAACGTAAAGAGTATTTCACGCAACGTATGCTTTTTGTTCCAAGTACAACACAGTCTGTTTTAGATGCTGCGACAGGTGCTCAAAAGCTTACAATGAAGTTAATGGTTAACGAAAATAGTTATATTGCTTATAACTATACGTTACAGCCAAATAGCTATGCTGTGGACTTTGATATTGAGGTACGCAACATGGAGAACTATTTAGACATGAACACGTCTGTACTTAATTTAACTTGGGGTGTAGACATGCCGCAATTAGAGAAAAGTAAGGATTTTGAGAACCGCTATACAGGTGTGTACTACAAATTCTACAATGACAATGTTGACAACATGTCAATGACTTCAAACGAAGAGGAAAGCCTAAAAACATCGGTAGAGTGGATTGCATTTAAACAACAATTCTTCTCATCTGTACTTATCTCAAAACAACCTATTAGCGGCGTTATTGTAAACTCGGCTAAGAACGACAATCCGGGCTACTTAAAAACTGTTAGTGCGCAAATGCCATTACAGTACACCGGACAAAGTTTTGAAAAGTACGACATGGAGTTCTTCTTTGGTCCTAATGCCTACTCTATTCTTAAAGAATATGGCGGCGACATTCAACTTACTGAGTTGATTAACTTGGGATGGAAGTGGATTTCATGGTTCAATAAGTATTTTGTAATTCCAATCTTTGACTTCCTTGCAACACGTACTACATTAAACTTTGGTATCATCATTTTAATACTAACGCTTATTGTTAAGATTATTCTTTTCCCTCTTACATTTAAGAGCTATAAGAGTCAAGCACGTATGCGTGTATTGAAACCTCAGATTGATGAGATTAATCAAAAATACCCTTCTGATCGCGCGCTAGAGCGTCAGCAAGCTACAATGGAACTTTACAAAAAAGCCGGTGTTAACCCTATGGGAGGTTGTTTACCTATGTTGATACAGATGCCTATTCTTATTGCTCTGTTCTACTTCTTCCCTAGTGCTATTGAGCTACGCCAGGAAAGTTTCCTATGGGCAAAGGATTTAGCATCGTATGACAGTATTGCAACATTACCGTTCACTATTCCATTCTATGGTAATCACGTTTCGTTGTTCTGTTTATTAATGACTATTGTAAACATTGTTTACATGAAAATGAACAGCAAAAACCAACCGCAAAATGACCAAATGAAAGGTATGCAGTCAATGATGTATATCATGCCTGTGATGTTCCTATTTATCTTTAATAACTACTCAGCAGCATTAAGTTACTACTACTTCATTGCTACATTAATCACTATTGTACAAACATGGTTGATTCAACGCTCGGTAGACGACCAAAAGATTTTACAAGAAATTGAGTTAGCTAAAACTCGTCCGGTTAAAAAATCAGGATGGCAAAAACGTTTAGAGGATGCACAACGCATGCAACAACAACGTTTAAATGACCAGAAAAAGAAGAAAAAATAATCGGAAAACACACGATATGAAAATAGAGGAACTTTTACAAGTTCCTCTATTTTTTTGTTATTTATGTTTGCATATATTTGTTTTATTTTACATTTGTACTATTAATTACTAAACCAAATAAATATGAAAAAACTAATTATTCTACTATGCATGATGTTCATTACTTCTCAAATCACGTTTGCACAAACGACGAATGAAAAGTATGTGAAGACATTTGAACAGTTCATGGAGGCTAGTGGCGGATTCCAAGCATTTAAGCAAGTGGCAGATGCCATGCTAAAAAATATGTATCAAGCGATGCCTCAAATACCCGAGGATGTACGTAATGTTCTTTCTGAGCAAATGAATAAGGAACTTTACGACACTATTATTAAGGGAATGGCTCCGTTATACCAAAAACATATGAGTATTAAAGATTTAAACGCATGTATTAAGTTTTACCAAACACCTACCGGCAAAAAGCTGGTTGAGACTTCGCCTAAGATAATGCAGGAATTTATGACTACTAATATCACTTGGGTACAAGAGCTTCAACAACGCGTAATAAAAGTACTTGAAGAGAAAGGCTACGGCAAAAACTAATGTCCCATGTACAAAATAAATAGCTCCCCGCTTAGTTCTATAACGCGGGGAGCTATTCTGTTTATATTATAAAGCAAACTATTGTTCTACGCCTATTAGCGAAAGTCCTATACGTTTACGTTCCTTATCGACAGAAACAACTTTCACCATTAAATGCTGATGTAGTGCCACCACATCAGACGGATTACTAATAAAACGTTCGGCCATTTGCGAAACATGCAACAGTCCGCCTTGCTTGATACCTATATCCACAAAAGCGCCAAAGTTTGTCATATTGTTCACTACTCCCGGCACTATCATGCCCTCTTTAACATCGTCAATAGTGCGTAAGCGCTCATCAAAAGCGAGTACTGCAATTGCTTTACGTGGGTCACGGTTAGGTTTGCGCAGCTCATCAATTATATCCTTAAGAGTAATTTCGCCACACTGAGGCGTTATGTATTTGTCAATAACAATTTGGTTACATAGGGACTCATTCCCAATTAACTCTTTTACATTTACGCCCAAATCCTTAGCCATTCGCTCTACAATAGGATAACTCTCCGGGTGTACTGCCGAATTATCAAGCGGGTTATTTCCCCCATCAATACGTAGGAAACCGGCACACTGCTCATAGCTTTTAGGCCCCATTCGTTTCACCTTAAGCAACTCTTTTCTGCTTTTAAACGGACCATTCTCTCGTATATGCTCTTCAATGTTCTGCGCCAATGTCATTCCAACACCCGATATGTGGCTCAACAGATACCTACCGGCATAGTTTACATTTACTCCCACACGGTTCACACAACTCTCTACAACACGCTCCAAAGCATCCTTTAGTCTGTTCTGGTCCACGTCATGCTGATACTGACCAACACCTATAGACTTTGGATCAATCTTTACCAACTCCGCCAACGGATCCATTAAGCGGCGTCCTATACTCACGGCGCCACGCACCGTAACGTCGTACTCAGGAAATTCCTCTCGTGCAATCTTAGATGCCGAATATACCGAAGCACCGGCCTCATTCACCACAAAAACATCTATATCCTTATAGAAATGTGCATTCTTTACCAAATTCTCTGTCTCGCGGCTGGCAGTACCATTTCCTATAGCAATTGCATCTATTTTATAACTCTCTACCAATTGCATAAGCTTTGAGCTAGCTTTTGCAGTCTCCTTTTGCGGTGCATGGGGATATATAGTAGCATTATGCAACAAATTTCCCGTTTCATCCAAACACACCACTTTACAACCGGTTCTAAATCCCGGATCAATGGCCAATATACGTTTATTTCCCAACGGAGCAGCCAATAGTAACTGTTCCAAATTGTCCGTAAATACTTTTATCGCCTGTGTGTCCGCTTTTTCCTTAGCAGTACCAAACTGCTCAGTCTCAATAGCCGGAAACAATAATCGTTTATATCCGTCAGCAACTGCCGCTTTTATTTGCTTTGCAGATGGTGTTGAACCTTTAACAAATATTCGATCCAAACTCTCCACAATAACCTCATCATCGGCCACAAGACTAACACGTAAGAAACCCTCGTTTTCTCCACGTTTTAAAGCGAGTAATCGGTGCGAAGGCGTTTTGCGTAGTGGTTCCCTGAAATCAAAATAATCAGTAAACTTCTCCCCTTCGCTCTCTTTGCCTTTCACTACTTTACTTACAACATCAATGTCTCGATCCGTAATTTGACGCACACGGTTACGCGCCACCTCACTCTCATTTACCCACTCGGCAATAATATCACGCGCCCCTTGCAAAGCCTCCTCAACGCTCTCAACATCGTCCGTAAGGAAAGCCTCCGCCAAATCTTCCGGCACCTCACGTCCCTGTTTCATAATCCGGGCAGCAAGTGGCTCAAGCCCCTTCTCTCTCGCTTTGGTAGCTCTTGTTTGGCGCTTTGGTTTATAAGGGAGATAAATATCCTCCAATCTGCGTAGCGTAGTACACTCTGTAATCTCTTTTTGCAATTTGTCGGTCAAAACACCTTGCTGTTCAATACTGTCCAAAACCGTTTTCTTACGGGCCTCAAGCTCCTTATACTCTTTGTACAAATCCAGCATCTCTCCCACTTTCACCTCGTCCATGGCGCCCGTCATCTCTTTACGGTAACGAGCAATGAACGGAATTGTGGCTCCCTCATCAAACAGTTTTATTAAATTGGATATATAATTGCTACGCGCACCGGAAATACCCGCCATGTAGCTTATTGCATCTAAATAGGCCATGTTGTAATTATTAAATTCAAAGGTCATAAAGATACAATATTTAAAGTACATACACTATCCACATTTACCTACAAAAAAGCGGAGTGTCCAATTAAATCAGACACTCCGCATATTATAAGTAAATTACCTTCTATTACTTTTTAGCAAGTTCTAAAAGGATATCCATTACTTGAATAGCACTCTTAGATACTTTAGTACCCGGACCGAATACGGCGATAGCACCTGCATCAAACAAGAAGTCATAATCCTGGTGAGGGATTACACCACCTACATATACAAGGATATCCTCGCGTCCAAGTTTCTTAAGCTCGGCAATAACAGCAGGAACTAATGTTTTGTGTCCCGCAGCAAGAGATGACACTCCAATAACGTGAACATCGTTCTCAACCGCTTGTTTCGCAGTCTCCTCCGGTGTTTGGAACAATGGTCCCATATCCACGTCAAAGCCCATATCTGCATAACCTGTTGCCACAACTTTAGCACCACGGTCGTGTCCATCCTGACCCATTTTAGCAATCATGATACGTGGACGACGTCCTGTCATTTCAGCAAATTCATTTGCCATTTCTTTAGCCTTTTGGAAATCTTCGTCCTCTCCGGCTACACTTGAATATACTCCGCTCACTGTTCTGATAACTGCTTTATAACGTCCGCTTACTTTTTCGCATGCGTCAGAGATTTCACCAAGCGATGCTCTTAACTTAGCCGCTTCAACCGCTAACTCAAGTAAGTTACCTTCGCCTGTCTCAGCGCATTTAGTAATTGCTGCAAGAGCAGCTTCAACCGCAGCCTGATCACGGTTTGCACGTAAGTTATTTAAGCGTGCAATCTGCGCTTCGCGTACTGCTGTATTGTCTACTTCAAGAATATCAATAGGATCCTCTTTCTCTAAACGGTATTTGTTTGTACCAACAATAGTTTGTTCTCCACTGTCAATACGCGCTTGCGTACGTGCAGCAGCCTCTTCAATACGTAATTTAGGAAGTCCCGATTCGATAGCCGCAGCCATACCACCCAATTTTTCAATTTCTTGGATATGTCCCCATGCTTTCTCTACCAACTCCTGAGTTAAGCTCTCAACATAGTAAGAACCTGCCCATGGATCAATAGCTTTACATACGGTTGTCTCATCTTGGATATAGATCTGTGTGTTACGAGCAATACGAGCCGAGAAATCTGTTGGTAACGCAATAGCCTCATCAAGCGCATTGGTATGTAAACTTTGAGTATGTCCCAAAGCCGCACCCATAGCCTCAATACAAGTACGTCCAACGTTGTTAAACGGATCCTGCTCTGTAAGAGACCATCCCGATGTTTGAGAGTGCGTACGTAATGCAAGCGATTTAGGATTTTTAGGATTAAATTGTTTTACAATTTTAGCCCATAATAAACGTCCTGCACGCATTTTAGCAATCTCCATAAAATGGTTCATACCAATTGCCCAGAAGAACGATAAACGAGGCGCAAAAGCATCGATATCCATTCCTGCGTTAACTCCGGCACGTAGGTATTCTAAACCATCGGCAAGAGTATAAGCTAACTCAATATCCGCTGTTGCTCCGGCTTCCTGCATGTGGTAACCTGAGATAGAGATAGAGTTGAACTTAGGCATATTTTTAGAAGTATATTCAAAAATATCCGCGATAATCTTCATCGAGAATTTAGGTGGGTAGATATATGTGTTACGCACCATAAACTCTTTAAGGATATCATTTTGAATAGTACCCGATAACTGATCCAAAGTAGCTCCTTGCTCTAATCCCGCAACAATGTAGAATGCCAATACCGGAAGCACAGCACCATTCATTGTCATAGATACAGACATCTTATCCAATGGGATTTGATCAAAAAGAATCTTCATGTCAAGGATTGAATCCACGGCAACACCCGCTTTACCTACGTCACCAATCACACGTGGGTGATCACTGTCATATCCACGGTGTGTAGCAAGGTCAAACGCTACCGATAAACCTTTCTGTCCTGCAGCAAGGTTACGACGATAAAACGCGTTAGACTCCTCAGCAGTAGAGAAACCTGCATACTGACGGATAGTCCAAGGACGTAATGGGTACATCGCCGTGTAAGGACCACGTAAATAAGGAGGGATACCCGACACATAATTCAAGTGTTCCATTCCCTGTAAATCGTCCTTCGTATAAACCGGTTTTACCGGGATTAACTCCGGAGTTTCCCAGTTTTTAGCAATACCATTTGCTTTTTCCCACTCGGCACCCGTTGCGGTTTGCTGAGCAGCAGCTTTAATATCTATATTTTTAAAATTTGGTTTCATGTGAATCTGTTTTTAAACTTATTACAACCCTAGCAACTGTTGGTAACGTTTCAACTCTTCCAATACGTTGTTTTTAACGTGGACAAAGTTAGTGATACCATTCTCCTCCAACTCTGCACGGCATTCAGGATTTCCTGCCACCACAACTACAGCGCTATCGCCAAGTTGTTTGTAAATTTCGGGAGCAATAGTTGCATACTCATCATCGGCACTACAGATAACCACAATAGCCGCTTTATTCTCTTTACATGCTGCAATACCTTCC
Organism: Marinifilaceae bacterium; assembly: GCA_051656645.1. GTDB lineage: Bacteria > Bacteroidota > Bacteroidia > Bacteroidales > Marinifilaceae > JBOGCH01. Next base: position 45,511 of record JBOGCH010000035.1, read on the forward strand.
TCAACTGTTGCAAATCCGTTATTATCCTTTACGTCAAAACCGGCACAAGCAAAGAAGTTACAAGCAAACTGAGCACGCGCCTTACGCATTGCCAAGTTACCCATTGGGAACATATAAACCACCGGACGTCCGTGTTCAACACTGTAAGCATCCGTTTTTAAGCGCATAGCCTCAAAAGCTTGTGCACCGCGGTAAGGTTTAAGTGTTTCAAACTGAGCATCAGGAGCAGTCATATCCTCCGCATGTAATACACAGTCACACACTTTACTTGTAATAACCTCATTAAAGTTAGGGAACTGGTTAGTTCCAAGAAGATTTTCTCTACGTGTAGCAATATCCTTATCGCGCGCAGCAGCTGTTTCCTTAACGGCAGCCTGTACAAAACCTTTCTTAAACGCTTCAGCGTATCCGCCTTCCTCCTGCACTTGGATAAATAATTTCCATGCAGCCTCAGCAATATACTCTGTCAACTCCTCTATATAATAAGCACCACCCGATGGGTCTACAATTTTACTAAAGTGCGACTCCTCCTTCAACAACAACTGTTGGTTACGTGCCACACGCTCTCCTATTTCCGAAGGATTGCAAGCAAAAATATAATCGTAAGAGTGTACTGTCATTGACTCAACACCACCAATAGCCGCACTCATAGCTTCTGTTTGAGTACGAAGCATGTTTACGTTTGGATCATAAAGTGTTTTGTTCCATTGAGAAGTTTGTGCATGGATATGCATTTTGCAAACAGAGTCACATGCAGGCTCATAAGCCTTAACAATTTTACTCCACAAATAACGCGCTGCACGGAACTTAGCAATTTCCATAAAGTATTTTGAACCTACTCCAAAATGGAAATACATACGTGGCGTAATGTCGTTAACTGACATACCGGCATCAGTAAGCTTATCCAAATAATCAGCACCTTCGGCAAGCGCAAAAGCTAACTCTTGTACCACCGACGCTCCACTATTATTGAACACATACCCGCCAACTCCAATAGTTTTGAAGTTTTTAAACGCAGCTGTTTTATCGGCAACCTCTTTCACCGCAGCAAAAGGATTGTCACAACAAGTTTTTCCTTTTAATGTAAGTTGTGTTAACGGATCAATGTTAATGCTAGCAAAAATTTTATCTGCAGCATAACCACGCTCAGCAACTAGCGCTACAAACGCATCTACTAACGCTTTCTTTTTGCACTCAGCAACAAAGTTAATTTCAATACAATCTAGCTCAATACCTTTTAATAAAGCAGCTAATTGTTCCTTTGTAACTTCTGTACAACCTGTAAATACAAAACCAAGTGAATTTACACCACGATTTAAAATTTCTAACGCTTTAGCATTAGCTTTCTCTATATCCTCTACAACAATGTCCTGACGCACATACCAATCGTTACTCTCTTTGTTATTCCCACGAACATAGGGAAATTCGCCCGGAAACGATTCCAAATTGCGTAATCCCTCCATGTCTTCCAATCGGTACATTGGTTGTACACTGAAACCTTCGTTGGTTTTCCACACAAGCTTTTTGTTAAAGTCCGCACCTTTAAGGTCGGCTGTAACTTTTTCCATCCATTCTTGCATTGTGTTTGGAGCAAACTCGGAGAAAAGCTTGTTTTTCATTTGTTCTGCCATAACTAATATATTTAATTGTAACCTTTTATTAGTAAAAACGAACAAATTTAAGCCTTTAAAGCAATTATAAAAACAAATTCGTTTATATTTTTATTAAATTATAATAGTTTTAACTAAGTACCTCTTACTGTCTAATACATAGACATATCGCTGCAATATTTATTAGCACAACCCAACCAAAGCAAAAACACAAAGCGAAGGATTATCCTATAAACAGCGAGATTATATACATTTTTTCACACTACGAAATCGTCTAATATCCAAACCACACCACATGCCTCAACATCTGGAATACAAATACTCACATCTGTATCCATCACCACATGTCATCATCATTTTCCACTTTACATGCAAAAAACACCTCATTTCCGTCCCAACCGCTCTACAACCTCTCTAGGTTTCATTCAGGTTTCATTCAGCTTTCATTCAGGTTTCATTCAGGTTTGACCCCCTAAACCTGAATGAAACCCGTATCATACCTGAATGAAACCACAATGAAACTACAACAATCCTACATGAATGTACAAACCGTATTTTTTTTGCAACTTTTTTATCATTTAGTCCACTTTGGTTATCAATCACTTACAGCGAAACAATGAAAAAAGTAGTAAAAAAAGCTCCAAAAGTTTTGCAGGTCTGAAAAAATCATCTACATTTGCAATCGCAAAAGGGTAGCAAGAGTGCTTCACTAAAAAGCAAAAAGAATTGGTTTGGTAGTTCAGTTGGTTAGAATACATGCCTGTCACGCATGGGGTCGCGGGTTCGAGTCCCGTCCAGACCGCCAAGATCTTTTAAAAGTTTTGAAAAAATAATGGTTTGGTAGTTCAGTTGGTTAGAATACATGCCTGTCACGCATGGGGTCGCGGGTTCGAGTCCCGTCCAGACCGCCATTATTAAAAACACATTTTGGTTTGGTAGTTCAGTTGGTTAGAATACATGCCTGTCACGCATGGGGTCGCGGGTTCGAGTCCCGTCCAGACCGCCAAAATAAAAACACCTTGATAATATAATATTATCAAGGTGTTTTTGTTTGCAGTGTATCTAAACACTGTAATTTAAAACTGAGAAAATGCAATGTATTTCATGATATTTAAGAGAATCTTGTCGTGATATCAGTAACATTTTTGCTCTTTACAGAGCCTCTCATTTTTATTAAGCTAAGATAGTCGTTTCGGACAGTAATAATCATCCCGTTAAATTTGAGAATAATGGAACATGAAATACTAAAGAGAAATCTATCTTCTTCATATTATATCAATTTTGAAAATATTCTTTATTAGAAGCTAAAATCGGGTCGTCTCCATATATTGATACGTAGTCTTGATAACCTCACTCATAAATATATTTATTATGGAAAGAAGGTAAGCTCAATAGATACCTAAAAAGATTAATGTTTTTTAATTAAAAACTAACTTATAAGTCTTATATTGTAGATATTCTATCATAGTATACACAACATATATGAAAAACACTATTGACGAAAACATTTCTAAAATAAGAAGTGCTATTAATGAGCCTTGGAAACAACATATTCTTATAAAGGACCCAAACAAATGGAATATGTTATGCGCATGCATGGATGTCATTGAAGATACACAACTGGCAATTAATGCTTTTTTTTTGCAGAATAGTTTTTCTCCAGATAATGGCGCATATTTATATCTATACGGGTTTCTTCAAGCATTATTTATGCAACAGGATGGAATGTCAAATCTACACAAAGCTTTATTTGATCAGACAATTAAGTGGAAAGATGACTATCCCGACATATACGAACTAAGAGAATTAAGGAATGATTCAATAGGTCACCCAACAAGCAGGAGAGATAAATCTTTCCATTTCATTTCTCGCAACAGTATTACTAAAGATTCTTTTCAAATATGGTCCTACGGAGATGAGTTTGCTCATAAACATAGGATTCAAAGAATCAATTTTATGAAAATTAAAGAGACGCAAGAACAAGTGGTTTCAATAGTTCTTAAAAATATCAATAATAAGTTGCAAGTTGAGTTCATTAATCATAAAAAGAAATTTCAAGGAAACACATTAATCTCACTAATTCCTAATTCATTAAATTATTCAATCTCAAAGATATTCAATGGCATATCTTCAGATGATAACTTAGTACAAATTAATTTTGACGAAATTCAGAGAATACATCATCGCATTAAGGATGGTGTTACTCAACGTTATGGAAGTATCGAAGCTGTAAGTGGAGTTAAAATATTAATCGATAAAATTGATTATATACTCGCCAAATTAAGTGAATGGATAATTAATAATACTTTATACAAAAACAAAGATGCAGAAGTATTTCTTGATGCGATGACTAATTATTTTATGGAACTAAAAGAATTACTTGTTGAAATTGACATTTTTTTTGAAATATAGATTACTAGTAAAATAGCAATAATTGTTAGTAAGCAAAATACATAACTATGGAGCATAGTAGTTTATTTATGAGACTATTCTTTGTTCGATTTATATTTCTGATAAGGTAAATATTTGATACTTAAAGATAAAAATATAGAGAACAGACCGTCTTGCTATTTTAAACCGTTTAATTGTATGCCTACACTACATTTAAGATACATTTAACGGGTATCAGAATATAGTTTTATTGTTATTTTATTTTCTTTGTAAAAAATAGATATCATAATCTACAGAGATAACTACTGTCTCTTTACTAATTTTAAATTATTAAAACATGAAGAAATTACTTACACTATTCGTACTTATGGCTTCTTTCACGCTATGTACAACAGCACAAATTGTGAATCCTGTGAAATGGAAATTTACAATGAAAAAAGTGAGCGAAGGAGTTTATGATATTATAGCTACTGCAACTATTGAGAGTTCATGGCATTTATATGACACTGATCTTCCTGAAGGTGGACCACTGTCTACTACGTTTAACGTAGACACAGATGAGACTCAAGGTATTGAGCTTGTTGGAACAATGAAAGCTACAACAAAACCTCACGTTGAACAAAGTGAAGCGTTTGACATGGAATTACGCTATTTTGAAAAAACAGCAACATTTGTACAACGCGTAAAACTTACAAAACCTAAAGCAAAGTTAGTAGGTTATGTTGAGTATATGGCATGTAGCGGCGGACAATGTATTCCTCCTGCAGAAGCTGAGTTTGAATTTGAATTAACAAAATAAGAATTCTATAGTCTATAAAAAAAGCTATCCTTAAACAAGGATAGCTTTTTTTATAGACATTATTATGTAATAAAACTTCCCAAAGTTCAGAATAATAGCTTAATTTTGGATATATGTAGAACTGATTTTACTAGAATAACGATATATCAATAATCACGCTCAAATAACTGATAACATGCCTGAACAAGATACAGACATACGTTGGGAACAACGATTTAATAATTTTCAACGTGCATTAAAGAAACTGACAGAGGCCACTGCATATGTAAGAGAGGAACAAAGTAAGGGCGCACAGTTTAAAAATATGGACGATTTGAAACTTGAGGGGTTAATTCAAAGATTTGAATATACTCATGAGTTGGCATGGAATGTAATGAAGGATTACGCCATATATCAAGGCGATAACTCACTCACAGGCTCGCGCGATGCCATACGTACAGCTTTAGCAATGGGGTTAATTACCGATAAACGCTGGATGCATACTATTGCAGACAGAAACAGAACCTCGCATACATATAACGAAGAAACTGCATATGAAATTATTCAAGATGTTGTATGTATATATTATAAGTTATTTACTGACTTCGAACAACGCATGGAAGCAATTAAATTGGCCGAACATTAGAAATGGAAGAGATGTTATTAAATACCGGATTGAGTGATAACGAAATAAGGCTGTTGAAGGATATATTTAGTCGCTATGTAGGTATCGAAAGGGTGATATTGTACGGATCGAGAGCAAAAGGTAACTACCGCTCGGGGTCGGATGTTGACATCACGATTATTGGACAAAGTATTACAAAATATGATTTGAACAATATTATAAATGACATTGATGATTTGCTGCTGCCTTATTTCTTTGACATTTCATTATTACAGCAAATAAATAGCCAAGATTTATTGCAACATATTCATCGAGTAGGAAAAGTATTATACGAGAAACATTAGTCTACCAAAAAAGCTATCCTTGTTTAAGGATAGCTTTTTTGGTAGACTAATGTGGCATATTAATCCCACGGATAGGCTGCAATAAATAGGTCACGTCCGCCCAATTGAGCGTTAACGGCAATTAGATCATGTAAGTTTACGTCGCCAACAACATAGTTGTAGTCCTGACTACGGTATTCCTCACGTATTTCTTTGAATGAGATAAGCGCCAAGTCCTCGGCATTTTTATAACGGAAATATACGCGTATGGTAACATTGTCCGTGTATTTCGCAGTAGTTTTACGCATGCGCTTGTACTCATAGCCATAGCCATATTGACACGCAGTGATGTCACTAAGTACAGCAGATCCTGTTGGATGTCCACCGGCACCTCGCCCAAACATAAATTGTTTATAATAGAATTCGCCTTTAATTACCACTCCATTAAACTCGTCCTCTACGCTATAAATATATTTATTACGGGATATAAGCTGTGGGATAACACAAAGATAAACATTTCCCTCAGGCGTTTTCTCAACATGTCCCACAAGTTTAATGCGTCGGTCCTTCTCGTTAGCAAAACGGATATCAGCATCGTTCATAGACGAAATTCCATAGCGGAACACGCGGCTTGGTTCAACGTAAATTCCAAAGGCGTGAACTGTTATGATTATTAATTTAAATAACGAATCCCAACCATCAATATCAAGTGTTGGGTTACTTTCGGCAAATCCTAAATCCTGTGCCAATTTCAAAGCATCGGCATAGCCCATATTTTCGTTAAATATTTTGGAAAGGATAAAGTTTGAGGAGCCATTGAGTATTCCTTTTACAGACACTAATAGGTCATTGTCATAATACTCCTCTAAGTTACGGATTACAGGAATGCTACCACATGCCGATGCATCGTACAGTAGTTGTGTTCCGGTTTCCTTTTGTAAGTTAATAAGCTCTGGTAAATGATAAGCAAGCATTTTTTTATTACCGCTCACAACAGGAATACGGGCTTGAAGAGCTCTACGCACAATGTGTAGGGATGCATCTGCATCGTCAATTAATTCAACAATAAGATTAATGTCTTTATCGTTAAAAATATCATCGGCATTATTGGTTATCTCCAACGGAATGTCTTTGTATTTTTCAACATTGCGCACACATACGCGCTTTATGCTTATTTGCTCCATACCTACGCGCTGAAGCACATCGTATAATCCGTGCCCCACGCTTCCAAATCCGAAAAGTCCTATATTAAACTGCTTCATAGCTTAGTGTTCATAAAATTAATAATAATGTTATTTAGTTTTTCATGCTCCACAAGGAAACCATCATGTCCAAATGGAGAATCAATTAAATGATATTCGACTCCCGGCACATTGTTTACTATAATGTCATGATCCTGTGGTGGAAATAGAATATCGGATGTTATTGCAACTACTAAACAACGGGATTGTATTTGTTGCAGTGCTTGCTCTATACTGCCGCGCGAACGACCCACGTTATGTGAATCGACAGCTTGTGTTAGTCGGTAATACGAGTAAGCATTAAAACGACGACGCAATTTCTCTCCCTGGTGTTGTTGGTAGGTGGTTGCTCGATAGCCTTGCAGTTTCTCCTCATTGTCTGTTTGTGTTGCATTATAGGCAGTTGCACCACGGTAACTAAGTAGCGCGACACTGCGTGCTGCAGACATTCCGCTTGCGCCCGCATTGTCACTCCTTTCGCCATAGCTATTATCAGCAAGAATTGCCATACGCTGTGACTCGTTAAAAGCAATGGCCCATGCCGACGATTTTACACAGGTTGCAATAAGTGCTATACGTTTAGCAAAAGTTGTGTCCGCAATGGCCCATTCCATGGCTTGAAACCCACCTATGGAGCTACCTACCAAAAGCTCAACTTGGGTTATCCCTAAACGCTGTGCTAATTTTCTGTGGCCCGCAACCATATCCCTTACGGTAATTTCCGGAAAATCATTGTACCATTTTTGTCCGGTGGCCGGATTAACGCTAATAGGCGATGTAGTACCATAAGGAGAACTTATAAAGTTGGCACATACAACAAACCATTTGTCGGGATCGAGAAAGCAATCCTTTTCAACAGTATGTGGCCACCAATCGGCAACGTCACTATTGGCAGTCAGGGCATGACATACCCATATAACATTATCCTTTGCAGCCGATAGCTTACCATACGTATGGTAAGCTATGGTTAACGATGGCAATACAGCTCCACTCTCCAGTACTAACTCCTCATTAAAATGCTCGTATTTCATCCTTCAAGTGCTGTTTTAAATGCTTGTTCAAAATCGGCTATTATATCTTCTACATTCTCTAATCCCGAGGATATACGTAAAAGTGTTGGTGCTACTCCCACGGCAGCCAATTCATCAGGCGAAAGTTGCTTGTGTGTTGTGGATGCTGGGTGAGTTACAATTGTTATTGAGTCACCAATCATTACCATGTTTACCACCAATTTAAGAGCTTCTACAAATTTTACGGTTGTCTCTAAATCGCCTTTTAACACTACCGAAAGTACGGCCGACGAGCCAAAGCGGAAGTATTGTTGTGCATTGCTATAGGAAGGATGATCTGGCAAACCTACCCATAATACTTTATCTACAAGCGGATGACTCTGGAAATAAGCAGCCAAACGAGCCGTAGATTCTACCTCATGTTTCATGCGAATGGCAAGTGTTTCCAAACCTATTTGCATTAAATAAGAGTCAAAAGCCGATGGAGCACATCCTAAATCGCGAAGTCCGTCAACTCGACACTTAACAATAAAAGCTAAGTTACCAAAGGCTTCGGCAAATTGCATACCGTGGTAGCCCTCGTTAGGATCGGACACCGATGGAACTTTTCCATTTGCCCAATTATATGTACCGGCATCCACTATTACACCACCAAGTGCGGTTCCGTGTCCGTTAATCCACTTGGTTGAGGATTGTACAACAATATTGGCACCGTGATCTATAGGACGGCATAGGTATCCGCATGCTCCAAAAGTGTTATCAACAACAAAAGGAATGTCGTATTTACGCGCCAATGCGCTTATAGCTTTAAAATCGGGTACTCTACATGTTGGGTTACTCATTGACTCAACATATATGGCACGTGTTTTATCGGTAATTAGCTTCTCTAACTCTTCTACGGTATCATCTGCAGCAATGCGACACTCTACTCCAAACTTTTTAAATGTCACTTTAAACTGATTGTGCGTACCGCCATACAAATAAGGTGCTGCTACTATATTATCGCCTGCATTTACAAGTGATGAAAGGGCAACAAATTGTGCAGATGTGCCAGAGGAAACCGCTAGCGCCGCAACACCTCCCTCAAGAGCTGCCACACGTTCCTCAAGCGCAGTACTAGTAGGATTCTGTAAACGAGTATATATATTGCCCGCTTCGGTTAAATTAAACAGATTGGCAGCCGACTCGCACGATTTGAATTCATATGCGGCTGTAGGGTAAATTGCTGCTCCACGTGATTGATTATTATCTTTTTGACGTCCTGCATGAATTTGCAACGTCTCGAAATGTAATTCGGACATAGTAATATTGTATTAGTGTAAGTAAACGAAATTTGTTAAATGGACAAATACTCACGTCCCACGTGTGTACTTGAATAGGGGGATATTCAAATTATAGTGCCTGGTGGCACATTCGCATAGACATAGAAGACATCTGACCGCATTGAGCGATCGCAGAAAGGATGATATTTGTCTTCGTTAAATTCATATTATTTATAATGTCTTGCTTTTACAACGATAAAGATAGTAAATAATTTAAATATCCCAATACATTTAATACAAAATTACATGATTATATTAAACATTAGTCAATTTTTACAATCCAGCTAGGATTGAAAATAAAAGCGTGGAAAGTGCCAGTACAGGCATTTGTTTATCTAAATCTTTGCCATTCTGCACAGCCATTGCACGCAAATGCATAACAAATATAGGCAATGTAATGAAGTACCAATAGCTAGGAGCTATTCCACTATAGAGATTAAAAAGCGTAAGGAAAACAAATGCGCCCACAACAAGGAAGTAATGATAAACGCGTGCACCCCTATCGCCAATGCGCACAACAAGTGTACGTTTACCACAATTGGCATCATTTTCTCTATCGCGAATATTGTTAATATTCAATACCCCACAGCTTAACATGCCAATAGCGCTGGCAGGCAGAAAAAGCCACAGCGTCCATGGTGCGCCACAAAGCATATAAGCACCTATTGTACTTACCCAACCAAAGAATAGAAAAACAAAAATATCGCCTAGACCACGGTATCCAAAGGCATAACGCCCCACCGTATAGAGAATGGCACATAGAATGGCAGCAGCTCCAAGCATTAGGAAGATAATTCCTTGCTCGCTAAATAAAGAATCGAGTGCAAAATACAATAGTGCAATTCCGCTTATTACACACAGTAGCACAAAAGCAAAAATACAGTTTAATAAATCCTTTTTGGTTAACGCACCGGTTTGCAGACTACGTATTGGACCCAATCTGTCATGATTATCGGTACCTTTTAATGCGTCACCAAGCTCGTTAGCTAAATTAGATAGTATTTGTAAAGAAAGCGTAGTTATTAATAACAAAACAACCACGAGCTCATTTAACTGCACATTTTTAGCAGCCAACAAAATACCCAAAATAATTCCTGCCACAGATAAAGGCAAGGTACGCAATCTAAAACTTACTATATACGCCTTAAACCTATCCATCTTTTCTATTTAGTTCCAATATAAATTGTCGCAATGCCAAAAGATACACGTTGTTGGCGCACCTCTTTAAAACCACATTGTTTCATTATCGACAAAAAGGCTTCGCCCTCCGGAAATTTAAATACCGACTGTGGCAAATATTCATAGGCCGCACGATTACCGGAGTATAATCCTCCAATCACCGGCAATATATTTTTAAAATAGAAGTTATATAATTGCTTTACAGGGAAAGAAGCTGGACGAGAAAACTCCAAAACAATAACACGCTTGCCAGGCTTCAGTACTCTACAAATCTCTGTCATTCCTTTCTCTAAATGCTCAAAGTTTCGAACGCCAAAAGCTACTGTCACGCCATCAAATTTATTGTCTTCGTAATGAATATGCTCACTGTCGCCAATTTCAAGTACACATTTCTCCGTATAGTTTTGCTGAGCAACCTTCTCAACACCCACTTTCACCATACCTTCGGAGATATCTATACCGGTTACACGAGGAACACCCATTTTAACGGCCGTTAAAGCAAAATCTCCGGTACCGCAAGCCACATCAAGAATATGTTCCGGTTTATCTGTTAAAAGCATTTTAATGGCCTTTTTGCGCCACTGCTTATCTATTCCCATAGAAAGGATATGATTCAACGGATCGTATGTTGTAGCGATGTCATTAAACAGCGCGCGTACTTCTTCTTTCTTGCTCATTTCGTATTATTTTTTTGCTACGCAAAGATACAAATTGCTTTGCGGTAAAAACATATAAAAACAAAAAAAACGCTTACTAACATGTAGTAAGCGTTTTCTGTGAACACGAAGGGAGTCGAACCCCTAACCTCCTGGGCCGTAACCAGGTGCTCTATCCAATTAAGCTACGCGTCCATTTTTGAGCGAAAGACGGGGTTCAAACCCGCGACCCCCAGCTTGGAAGGCTAGTGCTCTATCAACTGAGCTACTTTCGCATTAATGGTGGGGAGAGCAGGATTCGAACCTACGAAGACGTACGTCAGCTGAGTTACAGTCAGCCCCAGTTGGCCACTTTGGTATCTCCCCATTTGCTTTGTTTTTAAGAACTCGTTATTCCTTCTTAGCGAGTGCAAATATAGAGGGTTTTTCTACTTCCTCCAAATATTTTCGCAATTATTTTTCAATATTTTTTCTTCACTTTTCATAGTGTACTAATTTACAAAAAGTTGCAGTAAAATATTTTTTCAACAAAAAACAGCCTGCAGTGATAAGGGCAGGCTGTTTTCTTTTACTAATCTACTATATGAGCTACTCGCATCATTTTTTATCTTAACTCTAGTGATATCTTTTCTGTTTTATCACTAGCCACGTTAAACTCTATATCAAAAACAAACGGAAGTTCTATATCGCCAAAAGTATCCGCAATTTTAAAGGAAGCATGTCCTTTGTGGGTAACCTCTTTAATATCGTTATAAGCATTATGTCTAAATTGCAATGCAATCTTTCCATCATCCGCAGTTTTCTTAAGCAAATTGATCATGTGTCTCTCACGCGGATAATACGCTCCGGTATATATAAATTGAACATTTATAAATCCATGAGCAATCCAAGCCTCCGTAACACGGATAGCATCATAACCGATACTATCTTGTTTTACATCGTCATAATTAAGAATAGGCTTTGTTAATATAGTATCCATCGCCAAAACTCTTGCTTGTAGAGTTTCGCCTAGATCCTCTTCCACCTCATAGGCAACTACAACTCTCATACTGTCACGTAAACGTGACGGATGTACTGTCGTTCTTGTTAACTTAAGGGTTTTATCGACATCCAATACAATATCGTAATTGCTCCCAGACTTTTTGCTAACCATTCCATAAGCCTCATAATATTCCTTATCATCATTTTTACATGATGTAAACGAAATATTTATCGCCAATAAAAATGCCAACGCTATAAGCCAAGTCCACAAACCCGATTTGTATCCTCTGTTAATTTTTACCACTTTCTCCATTTTATATTACTTAGTTGTTTCATATAAAAGATGGAGAATTAACAAAAAGGTTGCGTGGATGTAATTATTTTTTTTTCAAAGACAATATAAATTCCAATCCTCTCCCTCTGTGCGGCTTAGCCGTAATGGTGCCATCATGAAAGCGCACTGCATTTCGGACAATAGAAAGTCCAAGCCCGGACCCTCCTGTTTTACGACTACGTCCTTCACTCACCCGGTAGAATCTGTCAAATATTTTCTCCAAATATTGTTCCTCAACGCCTTTACCATTGTCGTAATAGGTTATGTATACATAATCCTCATCCTCCTCATATAAATCTACGCCAATAGTAAAATCCTCTCCCGCATATTTTATGCTATTTTCTATCAAATTTCTAAACACAGAAAACAGTAGCGTCTCATTTCCCTCCACAACAACAGTAGATGGTAAGTTATTTCTTACCTTAATGTTATGCTGCTTTATCTGTCCCTCCAACTCGGTTGTCACCTCCCCCACAACATCACCAAGTACTACTTTTTCTTTGGCAAATAGTCCGGGAGCTTCCTCCATTTTGGTTATCAAAGCAATATCTCTAATCAAATCCGTTAGTCGCAATGTTTGGTTATACGCTTTCTCCACAAAAAACTTTGCTCTGTCCATTGATAGCGAGTCGGCCTGAAGTAACAACGTCTCCATATAACCTCTAATACTGCTAACCGGTGTTCTCAGTTCATGTGCAATATTATTAGTCATTTCCTGTTTCAACACCCTGTTATGCTCGGGCTGAGACACATCGTTCAATATCAGTTCATAACTACTATCCTCAAACATCACCAGCTTCACCGCCAATACTTTACCATTAACATTCATTTTCTCCATGTACATCGGAGATTTTTTCTCATTATATGGCAACTTACGCTGCTTAGCAATAAACAATGCAAAGTTCTTAAACAAAGCATTATCCATTAAATCTCTTATATCAAACGTTGGTTCATCAAGCAAAACGTTCACATTCTGTACAAACAATCGGTTAGCATACACTTTATGCCCTTTTGAGTCGAATATCGCAATTCCCTCATTGGAGTAATGAAAATGCTGCAACAACTTCTCTCGTTCCAACTTCACCATTTCTTCCTGCTCCTCCAACTCCTTGTATAGCTTCACTATTCTGTGACTTATTTCGCCCAACTCCGTATCGGGAAATTTAATCTTATCATAATCTGGCCGTTTTTGCTGCACACTCTGCACAAATTCATTTAAACCAGTTAGCGCATTGCTAAATCTATCCGAAAAATAAAGCATTGCAACAAGCGACACAAAGAACAGAATCAAAATAAAATAAGTAAACAAATCATCCGCCTGTAACGAACTCTGAATAGCCTTATCATAAGGCACTGCTACCCGGACAAAATAATTATCCTTATACGTGGTATAGTAAAAATAATCTATCCGCTTTGTTTTGGAGTATCTCACCTTGTACCCGTCACCATGAATAAAAGCCTGACGCACCTCCGGACGCGAAATATGATTATCCATATCTTCCTCCGCCGCAACCTCCGAGTCAAACAAAACCTGCCCCTCCTTATCCATCACCGTTACACGTAGTTCTTGCGGCAAAACCGTACTAAACATCCAACTATCCATTTTGGACTGCAAGCTGTCCGGTAAATTACGCACCACTCCGCGTATCACCTCCGTATAGGCACCCATCTTGTTTTTAAGGTTTTCCTCCTTGTAGGTATGCTCCCTGTTGCGTTGCACCATTAAAATAATGGTGGTAAAAAAAGTAAATATGATAAAAAAATAGAGGAATAATTTCTTTGTATAGGATGAGTTCATAAATGAACAATGTTAATATTCCAGACAGTATCCGTATCCGGAACGATTGATAATATGTTTTCCAAAATCGCCCATTTTCTTACGCAGGCGTGTAATATGCACATCTACCGTTCGCTCCAATACACAACCATCGTCATTCCATGCCCGATGCAATATCTCATCTCTGGAAAACACTCTGTTTGGTTTTTGTGCCAACATGCGCAATATTTCAAACTCCTTCTTGGTTAATATAACAACCTCCTCACAATGAGTTACTGTTTTCGTTGTTTGGTCAATCGTCAAGTCGCCAAGCGTTATTTTATCTTCTTTCTCTTCCTCCGGTTTTGTTAGTTGCGCACGCTTCAATACAGCTTTTACACGTGCTATAACTTCCTTAATAGAGAACGGCTTTGAAATATAGTCATCACCTCCAATACTAAAACCGGTTAACATATCATTTTCAGTATCTCGAGCAGTTAAAAAAACGATAGGTGTTAACAGTTTCATCTCCCTACGCACCTTTTCGGCCATTCGGAAACCAGACATTTTTTCCATCATCACATCCAACAGGATTAAATCATGTTCCTCCGTTAATACATTCAAAGCCTCTTCAGCGCTATAAGCTACCTCAACATCAAAGCCTTCATTTTCTAAATTAAACTGAAGAATTTCGCATAAATCCTCCTCATCATCAACTACTAAAAGTTTGTATTTACTCATGACAGTATCACATTTTCATGGTGTTTTATATCCACTCCCTCAATCAAAAATATGGCCGACTCGGCAATATTGGTCGCATTATCCGAAATACGCTCCAAGTTATATGCCATGCTGTTTATAGACAATGTATCTATCATCTGCTGCTGTGTCAGCATTTTCTCGCAGCAATAGCTCTGCAACTCGCGTACCAAGTTGTGGTACATCTCGTCCACTGCATCGTCCATTTCTATAGTCTCTTTTGCCAAATGATTATCCTTACACGTAAATGCAAAGATAGCGTTTTGTACCATATTTTCCGATTTACACATCAATGCGCTTATTTGCTCCTCAAAGTGTACAAAAAGCTCACCTTCCACATCGCTTTTTCTCAAAAATTTCGACACATTCAAAATTAAGTCACCAATGCGTTCCAAGTATGCCGTCATATCATAATAAGATATAATCTTTCGTAAATTCGTAGCCCTAGGAGAGTACAACACAATAGTATTAATAATCTCACTACGAATTTTAACTTCCATACTGTCAATAATATGCTCATTATGGTAAATCTCCTCAATAAGCTCCTCACTAGGGGCCACACGCGTTAAACTCTTAGCCAACTGCAATTGCTTTAATACTATCTTGGAAATTACTGCAAAATCGTCCTTTATATTTTTAAATACTTTATCACTTAAAGCGTTCATAATCTATATGTTTCTTAGTTATTAAATCTATCCAAACTGACCATTTAAATACTCCTCCGTACGTTTATCTGTCGGATTGGTAAACATTTTCTTTGTCTCATCATACTCAACCAATTCCCCCAAATACATAAACATGGAATAATCGGAAATACGTGCAGCCTGTCCCATATTGTGCGTAACAATAACTATTGTAAACTCCTCTTTCAGCTTTAATAGTAACTCTTCAATCTTATTGGTTGCAATAGGATCCAAAGCCGATGTTGGCTCATCCATTAAAAGTACCTCAGGCTTTAGCGCTATTGCACGTGCAATACACAAGCGTTGTTGTTGACCTCCGGATAGGAAAGTACCCTTTTTAAACAACGAATCCTTCACCTCTTCCCATAGCCCCACATTTTTAAGTGACTCTTCAACAATCTGGTCTTTTTCCTGACGCGAAAGCTTTATTCCATTCAGCGAATAACCTGCTAATACATTGTCATAAATACTCATTGTAGGAAACGGATTAGGACGTTGAAACACCATCCCTGCTTTACGTCTCACTAACATCGGATTCATTGACAAAATATCCTGATCATGTAGCATAATCTCCCCACTCACCATAATTTCCGGATACAATTCATGCATACGGTTTATAGCGCGCAACAACGTACTCTTTCCACAACCGGATGGTCCCATAATTGCCGTTATAGATCCTTTCTGTACCGCCGCATTCACACGGTTAACAGCATTCTTGGTTGGCGTATATGCCACCGATAAATCCTTTAAAGTTAATATGGGATTATCTACCGAAACTATATTATTTATTCTATTTTCCATTTTCTCGCAATATTTTTAGCTATCAGATTTAAACAAAACACCAGTAAAAGAAGGAATAAGGACGAGCTCCAAATTAAATCTATCAGGTTAGGGTCATTATAAAACTCCCAAATCAACAACGGCACTGCACTCGTTGGTTTCACCACATCCCAGTTTATCATTGAACTTCCCAACGCCGTTAACATTAGCGGCGCAGTTTCGCCCATCACGCGGGATACTGCCAACAACGACCCTGTAAATATCCCTCCAAACGCCGAGGGCAATAATATTTTCACAATAGCACTTGTATAACTACATCCCAGTGCAAGAGCTGCTTCACGTAATGAATTTGGTAACATTTTCAACGTCTCCTCCGTGGAGCGAACAATGAGCGGAAGCATCATAATAGCTAACGCCACACTCCCGGCAAGCGCTGAATAACTTCCCAATGGCTTCACTACCCACGCATAAGCAATAATCCCCACCACTATCGAAGGTGTTCCCTGAATCAAATCCGTCAGGAAACGGGTAACTGTCGAAAACCAATGTTTCGGTTTGTCAAACAAATGAATCCCACACAGAATTCCCGTAGGTAACGCAATAGCTGTTGCCATTGCCACAATAAGTAACGTACCCACAATTCCGTTAGCTATACCTCCGGGAATAATACTACCCGTTGTGTTTGCCAACATAGCATCCAAACTGCTTGGAGCGGTTTCTGTGAAAAAAGCAAGATTCAATTGTCTATATCCCTTTTTTACCACCTCCCATATAATAGCTATCAAAGGTATTGCGGTCAACGATGAGCATAGACACACTAAAACAAAAAATACTTTGTCCTTTACACATCGATAACGTACCGAATCGGTCATATAAATGCGTCCTGTACTTTTTTTCTTTTTCTTCTGTTTATTATCCAAAGGCATCATCACCTCAGGTTCCTCATGCGCCACTTTAGCGCTCGTAAGTTCAACTGTACTCATTACGCGTTTAGTTTATTCATAATCATCTTACCCGTAAAGTTTATTAACGCCGTAATCACAAAAAGCAACAATCCAATTGCAATCAACGAACTTAACTTTAATCCGTCGGCCTCGCCAAACTGATTGGCAATAACGGACGCCATGGTATTCCCGGTAGCTGTCAATGACATTGGGATATTATTTGTATTCCCAATAAGCATAGTCACCGCCATGGTTTCGCCCAAGGCACGTCCCAAAGCAAGAATATAACTAGCAAAAACACCCGATCCGGACGCCGGCAACACAACATTACGTATCATTTCCAAACGCGTAGCACCCAAACTGTAAGCACCCTCTTTCAAATCCCGCGGAGCCATTCCTATAAACTCAGCACTTAACGATGCAGCGTATGGTATTATCATTATGGCCAATACAACGGCCGATGTCAGTATTCCAAAACCTTGTGGAGACAAGCCCAATCCGGCAATAATGGGACGAAAAGTATAAAAACCCCACAACCCATAAACGATGGATGGTATACCCGCCAACAAATCAATTACCGAACTTAACACAGTAGCTATACGCTTACCCCTAAAATACTCCCCAACAAACAAAGCCACCGGTAACGACAAAGGCAAACAAAACAATAATGCGCAAAAGGAAGTTAACACTGTACCCACAATAAAAGGCAAAGCACCATACTGTTCTTGCTGCGGATTAGGATCCCACTCCCCCGAGAAGATAAACCTAAAAATCCCGAAATGAGAGAAGGTTTCTATGGATCCCGAAACAAGCGAATAAATCATCCCCGAACAAATTAGCAGAATTAGCACCGAGGAGAGCAACAACAGTTTCTTAAATAAAAAATCTTTCATCACTATATTTTTATAACTGAAAAAGGAATGGAAGATTGAAAAATAGCATCAATCTTTCATTCCCAATGCTCATTTTTATTGAATAGCTTTACCGTTATATGTAACACCTTCAAGTAACACTTTCGCCTTAGCCACCACTTCAGCAGGTAGCGGAGAGTAATGTACTTTTGTTGTTAACGCTTGCGCATCGGTATCAATCATCCAGTTCATCAAACGTACTGTTTCAGCAGCTTGAGCCTCTGTACGGTTGTTGTAAGCCTGATCCTTATACATTATCACCCATGTAAAACAACTTATTGGATATGCATTAGCACCTTCGGCATTTGTAATCATTGCACGTGTATCAGCAGGCATTTCACCAGACGCTGAAGCCGATATAGTTTCTGTATTTGGTACCACAAAGTTTCCTGCTCCGTTTTGTAACTCCGCTACTGGAATTTGTAACGCGAAAGCATACTCAGAACCAATATATCCAATTGAACCGGATGTTTGGCGAATAGTTCCGGCAACTCCAGGGTTTCCTTTAGCTGCAATCCCAGCTTCCCACTTCAATGATTTTCCTGTTCCCACTTTTTGTGCCCACTCCGGACTTACTTTTGTTAAGTAATCACTAAACACATAAGTTGTTCCACTACCATCCGAACGGTAAACCGGATTTATTACTAAGTCTGGAAGTTTTACTCCCGGATTCACTGCAGCAATGGCAGCATCGTTCCATTTTGTAATTTTACCTAAATAGATATCTGAGATCAAATCACCTGTCAACTTTAAATTCTCAACGCCATCCACATTGTAAGCCAACACCACTGCACCAATACAAGTAGGAATATGAATCACCTCTGCAGGCATCTCACTAATCTCCTTATCAGATAAATAAGCATCACTACCACCAAAATCAATAATCTTATCCTTTAAACTGCGAATTCCACCGCCACTACCAATTCCACCATACGTAATTGTTGCAGTACCCTGCTCCTGATAGGTTTTAAAAGCCAAATTATAAAACGGTAATGGGAAAGTTGCTCCCGCACCCGCCAAACTTTGCGATTCGGCTTTTTTTGACTGACTGTTTCCGCATCCTGAAACCGCTAGGGCAAGAACTGCGATTGCTGTAAAAAACTTGTTCATAATTTCAATTTTATTTCTTCTGTCTGTTTATTTCGTGTTTCAATAACCACACTGCAAGTTTACATTCCTTATGCTACACGCATGTTACACTATTGTTACAAAAATGTTACGTCCTACAATTTAAACTCAACACTCAAATAACCAACAGTTTGCACATCACCACCACGTGGTTTTACACATTGCACATTAGGAGATATTTTTAAATACTTAATAGGCTGAAATTGGATACCTGCCACTGCATTTTGCTCATCACCCTTGTAAAAATCGTCCTTTGATTTTAACTCATCAAAACGCCCAAACACACTCCATTTTTTATTTAAAAACAAACTTCCATAAACAGAATAACCATACAAATTATCATCCTTCTTAAACTTGTAGTTGTCCAATTTATTGAACTCCCCTCCAATCGAAAAATAACGACACTTATAACCCGCAAACAATGCTAAATTTTCTTGATTTTCCTGTCCGCTTGCACCGTTATGAATGTCATAGTATGCGCGTAATTCAAATCCATTAAATGGCTTTACACTTACACCTCCACCCCAACGGTAACGATTATCTTTGTTTAGTTTTTTATACCCTTCACCGTTGGTAACATTTACATCAGCACTTAACCATTTTGTAAACTTATAGCTTACATTTACCCCCATGTCGGCACTTGAACCAAACTTATAATTATCCTGGAAGGATTTACTTATATATCTGTATCCCCAAAATTTTTCCTGTACATTAAATTGTTGACGACCAATTAAACCAAAATCCATTGTCCAATTACCGGGTTTCCAGGTAAGCATTGCATTCTTAACATAAGCAATACGCTCCAAATCCGACCCCTCAACTTTACTTGAACCGATGTCAAACACCACTTTACCACCTAATTTTTCCGTAACAGAAAATTCATATCCTAAATACGATCGCTCCAACTCAAACCCTGAATCTCCATTTGCCGATCCAAATCCGGCATGATAATTTCCAAAAATTGTAACCACAGGTTTTCCTTTAATTTCAAACTTTTTCTCCTGTCCTACAGTTGTCAAAGCACACACAATTAGCACTAATAACAAATTAATTCTTTTCATTTTTTGCGATTTTTATATTGTTACATACAGGTTAAGCGCACATTCATCACTCACTCACCCGCAGCTCAAAAGTATTATCGTAACATTTCGCAATAATTTCATTATAGTTACATTTTTGTTACACTCCACTATTATAACATCCGCTCTATATTTCATTGTGGTTTCATTCAGGTTTCATTCAGGTTTCATTCAGGTATCGCACCCCAAACCTGAATGAAACCTGAATGAAAGCTGAATGAAAGCTGAATGAAACCCCTAGAGGGTGAGAGGAGGAGTAGGCGAATTTATGGAATGAACACCACCGTGTATATCTTAATAACAATAGGAACGCAATTGTTTAATTTATATTTTAATACTCATAATGTATTTCGAAATTATTATATACCAATAGCCCAATCAAATAACATATTCTATTTCCGGATAGGATTACCATATAATCCTCATGTATTATATGATAGGTTATTGTATAAACGAGACTTCCCTCTCGTCCGCATTGGGACGAGAGGGAAGTACTGTTTTACATATCCGTGAGGATACTTAGTTTATATTAGGGTTGTTGGTCGATTCGTTACTCGGTATATTAAATATATAGTATTTGCTATTGGGCTCAAAAGGTTTATTGTCCACTTTAGTTATCCAGTGAGAAGCGCTTGTAGGGATGGGAGTGCCATTGGTAAGTGTCATTCCACCTTCATAAGGAATACGGACAACCGCTTTTTGTGTGCGTACAATGTCAACCAGTGCAAAACCTTCATTGAATAACTCCTTGCGGCGTTCAATTAGTATGGCTTCAATTAGCTCCTCAGGCGTAGGTGTAGAGGATACAATTGTGGCACCACGCGCATTCTTCACAACATTAAGTGCAGTGATTGCTTCGGTAATATTGGATCCGCCCATATGTGCTTTTGCTTCGGCTTCAATTAAATACATTTCGGCAAGACGCATAAGGACAATATCCCCTACTCCGGCTAAACGCATTTTGAATTTGTTGTAAGCTAAATAACCATTATCGGCAACAAGGAACATCTCCTTACGATAGTCTCCCTCATTGAACAGAGCATAGAAATGTGGGTCGGCATTGAAACTTTTGTAATACGATCCGGATGCCGGGTCTACGTCAATAAACTGAAAGTTGTAGCTAGCATTGGACTGCTCGGCAGTTTGAGGATGTCCCCAAATCCACTCGCTATTTGTTGCGTCGCTAAATCCAGCTTTATAGTCCGACTCGCTCATTAAAGCGCGTCCGGCATGCGCTTTTGCCGCATACTCAGCCGCTTTTTCCCATTGGCGAGAGTAAAGATATGCGCGAGCTAATAGTCCATTTACCACACTGTGATCAATTTTATGGCGTTGGGCATCCGAGCGCTTATATCCTGATGGGATTAATGTTTCGGCTTGTTTTAAATCGGCAATGGCCTGATTATATACCTCTGTAACCGTTGATTTTGCATTTCCTACAGTCGATGCATCCGTTGGTGTGGTATATATTGGAGCACACTCTGCGTTGGGGTTTAAATTTATGGCTGTTGCGTATTGAGAAGCAAGCATAAGGTAGGAGAATCCGCGAATAGCGTATGCTTGTCCCTTAATACGTTCTTTCTCCTGGGCAGTACCTATTGCCTCATCTACACGAGCAATGACATTGTTACAGTTGTTTATTGCTGCATAACTTAAACGCCATGCAATGGTTACAGTCCCTGAACTTTGTGTGTGCATGGATTGAAATTTGTAATGACTGCCGTAGCCGTATTTTGTGGCATGTACAACTACGTCGCTACTCATAGCATCGTTGGCACGAAATATTGACGACCATCCCGGGTTGGCATAGGAGTTAAATGTTTCCATCATGTAACGCCATGTTCCATTAAGTACCAAATCTGTAGAAGCGGTAGTTTTAAAAACATTGTCTTCCTCCATTTGTAGCGTTGAGGAGGTGTCAAGATCGCACCCGGTAAGGGTTGCTGTACCTATTAAAAAGGCTAAGCTATATTGTAGTATTTTACGCATAGTGTCTTTATAATTTGATGTTTATACCAAATGAGAATGTTTTCATTGTCGGATAACGGAAGTAGGTAACTCCGCCAATGGCTTGTTCCGGATCCAATCCTTCCTCTTTAAATACCGTCCAAATGTTATCGGCCGTAAAGAATAGTCTACAAGCGGATATATCCAAACGTTGCATCCAATGGCGCGGTAAAGTGTAGCTTACGGATAAGTTCTTTAAACGCAAGTAGGAAGCATCGTACAAGAAACGGGTGGACTGCGATGTCCAATTGTATTTGCTTGATGTGGTTAGAATTGGTACATCCGTATCTCTATTTTCGGGAGTCCAACGGTTTAACATGTCCTTGCTCCATGAGTGTCCTGCATTTGTACCGGTGTGGAGAAGGCTTAGTTTATCCTGGTTGTAAATTTTACCGCCTATTTGACCTGCGAATACTGCCGAAC
Organism: Marinifilaceae bacterium; assembly: GCA_051656645.1. Lineage (GTDB taxonomy): Bacteria > Bacteroidota > Bacteroidia > Bacteroidales > Marinifilaceae > JBOGCH01. The sequence continues at coordinate 68,431 of JBOGCH010000035.1, forward strand.
ATTCTATGTTACGGTATTTAAGTTTAGTTGAAAATCCACCGGTAACATCGGCAAGTGCACTTCCGGCATTGATTTTAGAGTCGGTAGTATTTGCATTATCATAATTCTCGGTAATAACACGTTCGCCGTCAGCATTGGTAGCATACCATTGCGGATTACCATTCTCGGGGTTTACACCCGCCCACTCGGGCATAAAGAAATCATATACTGAGCCACCTTTCACCAAACGCTTTGTACCGCTGATGATACTCTCCTGCGGAAGTTTAGTGATTTTGTTTTTATAGGTTGTAGCATTTGCGGAAATGTCCCATTGCCAGTGATCCGTTAATACGGGAGTAACATTTAATACAACTTCCCACCCTTTATTTGTAAGCGCACCAATGTTGCGATCTATAGAGGTGAAACCCGTTGAAGGAGACATTGGCATTGCAAATAATAAATCCTTCGAGGCACGATTAAAGTACTCCACCGTGGTAGAGATGCGGTGATTTAAAAACGCAGCTTCCAAACCTATGTTAAGGTTCATGTTTGATTCCCACTTTAAATCGGGCGTTGGAAGACGTTGCGCCAGTACCCCCGACTCGCCAAGGTTATTGGCAATTCCGTAAGCTGCCTTGTAAGCATAGTATGAGGAAAGGTTATCATTTCCTTGCGCTCCATAACTTCCGCGTAAGGTCATGTTTGAAATCCACTCATGTTGTTTAATAAACTCCTCTTCGCTTAATTTCCATGATGCACCAACTGACCAGAATGTTCCCCAACGGCTATCCGGATGGAAACGAGACGATCCGTCAACACGCACCGATCCGGAAAGGAAATAACGATTGTTGTATGCGTATTCAGCATTTCCGAAGTAACTAAGTAGTTTATACTCGTCTGAGTATCCGCCAAAGTCCACTAATACACTTGCCGCATCCGGTTCCTCATAGCCTAACAATGGGAAGTTTTGACGTGATCCACCAAAGTTGGTACGATTGTACTGATAATACTCCTGACCCAATAGAAACTTAATGTTGTGTATGCTGTTTATTTCCTTAGCAAAATTTAATAGGTTGTTATAGGTCATCCCTGTTGAACGCGTAGTGTTACGAGACACTGAACCGTTGGTTGTGGAGGCTCCATGCGTTGGGTTGATATAATCGTGCGTATTGGTGTTGTTGTAGTCTATATTAATACTTGTTTTATAAGTAAAACCATAGCCCAAGCTTACATCTGCAAATCCGCGAATAGAAGCAGCATCCTTTTTGATTTCGTTCTTATCATAAGGCAATGAACCTACCAAGTTATAGTTTTGCATGGCTCCGGAAGGACGATAAGTACCATAGTCAACCACTTTCTCACCGTTTACAAGTTTATAGGTTCCATCGTCATTACGTTCATATACCGGATAGAAGCTTGGAATGGAACGTCCAAAGTTAATAACGTTAGATACTTTCGTGTCCTCAGACGTAGGATAATCCTGTACTGAGTGAGTAAAACCAACGTTGGTACCTATGGTTATCCATTTCTTTATATCGGACGATAGGTTTACTCTCCCCGTGTAACGTTTAAATCCGGATGCGAGCGCTATTCCTTGGTCGTCCAGATAAGCTCCGGATACAAAATATTTGGTGTTTTTACTACCTCCGGACACACTTAGTTGTACCTCTGTACGGCGTGCTTTTTGCGACAATGCATCTACCCAATCGTCATTAATTAATGATTGTGCGCCCGCCACAACTTTTCCATCTTCGCCAACAGGCGTGGCATAACTAGTGCCAAAAGGGTTAAAACCTAATTTAGGCACTACATTGGAGCTTGCATAGGCAGCGGCTTTTGCCTCTGTGTCGCCTTCGGCAAGACGATAGTTGCGTAAAGCTTCCCAATAAAGTTCAAAATACTCGTTCGTGGAGAGTTGTTTATAGTCGTTCACCGCACGGTCCGATATACCGTAGCTTACACGTAAGTCTATGGCTGGTTTAGCCTCTTTATGTCCCTGTTTGGTTGTTATTACAATAACTCCGTTGGCTCCGCGCGATCCGTAAAGAGCGCTCGATGCTGCATCCTTTAGGATGGTCATGGATTCAATGTCGTTAGGACTTATGGCATTTAAATCGCCTTCATAGGGAACTCCGTCAACAACATATAACGGATCGGCCGATGCGTTGATGGAACCAATACCGCGAATACGTATGGTAGCCGCCGTTCCGGGCTGTCCGGACGAGGAGTTTGCCTCTACTCCGGCCGTGATACCTTGAAGCGCTTTGGTAAGATTACTTACTTGTGTTTTTTCGAGAACATCTCTTTTAACAGTTGCCGCCGATCCGGTAAAGCTCGATTTTTTTGCTGTACCGTAGGCCACTACCATTACTTCGTCCAATTGTTTTTTATCCTCTTGTAATGTGATATTAAGTACCGGCTGGGCTACTTTTTCCTGACTTACATAACCCATATATGAAAATAGAAGTTGGGCTCCAACCGGGACGTTAATCGTGTAGTTACCGTCAATGTCGGTAGCAACTCCCTTGGACGTTCCTTTAATTACTACACTAACGCCAATAAGACGCTCACCATCGGGTCCGGCAACATAACCTTTCACCGTGATTTCCTTTTTAGTCTCGGTTTGTGGAGTGGCATTTGTTGTTGTTTGTGTAGCGATAGTTGCACCGGCAGTATAAGGAATAGCGTCTGATGCATGACTATTGGCATACACACTTTGTCCTGCCAGCATCAGTAACGCAATACTCCCCAACAAACCGTACCGTTTTCCGGTTACTTTGTCTTTGTTTTTAATTAGTTGTTTTTGCATAAAAGTTAGTTATTTATGATGTTTGATTTTTAGCCGCGTAGTGAGAGAGTGACAACTTCAAGTAGATATTTTCTCTTGAGCTATTTGTTAATCCACATACTTCATTTAAGATTAAATTAAGACTCTCTTTATAATTAGACATTGTTTTTTTGAAAAAGGGTGGAATGTTTTGAACAAAAATGACCTTAATAGAGCATTTTATTAATAAAATTTTAACTACAACGTTTTAAATTCGTTTTTCTTGAAAATATTTTTGTCGTTTTCCCACTATTGGTTTCTAGTTTTAAAGAGGTTAAAAAGAGTATATCTGATTATATATTCTATTTTTGCTTTATAAACACCAAGTAACTGCTATGATAAAACGACAAGATGGTTTTGCCGGACAAAGAGCATTGATTATACCACAATCCATAGTTAACGAAATAGAGAGACATGCTGTAGCTTCAACGCTCTACATTACGGATATTGGCTACTATCCAAAAGCAAAGCACCATTTTAGAGAGCGTAAAGAAAAGATTTCACAGCACATTTTAATTTATTGCATAGGTGGCAGTGGTTGGTATACCGTTGACAATGTAACGTACACTGTAGAGGCAAATAGCTATTTTATTTTACCGGCTAACAAACCCCATTGTTACGGAGCCAATGCCGATGATCCGTGGACAATTTATTGGATACATTTTAAAGGTACGCACACCGGTGCTTATATGCCATTGCAACAAGGGCCTATTGCATTGGCACCCGGAATAAACTCAAGGATAAGTTATCGCATTGAACTTTTTGAAGAGATTATGAATGTCCTTGAACTTGGTTACAGCTGGGATAATTTGCTTTATGTATTTTCTATTCTTCACCATTTTATGGGCTCTTTGCGCTTTTTAAAACAGTTTCGACGACATGATGGTACAAAGGACAAAAAGGAGGATCCCATAACGGGAACTATTCATTTTATGAAAGAGAACATTGAAAAACGTTTAACATTGGAACAAATTGCCGGTTTTTGTGGCTATTCCGTTTCGCATTTTTCAACACTCTTTTCCCGATCTACAGGACATGCTCCGTTAGCTTATTTTAATCAGTTAAAAGTGCAATATGCATGTCAGATTCTTGACAATACTGACATGAAAATAAACCAAGTATGCTTTAAGATAGGTATTGATGACTCGTATTACTTTTCGCGCCTTTTTACTAAGGTTATGGGCATGTCTCCTACTCAGTACAGACAATTAAAAAAGGGATAGATAGAGAAAAGCCGAACCTAGCATGGTCCGGCTTTTACAAAAGATATTCTAAATGTATATGGGCCTACTGATTAAGCAGGTGTTTAATGGCATCGCTAACATGCCCTTTAACTTCGGTTTTTCCGGTATCAAAAAGCTGGTCTAATTGGTACTCTTTTAACTCCGCCTGCGGTTGAAATGCATCTGTTGTAACATAGTCCTGACACGCATTAATTAATTGCTTTGTGGCTGGGCGTTGAGCAATATCCTTGTCTGGATCAACACACAATACAAGTAATTTTCCCTTACCCACTGTTGCTTCAAAAGCAATACCAAGCTTGCGGTTCACCTCGTAAGTATCAATACTTTGTATTAGAGGTGTAAGGTTAGTACACTCCGTAAGATCCAACGACTTAGCATTGTTTAATATATCCCACCATTGCCAATCGGCATAATTCGCTGTTGGGAAGTTGTTAAACATAGCGTGTGTATTGTTTATTAGAGTTCCCACAATCATAGGATTCCAGTTAAACATTATAGGGTTCCAGAAGTGGCTAGCAAAACGTGTTTTGCGTCCATTGCACTCGCTAGGAATAAACAATACTTGCTTGCCTTGCTTTAAAAGTTCCTTAGCTGTATTCCACTCCCTAACATAGGTTGGTTCTATTTGTAATTCCGGGTACACCCATATGTCCCACTCGTTAGCAAACTCGCCATTATTAAGCGTTGCTTTAAGCGTATATTTTCCCGGTTTATTTATCGTTCCAAGCGGTATTTGTATCTTTCCGATGGAGTCCACAACGCTTTGCGCTATTTCTTTATGTGCAAGGTTGCCTTTGGTAAATACTTTTCCGTCCTCATCGACCAATTGCCAGTGTAGCTTGCCACGTGCAATTGCCGATTTTCCAAACTGATATATTCCCATTTGCGCCGTAAAATCCTCCTTATTGGTATACGCGCGTTTTGAGAAACGAGAAAGAAGTACTACCGGTGCACAGGATTGTCTGAACACCTCAGGTGTTACCAAACCTTTACTCTCCCAAAACGCATCCAATATTCCTACAAATGCACAACCTTGTCCGGGGAAGTCCGATAAGCCTAGTAGCTGAAAACCGGCCTGATTTGGAGTACGCAACAAAGCCTCATTCACCTCTTTGTACTGCAAAACTGTATGTGCCCCCGTGGCACGGAAAAAGTCGTTAGCCTGATGTAGCATCCCATTTCTTGCTAAACGCTCCTTATAAACCTTAAAGTTACGCGCCTCTAGTACTCCGTTGTATTTGGAAATTTCATTAAAGTCCGGATACATACAACGTTGCCCACTTTCATGCGCTATGACAGGAACATCTATATCCGATTCCTTACGCTTATCCCAATCTGTTGAGGGAATACCCTCATATACGGTTATGCCTCCTTTTTTCGTAACGTGCGACACATAGTACTCATCCGATGGCGTATGCGTGCGGGCAGTGGATGCAGAATACAACCTACGCGTATCGTATTTCTGTCCCTTTTGAATTAAATCCTCAAGAACACTAAAGTCTCCTTCGTTTTCATTCCCGTTACACATAAGTATAAATGACGGATGATTTCCATATTCGTCCAAAATTGCATACATCTCTTTTTCAAAGAAATCGCGACGAGCAGGATAACGTCCCACATCCTTTATCCACATAGGCAGTTCGGCCTGAAGGTAAAGTCCTAAACTATCGGCTGCTTGAAACGCAGCACGCGGTGGACACCATGAGTGAAAACGTACATGATTCATTCCGTACTCTTTAACTGTACTAAAAATACGAGCCCACTCCTCGACATTTGTTGCGGGATAACCAGTTAACGGAAACACGGCACAATCCAACACTCCACGTAAATGGATATTTCTATTGTTTATGCGTATATGATGTTTTCCTTGCTCCACAGTTCGCATTCCGAAAGTCGTTCCACGAGCGTCCGATTGTTGCTCGGTATTTAAGGTGGCGTTAAAAGTATATAACGTAGGTGTAAACTCATCCCATAACTTAAGATGTTTTAAACCCGTTAATTCCTTCTCTACAACAGCAGTACTATCCAATGGCACGCTTTGCGTTAACACGGTCTTTCCGCCTTTATCCTTAATTTCAATCTTTAGTTCCCCTTGTTTTACCGGAGCATTAAACGCAATCTTTGCCTTCAGTTTAGCCTCTTTTGCATTAGGATATACATTAACGCTCGTAATATAGTTTAAGGGTTTAGCCATAAGTGTCATGTTTCCCACTACTCCATTCCAATTGGTTTGAGTGTACTCCGTAGTTCCATGATTCCACTGATCCATTGGATACTTTAAACGGTTGTCTACACAGATAGTCACGGTATGTACTCCCGGTGTTAAAAAGCGTGTTAAGTTAAAACGATTAGGTATTGACAAGCGCTCATCTTGTCCGGCAAGCTTCCCATCCACATAAACGGTAGTTTCCCAATGGCAGCGCTCCAATTCCATTATAATTTCCTTCTTTTCCCAGTCTTGAGGTATTACCACTTCACGTTGAAACCATGCTTGTCCGCAATATTCAAACTTACGACTTAAGCGGTCCACATGGGCCACAAAGTTTTGTATTCCTTTTCCTCCCTCATCTAATGAACCGGGTAAAACAATAGACTCTGTCAATTTACTTAAATATAACTCCGAACCTGCCGTCTTGCCAAAACCCATTGGGTCCAACTGAAAACGCCACAAACCGGACAACCCTATTGTTTGTTCCTGTCCCTGACACAGAAAAACATAAAATAGTCCAACTAATAATAAACTCAATCTTTTCATATTTCTTATTCCATTAATTCACACTCTTAATTATAAAAGCAAAATAAGATATACACTCTTTTATTTACAATAGATAATATCTTTTAATAATGGACAATCTTACTATATCTATAAACTTTAAAGGATAATTTGTGTTTTAAATTGCATAAAACCGATGTTTCCTTATCTTTGCGTCTGTTATTGGTTTGGTATACTATGATATACCACTAAGAGGGAATCCGATGTAATTTCGGAGCTGTACCCGCAGCTGTAAGTTCCACGATGTTGTTTTGATCTCTTTGCCACTGCTATTTTGCGGGAAGGCCTTCAAAACAAGGAACGAGCCAGAAGACCTGCCATAACATTTTACTATTATTGCTTCGGGTGAAAGCAAAGTGAAATGTCATTATATAATGTAATCCCTTTTCACTCTCCTTTACTTGAAGTATTATGTTTAATTTATAATACTTTAATTTATTATGTTTAAGTCAAAACTATTCTTATTGGCGCTAACTTGCCTTACAGCATTTTCATGTTCGTCAGAGACAACTATCGTTGAAGAAGAAAACAAAGAAGAAGTTACTCCCCAACCGGAACCAGACCCACAACCGGAAAGTTTCCTTACAAGTTTTAAATTTATCACAGTTAATAACTCTAGTATGTACAGTGATCCTGCCTCACTGTCTTACATATCACACAGTGGTGAAGCAAATCCTGATATCTATCAAAGTGCTAATAATAAACTATTAGAGAATTCAATTGCTGAGATTTCACGTATAAATGACAAATTCATTTTCACATATTCTGTTATCGATTTTTCGACATACTACTCTAGCTGTTATCTTGAGATAGTTGACACAGCAACTTTCCGTGTTACAGATGTTATTGATTTAACCTATAAAAATTTAGGCTATGAACTTCTAATTAATAGCTCTGCTAAAATTGATGACAATCACATTGTCACAGGCGGAACACTATTCTACGCTGCAGGAGGCGATGGCGACAATATCGCTATAATATCTTTAAAAGATAAAACTGTTAAGCAACATGCACGTTTAGAATTTCCAATTCATAAGGTTATTCATAACAAAGGCAAGGTATTTACCTTTGGTGCACGCTCTAATGGTCACGATTCTAAATTTGCTGTATTAAATACAGACAATATTACGGCAGAACCACGCATCATTCTTTCTCCTGTCAATCTTTTCGCCGGTAATCCACCTGTTATTGAAGCAAAGGGGATGATATGGATTGCAGCGATAGATACACAGGGACCAGCAGTATTTTGTATTAATCCCGAGACTGAAACCATCGCTCATCGTATAGCTTTACCATATACCATTTCCTCCTTAACATCAGTGGGTATAACTATGGATAAAACCGAAGAGAACCTATTTATCCGCGCCGGAAGAGCCTTTTACCGTATTGATACAAAAACATTAGAAGCTCCTGACGACGTTGAATTCGAAGTTACATCAGGAGTTGTAGATGGCGGTATGCAATGCCTAGACCTTAAAACTGCTCCCGACGGCAAACTACTATTCATTCGTGAGATATCCGGAAAAGGCGAGATATGTAAAGTGTACGAAGTTGATCCTACAACAGGCGATGTTACTAACATATATCCTACAAATATTAATTCTCGCTATCTTTATATTGCAAAATAATGGAAAGACTATTTAATATTAAATATTTAACCTTCATCGCTCTTCTTACATCCTTTATGTGCAGTTGCGACAGTAACGAAAAAATTGAGGAGATAGAGGAAACAGGTATCTACCGTGGCATCGTCATCAACGAAGGGCAATTCGGATACGGAACATCATCCTTAACGCTATTCACGCACGATGGCCAAGCGCAGCAAGATGTTTTTCGCAAAGTCAACAGTCGCCCCATGGGAGACGTGGCACAATCCATGACCCGTATAGGCGACAACCTATACGTACCTCTAAACAACTCTAAAAAGTTAGAGGTATTCAATCATGAAACCTTCAAAAGTGTTGAAACCATATCCATTGATGAAGACGTTATCCCCATGTATGTACAACACTTAGGCGGAGATTCCATTGCTGTTACCGACCAAATGTGGCGCAACAGCTCATCAAAGCTTATGATTATTGACATCAATCACGGTACCGAACGTCCTAAATTAAGACGCACAGTAAAAACACCGGGACAAACCTTCCAAATGCAACTTACCGATGGTAAATTATTTGTGGCAGGAACAATTCTTACCGTGTTCGACCTTGGTGCCATCACAGAGGACAAAATGCGCTATATCTATACTGATGGTGGTGAAACCATACAATCGGCCGATTTCTCAAAACTCGTAAAGGACAGAGACGGCATGCTATGGACACTTACAGAACATTGGCTATACCGCATAAACCCTAAAACGGAAAAGGTAATCAGTACTGTCAATCTTAGCGGATTAAAAATAAACGCTCGCATTGGCTGTCTGGACAGTTCGCCCGATGGTGCCACCATCTATTTCAACTCACACACGCGTGTATATACAGTGGACATAGATAACATCAAGGCTCCAACGGAACCTATCATCAACCCTGAACTCAACCCCAAACGTAACACGGTCATCTATCATATGTGCGTTTCTAAGCAAAACACCATATTCATGAACGACGTGGTGTACGGCTCTCTCTCTCGTGCCATCATACACGAGTTTGACCCCGTAACCGGCGAAAAACTCAACGAGTTTAAGGCGGGAATCTTCCCCCACGCCATCTTTTTTAAATAAATAAAATCATGCCCATATCCCACGCAACGGATATGGGCACATATATTCCATCACCGTTAATAGAATCCCCATGAAACTCACTCTATTTTCCATCCTCTTGTTCATCTCTCACCTTGCCATAGCGCAAAGCGAGCTACACATATACCTGGACTCTGCCAACGTGGTAGAAAAGAAAATAGACAACCGCGCCGGCATTGGCGTGCGCAAAAGCATGGTGGACGAAACCGAAATGCAGCGACAAGCCACTCGCTCACTCTCCGAACTATTAACCGAAGGCACCGCCCTGCAAATTAAAAGCATGGGCCAAGGCGCTCAATCCTCCGTATCCTTTCGCGGAACATCCTCCAACCACACCCAAGTGCTGTGGAACGGCATCTCCATCAACTCCCCTCAATTAGGCGGATTTGACTTCTCGCAAGTACCCGTCTACTTCATCGACCAGGTAACCCTCACCCACGGTAGCGCCACCCCTTACGCCACCAGCGGAGCGCTTGGCGGATCTATAAACTTCTCCGGCGACAATGCTCCCATTCGTGGCATAGGTCTCAACCTCATATCGGAGTATGCCTCAAACAGCACCTTCACACAGGCTGCCACCTTCAAATTCACCAAAGGCGCCATCACCTCCACCACACGCGCCTTTTACCAGCAGTCCGACAACAACTACAAATACCTCAACAAAGTATACAGCAACAATCACACCATAGAACGCCGCGCAGAGGCGGACTACAAACAAGGCGGAATTTTACAGGAACTTACCTACCGATGGAACAATAACACTAAATTAGCATGGAACGGATGGCTGCAAAAGGACAACCGCTCCCTGCCGCAATCCATCATTGTAAACGCAACCGCTGCCGAGCAAACTCAAAGCGCCAACTACCGCACCTCCCTTTGCTTTAGTCACAACACTCGCGCCAACAGCATCTCCGCTACCGTAGCTTACCTACGCAGTGAGATGGACTACACGCGCCAATTCGGACAGTTCGATACAGACAGCACCTCAAACATCAACAACAGCATAGTAGCACTCCTAGAATACAAATACAAAGGATGGAACAAACTGGTACCCACTCTTCTGCTAAACTACCGCCATGACAATGCCGACTCGGACAACTTTGCCGACCGTCTTGCCCGTCGCGACAGTTACACCGCCAAAATGCTACTCAGCTACTACGCCACCAACCGCCTCCAACTGGATGCCACTGCCACCGCGCAAGGCGTTGACACCCGTATGTTTGGCACCTACTCTCTCTCCGGACGCTATGCCATCATACACCGCCTGTTGGAACTGCAAGCCTCCCACAGCTACAACCACCGCGTACCCACGCTGAACGACCTATACTGGAATCCCGGCGGAAACCCCGATCTTGAGGACGAAACATCCATCGGTTGGGATGCCACCCTATCCACCCAAATAGGGCGCACTCGCCACTTTAACCTATCCGCGCAAGCCACCTACTATCACATGAACGTTGACAACTGGATAATGTGGATTCCCAAAGGCAACGGATACATATGGGAACCCGTTAACTTCACCAAAGTGCGCTCCACAGGTGCCGAATTCAACATCTCCCTAACCGGGCAAACAGGCGCGCTCTCGCACCTCATCACCGGCGTATACACCTACGCCCGCTCCGTTGACAAAAGCAATAACGACGAACAATCCTATGGCAAACAAATAGCCTACGTACCTCGCAACCGCTGGAACGCAGGCTATCGCCTTGAACTACGCCGTCGCGCATGGTTCCACTACAACGCCACCTACACCGGAGTGCGCTTCACCAGTGCCGACGAGGAATACCAAACCAACGCCTACACCCTCCACAACTTCGAGGCAGGCTACCGCTTTAAACTAGGTCCTCATCACCACCTAAGCCTATCGTGCAAAATAGAAAACGCCTTCAACGCCTACTACGAAAGCACCCAATACTACCCCATGCCCCTCCGCATGGGCTGGCTACGCCTGCAATTTGCGATGTAATCTGTATCCAACTGTTGCAAATACTACAACAGTTGGATACGGATCAAACCCTCACTCGCAAAAAAGAGTACATCTCCCCAAGGAAATGTACTCTTTTTGTTCTATATCTGTTTCTGCTATCTACCTTTATCGCATCTCAGCGTCACCATAGTACGGAGCAATCTCCACTCCTTCAAGTACGGCACCGTTCTTTTCCGATTGGCGCAAGCCTAAGACTAACGTATTGGTTTCACCAAATTTCAACCAACATTCAGGCATATAGAACTCGCGTTGCGGACCGTCCTCCCAGTAGCGACCAATGTTCTCACCATTTAGCCACATATACCCTGTTCCGGAAGCATTTACCAATACTCTCCAAGGAGTCCACACACCTGCATCTTGTGCCGGCATGTCAAACGTAACCTTATACCAAGTCAGTAGCCCGTCGCGTTCGCCTTTCGGCGCATAGCGGCCTTTTCTATATACCTCGCCATCACCTTTCAACTTCACCTTCTCCCAACGGGCATTTTGTCCGCCCCCGGCATGTATACTCTGCACCACACCGCCCAAGTCGGCCGATACCTCCCACGCCAACGGTTTCAACACTTTAGCCTCGCAGTACAAACGTACAGGTTTCAATATGCCACCCGCACCGCTGTTGTTCTCCACAACTATAGCCACATCGTTAGCACCCTTGCGTAAGTGTTGCCCGGCATTTACAACAAAAGGTTTATCCCATGCATCATGGCTAGCCACCTCTTTGCCATTCACCCACAACGTTCCCTTATCGTCCACGCACCCAAACTCAAACACCGTACATCCGGCATCCAGCATCTCCTGCGTTACATCCACCGTAGTTTTATATATCGCTTTCCCATGTGTACCTTGTAGTACCCAGGCTGCCGGCCATTTTGGCTTTTCAAGTCCTGCAATCTGCAGCGTTGCCAAGTTAGCAATAGTGGATTGGTCTAACTCTATGTACTCCCAACCCTCTTTTGTATTCAATAGCTCCTTTACGTTTCTCTCATTAGGTTGTACCTTACGCACCTCCCACTTCTCCATTGGTAGAATTACGGACTGACGTTTCCCTAATCCCGCGCGCTTCATTCCGCTCAACTCCTCCATAGGACGATAGCCGTGTGAGTGCCCTCTATTTTCATACACCGCCACAATCTCATTGTTTCCCTTGCGCAGTAGCCCATCGGTTACAAAGGTATTGTCCAACTCATCCGCCGAGGCTCTATTCACCACCGTTCCATTCACCTGCACATACATAGGGTCACCGGTAAACATTTCGCAAATCAGCGTTCCCAAATTCTGCGCCTCCTTCTCTGTCAGCGTCACCGTACTGCGGTACATACTGTAGCGGCAATCATTCACTCCCAACTCTGGCAGTGATGCACCCGCTTTCAGCCTCTTCCACTCCCCGTCAAACTGCTCGGCACGTTTCTCCGCCGTAAGCACACGTATAGGCGTAGGCAACGCCGTAGGGCGTTGTGGCATTGCCTGTGTCTGTGGCCACCACTCACCGTGCGTTTGTCCCGGTTTTAACACCAAAACCTTACTATCTCTCGCATCCAGTGCACAATAAACATTTATCTTTTGCCCGGTGTTTAGCGTAAACTCAACATTCTCGCCACAGGCCCTGTTTTTATCTCTATTTAGGAAAAACGCAAACAACGTACCATCCGCACTTCGGCGTAATGCGGTTGTCACTTTTTCCGCCGGCACATTGGCCGTATAAGCAACAGGTTCACTCGTTGCAAGCTCCTTGCCAAAACGCTCAATCATTGCACCCACGCCTTTAACCGCCTCATACTTCTCGCCCACACCGCCACTCTCTTTGAGAGGAGCGCCATAGTCATAGGAAGTAGTCATGCGGCGCGCTCCCCAACCGGCAAAATGCGTACCGCCAAAAAACATATAAAAATTCAATCCCGTAGCACCTCCGGCCATGGCCATCAAACACATACCGCGTGCATGCTTCCCGTCCAAATAACTATCCTCACTCAATCCTCCCTCATTGGTAGAGAACCAACCGCCCTGCAACTCACACACAAAAGCAGGCGCATTGGGCTGCACACGCTTCAAATCCTCAATTCGTTGCTTCGCCTCATGCACATTTCCCCAAACATATTGGTTATCCATATCAAACAGCTGACTAATTACAGCATCCTTAGATCCCCTCACCTCCGGTGTCACGCACGTAAACAACGGCACATCAATCCCATTATCCGTACACGCTTTGGAGAAACAGCGTAAAACCTCCTCTTTCCTATCGCTCGACATTCCAAAATACACATACTCATTCTCCAACTGCACCATAATAATACCCTTCTCACCCTTCTTTTTTCGCGTAATCTGCTCCGCGGCAAAAACAGGCGTCACCGCATCATACCAGTGGCGACTCCATTTTAAATAGTCCGGATGATTGCTACGCAACCAGAAACTCGTTTCGTACTTCTCCGGGCAAAACTTACCCAACCAACGCGGATGTGCTCCACCGGCCCATTCCGCGCAAATAAACGGACCCGGACGCACAATGGTATACATCCCAAACTCCTCGTGCGCCATGCGCAACCACTCCTTCAAATCGTCAAAATTACATTGCGAAAAATCGTTCACACCCTTCGGCATATTACGCTCATGCCAGTTCCACGGCACATAGGTCTCCACCGTATTAAAACCGGCCTCCTTAATCTTAGCAAACCGGTCGCGCCATAACGCCTCCGGTACCCTAAAATAATGAAACGCGGCACTGTATATAAACACATCCTCCCCCTCTATCTGCATACAATCCCCATTATAGCGCACCCGCTCCGGATGCACAAACTGCTTCCCCGGCAACTCATCGGCAAATACCGATAACACAGGCAGCATAAGTAATAAATAAATAAAAATTCTTCTCATCATTTAGTTGTAAATAGATTATCACATTTAACAAAGAAATACCGATAACAGCACTACGCAAAACATTTTAAGCATAAAGAACAAAACTCTTGACCTAAGTCAAGAGTTTTGTTCCGTAGTTCAAATAATGCTTACTCATGCATTCAACACCATGAACACAATTTTCCTAAAATCCGATATCTCAATAACCAAGAAAATATAGATATACGTAATCTCCTGACTTCTTAAAGTTATTAAGATACAAGCTATATCGCATATTACTTATTTCCTGATTTATTCTTTTTATCATTTAAATAGGAATAAATGTTATTTATCCTGCTCCCTATTACAACTTTTTGTACAACATCCATATGGTCTGTAAGTACATTATAAGGAAATGCAACTATGCCCGTTTCTTTACCGTAGGGGTAATCCGTAATAAAAGTCAGATTATTCAATTCCAAACCTTTATCTTTAAAGAATTTACGCACAGATTCATTTGACATTTTTGTTACGGCAATAAAATTAACACCCCTATATTCGGGCGCAACTCTATTTAATTCTATTAATTCTTCAACACATGGCTTACATGTTGTACTCCAAAAGGTGACGACTTTGCACCCCTTCTTATTTATTATTTTGTTTTGGCGTTTATTACCATACGTAAGGACTGGGAACTTTTCCCCAACCTTAAAGATTGTTTCTGTTGCATTCTTTCTCACTAATTTGGTCTCAACACCATTAGAACTTTCCATAAGTGATATAGAATAGTCTCCCATATTTAACGAATCCTGAAATGCTGCAAAGTTAATCCTATTTCCATTGGAGTCTGTATAAAAAGCTGAGTCGCTAACGACACTGATACTCCCATCCTTATTGTAAATAATCTTGTTAGAAGTCTTTTGCGAGAAAAGTGTCAATGACATGGACATGAACATAATGATCATAGTGGAAGCCGTGATACAGAATTGTTTACTTTTCATTTTTTTGTAGTTAGGTTGTTAATATACAATTTTATTATTAGAAAGTTATGTCAAATAGGATTTGATTAGTTATATAAATATAAAGGTTTCATGCCACAATCGGCGATCATTAATTAAATTTAATACATTGTTAACAACACAGATACATCCTTATCACCTACCACTTATCCTATTGGCAATCGCTTAAAAACAGATAAAGACAAGTAGATTATTAAATTCATGGAGTAATCCATCGGAACAAAAAAATTATCAATCATAAAGAACAAAACTCTTGACCTAAGTCAAGAGTTTTGTTCCCTATCTGCCAACAGCATTCGCTTACGCATACGGCTCAACGTCTCGGGCGCAATGTCCAAATACAATGCCACCTCCTTTAAGCTAACACGGTTAAGCACATCCGGTACTCGCGCAATAAGCTCCAGATAGCGCTCCTGCGCGCTGTTACGCCTAAACGCCACATGTCTGCGCAACAACTCATAGGCTAACGCATCCACAAAACTGCGCACATAAAGCTCGCCGTTCACCTTAGCTTCAAACACAGATAAAACAGACTGCATGGACACCCACACAACCACCGACGGCTCCACAGCTTGCACACTCAACAATGCAGGCTCTCCCACACGTGCCGGCAAATAGCAAGCCACTACCTCGCGCTCAAATGCAAACGACACAATATGTTCGCGTCCGTCGCCATCTGATGCGTACATTTTAAAACCGCCACTCACCACGTAAGCCACCTTATCGCACATCTCCCCTTCGCGCACAAAGCACTCACCACGCCGTAATCGCACCCGTTCCCCACGCTCCATAATCAACTGCTTGAGGCGCTCCAACTCGCCGTGCCGCTTAAAAATATCACAATCAGGCATCTATTCTTCCATTTTAATTATTTCCACACTAACATATTTCATTCTCACTCCGCCACAACTCTAACAACCTGCGTAACAGATGCCTCTTTTGTGCGCTCATTATAGGCAAAGTAATACACCCATAATGTTTCGCCCGGTTGACAGGCAATACGCTCTATGGTCAGCCTCCGGCCCGCTATGCGCTCCACCATTCCTCCAACCAGAGGCATACTGCCATAAGAACAATGTTTATAACGCTTGTAGAACTCCATCCAACTCTCCTCATCGCTCTTGTCCGGACACTCTGCCTCCAACACCGACGGTTGTACCACACACACCATCACCATATCATCGGGCTGCGTAAATACACCCGTTGCCTGAGACAACAACTCAACATTAAGCGCCATTGCCTCCAAACTATAATAAAACTTTACATATGGCACTGCCAAATCACCACGCGATAGACTCAAGGCCTGCCACGGCACCTGTCCCGGCGTATAAACCTCACGTCCCAATACAGGCGCATTGGTACGGCTAAACTGCGTGCGTACAGACTGTCCCTCATCCCTACGCATTAACCCGTACGCAGCGGCAGGTTCAAACCACTTGGCCAATCTTGATGTCAGCATCAACCGGCACCGACACTGCAACTGCTTGTCGGTGTTGGGGTGTTTAACCTTTAGCGGAATTGCACGCATAACCGTCTGCCCCAACCGTTTATACGTTGTTACATTCTGTAATCGTCCGTCCATATCGCTCAATGGACCCTTTATTATCGCCATAATGTCTCGTCTGTTTAATTAGTAGTTAAATGTAATTATGTATAAAGTTATTAATTATTCATTGAATAACATCGCCATATACAACAAACATTTTTACTATTTCTATATTTATACAACAACTTAATATTCAACACAGTAACACCTCTAAACCATTCACTATCCATCCCCAAACCACACATATACCACCACAAATCTCCCCAATCGTCCCCCAAGCATCCCCCGAGCTGCGCCATAAATACAAAAAGTTTACAACACCATCTCTACTACTTTTCTACAGGTTTTCTACAGATAGACTATATACAAATCAGTAGAAAACCTGTAGAAAAGCAGTAGAAAACCTGTAGAAAACCCTTCCAAGAGGTGACGAGGATACGAAGGGGGTGCGGACATACCATGATGCTAGCCGCGAAAACACACGACACTAATAAATTAAACACAGAAGTAAGTACAAACATCTCCATGAATAGATAACTATACCCTATGAAACAAATTGTTATTTGTGAATATTTTATATAAATATTTATTTTTTATATAAATATATTATATTTGTTGTATACCCAAAGGTAAAGCTCAATGTCAGTTAGAATGAAGTTGACTAGGAATGTGAGATTGCAGTGTGATTGTTGCGTGTTGAAATGAATGGATATTTGAGTAAATCCTCATAAAAGTATTAACGTCATGAATTTCACGATGAAAGACGTCATTACAAGATTAAAAGGAAACTATATTAAGGTTATAATTGTAACAGCACTAATTATAATTACAACATTTGACACACTAATCAATAAATATATAGTATATGAAGTATGATTATTTAACACGTACGAGAATTATCACTGATCTTATTCCATATATTGTCGGTATATGCGTAGAGCTAATAATGATAGTTAAAGCATTTAATGGGTATAATATAGATACCGAATTTATCATAATTAATATTTTCACTATCTGCTTAATGGTGCCTATTTATCTAGTAACAAAGGATGTTTTGCAATTGATAAAATTAACTCAAAAATCTACATTAAGGATATTATATAAGATTAATGTGTTTTTTGGTATATTTTTTCTAATCAGTACAACTATGTTATCTATAATAACATTACTAATGTTATTTTAATTAGTATGTTGAAATTATTGGAAAAACTGCTTCTACATTTTTCCCTCTCTCTCAGCAAAACATGTAAAACACATTGTAATGAGAGTGATTGACTATCACTAATTTAAATCCGCATTATGCAATCCAAAATATCTCTATTATTGTTATCACTTCTGTGTTGTGTAAAGATATTTGCTCAAAGTAATACCATTAATGATATTGTGATTAGGCCAGTGTTGGCAAATCAGTTTACAACCTCGCTGCACAATGAAAAGGTGTATTTACATTTAGATA